>NZ_JBHYZO010000023.1:0-97123 GCF_042753785.1 Streptomyces sp. NPDC059256 | reverse complement strand
CGCGCGAACGGGGGACTCGGCCGTCGTGTGACGGAAGGTCAGCCGAAGATCCGGGGTACCAGCAGGCTGTCGAGCGTGCTGTCCTGGACGACGATCTTGTCCCAGGTCCCCCCGCCGCGCTCCGGCGAGATCCACTCCTGGATGTAGGACGCCCGGGGCGCGCTCGGGTCCGGGCTGGCGTCCAGGGCCATCAACTCCTGGTACGCCTGGATGTCCGCCATGTGGATGAAGAAGTGGATCCGGTCCATCTGACCGAACGCCTCCTCGAACAACAGGACCGTGGTCCTGCCCTTCGCGTTGAGGTTGTACGTCTCGGCGAGGGTGCGCGCGAGCACCCGGGCCTCGGCGCGATAGCCGTAGTTCAATCGGGCGGTGCGGTGCATGAGCAGCCCGGCCGAACCGCTCGTGATCAGATCCGCGACCGGTAGCGACGTCTGCTGGGCGGCCGGCAACAACTGGAACCGGGCTCGGCCGTCGACCCTCTCGATCGGGCTCATCTCCGGCTTCGCCATGGCTTCCGTGGCGGTGCCGAAGATGCCCCAGCGGTGTGGCAGGAGAACGGTCTCCCGCACGCTGCCCGGCTCGAACAGTTCCTCCCAGCCGTCGTCCTCGCCCGCGGAGCGCCCGAAGACACCGCTCCCCCGGTCGCCGCCGCGCTGGGTGAGTGCGGTGTAGTCCTGGAAGGAGCGCAGATGGATCAGCCAGTGCAACCGGCCCCGGGTGCCGAAGCCGTCCTCGTAGCTGAACGCGGTGGCGACGCCTTCGTTCCGCTCATTGAAGTCGTCGGCGAGTGCTCGGGTCTGTGCTCGGGCGCGGGGGCCGTGGCCGGCCCGGATCTGACCGGTGCGCCACAGGACGACCTCGGCGGAGGCCGTGTCGAGCGTTTTGTCCGAGGGGGTGCGCACCTGGTGCTGGGCTGTCGTGACGGTGGGCAGGGAGTCGTCCATGGTCTTCTTCCCTTGGTCCGGGGATGTGTCGGTCAGCGGGCGCCGGCCGTGGCGAGGACTTCGGCGGCGCCGGTCATCAACAGGTCCGCGATGGCGTCGACATCGCGCCGCCGCCAGGACTCCAGTGCGGTTCCCTCCACCAGGTGGTTGAAGGCACCCATCGCGGGCCCGCAGTGGATCTGCACATTGGCCGCGTTCTCCTTGACGCCGTCGCGGGCCAGCCGGGTCGATTCGGCGAAGTACCACTTGAAGACGAGCGCCATCTTCCGTTTCGGGTCGCGCTCGGCGTCTCGGATGAGCTCCGGCCGGCCGGTATCGCGGTAGTGCCGAACCACGTGCTCCCACACCTCGGTCAACGGCTTTCGGAAGCAGGTGCGTTCGAGCGTGGCGAGCGTCTTGCGGTCGATGTGCTCCAGGCCGGGGTGACGGCGGTACAGCTCGTGGAGCTGGTTGGCGCGGGCGGCGAACATCGTGCCCCGTCGTACGACCTGTACGCGCGAACCGATCTCGAAGAGGTCGCCCGCGGGGGCGTAGGTGACGTCCTGGACGTCGAGTCCGGCCAGCAGGTCCTTCACCAGGTCGGAGGTGCCCGCCTGTGGACTGCACTGGTTGATGCTGCCGGTGAGCACGAAGTCGGCGCCGAGCAGCACACAGGCCGCGACTGCCTCCGGGGTGCCGATACCGCCGGCGGCGCCGACCCGCACCGGCTCCCCTCCACGCGGCGAAATGCTCTCCCGCAGCCGGAGCATGGTGGGTAGCAGGGCGAGCGCGACTCCTCCATCCGTGTGGCCGCCCGAGTCGGACTCCACACAGAGATCGGACGCGACCGGTAGTTCCGCGGCGACTGCCGCCTCCTCTTCGGTCAACGCGCCTTCGGCGAGCAGCCGGGTGAGGAGTTCCGGTGCCGGCGGGGCGAGGAACTGCCGCGCGACCTCCGGCCGGGACACCTTGGCGAGCACCTGGTGGGCCGCGATCGGACGGCCGGCCCCGTCGCGATGGGCGCCCTTGGCCCGGAAGAGCACCAGGGGCGCGGTGACCCGGGTGAAGGCGGCGGCCTCGACGAACCGCACTCCGCGTCGCAGATAGAGCTCGACGGTGGCCCGTTCCAACGCCCCGTCCGTCATGTCGTGGAGGAGGTTCATTCCGTAGGCGGCGCCGATCGGCAGCCGTCGTTCGATGTCGTCCAGCGCTGTGCGCACCTCGGCGAGGGAGAGGCCACCGGTGCCGAAGAAGCCGAACAGCCCGGCCTCGGCCAGTCGGATCACCATGTCGGTGGAGGCGATGCCCTGGTACATCGACCCTGCTACATAGGCGTGGCGGGTGCGGTAGACCTGCCGGAACCGCGCCGAACCCAGTTCCGTACCGGGCCGCCCGGCCGGCTGCCCCCGTGGAGCCACCGGCTTCGGAAGGATCGGTTCCGGCCGAGTTCCCGCACGTTTTCCCTGGGCCGCGACAGCTTCGCGCCAGAAGCCCGTGAGCGTTCGCCCCCGGCCGATCTCCCAGATCTCGTCCACGCCGGACTCCAGGAGATGGGTCATGGACTCGCCCCAGCGCACCCGGGAGCGCATCTGTCGGCCGAGGAGCGCCGCCACCGGCTCCCCGGTCGGGTAGGGCCGGGCCGTCACGTTCGCGATCACCGGGAGCCTCGGTGGGCCCAGCGTCACCTCGGCGAGCAGCGCGGCGAAGCGCTCGGCGGCCGGCGCCATGTCCCGGGAGTGGAACGCGGCACTGACCGGCAGCGGGACGCATCTGATCGTGGCGTCACCCGAGGTCAGCAGGCCGGTGATCGTCGACACACCGTCGGGAGTGCCGGAGATCACCACCTGGGTCGGCGAGTTGTCGTTGGCGATCTCGACGTCGTCCCGTCCGGACGCAGCGAGGACTTCTGCCACGTCGCTGACGCCGAGGCCGATGACCGCGGCCATGGCGCCGCCATCGGCCTCGCCCATGAGCCGTGCCCGTTCGGCGACCAGCCGCAGTCCGGTGGCGAAGTCCAGCACGCCCGCCACCACCAGCGCATTGAACTCCCCCAGGCTGTGCCCGGCGACCACGTCGGGCTCGGGGCGTTCGGCGCGCTGTGCCAGATGGGTGAGAGCATGGACGGTGAACAGGGCGGGTTGGGCGTACCGGGTCCGCCGAAGTCGATCGCCGTCGTTCTGGAGACACAGGTCCCTGATGGAGTAGCCGAGGATGTCGTCGGCGAGGGCGCAGTGCTCGGGGAAGGCGTCGAAGACTTCGGCTCCCATGCCCCGGCGCTGACTGCCCTGCCCGGCGAAGAGCAGCGCGCGCACGGCGTCAGAGCTGGCGCGGGACGAGGAGGGTGTCGGTGACTCCACCGGGCACGAATGCCTGCGCTCCGGTGCCGCCGCCCTTCTCCGGGCTGATCATCTCGCGCTCCAGCAGTTTGCGGAACTGCGGGTCGCGGTGCGGCAGGTTGCGCAGTTCCTCCCACGCCTCGTACGAGGCGAGGTGGATCAGCATGTGCAGCCGGTCCATGGCGCCGAAGGTCTCCTCGTAGAGGTACGCGGTGACCTTGCCCCGCAGGTTCTCGTTGACGTAGTTCTGCCAGGCGAAGGCGTAGTACCGCGCCTCCTTGCGGGTGGGGTACCGGGCGTAGGCGACGCGGTGCACCATCAGGGGTGCGTTGGCGGAGTTGAGCTGCTCCTCCGGGGGCACCGAGGTCTGCCGCCACGCCTCCGGGACCCATGCCTCGTGGGTGTGGTCCTCGCCGTAGTCCAGGCCGTGCTGGGGCACGAGGATGTCCTCGGTGATGCTGCCCTGTACGACGGCGTTGCCCCAGCTGCCGAAGCCACGGTCGTCGGCGACGACGTCGTCCTCCAGCAGGATCTTGGTGGTCTCGTCGTGGTCGACCATCTCCAGGCTGGCCGCGTAGTCGGCCGGGCTCTTCATGTTGATGAACCAGTGGTGCTTGGCCTGGTCGCCGAATGCCTTTTGGAAGAAGAAGAACGTCATTCCGTTGAGGTCGGCCTTGTTCATGTGGTTGAGGACCTCGGAAACGAAATTGAGGCCCTCTTGCTCATGTCCCGGCTTGAAATGTGCGTAGCGCGAGATGATGAAACCCGCATTACCCGAGTGCAGTAGTTCCTTTTCGGGCCGGTCGACCTGGTGGCTGGCCGGTTTCATAATGTCGTTCACCGCGATCTCCGCTCCTCATGGGCTTTGATAAGCCGACACTAGGAGGAGCGGGGATCGCGGCGACGCACAGTTTTGCGCAGTCGCTCGAATTACTCTTCTTCGGAAACCTTTTCCTTGCCGTCGGCGGCCTGTTCGGGGCTCGCTTCCGTGGTCTCTTCCGTACTCTCTTCCGTGGCCTCGGGCAGTGAGGTGTCCGGCATGAGGAGGCCGAGGACGAGCGCGAGGACGGCGAAGACCACGACGGTGAGGAACACCGCGGCGAGGGCCTCTCCGTAGGCGCCCACGACGATGTCCCGTTGCGCGCCGGGAAGGTCGCGGATGGCGTCGATGCTGCCCAGCGACTTCTCGTCCAGGCCGCTGCTCACGGCTCCCTTCTCGCTCAGCAGATCGGCGAACCGACTGTTGAGGATGGCACCCAACAGGGCCACACCGATCGCAGAGCCGAGCCGTTGGAAGAAGCTGACGGCGGCGGTGGCCGCGCCGATGTCCGTCTGCGGTACGACCCCCTGTACGGCGGTGATGATCGGCTGGAGGCTGAAACCCGCGCCGATGCCGAAGACGACACCCAACACGATGACCAGCCAACTCGGCGTGTCCGCGCTGATGAAGCCGAGCGGCAGCAGCGTCAACCCCAGCAGGGCGGCGCCGAGGACGGGGAAGATGCGGAAGCGGCCGGTGGCGCTCATCCGGTTGCCTGCGTAGATCGAGGCGAAGCCGACACCGATCATGGTGGGCACCATGGCCAGGCCGGCGGTGAAGGCCGACATGCCCTTGACGGCCTGGAAGAACACCGGGAGGAAGATGATGCCGGTGAACAGCGCCATGCCGGCAACGAGGCTGTAGACGGACCCGAGGGCGAACAGTCTCAGCCGGAACAGCGGGATCGGCATGACCGGTTCGGCGGCACGCCGCTCCACCACGACCAGGGCGACGGACAGCACGAGGGAAGCCGCAAGGAGCCCGAGCGACAGGGGATCCGTCCAGCCGTGCTCGCTACCGGCCCAGCTCAAGTACAACAACAGCGGGGTGGTGGCGGCGATGACGAGGGTGGCGCCCAGATAGTCCACCGAGTGGCTGCGGCGCTCGGTGGGGATCTTCAGTGCGGAGACCGTGACGAGCAGCGAGAGCAGTCCCAGCGGCACATTGATCAGGAAGATCCACCGCCAGCCGATCGCGTCCACCAGACCGCCGCCGACCAGGGGGCCGGCCAGGGTGGCGATGCCGAAGACCCCGGCCACCATGCCCTGGTAGCGACCCCGGTCACGGACCGGGACGACATCGGCGATCACGGCCAGGGCCAGGGCGTAGAGCGCACCGGCGCCCAGGCCCTGTACCGCGCGGGCGGCGATCAACTGGGCGATCTCCTGGGCGATGCCGCACAGCGCGGAGCCCACGATGAAGACGCTCGTCGCAACGATGAACACGCTGCGGCGCCCGAACTGGTCGGACACCTTGCCCCAGACGGGGGTGCTCGCCATCGACGTCAACAGGTACGCCGTGATCACCCAGGCGAGGTTCTCCAGGCCACCCACGTCGCTGACGATGCTGGGCAGTGCCGTGCTGACCACCGTCTGGTCCAGCGCGGAGAGCAGCAGGCCCGTCATCACACCGATGATGGCGCGGTTGATCTGCCGTTTGCTCAATTCGGGTCGGGCTAAGTCCTGCGGTTGCGACGCTGCCATGGGTAGTTGGGGCCCGGTTCCCGAAGGCCAGGACCCATCCCCCTTTCCATTCCGCGCGTACGGATTCTCCGCATGCGGCTTGCCGATGATCTTCTGGACGTGGTTTCGGGCACGGACACTTCGCCGCACCCGGTGGCCGATTGTTCGTACGGCCCCTGGATCCCGCGCCGGCGCGGGATACTACCGGCCCTGACGGGGGTTCGGCAGGATCTCGCCGGCATCCGGCCACGTCCGCGTTCCCCGGCCCGGAGCGATCATCGGAAGACCAGGCGCAGTGCGGGTGTTTCCGCGGGCGCGGACCGTGCCCCGCCCGGGCGCTCCAGCCATAGGCGTCGGCGTTCGAAGGCGATGGGTGGTCGGCTCATCCGGCTGGGCCGGTCGGCGGGAGGAGCCTGCGCCACCACCACATGGGCATTGGTGCCGCCGAAGCCGAACGAGCTCACCCCGGCGGCTCTCCGCCCTGGCAGTGGCCACTGCTGCGCCTCGGTGGCCAGGGCGAACGGCGAGGCGTCGAGTTGCAGTCGGGGGTTGGGGCTCTCGCAGTTGAGCGTCGGCGGGACGATGCCGTGCTCGACGGCCAGCAGGGCCTTGAGGAGGCCGACCGCGCCGGCCGCGTGCAAGAGGTGGCCCACGTTGGTCTTGACCGAGCCGAGCAGGCACCGCCCGGTCCGCTGGGACTCGTCCTCGTCGAAGACGGTGCTCAGGGCCCGGAACTCCAGCGGGTCGCCGATCGCGGTACCGGTGCCATGTGTCTCGATCATGCCGATCTCGGCGGGTGAACGCCGGGCCGCACGCAGGGCCCTTCGTACCGCGGCGGCTTGGGCGGTGGGATTCGGTGTGGTCAGGCCCATGGTCCGGCCGTCGTTGGTCACCGCTGAGCCTTCGATGACACCGCGGATCGGATCGCCGTCCCGCAGAGCGGCGTCGAGTGGTTTGAGCAGGAGGACGACACTGCCCTCCCCCGGTACGAATCCATCGGCGCGCCGGTCGAACGCGGCGCACCGGCCCGTGGGTGACAGGGCGCCTGCGGCCGAGAACTCCAGGAAGGACGTCTCGTCCAGCAGTACGCTGCTGCCGCCGGCGACGGCGAGGTCTATCTCTCCGCTGCGCAGGCTCTGACAGGCCAGGTGGATGGCCACCAGGGAGGACGAGCAGGCGCTGTCCACGACCAGGTGCGGGCCTCGTAGGTCGAAGTGCTGTCCGACGTGGGAGGCGACGAAGTTCGCGTCCGACTCGGGTACTTCGGCCCGTATCTCGCCGCGAGCGGCGTAGCCGGTGCCTCGGGCTCCTGCGAACACTCCGACGTCCCGGCCGGCGAGTTCGGGTCCTTCCAGGCCGGCATCGCGCAAACAGTCGGCCGTGCCCTCCAGGAAGAGCCGGATGGTCGGATCCAAGTAGCGGGCCTGGTCGTCCGTGAGGCCGAAGTGTCCGGCGTCGAACTCCTCGATCCCGTGGACGAAGCCGCCCCATTTGCCGACCGTGCGGCCGGGTTGTGGAGTGGGCCGGTGGAACCGGGAGGCGTCCCAGCGCTCCGGAGGCACCTCACCGATGGCCAGGTGTCCGGCCACCAGGTTGCGCCAGAAGGTCGCCACGTCGGGTGCGCCGGGCAGTCGACAGGACATCCCGATCACCGCGATGGCGTCACTCTTCGGTGTCGATGGCTCGGGTGTTCGCACCCGGTCGGGCTGCGGCTGCGTCGCCGGCGGGGTCTGGGAGTGGCGAACCGTCGTGTGCAATGGCTGGGTGGCTTCGGCCCGTGGCTGGGCGACCGGAGTGGGTTCCTGCGGTCGGTCCGAAGGCGACATGAGCTCGTCCAACCGGCCTGCGAGGGCCCGCAGGGTGCTGTGCTCCAGCAGCAGCACCGGATCGAGGGACCTGCCGACCTGTTGTTCGATCGCGTCGAGGAGCTCACCGAGCATCACCGATTCGACACCCAGTTCGGCGAACTCCGCCGTCGGGTCGAAGTCGGCGGCCGGGATGCCAACCACCCGGGCGAAGATGTCGAACAGCCAACTGGGCACCGGTCGGGCGCCGTTGAGCCGAGGTGAGGGTTCAGCGGTCGGCGACGGAGCTTGAAGTGGGGGCGGTGGCGCATCGTCCACCACGGCCGGCAGTTTCAGAAGCTCGCTCGGGTCCGCGCCCCGCAGCGTGCGCAGTGCCACCACCGGGCCACCGCTGCCCGAGGAGATCACCCGGTCGAGTGCGCGCAGTGCCTCCTCGTCCCCGGCGGAGTCGAGCCCGAACCGGGCGCCCGGGTTGCCCGCGCCCCGTCGGGCGCCACTGTCGCGCCACATGGGCCAGGCCACCGAGTGCACCCAGGAGTTGGCCGCTGCCAGGTGCTCGGTCAGATCGTCGACGTACGCATTGGCCGCCGCGTACTCCAGCACACCCGAGGCGACCGGTGGCACCACGGCGGCAAGCGAGGAGAAGGCCACCAGGAAGTCGGGGCGGTCCGGAAGGCACAGCCGGTAGAGGACGTCCAGCGCATCCGCCTTGGGTTCGAGGACGCGTTGGATGTCGCTCGTGGCACGCCCGGCAAACGGCCCCACCGAAGGGGTCACCGCGGCGCAGTGGACCGCTCCACGCACCGGACCGCTGACTTCACGGACCTGGTCGAGGAAGTCTTCGAGCCCTCCTTGGTCCAGCAGGGCCCCGCGGTGGACGTGCACCCGCGCGCCCGCGGCCTCCAATGCCCGTACGGTCTCCACCGCGGCGCGCGCCTCGGTGCTCAGGTCCGGATCGTCGAAACGCGCCGTCTCCGGTAGCGACCGGGCCCCCAGCAGGGCGAGATGACGTGCGCCGCGTGCCACGAGGTGACGGGCCACGCGGGAGCCGATGCCACGGGTGGCCCCGGTGAGCAGATACACGCCGTAGTGGTCCAGCCGGAGATCGGGAGTCAGGGCGTCGACGATCGGGGTCAGGGCCGGTACGTACGTCTGACCGGCCCGGTGGACGCATTCGCCGTACATGTTTCCCGGCAGGGCGGCCAGCAGTTCCCCGGCCTGGTCGTCAAGTGTCCGGCTGACTTCATCGAGGTCGACCGTGACCGCGGTGAGATGGCCGGTCTCGGCACCGAGGAAGCGTACGAAACCGGCCATGCGTGCCCCGGTGTGCTGCCCCGGGCCGCCGCCGACCGCGCGTCGGCCGCGGGTGGCATGCAGGACGTGCACCGGCCGAGTGCGGCCTGCTGCCCGGCGGGCGGGCCCGGCCGCGGTCAGCCGTTGCAGCAGGGCGACCCGCGTCTGCCACGATTCCGTCCCACCGCTGGGACGGTCGACATCTGTGGTGCCTGTGGTGTCTGCGGTGTCGGTGGGATCGGTGAGATCGGTGAGATCGATGACGGCCGCCAGGTCGGGATGCACGGCCAGGGCCCGGTCCGCGATGTCCTCCCCGCGGGCACCGGTGAGGGATGCATGCGCGTCGCGGTCGCCGCGGCCCTCCTGCACCAGGTGGACCCGGTCGGAACCGATCCACGCGACGATGGCGTGGGCGAGGGCACGGCTGCGTGGACCGTAGAGGCAGAGCAGACTGCCGTGCAGGGCCACCGGGGCACCCACCGGACCGGCCAGGCGCCAGGTCTTGCGATACAGGGGCAGTTCATCGGGACCGTCCGTTGCGGCAGGAGCAAGGGCGGGAGGGACAACGGTAGTGGGGCCCATAGCCGGTTCGGGGTCGGGCAGCCAGCAGCGCATCCGGGCGAAGGGATAGGCGGGCAGCGTCAGCACGCTCGGCCGGAACCCGGCCGGCCACTCGATGGCGACCGGCCGTCCCGTGACCCACTGCGGTGCGAGCGCTTCCGGGCCACCGGTACTGACTGCTTCGTCGGGCCTTCGGCTCGACGGTGCCCGGCCACGGAGCAGCGCGGTCGGATCCCCGTCCAGATGGCGGCGGAGCCGCCTGGCCAGTTCGTCGACGTCGGCCACCACCGCGGCGGCCCGCTCCCTCAGGTGGTGGCGGCCTTCGGTGAGGGTGAAGGCCAGATCGGTGAGATCGATGGTCGGATGGTCGCGCAGATGGTCCGACAGACGGGTGATCACCTCGCGCAGTCGGTCCTCGTCATAGGCCGAGAGCATGATCAGGGTCGCGTTCGGCGGAGAGGGGGCCGGTGCGGGCGGGGTCGGGCGGGTGGGCGGCTCCGCAAGGATGACGTGGGCCAAGGTGCCCCCGGCGCCGAACGAACTCACCCCGGCCCGACGCGGCTTCCCGTCCGGCACGGTCCACGGTTGCAGGGTGCGCTGGACCCGCAGCGGGGAGGAGTCCCAGTCGATGTCCGGGTTGAGTTCCTCGGCGTGCAGGGAAGGCACCAGCGTCCGATGGGTGAACTGGAGCACGGCCTTGGCGATCCCGGCCAGGCCGGCCGATGCCTCGGCGTGGCCGATGTTGGACTTCACCGACCCCATCGGCAGGGTGGCACGCCCCATCGCGTCCGGCTGGAACACCCGGTGCAGGCCCTCGACCTCGATCGGGTCACCGAGTGCGGTGCCGGCGCCGTGCGCCTCCAGGTATCCGATGTCCTCGGGCTCCAGTCCGGCGTCCGACAGGGCCTGTTGGACCACCTCGGCCTGGGCGGTGGGGCTCGGGACGATCCATCCGTTGGTTCGTCCCGCGTTGACCACGGCGGTGCCGGCCACCACGGCGTGCACCCGGTCGCCGGCGGCCAGGGCCGCCGACAGCGGTTTGACGATCAGGGCGCAGACGGTCTCGGCGGGGACCATCCCGTCGCCGCCGCGTCCGAAGCTGCGACAGAGGCGATCGCTGGACGCTCCGCCCAATCGGTCGATCTGGCGGAACTTGTTCGGATGGAGCGACAGATTGGTCGCGGCGACCACAGCGGCCTCGCAGTCGCCCGCGCGCAGGGCACGGGCGGCCAGGTGCAGGGCGACGAGGGAGGCGGAGCACATGGTGTCCACGGTCATGCTGGGGCCGTGCAGGTCGAAGGCGAACGAGATGCGGTTGGCGATGCCCGCCACGGTGGAACCACTGTCGGCGACGGCGCCGCGCAGGCTGTGCTCCACTCCGAAGTACGGATACTCGTTGTACATGGACCCGACGTAGACACCGACCTTGGAGTCATGGGCGGTGCGTAGTCGGTGAGCCGGGTAGCCGGCGTCGTCGAGGGCCTCCCAGACGGCTTCCAGACAGAGCCGCTCCTGTGGATCCATCAGTTCCGCGTGCCGGGGGCTGATGCCGAACAGCAGCGGGTCGAACCGGTCCACATCGCTGAGGTAGCCGCCGTGCATCAATGAGGCCGGCCAGCCCGGTCGCAGCCGGTCGGCGGGCATCGGGCCGACCGTGCAGGTGCCCGTCCGCAGGCGCTCCCAGAACTCGGCGAGCGAGTCGGCGCCGGGGAACCGGCCTGCGATACCGACGATGGCCAGGGGCTCGGGCGCGGTGGGTCCCGGTGCGGACGGGCTCACCCGGACACGGGCGGACACGTCCACCGGTGCACTGTGGCGCACCGCGAGCACGGTGGCGATGTCGGCGAGGGTGCGGTGCTGGAAGAACAGTGTCTTGCTCCGCTCCCCCAGGTCATGGGCGAGACGGGTGTTGAGTCGGGTGATCAGGAAGGAGCTGAGACCCAACTCCTCCAGTGGGATGTGTGGATGGGCGTCCTCCACGGGCAGGCCGGCGGTCTCGGCGAACAGCCGGCACATGTAGTCGAGCGCCCAGCCGCCATCGGTGGGCGGCGACGCTTCGGGGTCGGGGTCGGGGTCAGGGTCAGGGTCGGGAGCAGGTTCAGGAGCAGGAGCAGGTACGGGGTGCACAGATGACGGGTCGAGGTCGTCGAAGGGGTACGACGGCAGCGTGATGCGCCGGGCCGGTACCTTCCACAGGGGCAGCCAGTTCACCTCCTGACCGGCCAGCCATGCCGCCACCGCCTCGTGCCGGTCGGTGACTGATGTCGGTTCCGCGGTGTGGGAGGGGACCGTGTGCACCACGGAGCGCCGCACCGCCGCCGATGACCTGGCCTCCACCACATCGTCGAGCGCCGCACACAACTGCGCGACCGTGCGACACCGTACGGCGAGGCGGTGGCCGAGCGGCACCCGACCGTTCTGGCTGGTGTACGCAATGTCGGCCAACGCCGGCGGTTCCGCGGTGTCGAGGAAGTCCCGGTAGAGCCGGGCAAGGTGCACCAGCCGCTCCTCGTCGGCCGCTGAGAGGAGGACCCACTGTTCCTGCTCGCTGTACACCACGCTCACCCCTGTCATCCAGCGTTCGGTGTTCCGCCCCGCACGTTAGAGGCGTACGGGCGCCTGCCCCGCTCACTCCTGAGCGTTGTGACCGGCCCATCGGATTCGTCCTGCGCGGTGCATGCGGCCCAGAGGCGGGGCAGCAGACTGCCGGTGCCCGCCTGGTGGAGCTCGGTGACCCCGGCGTCTCGGAGGTAGGACATGCTGTCGGACCAGCGCACCGGCCTGTACAGGTGCTGGGCGAGCAGTTCGGGCAGTCGGTCGAGGCGATGGGGCCGGGCGGTCACATTGGAGATCACGGGAACGCGGGGAGGGTCGAACGTGACCGTGGCGAGCACTTCGGCGAACCCCGCGGCGGCGTCGGCCATGTATCGGGAGTGGCCGGGGTTGGGCGCGTCGATCAGGGTCGCCTTGGCGACACCGCCCGCGCGGATCACCGCGGCGAGCGCCCGCAGTGATCCGGTGGGGCCGGCCAGTACGGTCTGGTCCGGTGCGTTCAGGTTGGCGATGTCGATGTCGGCGAACCCCTCGGTCGCCATCACAGCCGTCAGCTCCCGCACTCCGATGCCCGTGACCGCCAACATCCCACCGGGCACCGGGCATGCGGAGATCAACCGGGCCCGGGTGTGCACCAGACGCAGTGCGGTGGGGAAGTCGATGCAGCCGGCGTGGCACAACGCGGTGAGCTCGCCCATGCTGTGACCGACCAGATAGGACGGTTCGGGGGCATCCAGTGCGGCAAGGCGGGTGATGACGAAGAGCGTTGGCTGCACCCTGGACAGGTGGCGCCAGACGCTGCCCGACTCGGCTGTGAGCACCGGACGCAGGGGATGACCGAGAACGGCCTCGGCCTGCGCGGTCAGCTCGGGATACCGGTCGAGAAGTTCGGCACCGCTCTGCCCGCGCAGGGCACCTTGTCCGGCGAAGGCGAGGGCTGTCAGCACGGATCTATCCCTCCCACGGCATCCGCTGGTGGTGTACGTAGTTGTCGATCCTGGTGCGCACCGCCGGTGCGGCGAGCAGTTGCGCGAACACCTCGCCGGCGTGGGTCCGCGCGGTGTCGGGGATGGGGGCGAGGCTTGCGCAGTACGCCTTCGCGGCGGCGGTGGTCGACCGGTCAATCTTGGTGACGCGACCCAGCAGTCTGCGCAGTTGCTGCCCGTGTCCACCTTCCAACTCGTCGACCAGTCCGAAGGCGCGTGCGTCGGATGCGGTGATCGGTGCCGTGGACAGGGTCATGGCATAGGCCCGTTGGAAGCCGATCCTGCGCATCAGGAACGGCAGGATGTTGCAGGGCAACAGGCCCCACAGGGCCTCGGGCAGGGCGAAGGAGCTGCGGTCTGTGGCGACCACCAGATCACAGGCTGCGACCAGTCCGACCCCACCTCCAGCCGCTTGGCCGTCGACCTTGGCGAGCACGGTGATCGGCACCTCGGTGAGCCGGTGGAGCAGGTCGAAGAAGTCACCGCCGCCGCTGTCGCCCTCGTCGGTGGAGATGTCGGCGAGGTCCATGCCCGTGCACAGTGTGCCGCCGCTGCCCTCCAGGACCAGGGCGCGCGTCCGTGGATCCACGGCGGCCGATTCCACCGCGTCGCGCAGCAGGGCGACGTCGTCGGGTGTCAGGCTGTTGCGGCGGTGCGGTCGGTTGATCGTGAGCCGGGTGACGGGGCCGTCCCGCTCGACGAGCACGGCCGGACCGGTGGTGTGGGTGGCCATCAGGTCCACCTGTACGTGCGGTGGTACCCCTCGATCCGATCCAGTACCAGCAGGCCCCGGCCGGTGAACTCCTTGCCGAGGTCGCTGTGTTCATCGAGGTCGAAGTGGGCGTCCCGCACTCCGAACTGAGCACGGTCGCCCGCTGCGGCGACCAGGTCGTACTCGGCGATGGTCAGGGGCCTGCGGGTGGCCAGCGCTTCCTCGACGCCGAGCGCCGCCAGGTCGTCCACCGCCCGGGGGTGGACGACACCGCTGAAGAACTCGGAGGCGCAGCCGGATCCGTAGGAGAACAGTCCGATCCGCCTGGGCTGGGGAAAGCTGCCGTGGCGGATCAGCGAACACAACGCCAGATAGAGGGAGGCGGAGAAGATGTTGCCGACCTCTGCGCCGTACACCTGGGACTGGCTCACCCGCCGTTCGTAGTCGGCGTCCACTTCCTGTTGGTCGGAGTTGCGCTGTTGGCGCAGGAGTCGTCGGTGGGCGCCGCGCACCATGCCCACGAACGGGGTGTGGAAGCCCAGATAGGCGAAGCTGTCGACGACGTCGGTGCCGTCCACCCGGTCGCGGTAGGCGCCGAACGCCTGTTGTACGCATTCGAGGTAGGCCAGCATGGAGACGTCCTGGTTGACCACGTCGATGCCGGGGCCGGGCCGGAAGGTGTCCATCACCTCGAAGGTGTGGCAGCCGCTGGCGCCGAGGTCGATGTCCAGGGTGGTGGCTTCACGGCCGATGAGCATGGCGACTGCTCCGGCGCCTTCGGCGCCCTCCCACTGTTCGCCCAGTGCCGGCACCCCTGCGGCATCGGCGGCGATGACCAGGGCGAGCGCATCGTCGAAGGGGCTCGCGTGCACCATGCCCACGGCGGAGTGCAGCGCCGCGGTACCTCCGTAGCACGCTTGTTTGACCTCGAAGGAGCGGCAGCGGGGGCCGAGTTCAAGATAGTGGTGCACATAGGTGCTGATCGACTTGCCGAGGTCGACGCCCGACTCGGTGGCCACCACGACGGCCTCGATCCGATCGCGTTCTGCCGGGGTGAGCCCGCGCACCAGCGGAAGGGCTGCGTTGACCGCATTGGTCACGGCGTCCTCGAACGGCAGGTTGACCGACTTGCGGCGCATCATCAGATTGCCGAAGCGGCTCATGTCGTGGCCCCGGGTCTCGTACAGGGTCCTGATGTCGACGCAGGTCCGTCCCACGTACGGGTGGAGTGCTCTGATTCCGACGCCCATGCGGCTCTCCCGTCTGCCGGAGCGCGCCGGCGTCCGTCTGACCGGCGCTGAGCATGACGCGGAGAGGAACGCGGTGACTGCACACTATTGCGCAGTCTGGGGATCCTCTTGCGTACCACGCTAACCTCACGAAGCTATGTCAGGAACATGAAAATTCGACGTCGTGCGAAGGGAGGGGGACGCCCTCACCGGGACCGGTAACGGGGCAGACCCCGCCAGATGGGCGGGACGTTGCGGACACGACCTAGGGCCGCGCTAAAGGGCTCCTTAAGGCGGAACCGCTAGAAGTGCTCCAGTGCAAAATCAGTCCAAAATGCTCCGACCTGGCCACGAGGAGGCGCAGGGCCGATGCAATACTCCGGAACGGTGGCGCACGTGTGGTGCCGGGAAGTCGCCGACGAGGCGGCAACCGGTGGCGGCGTAGGCGTCGCTGACGTCGAATGGGCGCTGTCCGATTCCGAACGGGCCAGCAGGGATGCGTTGCGTCGCACACAGGATCGCGCTGTGTACGGTGCGGCCTGGGGTCTTGTCCGGCACGCCCTGAGCACCGTTGAACCCCGGGTGCACCCGGACGAGTGGCGTTTTCTCCGTTCCAGCCTCGGTCGCCCCGAGGTGCACTATCCGACCTGGGCTCGTTCCCTTAGGTTCAATCTGTCGCACACGGACGGCATCGTGGCTTGTGTGACAACCCGGGGTGCGCGTTGTGGTGTTGATGTGGAGCGCCCTGTTCGGGTGCTGCCGCTGCACCGGCTCACCAGGTCCGTGCTCTCGGAACGCGAGCAGCGCGAGTTCGATCTGGCCCCGCCGGGCCGGCGCCAGGAACTGTTCTTTCGCTACTGGACGGTGAAGGAGGCGTACCTCAAGGCGATCGGCTCGGGAATGCGGTTTCCCATGACCGCGTGCGAGTTCTCGGTCGGAAGCAGCCGGCCGGCGCTGCTGTCCCTCGCCGCAGGGCCCGAGCACGCCCGATACACGTTCAGACAGTGGCCGGTACAGCGCGGTGGACTCCTCGCCCTGGCGGTACAGGGCAGGGCGACCATCGAGCAGGAGAGCGATGTCACGGTCAGGGTTCACCTGTCCGGCACCGACGACGAACGCCCGCAGACCGCACGGTTCTGATTGGATCGAAGGATGAGCGAATCGATCATCTTTTTCGAGGAACAACGACGGTGGGAGCAGTGGCTGGAGGAGAACCACAACACTGTTGCCGGTGTGTGGGTGAAGATCGCGAAGAAGGCCAGCGGGCTGCCGAGCATCACCTATGCGGAGGCGCTCGACGTCGCCATCTGCTTCGGGTGGATCGACAGCCAGCGCGACAAGGTGGATGACCAGTACTGGCAGCAGCGCTTCACCCCGCGGACCAAGAAGAGCCCGTGGTCGCAGGCGAACCGGGAGCGGGTGGAGCGACTGAGCGCGGCGGGCAACATCCGCCCGGCGGGCCAGCGCGAGATCGACGCGGCGAAGGCCGACGGGCGTTGGGAGGCCGCCTACGCCTCCCAGAGCAAGATGACCGTGCCGGACGACTGGCAGTCCGCACTCGCCGAGGAACCCGAAGCGGCTGAGTTCTTCGCGACGCTGGACAGCAAGAACCGGTACGCCATTCTGTACCGCATCCAGAGCGCCAAAAAGGCCGAGACGCGCGCCAAGCGCATCGAGAAGTTCATCGCAATGATGTTGAACAAAGAGAAGCTATACCCGTAATGATTCGCCTGGTCGGGGTCCGGCCCACCGCGGCCGTGACCCCGAATCCTCCAGGGCAGCATATTAACAATGGGGAGGCATTTCGATGCAGCACGCTCGATTCGGCAAGTCTGCCTTCTATTTACATCTGCTGCAGAACATGGACGAGTCCAAGATCTCGCTGACCCCCATCAACTTGGAGCGTGGTTACAACCTCTACACCTGTGGCGACAGCATCGACAACCTCTTCCTCGTCATCCACGGTGGCATCAAACTCACCACCAGCGCGCACAGCGGAAAGGAGTGTATTCTCGATATCTGTCGACGCGGCGACATACTTGGCGCTCTGTCTTTGAGGCCCTCCGTGCATGAAGAGTCCGCCACCGCGATGCTGGACAGCCATATATTGCGCATCAATCGCCGCGATTTCGTCCGTATGTTACGCAGCGACCCGGATCTGTTCCAGAAGTGGAGTCAGCATCTGGCCCAGCGCATTCGTGAGCGCGAGAGCACCATCAAGCATCTGGTCACCATGAAGTGCGAGTACCGACTCGCGGCGATCCTGCTGCACCTGTCCCACCGATTCGCCGGGCGGGGTTCGCAGTGGCAGCACATCGACGCTCGTATCACCCACGATGAACTCGCCGCCATGGTGGGAACGACCCGGTCTCGTATCGGATTCTTCCTCAAGAACTTCACCTGCCGCGGTCTGGTGAAACGACTGCCGGACGGCACGCTGCTCGTCAACTGCGACACCGTCTCGGACTTCCTCGCCTCGGACCCGAACGAGGAGGTGCCCGAACTCCAACACACGGCGTAGCCGAACGCCATGGGCTCGCCGACAGGGGAGGTCGGCGAGCCGAAGACATCAGCAGGTGGGCTCCGTACCCGGGTGGTGTGCCGTCCGATCCGGTGACATCCTTCGGCCCGGACCGTGGACGGACCCCGGCGCACCCCGCCGATGAGGACGTGCCTACGATCAGCCGGTCCGAGCCGCCCGAAGGAGCCCTCGCCCGTGACCGCCGTCGTCCCGCCACTTCGCACCCGCACGCTCCCGTTGTCCGTGGAGTGTCTGACGCGCACCGAGGACGGCGAGCAACTGCACGCGCTGTTGTGGTCCGCCGGCCCCGGCTGGCGGATGATCAGCAGTACGGTCCTCGGCGGGGGGATCGCCGAGCGAGCGTGGGTACTCAATGCCCAGGTCTCCCATGGCTACCGACGGACCGATCCGGCGCAACATCTCACCGAGCTCGCTCGGGACGCCCGGGCGCAGGGCGAGGGCGTGGGCATGTTGACCGCCGCCGACGTCACCGCGCACACCCACGGGTACGACGCGGGCGCGGCGGCCGTTGTGACCGCGGGCATCGGGGTACGCGGCTGGGCAGCCTCCCCGTCGGAAGGCACCTCCCGTGCACCAGCCCCCGGCACGATCAACATCATCGCCGCGCTCCCGGTGCCGCTGACCGATGCCGCGCTGGTCAACGCGGTGGCCACCGCGACCGAGGCCAAGGTGCAGGCTCTGCTGGACGCGGGATACGACTGCTCCGGCACACCCACCGATGCCGTGTGCATCGCCGCGCGACGTCCCCATCCCGAAGCCGAGACCCATGCCTTCGCCGGCCCACGGTCGCTGTGGGGCGCGCGTCTGGCCCGTGCCGTACACCACGCGGTGCACACCGCCCTCCCTTCGCCGGGGGCGACCAGCCCCGATTGAGCAGCCGGCCGGACCGGGGCCCGGAAGGCGGAGCAGTGCCGTGCGGAGGGAGTGCGGTGCGCCCCGCAAGGGCTCGATCACCCCGTCAGGTGACGGGGGCGAGGAAGGCGTCGAAGGCGGCCGGCAGCTGTCTCCAGGCATCGGGCCCTGCGGCGTACTCGTCGTCGGTCAACAGACAGGAGTCGAGCAGACGGGTGAGGGCGTCGCGGTCGAGGCCAGGGGAAGTGAAGACGAGATGTTGACAGCAGTCTCCGTGCCGGGGGTGCCAGTCGAGTGCGGCGGCAACCCGGCGCACGGGCGGCACCAGTTCCCAGGCGGCATCCGGTAGGGAGGCGAGCCAGGGGCCCGCGCTCTCCACGCTGAGCGCGCCACCCGCGGCGTCCCAGGCGAGCAGGGAGTTCGGTCGGTCGGCGAGCCAGAAGCGGCCCCTGCTTCGGGCCGCACCACAACAGAGGTCCTCCAGCGCCTGGTAGAGACGCTCGGAGTGGAACGGGCGTCGACGGTGCCAGACGAGGGTGCTGACGCCCGCTTCGTCAGCTTCGTGCGGCAGGAGGGCGCAGGCCGGGTGGTGGGCCGCCGCCGCAGCCTCGACGTCAAAGCCGGCGAAGGCCAGGGCGGCGAGCTCCCCCGACCCGGCCGGAACCTGTCGGGCGGTGGGGTGGAGTTGGTTCAGCAGTGCGCGATCGGCGTCGTCCGCGGGCTCGCGGCCGTCGGGGGCGTCGCATTCGACGAGCGCGAGGACCGGGGCGTACTCCAACTGCCGGGCCCAGGTGTCGCCGATCGTCCGTCGGTCGGTGGCCGCGGCTGCCAATCCGGCTGCGGCCAGGTCGTCCCCGTTGGCGAGGTAGGGCAGCACCAGCGCCGGGTCGACCGCGGTGATGACATTGGTGAGTTCGAGCACGGATCCGCCGTGCGAGTCCACGACCTCGGCCATGGCCTTGGGTTCCACCGAGTCCCAGAGCTCGACGATCGCCAGCCGGGTGGAGAAGTCCTCGGCCAGTCGCTCCAGTTCGGGGATGAGGTCCTGTCGCAGCGCACAGCAGGCGCAGTCGTTGACGAGCGGGGTGCTGCCCGATGACCGTTCGCCCGCGGCATCGCGGACGCCGCGCCGGACGGTGCCTTCGGCGGCCGTGGTCAGGTCGTGGTGCAGGGCGAGGCTGCCCGGCACCGAGCGCAGCAGGCCCTCCACCACCGCGTTGCGGGCGTCGGCGTGCAGTCCGGCGACGATGACGACCGGGAGGGGGTTGCCTCCCGCCGCCCGTTGCTCCCCCATCAGTTCGCGCCCCGCAGCCCGTAGCGGCGCTCGAACCGTTCGACACGGCCAGCGGTGTCCAGGACGCGTGCGGTCCCGGTGTAGAAGGGGTGGCTCACATGGGAGATCTCGACGTCGACGACGGGGTAGGTGTTGCCGTCCTCCCACTCGACGGTCTTGTCGCTGCTCATGGTGGAGCGGGTGAGGAAGGCGTAGTCGGCTGCCCGGTCGCGGAACACGACGGGCCGGTAGTCGGGGTGGATGCCTGGCTTCATGAGGTGCCTCCTAGGGAGCGCGGTTGTCGGGGGTCAGCGTTCTTCGCGGAAGACGACGTGTGCGCGGGCGATCGGGTCGTACTTGCGCAGGACCAGGCGATCGGGGTCGTTGCGGCGGTTCTTCCGGGTGACGTACGTGTAGCCGGTCCCTGCGGTCGAGCGCAGTTTGATGATCGGGCGAAGTTCGTTGCGGGCCATGGAGCTGTACTATATGGGAATGGTTTCCATTTTCAAACGCAGCCCTTCTGTTACGTCTTCCAGGGCGAGGTGACGTCGACCGTGTCCGCACACTGCCAACTGAGCGGAGCCCGACCGGGCTTCGGCCATGCCATCTCCCACTCGCATCGACGCACTTCGCGCCGGTTCGACCCCAATGTCCAGCGCAAGCGGTACTGGTTGCCGAGCGAGGGCCGTTCGGTACGCCTCACCCTCAGCACCAAGGCGATCAAGACCATCGACCGCATCGGCATCGAAGCAGCCGTCACCCGCATCCGGGCCCGAGGAGGGAAGGTCTGATGGCGAAGAAGAGCAAGATCGCGCAGAACGAGAAGCGGAAGGCGATCGTCGACCGTTATGCGGTCCGACGGGCAGAGTTGAAGGCGATCATCCGCCGCCCTTCCTCCTCCGACGCCGAACGGCACGCAGCCGTGGCGGAGTTGAGGCGCCAGCCCCGGAACGCGAGCGCGACCCGCGTGCGCAACCGTGACGCCGTGGACGGCCGGCCTCGCGGCCACTTGCGCAAGTTCGGACTCTCGCGCGTACGGATGCGCGAACAGGCGCACGCGGGCTTCCTCCCCGGGGTCACCAAGTCCTCCTGGTGACCAGGGCGGCCGGACGGTCGCTGCGGTGGGGTTCCGCTCGCTGCGACCGTCCGGCCGGACCACCTCCGCGCACTGCCGGGAACCGGCAACGAGGTTCGCGCGCTGTACTCCCCCACCTTCACCTTGGCCGCCGCTCCCCATTCTTTAGGGGAGACCACCAGGGGAGTCATGGCCACAACAGCAGGACTCCACAGGAGCCCGACACCGGTGAGTCGCCACGGGACCGGGGCCAGGCCGGGGACGCATCCCGCACTGTTCGCCGGGCCTTACGGGGTCAGCGTGTTGCGGTGGTGACCGGTGTGTCCCTGTGGGCGAGCACCCGGCCCAGTGCGCCCTGAGGACGTGAGACGAGACTGTCCCACGTCCCTTCCTCCACGACGCGGCCAGCCGCGAGCACCGCGATCCGGGCGGCCCGCCGCAGCGTGGCCGGGCGGTGTGCGATGACGATCGTCGTACGGTCACCAGCCGATGCGAGGAGTGCGTGCGCGATCTGTTCATCGCCCTCCGTATCGAGGTGGGCGGTCGTCTCATCGAGGACCAGGAGCCGAGGTTCGGCCAACAGTGCCCGGGCCAGGGCGATACGGGCCCGCTGACCGCCCGAGAGCGTGGCACCGCGCTCGCCCACCGCGCTCCGGTACCCGTCCGGGAGCCCCGCGGCAATGCGGTCCACCCCGCACAGGGCCGCCACTTCCCTCATCCGCCCCTCCGATGCGTCCGGCGCTGCCAATCGAAGGTTCTCGGCCAGACTGCCGCGGAAGAGCGGCGCGTCCTGGCCGACGACGGCCACCGCACGTCGGAGGTCGGACTCCGCGAGTTCGCGCAGATCCACCGGTCCCCCGTCACGGGGCAGCAGTTCCACCGCGCCTTCGGACGGGTCCCAGAACCGGGCGAGCAGATGAGCACAGGTGGACTTACCGGCTCCGGAGACCCCGGCCAGGGCGATCGTCTCGCCGGCGCGCACGGTCAGATCGAGGCCGTCGAGGACGCGCCCGCCCCCGTAGTCGAAGCGGACACCCCGTAGCCGTACCCCCAGCGGCCCGGGCGGCAGCGTCCGCGGTTCGACCGGCTCGGGAGCCCCGGCGGGAGCGCGAACCGCGGCGCCGACCCGGGCGGCGGCAGCGCGCAGCCCACCCGCCTGCCCCAGCGCTGCGGCCGAGTCCGCGACGGGTGCCAGCACACCGAGGGCGAGCGCCATCGCCGTCGGTGCCCAAGCGCCCCCCAACCGACCGTCGTCGACCGTCCCCGCGACGACGGCCACCACCGCCACGACCGCCCCCACCACGAGGAGGTCGCGCAACGCTCCCGCCCCCGCCTCCCAGGTGTGTTCACGACGCTGGGCCTCGCCGAGTCGCCGGCCGCGCAGCCGCAGTCGCTCCCGACGCTCCTCCAACCCGCCGAAGGCGAGCAGTTCGGGCAGTCCGTCCACGGTCTCCACGGCATCGGCGGAGAGCTCTGCGGCTGCGGTCCTGGTCCTGGTGCCGCGCTCGGTGCGGCCCCGCCCGTCCAGCAGCGGGGTCAGGGCGAGCAGCCCGGCCAGCGGCAGCACCACCAGCAGCAGCCATGGTTCGACGGTGGCGAGCACAGCGGCACCGCTGCCGAAGACCAGTACGGAGGAGGCCAGTTGGGCAATGGCGTGGGCGTAGAAGAACTCCAGCGCCTCGACGTCACCGAGCGCGGCGGCGGCGAGATCCCCGCTACGACGGCCCTCGATCCGGGCCGGTGCACTCCGGGCGAGCCCGTCGAAGACCCGGACCCGCAGTTCGGCCAGCACGCGGTAGGCGAGGTCATGGGAGAGGTCCATCTCCCGCCAGGTGGCCAGCGCGCGCACCACGACGAGACCGAGCAGCAAGCCGACGGTGGCGGGACCCGGCAGGGTGCCCGCCACGACAGCGGTGCCGAGCGTGTGCGCGGCGAGGGCGACCAGGGCGACGAGGGCGATCTGGTCGACCAGGGCGGCAGCGAACGTGCGCAGGGTCATGGCCCGGTGGGCTCCGAGGACGGGCAGCAGCGCTCGCAGGGCGCCCGAGTGCGGGCGGTCAGCGGCGAACGGGGTCATGCGGCGTCTCCCTGGTGAACGGGTTGCGGGACTGCGGTGGACGCATCGGGAGCGGGGCGGGGCGCGCCGCCGCGAGGGCCGTCGGCGGTCACCAGCCGCGCGTACAGGTCGCTGGTCGCGAGCAGTTCGTCGTGGGTACCGATCGCCTCGACCCGGCCTTCGTGGAGGACCACGATGCGGTCGGCGTGTCGCACGGTCGAGAGGCGGTGGGCGACGACCAGGCAGGTCCGTCCCCGTACCGCGTTGCGCAGGGCGTGTCCGATACGTGCCTGCCGGTTCTCGTCGACGGCGCTGGTCGCCTCGTCGAGGACGAGCACGGGTGTGTCGGCGAGCAGCGCCCGGGCCAGGGCGAGGCGTTGGCGCTGGCCCCCGGAGAGGGTGGTGCCCCGCTCTCCGACGACGGTGTCGTAGCCGTGGGGCATTCGACGTATCTCGTCGTGGATGCCCGCCGTACGTGCAGCTGTGTGGAGGGCCCGGTCGGGTGCTTGGGGGCGGGCGATGCGGAGGTTCTCCGCGATGGTGCCGTGGAAGAGGTAGGTCTCCTGGGAGACGACGGCGATTCCCTGACGCAGTGAGGCGAGTGTGAGGTCGCGGGTGTCGACTCCGTCGATGAGCACCTGACCGCCGTCGGGATCGTGGCGGCGTAGGAGCGTGCCGAGCAGGGTGGATTTGCCCGCACCGGAGGGACCGACGATCGCGGTGGTGCGCCCGGCTTCGGCGGTGAAGGTGACGGCGGTCAGGGCCCCTCGGGCGGCGCCGGGGTGACGGTAGGAGACAGCGTCGAACCGGATGTCGGGGGCGAGCGGCCAGTAGGCGCTGCGGGTGCCGCTGTCGATGACCCCTCCGGTGGCGGTGCGCAACCGGGCGATTCCGTCGGCGGCGGACACTCCCAGATAGCCGGCGTGCCATTCGCGCGAGAGGTCGCGCACGGGACGGAAGCACTCGGAGGCCAACATCAGCAGGAGGTAAGTGCCGGTGGCTGTGGCCCGGCCGGTCGCGGCGGACCAGCAGGCGACCAGGACGGCGGCGATGGTGCCGCCTTGGACGGCGAGGTCGGTGAGCCCGGTGTCGACGAGGGACACGCGCAGTTTGGCGACGGTGGCGCGGTGCAGGGCCGCCGAGCGCCGGGCGAGGGTGGCGCGGGTGCGTCCGACGGCACCGGCGGACCGGAGCACGTGCATCGACTGGAGGGCTTCGAGGTAGTCGGCGGCGAGGGCTTCGTACGCTCCCCAGTGTTGTTCGCCGCGCCGCTTCAGCAGCCGGTCCCACCAGCGCGGGACCAGGACGGCCAGCAGCAGCGCGGGCGCGAGCGCGAAGGCGGCGCGCGGCTCCACGACGGTGACGCACACCAGCAGCGCGGGCGGGATGCAGCAGGTCACCAGGGCATGGGGAAGATAGCGCGAGACATAGGCGTCGACGCCTTCGACACCGTCGACGAGGGTGGCCCGTAGGGCTCCGGCGCGGGCGGGCTCCCCGGGGGCCACGGTTCCCGCGATCCCCCCGAGCCGCCCGAGACGTTCCAGGAGCGTGTCCCGAAGTTGTACGCGGACCCGTGTGCCCGCGCGTACGGCGAGGTCCCGTTGTACGAGGACGAGGGCTGCGCGCAGGACGACGACGGCCAGGACCCCACTGAGGAGCACGATGAGGCGATGGGTGTCACCGTGGGCGATGTCGGCGAGGGCGAGGGCGAGCAGCACCGCTTGCGCCAACTGGGTGAGGGTCACCGCGATCAGGACGCCGGTCGCGGCGAGGAGTGGCCCGCGTGCGACGCGGGCTGCGCGCAGCAGTTCGGGGTGAAGCATCATGAGGGGTCGTCGTCTCCTTCGTGGCATTCGTCGGGCTGGCGGCCGATGGCGAGGCCGTGCAGCACCCAGTCGCGGCCGGGTGCACGGCCGATGGCTGCCCCGAGGTCCGCTCGCTGCCAGGAGCCGATCGGTCGGGACCGCAGGCCCATCGATGCGGCGGCCAGTTGGGCGTGTCCCATGGCGTAGCCCGCGCTCTGGTGGAGGGCGCGCACCTGCGCGGGTGGGGCATCGTCGGGACAGCCATGGGCGAGGAGCATGGCGCCGGTCGTGGCGATCCACCTCTGCCGTGCGGCCCAGAACGCGAGGGTGGGCCGGGCGTCCCCGGTGGCGAGCGCTTCGAGCCGCCCGTGGTCCCCGAGGTGCACGAGTGCGGGTCGGGGCCCTCCGGTGGCCACGCACCAGCTCGGGCCACCGGGGTGGACGGCTGCCGCCGTGCGCAGGAGTGTGACCAACTGTTCGTCGTCCGGGGCTCCGAGAAGGGGTGGTGGTGCGCTGCGTCGGGTGAGCAGCACGGAATCGGGGACCTCGACGGGTGGTGCCGGCTGCCAGTGGTGCCGGGTGTCGGCGCGCTGGCCGAGTGCCGCGAGGATCCGATGGGTGTCCGCGGGTTCACCGGCGTTGGGGGCGCCGGCTCCCTGGCCGGGGCGCGCTCGCGCTGGTCGGATGCGGGCGGGCGGTGGTTGGCCGGTTCGGTCGGTCGAGGTCGCGTCGGTTGTGTCGGTTGTGTTGGTTCGGTCGGTTCGGTCGGTTGTGTTGGTTGGCTCGTGGACGGCCCAGCGCAGCAGGGCGTCAGTTGGGCAGTCGGCCGTGATGCGTACGGCCGCCAGCGGCGGTGCGTCGGTTGCGTCGAGCCGTGCAGCGGCGGCCAGCAGTGGGCCGGGGGCGTCCAGGCATACGGCCGGGCAGCCCCCGAGGGCGAGTGCCGCTGCCGCGTGCCCGATGTCGAGCAGCAGCAGTGGCCAGGCGCGGTGCCCGTAGTGGGCGGCGGTCGGCTCGACGGTGACGGTGAGGACGGCGACTGTGCCGGGGGGTGCGGTGGAGGGCGCGGGGCCGCGT
This sequence comes from Streptomyces sp. NPDC059256, assembly GCF_042753785.1. Classification (NCBI taxonomy): domain Bacteria; kingdom Bacillati; phylum Actinomycetota; class Actinomycetes; order Kitasatosporales; family Streptomycetaceae; genus Streptomyces; species Streptomyces sp. NPDC059256. Next base: position 71,540 of record NZ_JBHYZO010000023.1, on the reverse strand, counting down.
CGATGGAGTCGGTGGGTGAGCGGGTGGTACAGGTAGCGGCCGGCCGGTAGCGCGCTGCCCGGGCCGACGAGGAGGTGTGCGTCGACGGGGTGCAGCGCCCCGGCGGACGGTACGGGGCGCAGCCGTCCGCCGGGGCCGGCGGCGAGGGAAAGTCGTAGGACGCGGTCGAGTTCGGGTGGGAGCGTGGTGCTCGGCCCGGTCGGTCGGGGGCGGGGGGCAGGGGTGTCTTCGACGGGCTGCTCGGCGGAGCGCGCTCGGGTGAGGGCGGCGGTGATGGAGTGCGTGGCGTCTGCGTGGGTCACGGCGGCGGTCACATGTGCGGGGGTGGTGCGAGGGTGAAGTCGTCCGGGCCGGTCGGGGCCGCGGTGCGCCAGCCTCGGGTGAGGGCCGCGTCGGCGAAGCGGTCGCAGCCCAGATAGGCGAAGGCTGCGGGAGCATTGGGAATGAGGCCGGGGACCAGGACCCGAGCCACGCGCAGGGCGGTTTCGGCGACGTCCTCCGTGGTGAGGTCGAAGGCGATGACGCGATGGCCACGGTCGGCGAGGCGGGCGTCGAGTGCGATGCGGGTGCCTTGGGCGATGTCGCCGATGTCGACGGTGCCCAGGGCAGGGTCGGTGAATCGGCTGGCCAACGCGGTCATCCGGGGGTCGAGCCACGCTTGGACATGGGCGCCCAGGTCGCGTATCCGCTCGAACTGGGGCCCGCAGTCGTCGAGGTAGCGGCGGTCCGCGCGGTGGTCGAGGTAGAGGCCGCGGGCGAGCATTCCGGCGTCGATCGCGCGAAACACCCACCCGTCGGCGTCCATGGCGCCCTGGGTGAAGACCCAGGTGTGCACGGCTTCCAGGACGGCCTTGACGGCGGCTTCGGCGGGGTCGTAGCGGCAGGCGAAGCCCGCGGCGTGGATGCCGCGTCGAGGGTCGTGGACCAGTGCGGCCATGCAGGGCGCGAACTCGGATGGCATCTCCACGATCCATACGTCGAGGGGGCAACCGTCCAGGGCCTGATCGAGGCCCGGGACGCTGGCGGGATCGATGCCGCGCACGGGCCCTTCGAGGTGCCACCACAGTTCGAGTGCGTCTCGTTCGACGACCTCAAGCAGTCCGCGTTCGATTGCGTCGTCGAGTCCCTGACCGGTCGCGATGCCCGCGTAGTTCAGATGGTGGGTGCGCGGCAGGGTCCGCAGTTCGCCCTGCCGCCAGTTGAGGTGGGTGAGGGCGACGGGCGCCCAGCACTCCCGTTTCCCTTCGCTGCCCCGGGCCCAGAGTGCCGGGGTGTGGGCGTCGAAGCGCTGGTAGGGGAAGCCGGGACGGTCGTACTGCCACTCGGCGTAGCGGGGCAGTTCACCGGGGCCGTACAGGCTCAGACCCTCGGCCGCCAGTTCGGCGGCGGTGGCCCGACGGGGCGCGTCGGGGTGGCCGGGGGGCGGCAGCCGGTTGCCGCAGTACCGTTCGACCGCTTCGGCGACGGCGGCGAGTTCGGCGCCCGGCCGGTCGCCGAAGGTGGTGCCGAGCGACACCCGGTCGGCGGGCCAGGCTCCGAGACGGCGGGCGTCACAGACATCGGCGGTCATGGCGGTGTAGCGGCGGGGAGCACCGGATGGGTGTTCCACGGGTGCGACGGCTCGCACGATTCCGCACACGGGATCCACGAGCGCGTCCAGCGGCAGTGGCGGGGTGTTCAACGGCAGATCTCCTGTACGGGATTGACGCCTCGGCCGCGGCCTGTGGTGAGCAGGAGGGCGCTGCCGGCGGGTCGTACGGTCCGGTGCGAGGCGAGCAGGCGGGTGGCGGTCACCGGGTCCTCACCGGTGTGCGGCTGGCGGATGTGTGCGGGGAAGTGGTGGCCCGCGATTTCGATGCGCAGCCGGGTGCGGGCGGGGAGCCTGCGGGCCAGTTGTCCGAGGGGAACGGTGAAGCTGGCCTCAGTGCCGGGCGGGTCGGTTCGGCGTACGACGGCCGTGGCGAGCGGGGCCGCCGTGCCCGTGGGATCGAGGGTGACGATCCGTACCGCCCAGTCGGCCGGCGTTGCGTCGGCGACGGTGTGCAGACGGAGTGCTGCCGGCCCGAGGAGGTCGAGCGGACGGGCGAGGGGGGCGGTCAGCAGCAGACAACGATCCGGGGTTCCCGTGTCGGGCACGTCCAGCAGGTCCGAGCGCACGGGGCGTGCGGGGTCGGCGACGAACGCGGCCCCGTGGAGGAGTCGTGGCCCCTCCGCACTGCCGACGTCCCATACGAGTTCGCTGTGTTGGTCGGTGGCGCGGCACCACAGTGGGCTGCCGCCGAGGGCGAGCGCCCCCCGGCGCCCCTTCCGCAGTGTTCCGACGAGGGCGGCGCGTCCCCACTGCGCATAGAGCCGGCCGAGATTGAGTCGGTGGCCAGGGCGGGCCTCCGGGCCGGGGTCGGCGGTGAGGCCGTGTCCCCAGGGGCCGATCAGGAGGCGCGCGGGACCGCCCCACTCCTGCCACAGGCGGTGGGTGTCCGGGGCGAACGGGTCCCGGGTGCCGCCGATGGCGAGCAGGGGCACCCGGGCACTCCTCAGACGCCCGGGCGTCAGTGGATCCGGTTGTTCGGCGTTCCACACGCCGCGCCAGGACGGCAGGGCACGTCCGAGACGCTCGGGGAGGGTGGCGACGGGGAGGTGTGTCAGCAGTTGGGGGTCGGCGGCGAGCGCACGGTCGAGGGCGTCGGAGTCGGAGTCGGGACGGTCGCCGTGGGCGGCCCACCAGCCGGCGCGGGAGAACAGCCGTTCCGGGCCGAGGGGTTCGCGGGCGGTTGCGCTGGCACCGAGTGCGGGTACCGCGGCGATGACGGCATCGGCGCGGCCGGTCGGGTCGCTGTCGACCGCGGTGGTGAGGGCGCAGTGGGCCGCGTAGGAGCTGCCGACGGTGATGACGGGACCGGCGCTCCAACTGCGGGTGCGGAGCCAGCGCAGGGTCACGGCACCGTCGGCGGCCTCGCGGTGGTAGGGACGCCAGTCGCCTTCGGATTCGTGCCGGCCTCGGACGTCCTGGGCGACGGCGGCGAAGCCATGGGCCGCCCAGGCTCGCAACTCCGCATGGTGGTTGTGTCGACCGTAGGGAGTGCGGAGCACCACGGCAGGGTGGGGTCCGGCGTCGGAGTCGGGTAGACAGACATCGGTCGCCAGTGCGGCGCCGTCGTCCATCAGGACGCGCACGCTCGTGATCACGGCCAGGTCCTGGTGGGGAGCGGCGCCACGTCAGGAACCGGCAGGACCGGGTGTTGCGTCACGGTGAGGTCGCGCAGATCGAGCCTGCGCAGTCTGCGCCGCAGGGGCAGCTCATCAACCCCGGGGTCGCCGGCCGCCCAGGCGATGAGGTCGGCCGTCAGCAGCGAGGCGATCAGGGCCGCGGAGGTCGCCGTGCTCAAGGACTCGGTCTCGGGGGTCCGCAGCCCCTGCCAGTAGGCGTCCAGCTCACGGTGGGCGGGAGTGGCGGCGAGGCGCCGCCGTCTGACATGTGCCGCGGTGACGTCGCCCGACCGGTCGGCCAGCGGTTCCAGCCATACCTGGGCCCCCTCGCGGTGGCAGCGCAGCCAGGCGGTCCCCCGCGCGGGCAGCTGGTCGGCCTCGTCCCAGAGTCCGGGCGGCACGGGAGTGTCGAGGCACCAGACGACGGCGGTACGCGATCGACGAGGGCCGCGGCCCAGTGCGGCGAGTTCGACGGGTGCCGCTGAGCGCGGCTGCCCGCCTTCGGCCCGGACGAATCGGTCGAGCGGGGCGAGGAGTTGGGGGTCTCCGAGCAGCAGAACGGTGCGGCCGGCGAGTCGTCCGACGGGTTCCGTGCCCGAGGGCCGTGCGTACCCGGCTCGCTTGAACGCCTCGATGATTCGGTCGAGTTCCGGATCGGGGTCGGCCATGCCCGTGGTGAGCGCGGCCGTCAGCGCCTGTGGATCGGTGGCGGCGGTGTCGACGTGGAGGAAGTCACCGTCGGGTGTGCGCAGGGCGAGCCCCCGCCCGGGGACGGTGACGAGGGTGGCGCCGGGGGCGAGTCGTGGGGCAGTGGGCACGGTGTGTCTCCTGAACGGGAGGGGACGGGAACGGAACGGGCCCGCCCGGTTGGTGCGCCGGACGGGCCCGCTCGCAGGAGCTACTTGTCGCCGCGGGTGTCGCCGGCGCCCGAGTCCGTGTTCAGGTCGTCGAACGGGTTCTCCACGAGGGCGTTGGAGTGGGTGGCCGACTGGTGGGCGAGCTGGCCCGGCTCTGCGATCGGTGTGAACACCTGGTGCTGCTCCATGGTTTGAGCCTCCGATTCATCAGTGTTTGCGGCAACGGTCGTTGCCATGTCGAACATCTTAGTGAAAATGATTGTCATTTTTCAAGACTGAATGCTCGGATCGCAGAGGGTGATCCGGGTAACACACCGGCCAGCCGCCCACCGGGTCGATCCCGACCCGACCGGACACGCCCAGCGCATCGGCCAGCAGACGCGGTGTCACCACCGCCCCAGGGGTGCCGTCCGCCACCACCAGACCGTCCCGCAACGCCACGATCCGGTCGGCGTAACGGGCCGCATGGCCGAGGTCGTGCAGGACCATGACCACGGTCAGACCCCGCTCCTCGCGCAGCCGGACCACCATCTCCATCACCTCCAACTGATGCCGGAGGTCGAGGTAGGTCGTCGGCTCGTCGAGCAACAGGACCCTGGTGTCCTGCGCCAGCGCCATCGCCAACCGCACCCGTTGGCGCTCACCGCCCGACAGGGCGTCCACCGGTCGCTCAGCCCAGGAGGTCACCCCCATGTCCGCCATGGCTCGCGCGCACACCGCATCGTCCGCATCGCGCAGCATGCCGAGCGGACCACGGGCGGCATAGCGCCCCTGCCGCACAATCTGACGCACTGTCATACCGGGGACCGGTGGCGCCGACTGATGGAGCAGGGCGACCCGACGGGCCGTGGCCCGTCGGGAGAGCCGACCGACGTCCGCGCCGTCGATCCGCACCGTCCCCGATCGGGGCCGCAACAACCCGGCGCACAACCGCAGCAGGGTGCTCTTGCCACAGCCGTTGAGGCCGATCAGGGCAACGAGTTCACCGGACGCCACATCGAGGTCGACACCGCACAGCACCTCACGGCCCGGATATCCGAAGCGCAGACCTTCGACCCGTACCCTGCCGCTGTCCATCACCTCAGCCCTTCCTTCCCGTACCGCATCACAGTCCTTCTTGGTCATGGCTTCCTCCTCACCCGGCTGCCGGATCGCGGCCTTCGACTCGCTCGCATCGCCTCGCGCCCCTGCGGGCCCTGGTGGGGGATCACTCCTGCACTCCTGCGGTACGGCGGGCCACGGCCAGCAGCAGGGCGGCACCGACGGCCGTGGTCAATGCGCCCACCGGAATGGTCAGCCGGTCCGAGCCCAACACCTCGGCCAGCACCCGGGAGAGCCATTGGGCTCCCGCGTCCGCACCACCGACCACCAGCGCGCCCAACAGCGCAGCGCCGGGCAGGGCGCTGCGCAGATCGGCTCCGAACAGGGCGAACGCCAGGTGAGGGACGAGCAGGCCGACGAATCCGAGCGCGCCCACGGCCGGAACCGCACCGGCGGTCAGGGCCACCGCGCACACCAGGGCGGCGGCCCGGGCCCTGCCGGTCGCGAGCCCAGCCGCTGCGGCCTGTTCATCACCGCAGCGCAGCAAGGTGAGCGGAGCGGCGAGCGCGAAGGCGCAGACACCCCAGAGGAGGGTCCAGGGCCAGAGCAGGTGCCAGTGTTCCCACACCCGCCCCTCGGTCGACCCGACCAGCCACTGCACGATGCTGCCCAACTCCCCCGGTGCGACCAGGAGGATCATCGCCGTGAGCCCGGAGAGCACCGCCGAGGCGAGAACGCCGTACACCGCGGTACGGACCGGGTCCCCCTGCTCCCGCCCGGCGAGCAGCCACAGCAGCCCGGCGCCGGCGAAGCCGCCGATGCAGGCCGCGACCACCACCGCGGCGGGATCCTCCCAGCCCGCAAGTCCCAGGCCGGTGGCGGCGACGGCGCCGAGCACCGCGCCCGGGGTGACCCCGGTGACCTCCGGGCCGGCCAGTGGATTGCGCAGCGCGGACTGGAGGACGGCACCGGCCAGTCCGAGTGCCGCACCCGCGCCCAGGGCCACCAGGGCGCGTGGCAGCCTGAGTTGGAGGACCACGTGCCGGGCGGTGGCATCCCCGCCGCCCGACAGCACCTCCCGCACCACGGGGAGGTCGACAGCCCGGCCGGAGACCAGGCCGGCCAGCCCGGCGACCACGACGAGCAGACCGAGGACGCCCAGCCCGAGAGCGGCCGGGAGCGAACGAAGTAGAGAGGCGCGTACCGAAGGCGCTGGTGACTTCATCGGCTCTCCTCCGCGACCCGGCGGCCCCTGCGCAGCAGCACCACACCCACCGGCACACCCAACAGTGCGGTCCAGGCGCCCACCGGGGTTTCCACGGGGGCGAGGGCGAGCCGTGCGGGTAGGTCGGCCAGCACCACGGTGATCGCCCCGAGCAGCGCCGACCACGGCAACCAGCCGACGGACGTGGTGTGCGGGGCCAACTGCCGGGCGAGGTGGGGTGCGAGGAAGCCGACCCAGGCGACGGGTCCACAGACGGCGACCACGGGCGCGATGAGAAGGATGGAGATGGCGAGGGCCGCGAGCCGCGCCCACCGCACCCGCACACCGAGGGCACGTGCCTCGTCGTCGCCGAGGCGCAGGACGGACAGGACGGGCGCGCACAGCACGAGGGCCGGCACCGCAACCACCAGCCAGGGCCACAGCCCCGTGACATCGTCCCAGGTGCGCGATGCCAGACTGCCCAGCAGATAGCGGTAGATGAGCTGGAGGTCGAGTTGGTCCGCGAGCACCATCAGGACGAGCAGCCCGGCCTGGAGTGCAGCGGTCACCGCGGCGCCGGTCAACAGCACGGCCGATGGGCTGCGCCCGAACCCTCCGGCCACCAGTGTGAGCAGGCCGCCCACCACCGCGCCGGCCAGTGCCAGAAGCGGTTCGACGACGACCGGAACCGCCACGGCGAGTACGAGCGGGGCTGCCACGCCGAGGGCGGCCCCAGAGGAGACCCCCAGCATCTCCGGTACGGCCAGCGGGTTGCGCAGCGCCTCCTGGAGGACCAGTCCGGCCGCCCCGAGGCAGCCACCGGCCACGACGGCGAGCACGAGTCGGGGCATTCTGAGTTCGGTCAGGACGACCCCGGCGAGGTCGTCGCCGCCGAGCGCGGCAGGAAGCTGGGCTGGGGACAGTCGGGGGGTGCCCAGACACAGGGTGCCCAGCGCCGCCACCACGAGCAACCCGACCAGCGCCAAGGGGCGCAGAGCCACCCGGGACGGGGGTTGTGGGGCCGTCACCGCAGTGCGGCCGTGGCCTCGTCGAGCACGATGCCCAACGACCGCGTGCCGCGGCCCTTGGCCCATACCTCGGGGTCGACCTCAATGACCTTGTCGTTCTTCACCGCGGGGATGCGTGACCACAGGGGGTTCTTGGCGAGCTTGTCGGAGAGCCGCTCCCCGGCCTTGGCGGGGCCGCCGAAGGAGAGCGTCTCGACGAACAGGACATCGACGTCCTTGGCGAGGATCTCCTCCATGCTGTAGGTGCCTTCGACCCCCCGGCTCTTCCACGGATACCGGGTGATCTTCGGGAAGAGCCCGGCGGTGACATCGGAACCGGGGGTGGCGACACCGAAGTTCTCATCGTTGCCGTACATCACGAGGGCGGTCCGTTCGCTGGGGTCGGCCTCCGCGGTGGCAAGCCGTTGCCGAAATGCCTTCTCAGCCTTCTCCCCCTGCGCGGTGCGTCCGGTGAGCGCGGCCAGGTCACGCAGGTATCCCACGCTGTGCTGCCAGGTCTCGGGCTGTACCGGCCAGAAGACGGTCGCGCCCTTGAGAGCCGGTGCGAGTTTGCCGTGGGTGTCCTTCAGACCGATGACCAGGTCGGGCTTGAAGGAGAGGACCGCCTCCACCTCGGGGCTGAGGAACCCGCCGGGCACGACGGGTATTTGGGCTGCCCTGGCCGGCCCGAGGAACTTGTCATGGGCGAGGAGGCGGGAGTTGGTGGCGGTGGGCGTCATGCCCAACTCGGTCAGCATGTCATCGCAGAGGGCGACGAGGCAGACGATGCGTTGCGGGGCTTCGGGTGTGGCCACGGTGACACCGTGCGCATCGGTCACACTGCGGGCGGCTTCGATGGGGCGGACCGTGACATCGGTCTTCGATCCACTGTCTGCTTTGCCGTCTGCCGCTGGTTCGGTGGTGGTGTTGCAGCCGGCGAGTGCTACGGCCGCAACAGCGGCCAGTGCCAGCCTGCGCACGGTGAGTGATGTTCTACGGAGCATGGGTCCCCCGGGGCTTCTTGTCGATGAGTGCGATAGTGCCACATGATAATCATTACCAAAAAGCCGATGTGGAGGTCTTCCGTGCCCCTGTCCCCGCTCCTGGTCGTCGCCGACCAGGTCGCCGGATCATTGAGAATCCTCAACCTGCCTGACGGCCAGGAGAGTTCGGTCATCGACGGACGCCATCTCGCCGAACACGCGGGCTTCCTCGCCCTCCCTCGAAGCCGCACGGCCTTCGTCGACGACCGGGCGGGCGAACTGGTGGTCCTGGACCCGTACGGCCCGGCCCATGGACGACCACTGATCGAAACGACGGTGCCGGTCGCCGTGCCCGCCGAGCACCTGGCGGCCGATCCGACCGGCACTCGCCTCGCCGTCACCACCGGACTCGGCCACCACGAGGAGGCATGGTCGGACCTGGTGACCGCGGTCGACCTCAGGGCGCCCGGTGGACCGGACGCGGTGCGCTTTCGAGCGCGCACGGGCGAGCCAGGCGTCACACTCACCGGCTCCGATGACCCGCTCATCGTGCTGCGCCACCGGGAGCCGGGACTACTGGCCGCGTACCGTCACACCGATGCACTGGGCACCACGCCCGGTTGCCCGCGTCCCGAGCCGCGATCGACCCTCTCCCTACCGGACGACGACGGGCACGGCGACGCCCATGATCCGTACACCCGGCGCCTGTTCACCGCGGCCGGCTCGGGCGTCCACCGGGTGCGCTACGAGGGTGCCGATCTGGTGCCGGAAGCCCCTCTCCCCTGGATCGGACCTGGTCGCGGGTACTATCTGCGGCTCGATCCGGCCCGACGGCTGCTCTGGTCCGGCATCCGCAGCGGTCCGCCCGAGCCTGACCTGTGGCACCGGTGGGACAACGACGCCTGGTGGCACCACCTCGACTCGGGACACACCGGTCGGCTGCCGCTCGGCCCTGGGCTGGTCTTTCGGCTGGCTGTCGCCGCCCGGCACATCGCCTACGCCCGTGTCCATCCGGACGGCGACGAACTGGTGTTGGTCGAGCCGGGGCAATCGCCCCGGATCAGCGCGCGAATCGCCCTGCCGGCGATGTCGGGCGCACCACAACAGGGCACAACACCGTGGGACGGAGTCCAGCGCAGGGCCATTGCCGCTTCCCCCGCCGGTTCACTCATCGCCGTCACCCGAGGGGGTCATGGCGAAGTCGAACTCGTGGACGCGGACCGACCGGATCAGCGCCACACCTTGACGGTTCCGACACCGCTGGACGAAGGCGGTCGCCTGACCCTGCTCTACCCCGATGACCCCGCCCACGCGGATACGGTGGGGCGCTGACCTTCGGGCAGGCCGTCGCAGTCTCCGGACCGCGAGCCTCCGAGTGCGCTGGGGGCTTGTCGCCCACCCCATGACGGCCCCGGCTCGCGCACCGGATCGCGGCGCCTCACGCAACGGCCGTGAAACCATCGGAACCGTCCACCAGGGATCTCATCGAGGATGTGCACGGCAGTGACTGACGACTGGGTGTGGGACGAGACGCTGTTCTCGGGTGCGGCCCTCCACTACGCCCGCGGTCGACTCCCCTACGCGCCCGGACTGGTGGACTCACTGACCGCGGTGCTGGGACTCGACGGACGAGGTCGCCTCCTGGACGTGGGATGCGGACCGGGCACCCTGGCCCTGGCGCTGGCGCACTCCTTCGAAGAGGTCGTCGGGATCGACCCGGACCGAGGCATGATCGCCGAGGCCGAGCGCGGGGCCAGGGCTGCGGGCGTGTCTCGTCAAGCCACCTGGATGCCCATCCGTGCCGAGGAACTGCCGGCGGGCCTCGGCACGTTCGCCGTCGCGACCTTCGGCCAGTCCTTCCACTGGATGGACCGCGAGCGGGTGGCAAGGGCGGTCAGGGGAATGCTTCGGCCCGAAGGGGCTCTGGTGCACATCTCGGACCTCAAGACGGAATCCCGATCCGTCGAGGGACTCGCCCATCCGCCGGTGCCGTACGCCGCCATTGACGCGCTGGTCAAGCGGTACTTGGGGCCGGTCAGACGCGCAGGCCGCGGCCTGCTTCCGAGGGGGACACCCGGCGGTGAGGCCGCGGTGTACGCCGGCGCGGGACTCGTGGACCCGCAGCGCCATGTCGTCCCGGGCGGACAGGCCCTGGAACGCACCTCGGACTCCGTGGTCGCCGGGGTGTTCTCGCTGTCCTCGTCGACCCCACACCTGTTCGGAGCACGGCGGGATGACTTCGAGTCGGACCTGCGCCAGTTGCTGCGGACATCCTCCCCGTCCGGCAGGTGGTCCGAGCGGCAGCCGAGCACCGAGGTCGTCGTCTGGAGGAATCCCGGCGTCGGCTGATGCCCTCTGTCTACCGGTGTGCACTGGGAGGAGGAACGGCGAGTCGTGCCCTCAGACGTCCCATCCGACACAGGTGTTCCGCTCGGTCGGTTCGGCGTGCGGCGGAGGGCCGATCGGGCTTCCCCCGTCGCCAGCTGGGTACACCTCGGGAGTTGGTCGTCGAGCCGAGTCGGGGTAGCAGATGGGGACCGTGTTAGGCAACGCGCTCGGGTGCGCTCTCGTCCTATTGGCCCTGGTGGTGGTGGCCATGACCGAGGCGCCGTTGCGCCGCGCCGACCGGGACCTACGGTCCTCCGCTCCACCCCCACGTACGCCGGACGTCGGCCTCGACCCCTACGAAGTGGCGTACCTCAAGCTCGGTCCGCGTCGACTCATCGAGACGGCGTTGGTACTGATGCATGCCGAGGGACGGTTGGTGGTCAGGAAGAAGGAGCCGTCGCACCGCATCGCCGTCGAATCGCCCGGCCCTGTGCCGCAGGACGACATGGAGGCCATGGCGCTGGAAGCCCTCGCGGCGACCGTGAAAGGGGACGGCATGTTCCAGTGGCCGATCCATCCCCCGACCGATGATCCTCGCATCGGCGCCCTGCGCGAGCGGCTCGTGCGGGACGGGCTGCTCTGTGACGCCGGCCTTCCACCGGGTGTCCTCCGAGGCCAGCCCGCCGTTCTGCGCTGGGAAGGCGCCCACGCCCATCTCGACACGGCATGGTGGTGGGTGGGGTACGTGGCCGCGGCAGGAGCGGTGGTGGCCTATGCGACGGACTCCTACCTCCCGCTCTTGCTCTACCCACTCCTGATGTGGGCCGGGCACACCCGTCGCCAACGCTACCGGTACCACTCCAATGAGCACGTCTCGGAACACGGGCACAAGATGCTGCACGCCGTGCTGAACGACGAATGGCTCACCACTACGGATGGTCGGATCGCCCGGGAGGTGGCGTGGCGCGGTCGTGGCGCACTGGCGAAGAAGCACCCTTTGAACCCTCCCGCCGCGCCCGCACCCCCGCCGCAGGAGAGCCCTCGGGAACCCGAAATCGTGATCAGCGACCCGCCCTCCCTCGGTGGCCTGGGAGGCTTCTGAGTCCTACGGGCTGGCAGCATGGCGCACGGTTGGCACCGAGGACATCTTTCCCCTCTGTGCTGGCCCGTGGCACCGCACGGTGTGGGGCGCAGACAACGGACCCGGGATGACCGGCAACCGGGCCCGGGATAAACGGCGACCGATCCCGAGGGTGAACGGCGACCGATCCCAGGGGTGCACAGCACCCATCGGGCCGCGTGCCCAACACCTCACCTCAGCGAAGGCCCGCTATCGAGTGTCGCGTACCCCCAGTACATAGGCCGCGGTGAGCGCGACGGCTCGATCCTCGTCCTGCGAGAGCTCTACGAGGGACCGGGCCGCCACACTTCCCGGGATGTCCGCGAGTGCCTCGGCCAGGCGTCGACGCGCGGACGCATCAGCGGCACCGTGGGCGAGTCGCTCAACGAGCTCGGTGGCGATCCGGTCCGCCAACGCGGGACGACTCGCCAACGCAGCCAGGGCGTCGGCTGCCTCGACATCGCTCTGCTCCTCGACCACCATGTCAATGAGGGTCGGGACCGCGTCGGCCACGCCGCGTGCCCCGAGCGCCAAGGCGGCACATCTGCGCACCACGATGTCGGAGTTGGTGAGGGCGTCCCGCAACACTGCGGTCGCCCCACCGCTCGTGACCTCGGCGATGGACTGGACGGCACGCTTGCGCACCTCGGCCGCCGGTGAGTCGAGGCCCTCCGCCAACAACTCGGCCACACCGTCGCCCCCTTGTGCCAAGGCCCATCGAAGGGCACCGGCGACATGGGGATCCGACTCGCTCAGCACCGCCTCGACCAGCGCCTCCACGGGCACCACGGTCTCTTCCGCCGAGAACAGCGCCGCGCTCTGGCGCTTTCCGGCGCTCTTCGACGCCAACGCCCGAAGGAGTCCGACGATCTGGAGGACATCCTCCCAACCGGCTGGTTCCACGGCACCGACCTGACGGAGTCGCGTGAGCAGCTCCGTCTCCTGTTCGATGCGTTCGCGCGTCTGCCGGATGAGGTCGTCGACGAGTTCCAGCGGGGTGAAGGCAGGATCATCGAGGGCGCGCTTGACCTCACGCAACGACAGTCCCAGCGACCGAAGGCTCTCGATGTGGAAGATCCGTCGGATGTCCTCGCCGGAGTACTCCCGGTAGCCGCCTTCGGTACGACCCGTGGGCCGCACCAGGCCGAACGACTCATAGTGCCTGAGCATGCGGGCGCTGACCCCGGACCGCCGTGCCACATCACCGATCAACACGGTTCATCATCCCTCCTGACCGATGGTGCTGCCGAGGGCCACCACGCGCTTCGCCTCCTCGATCGCGAACTCGAACCCTGCATCCGGGTCGCGCAGCAGTCGTTCCGTGGCCATCGCGTGCGCCCGCACACGAGGGTCGCGCTCCTGCTCCGTCGCCGATCGCAGCATCGGCACGATCACCTCGCCGAGTGCGATCAACGCTCGACTGAGGCTCAGCTGTGTCTCCCGTGTGCCCCGTCCGAGCTGGGTCGACAGCGTTGCGGCCAACTCCTTCGTTTCGCCTTCCGGTACCAGTACCACCGCCGCCCGCCAAGCGCTCCGTGCCACTTCGTCGTCTGCGTCGGACAGCAGCGCACGGGTGATCGCCGGCCACGCCCGCTTGTCCCCGATCTTGGACAGGGTGTGCAGGGCCTGGCTGCGTGCCTGTGCCCGCTCCGAATGGACCTCCTGGAGCAGTCTCGGCATGGTGATCGATACCGGGTGGCGAGTGAGCGCCCAGGTGAGCATGTCGCGAACGTAGAACTCGGGCTCGATCGCAGATCGCTCGATGAGCGTGTCGATGAACCGCTCGTCAGGGGTCGTGCCGACCGCCAGTGCCGACCGCAGCCGCACCGACGAGTCACCGTCCTCCAGCCCTCGAAGAGCCCACACCGTGTTCGTGTCGGTACCTGTGTGGGTGTCCTCTCCTGCTCGTGCTCCTGTGTCGGTGTCCTCTCCTGCTCGTGCTCCTGTGGCTGTGCCCGGGTCTGTGTGCTGCGCCGGCCTGTTCAGGGCGACCACCTCCTTGTCACAGTGAAGACGTTGTCACCGTGACAAGGTCAAGTCGGGGAGCGTACGCCCGCACTCGATGATCGGCGCCCGGGCCGCCCGTAGGAACGCCGCACATGCCGGACACACGAGGGCGATCCCAGACCATTGACACCGCTGGGGGCGGTCACTACCGTCTGCCGGAACGTTCCGGCATGGAAGAGAGGGACCACCCATGAGCGCATCCGCTGCCGACTGGTGCGTAGGGCCCACGCCCGGTCTCACCCAGAAGGCCGTGCTGGACGTGTTGTCGAAGCGGTTCGGGCTCATCGGAACGATCCGGGATCTGGGCAGTCAGCAGGACCGCAACTTCCGCGTTCAGTCGGAATCCGGCGCGAGCTACGTACTGAAGGTGTCGAACCCGGCCACCGGTCCGGACGCGCTGCGCGCCCAGTGTCAGGCCGTCGAGCATCTGACGACCACTGCCCCGGGCCTACGGCTGCCCCGGGCTCGGCGCGGCACTGACGGGGAGTACCTCCAACCGCTGCGGACGGAGAGCGTCGAGCTGCACTGCCGACTGTTCGACTATGTCGACGGCGAGCCGATCATGGACAGCCGCTATCTCGCGCCCCATGTCATCGCCCGACTCGGTGAGTTGTCGGGGCACATCACGGCGGGGCTGGCCGGGTTCGCCCCGGCGGGGATCGTTCCATCGACCATGTGGGACCTGCGCAACGCCCTCGAAGTGGTGGAATCACTCGCGCCGCACATGAGCGAGGCGAAGGACGCCGAACGGGTGCTCCGCGCCGCCCACGGCGCCCATCGGGTGGTCTCGGCGGCGGCGGACCGTCTGCCCGTACAGATGATCCACGGTGATGTCACCGACAACAACGTGGTGTTCGACCGTCAGCGGGACGGCCGACCACTACCCAAGGGAGTGATCGACTTCGGTGACCTCTCCTACGGTTGGACCGTGGCTGAGCTCGCCGTCACCTGTACGTCGATCCTGCACCACCACGGCGCGTCCCCGGCCTCCGTACTCCCTGCCGTACGGGCCTTCCACGCCGTCCGGCCCCTCGGCCCCGATGAGACGGCGGCGTTGTGGCCCCTGATCGTGCTGCGGGCGAGCGTGCTCGTGGCCAGTGGACGGTACGACGTACAGCACGATCCGGGCAATGCGTACGCGGCTGCCGCACTTGAGCGCGAGTGGGCGATGTTCGAGATGGCCACCTCCCAACCGGTCGAGGTGATGACAGCCCAGCTGCGTCATGAGCTCGAACAAGCCGCCGCAGAAGGCGGGTGGCTTGCCCGAGCTCATGACCAGCACTCCGTGCTGGGGGCGTCCGACGGTCCCACTCCAGGGCACGAAGCCGAATCGGCGCGGCTCGCCGTCGTGGACCTCTCGGTGCACAATGATGCGCTCCACTCGGGTCGGTGGCTCTCGGAGGACATCGAGTCGGAGCTCGTGGCGCAGGCCCTCGCCGAACACCCATCGACCCGGGCCGTTCGGACCGTCCACGGTGAACACCGGCTCACCCGGGCCCGAACCGACGTCACGACGAGCACGGCCACTCTTGCGCTGGGTGTCGAGTTGCACCCCCGGTCGATCACGGTCGTCCACGCTCCCTGGGCGGGTACGGTCATCCCGGGCGTGGGGCGGGCGCTGACACTCACCCGGGACGATGGCCCGGCGTTGTTCCTGGCCGGAGTGGACGCCACCGTCGAGCGCGGCCCGGTGGTCGCGGGCCAGCCACTGGGTACCGTCCCCGGTGCGGGGAATGGGGACGGGTTGTGGATCCAACTCTCCCAGCTGGAAAGCACCGTCGTGCCGCCGCGCTTCGTCAGCGCGGACCTGGCGGCGGGGTGGCTGGCCGTCTGCCCCGACCCGACCCGGTTGCTGGTTGCCGACCCGGCCCCGGACGGCGGGGAAGGCACCGGAGCGGTACCGGGAGAGAGCGCCGCGGAGTTGCTGCTCCGCCGCGACCGTGCGTTCGCCCGGGTCCAGGAGCACTACTATCTCGAACCGCCCCGGATCGAGCGCGGCTGGCGGCACCACCTGGTGGACACCGAGGCCCGCACCTATCTGGACATGCTCAACAACGTCACGGTACTGGGACACGGCCATCCCATACTGAGTGACGCGGTGCACCGACAGTGGCAGCGCCTCAACACCAACTCCCGATTCCACTACGGATCCGTCGTCGAACTGTCCGAGCGCCTCACGGAGTTGCTGCCTTCCGAGCTGGACACGGTGTTCCTGGTGAACAGCGGTTCCGAGGCGGTCGATCTGGCACTGCGGCTCGCCTGGGCGGCCACCGAACGGCAGGACGTCGTCGCGGTCGGCGAGGCGTACCACGGGTGGACCTACGCCAGTGATGCCGTCTCCACCTCCATCGCGGACAATCCCAATGCCCTGGTGTCACGGCCCTCCTGGGTGCACACCGTGCCGGCTCCCAATTCCTACCGTGGTCAGCACCGGGGAACCCAGGCCCACCGGTACGGACCGGAGGCGGCCGAGGCCATCGCGGAGTTGGTCCGCTCCGGGCGGGCCCCGGCCGCGTTCGTGGCCGAGGCGTACTACGGCAATGCCGGGGGCATGGCGCTCCCGGACGGCTATCTGGAACAGGTGTACGCGGCGACCCGAGCGGCCGGGGGACTGTGCATCGCGGACGAGGTACAGGTCGGCTACGGGCGGCTCGGCACCTGGTTCTGGGGGTTCGAGCAGCAGGGTGTCGTACCGGACATCGTGACGATCGCCAAGTCGATGGGCAACGGACATCCGCTCGGTGCGGTGATCACCCGACGGGAGATCGCGGACGCCTATCGCTCGCAGGGCTACTTCTTCGCCTCGGCGGGCGGCAGCCCGGTCAGCTCCACGGTCGGTCTGACCGTGCTGGACGTCCTGCGCGACGAAGGTCTAAGGGAGAACGCCAGCACCGTGGGCGCATATCTCAAGGCGGGTCTGCTGGCGCTCGCCGAGCGGCATCCGCTGATCGGTGCCGTGCACGGCAACGGCCTCTATCTCGGCGTGGAGTTCGTGCGCGACCGCACCACCCTGGAGCCGGCCACCGAGGAGACCGCGGCCATCTGTGAACGGCTGCGCGAGTTGGGAGCGATCGTCCAACCGACCTCGGACCGCCAGTGCGTCCTGAAGATCAAACCACCGATGTGTCTGACCGACCGGAGCGCTGATGTGTTCCTGTCCGCACTCGACGACGTCCTCTCCCACGGGTGGTGACCATGACGCTTCGACCACGGAATGGCCCCCTTCGGTCGCACGCGCCCGGGGTGCGGGTAAAGGACCGGGCGGGCATTCCCGATCATGTGGGGGGCGCTTGCTGATGGCCTCTAGGATTCCGCTCATGCCGAGCGCAGAAGACACTCCAGCAGCCCCGACCATCGCCGATGTGGCACGGGCGGCGTCCGTGTCCAAGACGACCGCGTCCGATGCGCTGCGCGGGCACGGCAGGGTGTCGGGCGCGACCAGGGAGGCGGTGTTGGCCGCCGCCCGGCAACTCGGATACGCCCCCAACCGCAATGCGCGATCGTTGCGGACCTCAGTGACCGAGACGATCGCGCTGCACATCCCCGAATTCCTGACGAGTGCCGAGTACTACATGGGGTTCGTCTTCGGGGTGGCCGAGCAGGCGGCGCGGGCAGGGCTGAACGTCACTTTGATCTCTTCCGGCCATCTTCCCCAGCACAGCGCGATTCCGCAGGTGGACGGGCTGGTGCTGTGCGACCCGGTGGCGGGTGATCCCGTCGTGGACCAACTGATGAACGCGAATCTGCCGGTGGTGACGGCGGAGCGCTATGTGGGCGAGGCCCAACCGACCGGCGTCATCTGGTCCGACCACGCACAGCTCACCACCCAGTTGCTCGATCACCTCAGGGATGCGGGAGCGCGTCGGCCCGCCTTCCTCGCCTCCGACACCACCTCGGACTGGGCGACGACCCTGCTCGACACCCATGCGCAGTGGTGCGCGGCACATGACCTGCCCGTTCTCGTCGGCAAGGCTCCCTTCAGCGCGTCTCCCGATGTGCTTCAGCGGACCGTGCGCGACATGTTGGCCCGATCCCCCGAGATCGACGCCCTGATCTGTGGTGCTGACGGGGCCGCGGCAGCCGTGCTCCCGGAGATCCGTGCGGCCGGGCGGACGGTGGGCCAGGACATTCTCCTCGCCTCGTGCGTCGACAGTTCCGCCATGCGCATGGCGGAGCCGCCGATTACGTCAATCGACCTTCGACCACGCGTCATGGGCGCGGAATGCGCCCGTTTGCTGTGCGAAATCCTGACCGGGGACGCGGAACCCGGCACCACACGGACCCTCTCGATCGAAATGAACATCCGGGACTCTACCCGCTGGTAGGGATTTCCGTTCCACCGGACAGGACACCAGACCTGTCCGGCCCTTTCGCATGCCTATATTTCACCTCCCACATTTCCTTCTCATCACCTATCAATTCCCCTTGCGCAAGTCGTTGACAGGCCATTTCGAGGGGACTAATTTTCCCCCATGCCGGAACGATCCGGCCCATCCTTTTCGGAAAGGAGGCGGCCCTATGCGGAGACGAATCGTCACCCTAGGATGCACCGCCGCCCTGTCGGCTCTCATCACCTCCTGCTCTGCGCCCGCCGCGACCGAGGCCACGAAGTCCCCGAAGAAGGCCGGTTTCCTCGCCGTGGCGGACACCTCCGCCACCGGGCGCGGCCCGCTGACCGTGCAACTCGACTACGACTCGGTGGAAGAGGACGGCCTCGACCCCCAGTCCGCCGACACCGCCCGCTCCTGGTCCCTCGGCTCCCTGGTCTACGAACCGCTGGTGACCGTCGGTCCCGACTTCTCCATCAAGCCGCTCCTCGCGAGTTCCTGGACCCAGCCCGACGCGACGACCTACGTCTTCACCCTGCGCAAGGGCGTCACGTTCTCCAACGGGCGCGCACTGACGACGGCCGATGTGGTCGGCAGCCTCCAGCGCCTGCTGAAGTTGCCCGCGCCGTACGCCCGCCAGCTCGGCCCCGTCGCATCGGTGACGGCCACCGGTCCCGACCAGGTGACGGTGAAGCTCAGGAGTGCCTACACCCCATTCCTCGCCGCGCTGGCGAACACCCCGGCGGCCGTCCTTCCCATGAAGGAGGTGAACGACGGTTCGCTGGACCTCAAGAAGGAGATGCTGGGCACGGGTCCGTTCACCGTAAAGGAACACAAGCAGGACCAGCACTGGGTGTTCGCCCCGAGTACCAGCTACCGTGACGCGGCGCGATTGAGAATCTCCGAACTCAAGGTGAAAATCGTTCCGCAGGAGACCACACGACTCGCCGCCCTCAGAAACGGCAGCGCCGACTTCGTATTCTTCAACAACATCGACACGCTTGATCAGTTGGCCGGAACCAGAAATGCCAAGGCAGTCAGTCAGCGCAATAGCGACTTCTACTATCTGATCCAGAACGCCAAGAACAAGAACTCACCCCTGGCAAACCAGAAGGTGCGATTCGCACTGAACAGCGCGCTGGACCGGGGGCAGATAGCGTCCGTCGCCTTCGGCGGCAAGACCCAGCCGACCGGGGTGACCCCCACCGTACTGCCGGGCGCCTGTGACCCAACGAAGCTCCCCGGGGCAAAAGCCGGTACATCCTCCGCCAAGCAAGCGCTCCAAGCCGCCCTCAAGGAAGCCGGCTTCAAGGACCTCACGCTCCGGCTCGCGGTGTACAACTCGGAACCGGCCAACAGTCAGATCGCCCAGGTGATCCAGCAGCAGTACGCCAAGGCCGGTGTGACGGTGAAGATACTCAAGTACGACACCAGCACCTACATCTCCAAAATCTACGGTGAGAAGCCCGACTTCGACCTCGCCATCAGCTGGTTCGCCGGCTACGTGGATCCGGCGATGGTCACCCGCTGGTGGAATCCCGAGGTGGCGGGCTTCTCCGCCACCTTCCTCAACAACGACGTCGAGCTGAACAAGCTGATCGACAAGGCGGGTGGGCAGCCCGCGGGCAGTGCTCGCAACACCAGCCTGACCGAGGTGTGTGAACGCGTCGACACGAATGCGGCCATGCTGCCGCTGGTCACCCGTCCGGCCGTCATCGGCTACCGCACGGACAAGGTGAGCCCCACCCTCCACAGCAACGAGGGATACGGCAACATCCTGCGCAACATCGTCGACTTCACACTCCCGTCAGCGAAGTAGCCGGCGATGCCGAACCTCACCCTCACCGCGCAGTCAGGCACTTCGCCCGCCTCACCATGGGCCGGCGTCCGCAGGGCGCTGCGCCCCTTCCAACGCTTCGTCCAACAGGTCGGGGTGGCGGCCCTCACCATGCTCGGCGTCTCCGTCCTGATCTTCGCGGCGGTCCGGGCCATGCCCGGGAGCTATACGGATCTCGTCCTCGGCCCCCTCGCCACCCCGGAGGCGAAGGAGGCAGCCGCCGAGAAGTTCGGGCTCGACGGACCCGTCGTGGAGCAGTACGGGCACTGGCTGCTCAGTTCCGTGCAGGGCGACTTCGGAACGTCCCTGGCCAGTGGCACGCCGGTCGGCCAGGAACTCTCCGTTCGGCTCCCGGTGACAGTGCTCCTCACCGCCCTGGCACTCGTCTTCATCCTCCTCATCGGCATTCCCCTCGGTGTGCTGACCGGAATCCGCAGCGCCGGGAGCGGCGGGGGTGGCATCGTGGGGCGGCTGGTCAGCAGCCTGGGAATGAGCGTCCCCGAGTTCGTCCTCGGCACTCTGGTGCTCTTCCTCTTCACCCGGTACAGCCTCGGACTCACCGTCGGGGTGTACGTCCCCTGGTCACAGGACCCGGTCGGCTCGGTCGTCTCGATGCTGCTGCCCGCCGCCGTCCTCTCGGTGTTCTGCGTCGCCGTGACCGCTCGCACCACACGGGATGCGGTCATGGGCGTCCTGGTGGAACCCCATGTGGCCGCCGCCGTCGCCCGGGGGGAGCCCAAGGGGTTCATCGTGCGCCACCACATCCTTCGCAACGCCTCGATCCCCGTCCTGACCCTCGTCGGCACGCTCACGGCATATCTGCTGGGCGGCACGGTGATCGTGGAGCGCCTTTTCAACCTGCCCGGTCTCGGCTCGTACCTCGTGGACGGCCTCGATCGCCGCGACTACGCCATCGTGCAGGCCGGAGTGCTCCTGGCCGCAGCCGTCTTCATCGTCATGAACCTCCTGGTCGACCTGGTCAGCGCGGTGATCGATCCCCGCATCGACACCGCGGCCGGAAAGGACGGAGCATGAGTACCGAAACCCGATCCACACCGCGAGGGCGGCTGCGGCGGGTGCTGGCCATGGGCGGATTCGACCCACTGTTCCGGGGTGCCGTGTGGCTGTTGGCCCTCCTGATCGTCGTGACCCTGGCCGGCCAACTCATCGGAGTGGGCGGCGCACCCGACGCCACCGTGGGACAGCGGCTCTCACCCCCGGGCGGCGGCCTGCCACTGGGCACGGACAACCTCGGACGGTCCCTACTCCCCCGGCTGCTCCAGGGGGTGGGCACCACCCTTCTGCTGTCGTCCGCGGCGGTGCTGTGCACCGCGATCATCAGTACGGCACTGGGCATCGTGGCCGGCTACCGTGGCGGACGGACGGCCGGGCTCATCATGAGGCTGGGCGAAGTGCTCTACTCCTTCCCCGCGATCGTGCTGGCCGTCCTGGTCGCCGCGGTGATCGGCCCCGGCAGGATCGCCGCACTCGCCAGCATCGTGCTGGTGACGGTTCCCCTCATGACCCGGATGGTCGGAACGGCGGCCCGCTCGGTCGCCCAGCGCGACTTCGTCGTCGCGGCCAGGATCAGCGGCGTACCGGCGATCACGATCATGCGACGCCACATCCTGTCCAATGTGTCCGGCACCATCGCCGTCCACGGGACCTATGCGCTGTCGGTCGGAATCCTGGTCGAGGGCGGACTGAGCTTCCTCGGCTACGGGGTGCAACTCCCCGATGCCTCCCTGGGCCTGTTGATCCAGGAGGGCAGCCTGTACATGGTCAACGCCCCATGGCTGATCGTGGCGCCCGGTGTGGTGCTGGTCGCGGCGATCGTCTCGATCAACCTCATCGGTGACAGCCTGCGCGACCGATTCGAACCGCGAGAGACGAGGTCGCTGACATGACCGCCGGTACACCTCCTCCCGACACCGCACCCTCCACCCGTCAGGGTCGCCCGATCGTGTCGCTGCCCGGAGCCGAAGCCCCGTTGTTGTCCGTTGAGGACCTTGTCGCCGAGTACCACACCCCGCAACGGACCGTACGGGCGCTCGACGGTGTCGACCTGATAGTCAACCGCGGCGAACGCGTCGGCATCGTCGGCGAGAGCGGTTCGGGCAAGTCCACCCTGGGGCTCGTGATCGGACGGCTGTTGCCGGCTGCGACCCGGTATCCGCGCGGCCGGATCCTCGTGGACGGCGAATCCGTACTGGACCTGTCGGCCGAACGCATCGCACTGCTGCGCCGCCAGCGACTGGGCCTGATCGCCCAGGACCCCGTCGGCGCGCTCAACCCCACCCTGCGGATCGGCCGACAGCTACGACTCGCGCTGCGCTCGGGCCGTAGGACCGCCCGCAAGCCCAGCGAGAGCGAACTGGGCGCCATGCTCGACAGGGTCTTGATCCACGACCCGGAACGGGTGCTGCGGCTCTACCCGCACGAGATCTCGGGCGGCATGGCCCAACGCGTGGCCGTCGCCATGGTCATGGCCCGCGAACCCGATCTGCTGATCGCCGACGAACCGACCGCAGCCCTCGACAGCCAGGTCAGGGAGGAGGTGCTACGACTGGTCTTCTCCCTCGCCTCCGAGCACGGCACCACCGTGCTGTGGCTCAGTCACGACCTCGCCGGCGTGACCCGCTGGTGTGAACGGACCGTGGTCATGTACGGCGGTCGCATCGTCGAGGACGGAGCCGCCGACGAGGTGCTCACCTCACCTCGACACCCGTACACCGCAGCCCTGTCGGACACCGATCCGGCCCGAGCGACCTCGGGTGAGCGGCTTCGGACGATCAGCGGCGGCCCACCGACACCCGATGTCGGACTCGACGGTTGCGTCTTCGCCCCGCGCTGTGACCGAGCCACCGAACTGTGCAGGACCGACCGTCCCGCACCCCGTGTCGTCGCCGGTCGTACGGTCGCGTGCCACCATCCCGACGCGTTGGCACCCGAGGCGGGCGCGCCCATCGGATCCAGTCCGATCCACCGGGCGGAGGCGACCCGATGAACACTGAGCCGACTCCACCACAGGCCGTACTCGAACTCGAAGAGGTCCGGGTGGTCTTCTCCTCGGGCCGGGGTCGATCCAGACGCTCCGTGACCGCGATGGATTCGGTCTCCTTCGACATTCACGCCGGTGAGACCCTCGGCCTCGTCGGCGAGTCGGGTTCGGGCAAGACCACCACCGGGTCGATCGCACTCGGTCTGCGCAAACCCGACTCCGGGGCGGTCCGCTTCCTCGACGGCGCGTTCGGTTCGCCACGGTCCCGCGCCGGTGCGATCCAAGCGGTGCTCCAGAACCCCCACTGGTCCCTCAACCCGCGGCTGACGGTCGGGGACTCGGTGGCAGAACCCCTGACCGCCACCGAGGGCGGACGGCTGCGCTCCCACCGGGCCGCGGTCCTCGGGATACTGGAACAGGTAGGGCTCGGCGGCGGTTTCGCGGATCGGCTGCCGCATGAACTCAGCGGGGGTCAGCGCCAACGCGTCGCCATCGCACGGTCGCTCATCACCCGCCCCCGGTTCATCGTCTTCGACGAGGCCGTCAGCGCCCTCGATGTGTCCGTCCAGGCACAGATCCTCAATCTGATCCATGACCTCCAGGTCGAACACGGCTTCGGTGCGCTGTTCATCTCGCACGACCTGGCGGCCGTCCGCTATCTGGCCCACCGCATCGCGGTCATGCAACACGGCCGGGTGGTCGAACTCGCCGACACCGAACGGTTCTACGACACCCCCCAGCACCCCTACTCACAACAACTTCTGGAGACGCTGTGACCACCGAGCCCACCACCCCGACCGCCGCAGAGCTGCACCCCGCCGGCCCCCGACTGGTGCCCGCCGACACCCGGGACCGCGCCCAGCGGGGCAACGCGGACTTCGGGGCACCCCTGGTCCCCCGGCCCAGCCCGGGTCGTGAGAGCGTGAAGTTCGACTTCCCCGGCGTCGAGGTCGGCACCGCCGAGTACAGCGAGGGCCCCACCGGCGCCACGGTCATCCATGTGCCCGCGGGAGCCCGCATGCACATCGACGAGCGCGGTGGCGCCATCGGCCTGCTCTCCAGCGACAAGCAGTTCACCCATGCCGTCTGTCTCGCCGGCGGATCGCTCTACGGACTCGCCGCCACCGCCGGCGTCAACGAGGAGCTGCTCAGGGGCAACGCCAACCGTGTCGGCTGGAACGACCTCAAGCTCGCCAGCGGCGCCATCGTCTACGACTTCGCCGCCCGCGACAACTCCGTCCATCCCGATGCCGCGCTCGGGGCGGCAGCGCTGCGCAACGCCGTCCACGGCACCTTCCCGGTCGGCCGTTGCGGTGGCGGCGCCACCGCGTCCGTCGGCAAGATCGAGCACGGTCGTTGTGAATTCGCGGGCCAGGGCGCCGCCTTCCGACAGATCGGCGATGTCAAGATCCTCGCCGCCACCGTGGTCAATGCCGTCGGCGTCATCGTGGACCGGAACGGCACGGTCGTCCGCGGCAACTACGACAGCACGACCGGCACCCGCAGGCTGCCCGCCGTCGACTACGAAGCGGCCTTCGCCGAGTCCGGAGCCGCTCCGGCCACCCTGGCGGGAAACACCACCATCTCCATCGTCATCACCAACGTCCGGCTTGGTGACAAGGAACTGCGCATGTTCGGCCGTCAGGTGCACAGCTCCATGCACCGCGGCATCCAGCCCTTCCACACCAACCTCGACGGAGACACCCTCTTCACCCTCACCACGGACGAGATCGACCTCCCCAGCACTCCATCACGGCTCGGGGAACACGCCCTCACCTCCGTCGGGCTCGGGGCCGTGGCCTCCGAGGTCATGTGGGACGCGATCTTGAGCAGCGCCCTGTGATCCCTGCTGCAACCGAGTGCCCGGAGCTCCCCCTGCCCATCGCCCACGTTCGCAGCGACCACACCGACCGCGAGCGCCGCGGGCTCGCCATCGGGACGTCCGTGCGGGCCCGCATCCACACAGCCGTCGCCGGATACGACGACCTGTTCACCACCGTGGGCGTGGAACCCGCCGATCTGCGCGAGCACGGCGAAACCGCACTGGCTCAGATCGAGGGGTGGGCCCCGGGCCTGCACCGCGAGCTCATCGCGGTGGCTGCCGGCGCCGAAGTCCCTCCCTGGCGCATCGGCATGCTCAACGCTCGTACGGAGATCCTCGCCACGGTGGGCGCCACGGCCGAGGGCGAGTGCTCGACCGCCGTGTACGTGGGCGGTCCGGGGGCGCCGCACACCATACAGACGTGGGACTGGCACCGTGAGTTCACTGCCTCCCGGACGCTCGTCCGCCTCCGGTCCGCCGGCGGCGCACCTACGGTGAGCACCTTCACCGAAGCGGGCATCCTCGCCAAGATAGGTGTCAATTCCGGCGGACTCGGTGTCCACTTCAACATTCTGAGCCACCGCGCCGACGGCACCGGGATCAAGGTTCCCGTCCATGCGGTGGCCCGCAGAGTGCTGGAGGAAGCGACCACCATCGCCGAAGCGAGGGACATCGCCGCATCGGCCACCGTCTCCGCGTCGACCGTGCTGACCGTGGTCACGTACGACGGTGGGGAGGGCGACGCCGCCTGCATCGAACTGAGCCCGGCGGGGACGGCGGTCGTCCGGCCGGACCGCGACGGAGTGCTGCTGCACACCAACCACTTCCTCGATCCCACCCTGGCGAAGGGGGATCAGGCGGCGCGCCAGGCCAGCACCCATCCCCGTCTCGCCCACCTCAGCGCCCATCGCGAACTGCTCATGTCCTGCGACCGGGCACACTGGACCGACCTGCTTCGTTCACACGACGTGGACGGGGCGCCGATCTGCTGTCATCCCCAGCCGGACCTGCCTTCCCACCAGCAGTGGAGCACC
Organism: Streptomyces sp. NPDC059256; assembly: GCF_042753785.1. Classification (NCBI taxonomy): domain Bacteria; kingdom Bacillati; phylum Actinomycetota; class Actinomycetes; order Kitasatosporales; family Streptomycetaceae; genus Streptomyces; species Streptomyces sp. NPDC059256. Next base: position 45,764 of record NZ_JBHYZO010000023.1, on the reverse strand, counting down.
TTGCTCACGGTCAGTCTCGACCTCGCCGCGAGGAGCCTGCGTTACCACGACGGTGGCCCTTGCACGGCAGGCACATCCACCTGGCAGCATTTCTGACCTTGGCCACTTCTCGATCGCGAAAGGACGTCCCCCCATGACCCCGGCCCGGCTCACGGAGATCGCCCGCTACCCGGTGAAGGGGTTCCAGGGGCACGCCCTGTCCACGGTCACCTTGACCCCCGGCCGCGGGCTGCCCATGGACCGTGTCTGCGGTCTGCTCAACGGTGAGGTGGCGGCCACGGTGGAGGACGGCTGGATCCCGAGCCTCGCCTTCCTGCGCCTCATGCGTAACGCAGAGCTCGCCCGTTACCGAGTGGCGCTGGTGGATGACGATCCCGCGGGAGCCGGCGCGCTGAGCATCAGCGCGCCGGACGGCCGGTCGGTGGAGATTCGTACCGGGGTGGACGGCGGCCCGGATGCCACCGAGCTCAAGAAGGCCAACTCCGAGCTGGCCGGCTGGTTCCCCGCCGGCCCGCTCGGCCCCGTACAGCTCACCCGCCCTCGGGCGCCCGTGTGGGACTGGCCGTACGCAGCCCTCTCGCTGATCAATCTGGACACTCTGGACGACATGGCGGCCGTTTCCGGCGTCGCGATCGATCCCCGTAGGTTCCGCGCCAACCTCTATGTCTCGGGACTCGGGGCGTGGCGGGAGTTCGACCTCGTGGGGCATCGGGTCCGCATCGGTGATGCGGAGTTGGAGGTCGTCCAGACCACCGACCGGTGTCGGGCCACCACCGTCGACCCTGACACCGGGCGGCGGAACCTCAATGTGCCGGTGTTGCTCGCATCCCGCTACGGCCATATGTGCTGTGGTGTGTACGCCAGGGTCATACGGGGCGGCACGATCGCCCCAGGCGACACCATGGTCGATCTGGGTCCGCTCGTCGATGCGTCCACACTGCCGGTGCCCGATCCGGCTTGGCCGCGCACCGCCGAACTGATCGCCCGCATCCCCCAGAGCCCCAGTGTCACCAGTCTGACCTTCGACGACCCCGCGGGCGCCGACTGTCGCCCCGGCCAACATCTGCGTGTCCACCTCACCGACGGGCAGGGTGCGCCGCTGTGGCGTTGCTACACCATCACCGCCGCCACAGCGACGACCATCCGCATCAGTGTCAAGCAGGTCGACACGGGCCGGGTGTCCCCCCTCCTGCACTCCCTCACGACCGGCTCCCGGGTAATGATCTCCGGACCGTACGGGGACGAGCTCATCGACTCCGACAGCCGACGCCCCCTGGTACTGGCCTGTGCGGGAATCGGCATCACTCCGGTGCTGCCGGTGCTGCGGCAGTTGATCGACCAGAACCCCCAGCGAGCGGTGACCGTCATCAACGTCGTCCGCTCGCTCGACGAGGTGCCCCTCTGGGACGAGGCGTTGGCGCTGATGAACCAGTTGCCCCGCGCCTCCCACCGCCTCTTCGTCACCGCGCACGACGCGGGACACCCCCTGCCCGAGGGCGCCACTCCCGGTCGCCCGACGAAGGACGACCTCCAGGAACTGGCCGCCGATGGCGATGTCGAGGTCTATCTCTGTGGCCCGGAAGGATTTGTACAGAGCGTACGGAACACACTGGTGCAGGCCGGGGTGTCCGACGAAGCCATCGCGGACGAGTTGTTCTACTCCCCGGGGGATGTCCCCTTGGAGGAGCATCCGCCACCTGCGCCCGGTCCGTTCGACGTCCATTTCGCCGGGTCGGACATTCGTACCCGCTGGTCAGAGGATGACGGCACACTCCTCGATGTCGCCGAGGCCGCCGGACTGGCCCCTCCATCGGCCTGTCGCTCCGGGGGCTGCGGAACCTGCCGTCAGCGCGTCACCGGCACCGTCCACCACCTCGTCACACCGTCGGTTCCGCTGGGCCCGGGCCAGGCACTCCTGTGCTGTGCGGTTCCGACGGGAAGTGTGAGCGTTCAGATCTAGTCCCGCGCCGCTGGTGCCTACCTTCTTCGCATCCGAACAACAACCCCTTGTCCTCCTCCCTGCGGACGATCGAACAACCGCTGCCGTCGACCGGATCCAACGCCGATATCACGGCCGGCTCCTGGGCCTATCCCGTGATAGTCGAAGTTTTTCAGCCGGTGGCCGCGGCATGAACCGAAGTCGGAACTGACCCGCCTGACACTCGATGTACCGGCTCTGATCAGCGCAGACGCAGAATGCCATGGCTGGAGATGCAACAAAGGTTCAAGACAGGGCACTTGAACGACCGCCAGCGGCTGGATGTGGCCTGGATCACAAATCGATTGCCTCGTTGTGATCACGGGGAGTGAATGCTCTGATCCACTCGCGTTCAGGATGGACGCGTGGTCCCGGGTTCCCTGGAGAACCCACGGGGATCCCGGGCCCTCAGAACCGCCACGGTGCACCGACCGATGAGAGAGGCGAACCTGTGACGTTCCTGACCCGACTCGGCGATACCCTGCTGAGCAAACTTGCCCCCGAGACCGAGGCTTGGGCCGCCAACAACCCATGTCTCGGCAGCTGTTCACCCGGCGCCTGTAACACCGCCTATGTTCAGGTCGGCGCTTGTGTGGCTAACCGGCTGCACAAGCGCTGTTGCTATGTGGGGGGTAGCGCCTGCCCCGCTTTGACCTGCGGCCCCTGGAAGAACTGCGGTGTCCTGACCTGCTGACCGGTCCTCCCGTCCGCTGACCGACCCCCGACGAGGAGGGTAGGTGTTCCGCTCGATGCAGTGCCAACTGGCGGGTCACCCGGTCGGGTTCATGGCTCTCCTCGCCGGGCCCCCAGGAGCAAGGCCGTCGTTCGTGGTGCTGCCCATCACACGGAAGCCGGCAATACGGAAGCCGGCATGCTGACCGTCGTGGGCGCCGTCACCACGGTCCGTGGCGCCTACGACGTGGTGAGCCCGGCCCAACGAGAGGACGTGACGACCCGGTTGATGCATCCGAGGGGGATGTCCATCGTCCTATTGGGCTCGGCCACCGGGGTGTTGTTCGTTGGGGCCGCCGCGCTGTGGCCACTGTCCGATGGGGCGGTGCAAGGCCCACGCGTACTCGGCACCGGTGTCATCGCCACGGGCAGGACATGGGCGACGGCGTCCGAACCGGTCCCCGTACTGATCCAGTGGCCCAGGGCCATGGCCCGACTGCTGGCAAAGGAGTGGGCATGACATACGCGGTGCTCATGGCGCGGCTCGCACTCGCCGGGGTCCTCCTGGTGTCCGCGATCGCCAAGGCGTGGTCGTTCGGGGAGACGCGGGACATGCTGGACGGCCTGCTGCGGCGGGCCGGCCCCGGCGCCCGGCGTCTGGCCCGGCCATCGGCCGCCGCGCTGATCGCGGCAGAGGGCGCCACCGCCGTCGCGCTCCTCGGCCCTGCGCAGACGGTACGGCCAGGATTCATCGCCGCGGTCGTGCTCACCGCGGGGTTCACCGCAGTCGCCGTCGTGGCCACCGTGTCCCGCGCCGAGGTGTCGTGCGCCTGCTTCGGCCGCCCCACCGCACGGCTGGGCCGGCGGCACATCGTACGCAACGCGCCCTTGTTGGGTCTGGCTGCCCTGGGGCTGGTGGGGGCCGGAGCCGCATCGTGGACCTCACCGGCGCTGCCCGCCGTGTTCCTCTGCGCCGCCGCGGCGGCGGTGATCACCGCGGTGACCGCCTTCTTCGACGACATCGTGGATCTACTGGCCGTGCCATGACCTTGCGGTACGAGGAACGCGCCCCCATCGACCCACCCGCTCCCGCACGAAGTGCGCCCCAACTCATCCAACGCACCGGATTCACAGAACTCGCAGGACTTGCAGGACTCACCGGACGAAAGGAAGTGGCATGGTCTATCTGTCCATCGGACTGCTGCTCGTGGGAGCCGTCACCGCACTGAACTTGGTGCTGATCCTCGCCGTCATCAGGCGGCTGCGCCGCCACGAGGACGAGCGCAAGAGGCTGTTCGGGACCGAGGGTCTGGAATCAGGTCCTCCGACGGGCGAGCCGCTGCCCGCCTTCACCGCGGTCGCCACCGACGGGACACTGGTGGATTCGGACGCCCTCCGGGGCCGAGAAGCAGCGCTGACCTTCCTGTCCACCGAGTGTTCCGTCTGCGTCACGGTGGCGGCTGACCTGCCCGAGGCCGCCAGGCTCGCCGGTATGGACGCCGAGCAGATGGTGGTGGTCATCGCCGGGGACGAGGCGACGGCCCGGGAGATGGCGGCCCCGCTGGACGGGGTCGCGAAGGTGGTGTTCGAGGAGGCCGCGGGCCCGCTGTCCACGCTGTACGCGATCAAGGGCACGCCCACCACGGTGTCGGTCGACCCTGAAGGCACCGTCACCTACGCCCGCGCCGGCACCAATCCGGTGCTGGACCGCCTGCCGGCGTGAACGCGGGCCGGGGGGAGCCCGGGGCGCACCGGCTCGGCGGGCCGCAGGGCTTCGTCACCGGCGCGGGCGCCGCACTGGAGCTGACCTGGCGCGCCGGGCCGGTCGCCTGCGTCTGCCACCTTCTGCTGACCGTGGTGCAGGGGCTGCTGCCCGCCGCACTCACCCTGCTGACGAAGTGGCTCTTCGACGCACTCCAGTACGGCCGGGACGCAGCCGGCCCCTCCCCCCTGGCGCTCGCGACGGGACTCGGCGCGGTCACCGCGCTGATGGCCTTGCTGCCGCTCGCCGCGGACTACACCCGGGCCCGCCTCCAGCGCGGCATCGCCCATCTGGCGCAGCAGCGCCTGTACGGAAAGGTGAACCGCTTCATCGGTCTGTCGCGGTTCGAGGACCCGCAGTTCCTGGACCGGCTCCGGCTGGCCCAGGACTCGGCGATCAGCGCACCCGCCGAGATCACCACCGCCATGTCCGGCCTGGTCCAACAGGCCATCGCAGTGCTGGGGATGGTCGCGGTCCTCTCGTCGATCTCCCCATGGCTGACGGTCGTGACCGTCGCCGCGGCGGTTCCCGCGCTGCTGGTCCAGGTCTCGCTCACCCGGCGGCAGGCCGCGCTGATGTGGAGGATCAGTCCTCGCAACCGGCGCCAGATCTTCTACCAGGGGCTGATGCTGGACGTCTCCGCGGTCAAGGAGGTGCGACTGTTCGGGGCGGGGGGCTTTCTGCTCGGCCGGATGAACTCCGAGACGCGGGACATCAACGCCGCGGAGGAGCGGCACGAGCGGCGGGTGTTCGCCTTCCAGTCACCGCCCTTGGTGCTCAGCGCCCTGATCGCCGCGGGTGGACTGGCCTGGACGGTCCACGGTGCGCTGTCGGGACGGTTCGGCGTCGGTGACGTTTCGGCCTTCCTCACCGCGTCCGCCGGGGTGCAGGGGGCCCTGTCCGTCATGATCAGCCACATCACCGGCGGCTACCAGGGATTGCTGACGTTCCGTCACTACGTCGATGTGAACCGCCTCCCCGTCGATCTGCCGGTGCGACCCGACCCGGTGCCCGTGGCACCGCTGGCGGACCGCATCGAGTTCGACGACGTCTGGTTCCGCTATCGGGACGACGGGCCATGGGTCCTGCGCGGGGTGAGTCTGACGATCACTCGGGGCGAGTCCGTGGCCCTCGTCGGCCTCAACGGTGCCGGGAAGTCCACGCTGGTCAAGCTGATCTGCCGGCTGTACGACCCAACGCGGGGCACCGTGCGCTGGGACGGTACGGACATCCGGGAAATGGACCCGTCACAGCTGCGGGACCGGATCAGCGCGGTGTTCCAGGACCGTGTGGCCTATGACCTGTCGGCGACGGACAACATCGGCATCGGGGACCTGCGCCATCTCGGCGACCCCGAGCGGATCGCCGACGCGGCCCGTCGCGCCGACGCCCACGACTTCATCGGCGAACTGCCGCGCGGCTATGCCACGCTGCTGTCCCGCACCTTCCCGGAGGCCGACGACGAGGGGACGGGTGAGCCGTCGATGGGTGTGGCACTCTCCGGTGGCCAGTGGCAGCGCCTCGCGCTGGCCCGCGCGATGCTGCGCGAGGACCGGGATCTGATCATTCTGGACGAGCCGACCGCCGGCCTCGACGCCGCCGCGGAGCACGGCCTCCACGAGCGGATGCGGGCCCATCGCGCGGGCGCGACCAGTCTGCTGATCTCCCACCGGCTGGGCACCGTGCGCGGGGCCGACCGTATCGTGGTCCTGGCCGACGGCAGGATCAGCGAGTGCGGCAGCCATGGCGAACTCGTCGCCCTGCACGGTGAGTACGCGCGGCTCTTCGCACTCCAGGCGTCGGGATACACCGACGACGAGAACGAAGCGGAAGACGAAGCAGAGGACGAGGAGGTGGCGGTGTGAGCGACTCGACGGAAGCGTCCGCGTCGACGAGGGACGGGCGTGGCTTGGTGGGCAGCCAGGACTCCCTGGTCGAGGTCGGCGGCCCGTGCACGGCGTACCGGATGGAGTTCGATCGGCGAGCCGGGGCGAGGGCCAGCGCGTCGAGGGTGTCGTTGGGTCTGGACCGGGTGGTCCGGCAACAGGACGGCCGGATCGTATGACGTGGTTCCTCACCCTGCTCGCTGTACTGCTCTGCGCAGTCGCGGCCCTCGCTGCGTGGTGGGTACGGCGCCGCTATGTGGCCGTGACCGTGCGCGGGGCGAGCATGCTGCCCACCCTGTCGGACCGCGACCGGGTTCTCATCCGGCGCGGTCGGCGCGGACTGCGGCGCAATGACATCGTGGTGGTCGCCTGCCCCGATTCGATGACCTCGTGGCGACAGAGGCCACCGGTCTCCGGGGATCTGGCGGCCACCGAGTGGTTCATCAAGCGGGCGGTGGCGCTGGCGGGCGACCCGTTCGGCGCCGAACCGGTGCCGGCGGGCCATCTCGCGGTCGTCGGCGACGGCGTGCACAGCGACGACTCGCGAAGCCACGGTCCCTGTCCGGTGGACCAGGTCCTGGGCGTGGTGGTACGGGTCCTCAGCCGAGCGGCCCCGGTGGCAACCGCGGACGAGGGCGTGCACCCCCCTTCGTACGGTGGGTGAGGTCGGTCATTCCAGGGGGCATCAAGGTGGTCGTTCACCGACCCGTCCGTGTTTCCCTGCGGGGCGGAGCCGCGAACCGATGGGCTCATAGGGGGGATCCCGCGTCGCTGACGACTGCGGCGGCCATCAGCGCCACCAGGTTGTCGGTCCAGCAGTCCGACTCCTTGGTGGCGACCTCGGCATGGCAGCGTGCGCAGACGAGGTTGGGACCGTCCCTGCCGTCGAGTCCGCAGCAGCCGTTGCGCCGCCCGGGGTCGGGGTGGAGAGCGGTGCCCGGAACATCGTCGGGATGCAGGATGAACAGTGTCGCGTCGTGGTTGACCGTGTAACTGCGCTGCGCCACTCGCGGGTTGGCGATGTGGCGGTCGGACAGGAGATCGCCGGCCTCCACGGCCTGTGATTCCTGGAGATCGCCGGTGAGGGGGTGCTCGCAGTTCGCACAGTGGAAGAGAGTCACCGGGACATTGTGCCGGGATCACGCACTATTTGACCCAGGTGTGTTCCCTCGTCGAAGGCGCCCTCAGGGGTGCGAACCACGCACAACGTCTCGTGGGGTGGATATCGGGTCTGAGTTTCCAGGAGTTCCAGAAGTTCCCCGAACGGTTCGGAGCCGTTCGGGGCGGTTGGGCACGGTGTCGAAGACCGTCCGCCGCACCGGGTTCTGGTGTTCTGGTGCTCTCCCTGGTGGGCGGTCAAATCCGGGAGCGCAGCAGTCGGCCGACCCAATGACCGAAGCCCGTTGCCGACTCCTGCGAAGCCTTTCGGTCGGCGCGCTAGACACCCTTCTCCGACGCGTCATCGGCGAACAGATCGAGCTCGCGCCAGATGCCGGACACATGCCGGACCGCGGTGCGGCTCCCTGCGGGGTCGGATGCCATCAATTCGGCGAGGAGACCGTAAGCGACGCTGGTCGCGGCGGTCATCGACTGGATGCTCGCCACTCCCTCCGTGGGGATGACCAGGACGTGTTCGGCCTCCCGCGCCGGTGGGGACCGAAGCGTGTCCGTGATCACGCAGGTCGTCGCGCCCGCCGTCCGGGCGATCCGTAGTGCGGCGACGGTCTGCCGGTAGTGCTGCCAAAAGCTCCAGGCCACCAGGCAGTCGCCGTTGCCCAGCCGGGCGAGCTCATTGGCGAGTTGGGGTCCGCCCCGATCCTCGTAACTGATCGGAAAGCCCCGGCTGGCCGCGACCATCGCCAGGGCGCTCGCCGGGATGGCGTGGGTACCGGAGGCAACGACGACCGTACGGCGGGCGTCCCGGATGGCGCTCACCACGCGTCGGGCGGTCTCGAAGTCGAAGGACTTCTCCAGCGCCTTCAAGTTCTGCGCGTCCCGGGCGAAGGCGGTCGCCAGCACGCCCCCGTCGCCCCCGACCGGGTGCCCGGTGTCGAACCGCTGATCGAGGTAGACGGCCCGCAGTCCGGCCTGGAGCTGTGGCCATCCGGGAAAGCCGAGGAGCTGCGCGAACCGCACCACCGTCGCCGGGTTGACCTCGGCGCGCGCCGCCACCTCCGCGGCGGTGGCGTACGAGCAGTAAGTGGGTTGGGTCGTCAGCACCTCGCGGACGTGGGCCGCCTTGGGGCCCACGGATACGCCGGTCAGTAACCCGTCGAGCCACTTCGCGACCGTACCCCCACCGCTCGTGCCTTGTGGGGGCTGTGCCCCCGTGTCCATGTCGTCAGCACCGTTGTCGTCGATCACGAAGCCATTCTCTCTTTGCATGAATTGATGCATCAAGTGTTGTACGCATGTTCTTGTGCAGATACTGTCCGTCGCAGTCGCTCACCGGCCCCAGCAGCCGCGCAGCCATGGCCAACTCAAGGAGCCTTGCCCATGTGCCTTGACCACTCCACTCCGCCGCCCTCCGCACAAGCCACCCGCCGGGGTGTGATGGCTGCAGCGGCAGCACTCGCGGGGGCAGCAGCCCTGACCGGTACCGCATCGGGAACCGCGGTGGCGGGCGAGAGACCGAAGGTCGCCCCGCAGAGCCGTCCGCCACGCGGTGGCACGATGATCATCGATGGTGGCACGCTCTTGGACCCCCTGACGGGTCGAACCACCGAGGACGCGGTGGTCGTCATCGAGGACGGCATCGTGCGCGCCGCCGGGACCCGTAGGGCCACCCGCAACGACGTCGCCGCGGTCAAGGGAATCGCACGGATCGTCAAGGCCCACGGCCGTTGGGTGCTGCCCGGGCTCGTCGACGCCCATATCCACCTCAGCACCCTCACCGAGGCCCACACCGTGCTCCGCCAGGGCGTCACCAGCGTGCGCAGCGGTTCCGCGCTCTTCTACCAGGACATCGCCGTGCGCGAGTTGGCCCGCTGGACGCCCCAGCGCGCACCGCGCGTGCGGGCCGCGGGCGTCCATGTCCAGCCGAAGCTGGGCGATTCGATCCTTGCCGACCCCGATCTCGCACCGCTCGCCCGACGCAAGGACGGCATCCATGCCGACGACGATCTACGCCGTGTCGTCGGGGTCAATCTCGCCCGGGGCGCCGATGCCATCAAGACCAGTGCCAACGGCCGTGCGGGAGTTCCCGACCAGGACCCGCTCACCCGCGTCTATGACCGTGACCAACTGTCCACCATCGTGGCCGCGGCCCGCCGGGGTGGCGCGTCGGTGCTCTGCCACTGCTACAGCGAGAAGGGGTGCCACGACGCCGTGGTGGCAGGCGTCAAGAGCATCGAGCACGGCGTGTACCTCGGCGAGCGCACCATGGGCGAGATGCGCCGACGCGGCACCTACTTCACACCGACGCTGTCCGCGATGGCCGGGCTGGCCGAGGACCCCAACCCGATCCTCGCCGAGCGTGGCCGCGTCTTCCTGCCCATCATCAAGCGCGCCGTGCTCAGGGCGCACGAGATGGGTGTTCCACTCGCCGCGGGCAGCGACTCGGCCGGTGGCACCGTCGACCCGATAGGCCGCGAGATCGAGTTGATGCGGGCGTCGGGGCTCACCGCACTGGACTCGATCCGCACCGCCACCACGAACGCGGCCCGGTTGATCGGCCTGGAGCGGACCGCCGGCAGGCTGGCGCGCGGATTTCGTGGGGATGCGATTCTGATCGACGGCGACCCGCTGCGGGATGTGTCCGTCCTCAAGACACCCGATAGCGTGATCAGTTTCGGGTTCCCGGTCGGGGCCTGACCGGGAAGGGGCGGGCCGACCCGGGTGGATCGGGCCCGCCCCTCACCCCCACCTCGCCCAACGCGCTGATCCCGGGCGTGTGAAGCACCCGGTCGGCCCGCGACCACGGACTCGGGAAACCCCCCACCTCACACTCGCGGGCCGAACGAACGGCCTCACGACGGAGTGCGAGCGGCTGCGGGCTCCGGGGGCATCCACCACCGTCCACAACAACCCACCTCCGCCATGGTTGCGGAGGTCATGACACGGCCCGGTTCCTTGCCAACACGGCGATCGGAGTGTCCCTGCACCAGGAGGCTCCATGCGGGTATCGACCCCTGCGCCGGCTCAGGTCGACGGTCAAGCCCTGCTCGCCCGACTGGAACGCCTCCCGGTCTCCAGGCCGCACCACGCCCTGCTCCTCATGGGCGGCTTGGGCATTGCGTTCGACGGCATGGACGGCGCGCTCCTCGCGTATGTCCTGCCAGCCGTCACGGAGTTGTGGCACCTCTCGTCCTGGCAGACCGGGCTGCTCGGCAGTTCGCTCCTGATCGGCATCATGATCGGCGCGCTGACGGCCGGTCTGGTCGGGGACAAGATCGGGCGGCGGCCCGTGATGATGTACGCCCTCGCCCTCTACTGCGGTGCGACTGCCGTGGCGGCCTTCGCTCCGAATTGGCAGTTCTTCTTCGGAGCGAGGGTGGTGGCCGGCATCGGAGCGGGCGCCGAGGCCGCGATCATCCCGGCGTTCATGGCCGAGTTCGTGCCCAGCCGGGTGCGGGGGCTCTTCGTCGGAGCGATCGCCGGCTTCTTCTCCTTCGGCTATCTCGGCGCCGCACTGCTCGGCAGATTCCTCATCCCAGGCCACGAAGAGGGCTGGCGCATCGCACAACTCGTCACCTCTGCGCCGGTGTTGATGCTCCTGTGGTGGCGCACCGGACTCCCGGAGTCACCGCGTTGGCTCGTACAGCGCGGCAGGATGCGCGAGGCGGACGGGGTCATTACGGAGTTGGAGGCCAGGGTCGAGCAGGCGACCGGTCGAGCACTTCCCCCGGTGCCACCGACATACGGCTTCTCGGCTCCGCCCGTTCGGCAGATGCGTTCGCGGACCCGGCTTGCCGCCCTGTGGCGCGGTGGCTTCGCACGGCGCACCATCGTGCTGTGGCTGCTTTGGATCTGCAACACCTTCGCCTACTACGGCTTCTTCATCTGGATGCCCTCGCTACTGATAGAGCGGGGCATGAGCATGGAGCAGAGCTTCACCAGCACCCTCCTGATCACGCTCGCCCAGATCCCCGGGTACTACTCGGCTGCGTTCCTGAGTGAGCGCCTGGGACGGACTCGGACGATCGCCCTCTATCTCGCCGGCGGTGCACTGTCGGCGGGACTCCTCGCCCAGGGCGGTACGGAGGCCCGCATCCTGTGGTGCGGAGCGCTCCTCTCGTACTTCATGAACGGCAGCTATGCCGCTCTCTACGCCTACAGCACCGAGGTCTACCCGACCGCGATCCGCGCGACCGGTGCGGGCGCCGCCTCCGCCTTCGGGCGGCTCGGCGGGATCACGGCACCGGTGGCGATCGGTGTGCTGTACCCGGTGGTTGGATTCGGCGGGGTGTTCGCGCTTGTCACAGGCGTGTTGGCGGCGGGTGCGACCATTGCTCTGGCATTCGGGCTGAGGACGACCGGTCGGACGCTTGAGGAGCTCGGCGGTTCGGACCCGGTCGACGGGTGCGATGGGATCCGGGCGGAGGGCGTCCACTCCCATCCCTGAGCAGCAGACAACTCCCCTCCCTCTGAACTGATGCACCGTCACCATTGCGCCATTTGGAGCAGATGAGTCCGCTCGCCGTACGCCAGGTGTGAGCGCACGGGGAGAAGGGTGCCGATGTGACATCGAGTGGAACCAGCTCCCCCGCTGCCGTCGTCTGCCGATCGGGGTTTCGCGTCGAACCGGGACGCGGTCCTGAACCTCTCCGCGCAGCGCGTAAGATGGCGATCCACGGCCGAGCGGTGCAATCACCCGCCGGCCACGCGATCATCAACGGCCCCTTGGTTGCGCTCCCATGCCCGTTCAGGCATGTCGCGGCCCCAAGTCGGCATTCGACATGCATGTGTGCTGCCTCTCATGATGATCGGCACCACACAAGGAGGCGTCTGCATGTCGACGAAGCCGGCCCAGGGGCATGCCGAGATCATCGGCGCAGGAATCAGCGGACTGACCGTTGCCACCGCCCTCGGGCAGCGAGGCTGGTCCGTGCGACTGCACGAACGCGACAGTGAAATCCGGGCCATCGGTGCGGGCATCTACGTGTGGGGAAACGGACTGCGGGCCCTGAAGGCGCTCGGTCTCCACGACGAGGCAGTCGTCGGCGCGCACATCGGTCCGGTGTTGGAGAGCCGGGACCACCGCAACCGAGTGGTGGAGAGCATCCCGATCAACTCCGCCGGTCGGCCCGAGGTCCGTACCATCATGCGTGACCGTCTCATCAGCACCCTGGTCAAGGGCGCCGAAGCGGCGGGGGTGGAGATCGTCACCGGCTCCGAGGTCACCGTCTCCGGTTCGGCCGGAGAGTTGGTGAACGTCGCCGGTGAATCCGTCGGTGGCGGCGCTGATGTGGTGATCGCGGCGGACGGCGTCCGCTCCCGCGTCCGGGACCGGTTCGGTCTGACCGTCTGCCACGACCATATGAAGCAGGGCGCCACCAGGCTCACCGTCCCCCGCTCGGACGACTTCGTACCGGCCGCCGACCGCGACAAGTACATCGAGTACTTCAGCGGTCGTCGCCGGGTCCTCTACACCCCTTCCAGCGCCACCGCGCTCTATGTCGCACTGGTCGCCGACGAGAGCGACACGGCTGCCAGCAAGGTGCCCGTCGACACCGACACCTGGGTGCGGTCCTTCCCGCACCTGGAGACCCTGTTGCGTTCGTTGGACGGTGTCCCCGCCCGCTGGGACACCTTCGAGTTCCTCAAGCTGCGCTCCTGGTCCCACGGGCGAGTGGCGCTGATCGGGGACGCGGCGCACGCCCAGCCGCCCTACCTCGGGCAGGGCGGTGGGTGCGCCATGATGAACGCGCTGGGGCTGGCCGATGCACTGTCCGCACCGGGTGCAGGCCCGGTGGAAGCGCGGCTCGCGGCCTGGGAGGCGGCGGAGCGCCCGCTGATCGAGCACACCCAGCAGTGGTCTTACCGGTTGCGGCTGCTCAATCTGATCCCCGATGCGCCCCGTTCCTCGCTGCTCGGTCTGACCGGTCGGTGGAAGGGGCTCGGCGCGTCCAGGATGCGGGCGGCGCTCGCCGTCCCGACGGGCGCCGACCGCTTCGACGGCGCTGCCGCATGACCACCGGAACACAACGAACGTGGAAGGGGGTACCGGTGAGCAGTTCTGACGCCCTCCGGAGCACCACCGTGAACGGCCATCCCATCACTCATGATCTGCACGGCCCCGAGGGCGCCCCGGTCGTGGTGCTGCTCAGCGGCTGGTGCCAGGACCACCGTCTGTTCGATCCTTTGGTGCCCCAACTCGCCAGCAACCATCAGGTCCTTCGCATCGACTGGCGCGGCCACGGCGATGACCGGTCGCCCATCGCTGATTTCGGCTATCGGGAACAGGCCGACGATGTCCTCGCCCTGCTTGACAAACTAGAGGTAGAAACGTTTCTTCCCGTCTCCACCTCGCATGGCGGCTGGGCCAACGTCGACATCGCCGACCGGCTCGGCCCGACCCGGGTGCCGAGGGCGATCGTGATCGACTGGATCATGACCGCGCCTCCGGCGGGCTTCGCCGACGGGCTGGCCGCCATCCAGGACCCGAAGCGGTGGGTGGCCGGGCGTCAAGGGCTCTTCGACACCTGGCTCAACGGTTCGACGCACGCCGGCGTGTGCCACCACCTCGACCACGAGATGGCCGGGTTCGACTTCGAGATGTGGGCGAGGTCCTGCCGGGTCATCGCCGACGCCTACGAACGGTGGGGCTCCCCCCTGGAGCGGATGTCGGCCCTGGGCGAACACCGTCCCGTACGGCATCTGTTCTCGCAGCCGACGGCGCCCGCATACGTCAACGCCCAGCGGGAGTTCGCCGCCCGGCACCCCTGGTTCTCGTACCACGAGGTCGGCGGAGAGACACACTTCCCGACACTGGACTCGCCGGAGGTGGTGGCCGACCAGATCCGAGCGTTCCTCGCTGACGGCGAAGCCGGGGCGAACTGAGCGCGCCATGAGCTCCGATCCGTGCATCGACGCCGCGTACAACGTCCGACTGACCGTCGAGGAATCCGAGTTCCGGCGTACCGTCACCGCCTACCGCACGGAGTCGGAACGGGTGACGGGTCCGCTCGCCGGGCACCGGGCCGTCGCCTACGACGAACACAGCGATGAGCTCCTCGATGTGTGGGGGGTGAGCGACGAAGGACCACGCCCGGTGTTCCTGGCGGTGCACGGCGGCTACTGGCGGATGTTGTCGCGCCATGACACCGCCTTCATGGCCGGCGCACTGAGTGACGCCGGAATCGCAACCGTCTCCATCGACTACACACTGGCGCCCACCGCCTCCTTGGAGGAGATCGTCCGGCAGGTCCGAGCTGGTGTGGCCTGGATCCACCGACACGGTGCCGACTTCGGCCTCGACCCCGATCGCATCGTCGTCGGAGGCAGTTCGGCCGGTGGACACCTCACCGCCGCCACCATGGTCCATGGATGGCAAGAACCACTGGGGCTACCGCCCGACGTGGTGAAGGGCGCCCTGCCCATCAGCGGCCTCTTCGATCTGAGACCGCTGATCACGTCCTTCGCCAACGCATGGCTGGGGCTGGACGCACAACGCGCGACAGCCCTCAGCCCCCTGCTCGCCGACTTCTCCGCGACCACCCATCCGCGGGCCGTCATCGCCGTCGCCGAACACGACGGCACCGGCTTCCTGGAGCAGAGCTCCCGATTCCACGACTCCTACTCCGCGCACGCCCCGGCCAGTCTGTTGGTCGTCCCCGGCCGTCACCACTACGACATCTTCCTCGACCTCGCCGACCCGGATTCCGCGCTGTTCGAACGGCTGGTGCACCTGGTGGACCAAACCTCCACAGCCGCCGGAGCAGCCAGAACCGTCCGAAGGCGGGTCTGAGGCGAACCACATCCGGACGCCTACCGCAGGGCGTCCGGCCGCCGAAAGAGGAGCACCGCATGAAGTGGGGAATGCTTACGCTGGTCTCGCTCGGATTCGTGGCGATGACCGTCAACTGGTTCAACATCGCCACGGGTTTCGGTCCCATCGCGGACGAGTTCGGACTCACCGTCCCGTCGGTGGCAATGCTCATCTCCATCTTCGTCGCAGCATATGGACTGCTGCACATCCCCGGTGGCTTCCTGGCCACGAAATGGGGACTGCGCAAGGTACTCGCCCTCGGTCTCGCCATGGAGGGCCTCGGCGCCCTGCTCTCGGCGACCGCCCAGAGCTTCACCGAACTGATCATCTGGCGGGCGTTGTGCGGGGTGGGGGCCTCGGTCTTCGCCGCAGTGGGTATCGCAGCCGTCAGTGTGTGGTTCCGCGAGAGACATCACACCCTGGCACTCGGCATCTCCTCCGCCGCGTTCAGTGTGGGCACCGCGCTCGGACTGTACGTATGGGCGGACATCACCGCGGCCACCTCCTGGCGCACCTCACTGGTCATCGGCGGTGTGTTCTGCCTCGCCGTCGCCGCCGCCAGCGCCGTCTTCTTCCGCATCCCACCGGGTGCGGATGCCCTCCAGGGCGTGCACCTGACCCGCGAGGGACTGCGGCGGACCCTGGGCAACCGGGACATCTGGTTGTACGGCATCGCCTTCTTCGGTGCCTACGGCGCCTATCTGACCGGCTCCCAACTGATCGCCTCCTACGGTGAGCACCGTGGGCTGTCCGGCTCCACGGTCGCCGCCGCCGCCTTCCTCATCGGCATGGCCGGAGTGCCGGGGAGCATCGCGGCGGGCTGGATCGCCGAACGGTTCGGCAGCACCCGAAGCCTCTTCATCGCCGGCGCCGTACTGGAGAGCCTCTTCCTCCTGGCGCTCCCCCTGTCCGGTCCCGCGACCTTCTGGATACCGGCCGTCGGCATCGGCTTCATGTTCAACTTCACCTTCGCCATCTGGCAGACCGCCCCCGGCGACTCCCCGCACATCGCCCCCGAACATCTCAGCACCGCCATCGGTCTGATGCTCACCGTCTCCGCCGTCGGTGGGTTCGTCCTCCCTTGGGCCTTCGGGCTGCTCGCCGACGGCCCCGGTTACCCGGCTGCCTGGACAGTGATGGGAGTGGTGGGCATCCTCACCGCCCTCATCGCCCTCGCGATCAAACCCTCCCGGCCGGACCCGATCCCCGTGCTCCCCGTCACCGCCGCCCGACCCGCGACGGCAACCGAAGCCAGCTGATCCCCACCCACCACAACAGGTGTCATGCCGTGCCGAGGGTCTCGGACGGCCGAAGACCCTTCACCCGGTGGCCGTACCCACTGAGCGCCCTGCGCTCGCTGATCGGGGACCGGGCGAAGGGGCACTCCCCCGCTCCACGCGGTGGGGTCGCGGTGGGCGGGGGCACAGGACGTGCGCAGCGCCCGCACCGTGCGATGCCGGTCCGGCCGCGACCCGCCCGGGCACGGAGTGATGTCCACTGTGCCCGGGGCACCGGGGCCTTCCGGAGCGTCCATAAGGTCCATAGCGTCCATAGAAGGGGAAACCCTTCCCGACGGAGGGATGCGGCTATATGGTCGGCGGCCATGGACATTCCACGCCTTCTGGACGGGCGCCTCAAGCTGCGCCATCTGATCCTGGTCGACACGCTCACCGAACAGGGCAGCGTCGTCGGGGCGGCGGCTGCCCTGCACGTCACCCAGCCGGTGGTGACCCGCGGACTGCACGACCTGGAGGCGATCCTCGGGGTCAGGCTGTACGACCGGGGCCCGCGCGGCATCTCCCCGACGGTCTTCGGCGCCGCCTTCACCGACCATGCCCGGGCGGTGCTGGCCCAGCTCACCCAGGCCGCCCGTCATGTTGCCGAGATCGCCGACGCCGATCGCGGCACTGTCGTCGTGGGTACGCACCTCGCCGGCTCGAACCTGCTGCTGCCGCGGGCGATCGCCGTGCTCAAGGCCGGGCATCCGCTGCTCACCGTCGTGGTGCGCGAGGGCACGCCCGAAGCCCTGCTGGTCGATCTGGAAGCCGGCCGGATCGACATCATCGTGGGCCGACTGACGACCCCCGCCAGTGGGCCGATGGTGCGGCACACCCTCTACGAGGAATCGGTCAGGATCGTCGTCGGCGCCCATCACCCGGCGCTGAAGCTGGCCGGTGTGACCCTGCCGGACCTCCTGGTACACCCATGGATCCTGCCGGGTGCAGAAACGGTCCTGCGCCGCGAGCTGGAGGAGTTCTTCGTCCGCTCCGGCCTTGCCCTGCCCGAGAACCGCGTCGAGTGCACCTCCTTCCTCACCGTCCGGCAGCTCCTCCTGGAGACCGAGGTGATCGCGGTACTTCCGGGTCTGATCGGCGGCGACGATCCCCGGTTGGCATCCCTACCGATCTCGCTCGACCCCATCGGCCACAGCGTCGGCACCACCCTCCCCGGCAACCGCCCGCTCAGCCCGTCCACCCGGGCCCTGCTGACCGCGCTGAGGACTGCGGCAGCCGGACTCACAGCCCAGCAGGACCAGCCACCCGCATAGCCCCGACGCACGTCCGGACCCATGCCCATATTGCTATAGCAGACGCCCCAATGGGCATTAGACAGGCATACCTCGCCAGCGCCATGCTCCTGAACAGCCGGTCGTATCCACCACTCGGCTTCACAACAACAGGACGCGAAAGTGAGGGGCGAGCCATGCAAGCGGCGCACTACGTGGGCGGGGCATTCCTGCCGAACGACCCCGCCACCACAACGTTCCCCCTGGTCGATCCGGTCGACGGAAGCACCGTGGGACAGGTCCCGGAGGCAACCAGGGAGACCGTGGACGCCGCCGTCCGAGCCGCTCGTGACGCACTCGACGGCACGTGGGGGGCGACGAGTCCCGAGGAGCGGTCCGCCGCACTGCACCGCATCGCCGACGAGATCCAGGCCCGGTTCGACGCCTTCGTCGACGCCGAGGTGAGCGACACCGGCAAGCCCCGGGAACTGGCCGCCACCGTCGACATCCCCCGCGCCATCGGGAACTTCCGCGCCTACGCGGACCTGCTCTACGGCCGCCCCGAGCAGTCCTACTCCACCAGTGTCCCCGGCTGGAGCGGCTCCGGGCAGGCGCTCAACTACACCGTGCGGCGGCCCCTGGGAGTCGTCGCCGTCATCTCCCCGTGGAACCTCCCGCTCCTGCTGCTCACCTGGAAGGTCGCCCCCGCCCTCGCCGCGGGCAACACGGTGGTCGCCAAACCGTCGGAGGAGACCCCGTCCACGGCGACACTGCTCGCCGAGGCGATCGACGCGGCCGGTCTGCCCGCGGGCGCGTTCAACCTCGTCCACGGCCATGGCACGAACGCCGCGGGCGCCTTCCTCACCTCGCACCCCGATGTGGACGCCATCGCCTTCACCGGGGAGTCCGCCACCGGCTCGGCCATCATGCGCGAGGCGGCGAACCACCTGACACCCGTCTCCTTCGAGCTCGGCGGCAAGAACGCAGCCGTGATCTTCGCCGACGCCGACCTCGAAGCAGCGGTCGAAGGCACCGTACGGTCCGCCTTCACCCACTCCGGGCAGATCTGCCTGTGCACCGAACGCGTCTATGTCGAACGCTCCCGCTACGAGGAGTTCGTGAGCCTGCTCGGCGCCCGCGCCAGGGAGCTCACCGACTACGGACCCATGATCTCCGCGGCTCACCGCGACAAGGTGCTGTCCTACTACCGGCTGGCGGTCGAGGAGGGTGCCACCGTCGTCGCCGGCGGCAAGGCCCCTCACTTCGGGGACCGGCGCGACGAGGGCTTCTACGTCGAACCCACGGTCCTGACCGGACTGCCGCAGCACGCCAGGACCGTCCAGGAGGAGGTCTTCGGGCCGGTCTGCCACATCGCCCCCTTCGACACCGAAGAGGAGGCGGTACGGCTCGCCAACGACAGCCGGTACGGCCTCGCCGCCACCGTCTGGACCCGCGACCTCTCCCGCGCCCACCGGGTCGCCCCGCGCATCGACGCCGGGATCGTCTGGGTCAACTGCTGGAACCTGCGCGATCTGCGCACCCCGTTCGGCGGTGTGAAGGATTCCGGCATCGGCCGCGAGGGCGGTACGTACTCCCTGGACTTCTTCTCCGAGCCCGTCAACGTCTGCATCCAGGTCTGAGGAACCGTTCATGAATCGCACCGATACCACCACCGAGGCCCGCGCACCGGGGTCCGCCGACATCAGGGCCGCCGCCGATCGCCTGCTGCGCGCCCACGCCGAGGGCCGGCCCTGCGCCCCCGTACGCGATCTGGTCACGAGCGCCGAATCGGCCTACGCCGTGCAGGACCTGCTCACCGAGCACTGGCTCGGGGAAGGTCGTCGTCTCACCGGTCGCAAGATCGGTCTGACCTCGGCCGCCGTCCAGGAGCAGCTGGGTGTCGACGCACCGGACTTCGGCATGCTGTACGCCGACATGGCGGTCCCCGACGGTGCCGAGATCCCCGTCGGAGCGGTCCAGCAGGCGCGGGTCGAGGCCGAGGTCGCCCTCGTACTCGATGCCGACCTCGACCGGGAGCGGCACACCGTCGCCGATCTCCTGCGCGCCACCGCCTTCGCACTGCCCGCCATCGAAGTGTGCGGCAGTCGCATCCAGGACTGGGACATCAGCCTCGCCGACACCGTCGCGGACAACGCGTCCAGCGGACTGTACGTCCTCGGCAACCGGCCCGTCCCCCTGGACCGGCTCGATCTGCGCCTGGCCGGCATGGTCATGGAGCGACGCGGCGAACAGGTGTCAACGGGAACGGGAGCCGCCTGCCTCGGCAACCCGCTGCACGCGGCACTGTGGCTCGCCGACACGCTGGTACGGGTGGGTCGCCCCCTGCGGGCGGGTGACACCGTACTGACCGGAGCCCTCGGTCCGATGATCCCCGTCCTTCCGGGAGACGTGGTGGAAGCAAGGATCGACGGACTCGGCGACGTACGGGTCGCATTCGCCGCAGCGACCGGCCAGGAGGCATGACATGACCCTCGCACAGCTGACCGAGATCCTGGACGCCGCGGCCGTCGACGGACACACCGTCGACCGCCCCACCGACTCCATCGAACTCACCCTCCCCGACGCCTACGCCGTCCAGCGCGCGGTCATCGAGCGCCGACTGGCCCGCGGCGAATCGTCCACCGGTGTGAAGATGGGCTTCACCAGCCGGGCGAAGATGGTGCAGATGGGCGTCGACGACGTCATCTGGGGACTGCTCACCGACGCCATGCAGGTGGAGGACGGAGCCGTGCTCGACCTCGGCGGCCTGATCCATCCGCGGATCGAACCGGAGATCGCCTTTCTGATCGGCAGCCCGATCTCCGGCCGGATCACTCCGGCGGAGGCGGTCCGTTCGCTCGCCGGTGTCGCGGTCGCGTACGAGGTGCTGGACTCCCGCTACGAGGGCTTCCGCTTCACTCTCCCCGATGTGATCGCCGACAACGCCTCGGCCGCGCGCTACGGCTGTGGCATCTGGCAGCCGGCCGATGTGCGCGACCTCAGCAACATCGGTCTGGTCGTGGAGATCGACGGCCGGGTCGTGGCCACGGGTTCGTCCGCGGCGATCCTCGGGCACCCCTTGCGTTCCCTGGTCGCCGCGGCGCGGCTGGCAGGCGAGGCCGGGATCGCGCTGGAGCCGGGGCAGATCGTCCTCGCGGGTGCCGCGACCGCGGCCCTTCCGCTCCCCCGCGGAGCACATGTGCGCATTCTCGGCGCCGGCCTCGGCGGAGTAGAGGTGACCACCCGATGAACACCCCCGTACCCAACACAACGCCCCACGCGACCGTGCCCGACGCAGACGCTCAGGCGGCGGACGGGGCGCCCCAGGCGCTGCTCGTCGAAGGCAAGGCGCGCCCCCGCGGCCGATTCCCGCACCTGCGGCGGGCCGGGGACCTCGTGTTCGTCTCCGGCACCAGTTCCCGCCGCCCCGACGGCACGTTCGTGGGAGCGAGCGCCGACGAGGCCGGCACCACCAGTCTCGACATCGAGGCCCAGACCCGGGCGGTCATCGAGAACATCCGCGATCTGCTGGCGGCGGTCGGCGGCTCCCTGGCCGACGTGGTGAACATCTCCACCTTCCTCGTCAACATGAACGACTTCGGTGGCTACAACGAGGTCTACGCACGGTACTTCGACGAAACGGGCCCCGCGCGCACCACCGTCGCCGTTCACCAACTCCCGCACCCGCACCTGCTGATCGAAATCTCCTGCGTCGCCCATATCCCGCTCGCCGGCACCGCCACCGCCGCGACCGGCTCAGCAACCGTCACAGAATCCTGATCAGGAGCACGGCGCCATGACCCTGCCGAAGCTGTCCCACGGACTTCCCTTCAACTTCGCCCGGTGGATCGACGAGCACCAGGACATGCTCAAGCCACCGGTCGGGAACATCCAGATCTGGCGCGACGCCGATCTGATGGTCACCGTCGTCGGCGGCCCGAACCAGCGCACCGACTTCCACGACGACCCGACCGAGGAGTTCTTCTACCAACTGCGCGGCAACATGGTGCTGCGGGTCATGGAGGAGGAGGGCCGGCCGCCCACCGACATCCAGATCAACGAGGGCGACGTCTTCCTGCTCCCACCGCACGTACGCCACTCCCCCCAGCGTCCCGAGCCGGGATCCATCGGTCTGGTCGTCGAGCACACCCGCCCGCCGGGGCTGCTGGACGCCGTGGAGTGGTACTGCACCGACTGCCACCGGCTGGTCCACCGGTCCGAGCTCCGGCTCACCTCCATCGTCGACGACCTGCCGCCCGTCTTCCGCACCTTCTACGACAGCGACCGCACCTGTCCCCACTGCAAGGCCGTGCACCCGGGCCGGGAGTGGCCCGAAGAGATGCGCCCGCGCACACAGACCCGTTCCTGAACCACGCCCCCCGGAGTTCGCCTTGTCTGTCTTCGACGTTCATGCGCATGTCTTCCCGCGCATTTCGGAATCCGAGAGCCGCCTCCTCCAGGGTGCCGGTGAGCCCTGGCTGCGTGTCCACCCGGACGGCTCGGGCACCGGCATGATGATGAGCGGCACAGAGGAGTACCGTCCGGTCACCGCATCCCTGTGGGACCCCGAGCGGCGACTCATCGAGATGGACGCACTGGGCATCGATGTGCAGGCCATCTCCTCGACGCCGCTGATGTTCGGGTACGCCGCTCCGCCGGACCGCGCCGCCGAGTGGTGCGAGTTGGTCAACGACCGCATCCTCGAATACTGCGCGCAGGATCCACAACGGTTGATCCCGCTCTGCCAAGTGCCGCTCCAGGACACCCAACTGGCCTGCGAGATGGCTTCCAAGGCCGCCGCCGCCGGACACCGGGGGGTCCACATCGGCAACCACATCGGCGAACGCACCCTCGCCGACGCGGACGTCCTCGGCTTCCTCACCCACTGCGCCCGGGAGGGCATCCCGGTTCTGATCCACCCGTGGGACATGCTCGGTGACGGCCGGATGGACCGGAACATGCTGCGCTGGCTGGTCGGCATGCCCGCCGAGACCCAGCTGTCCATCCTCGGTCTCGCCCTCTCGGGGGCCTTCGAGAAGCTCCCCGAGTCCCTGAAGCTCTGTTTCTGCCACGGCGGTGGCAGTTTCGCGTTCCTGTTGGGCCGCGCGGACAACGCCTGGCACAACCGGGACATCGTCCGCGCGGACTCCCCGAAACCGCCGTCCGCGTACGCCCGCCGCTTCTACGTAGACACCGCGGTGTTCGACCCCCGGGCGCTGCGACTGCTGGTGGATGTGATGGGCCCGGACCGGGTCATGCTCGGTACGGACTTCCCCTTCCCCCTGGGTGAGCAGCAGCCCGGCACGGTGGTGCGCGACTGCCCGGGACTCACCGAAGCCGAACAGGCGATGATCCTCGGTTCCAACGCGGTCGAGTTCTTCTCCCCGCGGTCAGGAGGCAACGATGTCTGAGCAGCTGACACGCACCCGTGTGGCCGTCATCGGTTCCGGCAACATCGGCACCGATCTGATGATCAAGGTGCTGCGACTGTCGGACCGACTGGAGATGGCCGCGATGGCGGGCATCGACGAGAAGTCGGACGGGCTCGCACGGGCTCGCAGGCTCGGTGTCCCCACCACCCACGAGGGGGTGGAGGGACTGGTGGCCATGGAGTGCTTCCCCGACATCGAGATCGTCTTCGACGCCACATCGGCGGGAGCCCACCGCCATCACGCCACCGTACTTGCAGCGCACGGCAAGCGGCTGATCGACCTCACACCGGCGGCCCTCGGCCCCTACGTCGTACCGCCGGTCAACCTCGACCAGCACCTGTCCGCGCCCGACGTCAACATGGTCACCTGCGGCGGCCAGGCCACCGTACCGATCGTCGCTGCCGTGTCCCGTGTCACCCCGGTCCGGTACGCGGAGATCATCGCCTCCATCGCCTCGAAGTCGGCCGGGCCGGGCACCCGCGCCAACATCGACGAGTTCACCGAGACCACCTCGCGCGCCCTGGAGGAGGTGGGCGGCGCCGCCGTGGGCAAGGCGATCATCGTGCTGAATCCGGCCGAGCCGCCGCTCGTGATGCGGGACACCGTGTACTGCGTCGTCGGCGACTGCGACCAGGAAGCGGTACGGGCCTCGGTGAAGGCGATGGTGGCCGAGGTCGCCGCCTACGTACCGGGCTACCGGCTGAAGCAGGAAGTGCAGATCCGCGCGATCGACGCGGATGACCCGCTCGCGCCGCTCACCGGTGCCCCGGCCGGAACCGGGCAACTCGTCTCGGTCTATCTGGAGGTGGAGGGCGCCGCCCACTACCTGCCGTCCTACGCGGGCAACCTCGACATCATGACCTCCGCCGCACTGCGGGTCGCGGAAAGGCTGGCCTCCTCATGACATCTCCTCAGACACCGTCCAGGCTCTACATCCAGGACGTGACGCTGCGCGACGGGATGCACGCCGTCCGGCACCGCTACACCGTCGACCAGGTCCGCACCATCGCCGCCGCCCTGGACGCGGCGGGCGTCGACGCCATCGAGATCGCGCACGGGGACGGCCTCTCGGGCTCCAGTGTGAACTACGGCGCGGGTGCGCACACCGACGACGAGTGGATCGCCGCAGCGGCCGAGGTCGTCACGCGTGCACGGCTCACCACCCTGCTGCTGCCGGGCATCGGCACGGTCGCCGATCTGCGCCGTGCCCATGCACTCGGGATCCGTTCGGTTCGGGTGGCGACCCATTGCACGGAGGCCGACATCTCGGCCCAACACATCGCCGCGGCGCGGGAACTCGACATGGACGTCGCCGGGTTCCTGATGATGTCCCATCTGGCCGAACCCGCCGAACTGGCCCGTCAGGCCCAGCTCATGGAGTCCTACGGCGCCCACTGCGTGTACGTCACCGACTCGGGCGGCCGGCTCACCATGGACGGCGTCCGCGACCGGGTGCGGGCCTATCGTGATGTGCTCGCCCCCGAGACCGGCATCGGCATCCACGCCCACCACAACCTCGGCCTCGGTGTGGCCAACTCGGTGGTGGCCGTGGAGAACGGCGCCGAGCGCGTGGACGCCTCCCTCGCAGGCCAGGGCGCTGGAGCCGGGAACTGCCCCCTGGAGGCGTTCATCGCGGTCGCCGACCTCTCGGGCTGGGTCCACGGCAGCGATGTGTTCGCTCTGATGGACGCCGCGGACGACATCGTCCGACCGCTCCAGGACCGACCGGTCCGCGTGGACCGCGAGACCCTCAGCCTCGGGTACGCCGGTGTCTACTCCAGCTTCCTGCGCCATGCCGAGGACGCCGCTCGCCGGCACGGTCTCGACACCCGGCAGATCCTTCTGGAGGTGGGCCGCCGGGGCATGGTCGGCGGTCAGGAGGACATGATCGCGGACATCGCCCTCGACCTCGTGGGGCAGCGGAACGGCGCATGAACTGAAGGTTCGAAGGGGTCCGTTCGCGCATCGGGCCCCTTCGTCGCATTCGGGTACGCCGTGCACAGGCCGCCGGACCGTTCGACCCTGGGCAACAATCAGGCCAGGTCCCACAGTCGGGCGGACTTGTCATGGCTACCGCTGGCCAGGACGGTGCCGTCGGGGCTGAAGGAGAGCGCGTAGACGGCTTCCCCCGGAACCGAGAGGACCGAGGTACGGCGACGGTCCGCCACGTTCCACAACCGGACCGTGTTGTCCTGTCCCCCGGTGGCCAGGGTCTTCCCGGAGGGGGTGAACGCGACTGAGCAAATGTGTCCGTCGTGGCCGTTGAGGACGGCGGTGCGTCGTCGTGTGCGCAGGTCCCACAGGAACACCGAGGAGTCGGCGCTCGCCGTCGCCAGGGTCTTGCCGTCCGGGCTGAACGTCACCGAGAACACCATGTCGCGGTGGGCGGTGAGCGCGTCCAGGAGCGTTCCGTTCGGCACGTCCCAGAGCAGCACGGTGCTGTCGTCGCTCGCGGTCGCCAACACCTTGCCATCGGGGCTGAAGGCGACCGCGTTGACCATGTAGCCATGACCGGCGAGGGTGGCGATAGCGGGCCGTTCGGACGGCGCCGCGGAGTCCGGCTTCCAGTACCACACAGCGCCGGCGGTGGCCGCGGCTGCGACCGTGCCGGCGAGCAGCACCGTACGACGAGCGAGGAGAGCGGGACTCCCCGGCGGGGCGGAACCGTGATGCTGATGGACCTGCCCGTGCCGAACTACCGCCACCGCACTCCGGATAGCGACACTGCGGCCGACGTCCTCGCCACCCTTTGCGAGGTGGTAGTGGGCAGCGCTAGCGCGGTGCCAGCCACGGACTTCGTCACCGAGCATCTGCCCGCACCGCGGTGCGCGGTCGTTCTGGGCTCCGTGTTCCAACTGGTGGAACGTGATGAGGCGGCTCGGTATTGGTGGCAGTATGCCGCCGGCGCGGGCAACGACAACGCCGCTTTCCTCCTCTATCTCCACCACCTGGCGCGCGGGGAGATGCACGCGGCGGCGTGGTGGTGCCAGCAGACCGAGGTCGACGCCAAGCCGCAGCCTGAGACCGTTCCCTTCTCTGGCCGCGACCGGCAGGTGCTCCGGAACCTAGACGCCTCCACCCCTACGGTCCTGCGCGTGCTGAGCCGCCTCTTGGCGACCGCGATCGGTCCGAGAGGCGGGGTGTGGCGTGGCTGCTGGACTACATCCCTGCCGCCATCGGCTACGCCGACCACCCCGACTACGCGATTTACCTGCTGGAAGAGGAATTCCCCGTCACGGTCTCGACTCTGATCGCCACCGCAACCGTCGAGTTCAACAAGACGGACAGCCCGCACTGCGCAGCCCCCCAGCCGCTTCCGTTCCGGGAGCCCGCCCAGCGCAAGACCCGCCCGCGTTTAACAGAGGCGTGGACGGCCTTCCCCTGGCCCACCCAAGCCGCCCACGACCACACCGGCTGAACCACCCCAACACCCGGAGATCACCCGCCCATCACCAGAAGGACCCAGAACCAATGTCCCGACACTTCCTCACCCGACTCCGCACCCGTGCGAAACGGGCGCTGCGCTGAGCGGTCCGACGGCGCCGGACCGCAGCCGTGCACACACTGCGCGGCATCTGTTGCGGCCTGGGCACTACCACCGTGACCTTGGCGGCGATCTGGGTGCAGCGGCACACCTGATGGCGGTGGCTGGGTCCGACCCGCCGGGCCATGTAGGGCGGCGAAGACCCGCTCGCCTGCTCGGCGAGGGGCGCCACAGCACTGTCCGGCGTGTGAACGGGGCTTGACCGGAGTTGCGTGACGGACTGACTCTCTCAGTACTGATTGTCGGGTTCCGCGAGAAGCGCCCTGAACTCGCGGGCTCGCTTCCGGGACATCCCCAGCACGATGGCTTCGAGGAAATCGCGTCCCTCATGCTGCACTCCGCAGCATGCCCACACACCACAGCCGTCATCGTCGTGGACCCAGAGTCGGCGATATGGGTGCCTTACGAAACTTCGCCAGTTCCGGAATGCCGTTTCGGCCACCCCTGGCCAGAGGTAGTTCCTGCTTC
The DNA here is from genome assembly GCF_042753785.1 of Streptomyces sp. NPDC059256. NCBI lineage: Bacteria > Bacillati > Actinomycetota > Actinomycetes > Kitasatosporales > Streptomycetaceae > Streptomyces > Streptomyces sp. NPDC059256. Next base: position 18,587 of record NZ_JBHYZO010000023.1, on the reverse strand, counting down.
GCTCGATCCTCGCGACCTCTGCCAACGCGCGCGAAGACAACCCCGGGATGGCAGACCTTTGGTCGTTCTGGGGTCGGTGCCTCAACTCGGCACGGACCCGGCCCGGCCGCCTACGCGGCATGACCCTTTCTAATGATGAAGTGCATGAAGCGATCATGGCAGGTCTCACGACCGGAAGACCATCCTTAGTCCAGCAGGCTCCTGCCTTGAACCGGCCGCGTTCCTGGCCTTCTTCTCGCCGACGTCCACTTGCTAGGCGGCGGTGGGCTCGATGGGGCAGACGTTGTTCGGGGTTCGGGAGTGAGGGCCTCCAGCGTTCGCCAAGGCTACGACCGGTGCTCCATATGTCGGAGCGAGAGCTACAAGCGGCAGTACCCCGGCGCCCGGCCGCACCAACTCGTCGGCTGGGCAGACCCGGAGCCCCGAACGGGGCCGGTTCAGGAGAAGGACGGCGCCGGAGGAGAATGACTCAGGAGGTCGACGGCTCGATCTCCCCCGCGAAGACGATGACCTGGTCGATGAGGCTTCGCCGCAGATGGACGACGTCCGTTCCCGCCAGGCGGGGGCCTCCATCCGGCATCGTGAAGACCCACTGGTACCGGGCCCACTCGTCCGGCATGTCCACCGCCGAACAGCGCACCATCGTGCCGGTGCCCGCGGGGTGGCGCCGGATGTCCAGCACGAACCGCTCGACCGCCTCGATCCCCTCACTGCGGCCCAACGGTCCCCAGAAGACCACGTCCGAGGTGAGGGCCTGGGAAAGCAGCCCAGTCACATAGCTGTCGTCCGAGGCGTTGAACGCGGAGATGAACGTGTCAATCGCGGACCGCGCGGTCTCTTCCTGCTCTTCCTGCATGCACCAGTAATACCAGTCGCCTCGCGGACCGCGCTCGTCCCGTAAGCCGCCTCCAGACCACGATGAACCATCCCGGCAAAAGAACTAGTTGAGGGTTGGGGTCCCGGGGTCACGAACGGGCTGACCGACCTCGGACGACCAATGAGGGCGGACACGTCGCACGAAGTCCGGGAAGTCGCCCCGCAGATACCGTGAGTCGGACGGCTTCAGCCGGATCTGTTGGCGGCTGTCTGCCCACCAGATCTCGAAATCTGTGACCGTGCCTGCCGGCGGCCAGTCATCACTTCGTTCCGGAAGCAGCAGGACGTCGATGAAGCCTCCGACGCTCAGGCCGATGTCCACGAAGATCCCGATCGCACCGGGCCGGGGAACCTGCACGACTGTGCCCTCGAAAACTTGCCCGAAGCGCAGGTCCCTCCGGATTCGGCTCCACTCGGCGTCTGTCACCACGACCGCATCTTCGCATCCACGTCCGGATCGCGAGTAGCTGCACTCGGGCAGCGGAGCCCCCGTCACGGACGTCGAATACCCCACCCTGCCGGCGACACCGTGGTCGGTACATAGCCGAGGGGGAACGCGAGAGCCGGCGGCAACGGCGTGCTCGGCCCGCTCCTCAAGTCGCTCGTGCTGTTCCACCCCCGCTAGTTGACCGCAACTCTCCCGGCTTCGCGACGACGGATCAATAGATTGTCGGGTGCCACGGGCGCTGGGTATGCCTGCCAAGGGGGAGACTCCAGACACGAGAAAGGCCCCTAGTGACTCAGGGGGTGGATGTTATTCGGATGACCCCTTACTGATCCCCTAGGGGTTTATCAGGGGATCTCTTCAGCCTCTGATATAAGACAAGTTGGGCTACTCTGAACTGTGTTGCCTAGCTGAAGCAGAATGGCGTAAGCGGAAGAGGGTGAAGGTTGTGTTACCGATCATTGCTGCCGCTGTTGGCGTTGCGAAGGCGTTGCAAGAATTCTCTAAGACGCCTGCTGGGCAGACCGTCATTGGGGGCATCGGTATGGCTTCTGCCGAAATCAAGAAGCGCAGGCTCGACACGACGTTGGAGGAGCACGAAAGCGCTCGGCGTAGCGGAATCAAAGGCGCCCACAAGGTGGCTGGCGGTCTCGGAGCGATCATAGGGGCCGCGATAGCCCGTCGCATGAACGGGCCACAACCGCCGGGGTCGCCCTGGCTCTAGAAACTCCTGACGGATGTGGAGCCGGGTCCGCGCTCTCAAGCTCGTCCTCGGCTTCGCCGAACCACCCCGGACCTCGTTCAACGCTCCAGAAGTAATCCGACCACCTCGGAGATTATTTCGTCAGGAGTTCTCAACGTCGTGGTAGCGACATCGCAACAGGGCTGAGGCTCGTACCCCGTGGGTGAGATCGAGCCTTTGACACCGGCGAACGGGTCGCCCGACCGCCAGCCTTCGCTCCAGGGCCACTCGCGAGGCTTACCGACGTGGGTCTTCAATGTCGCCCTGATCGCCGAGGTAATGACCACCAGTTCCGGTCACGAATCGGCCTGCGACTACTGCCACGGTCGGTCTTTACGATGCCCACCGCCCCAGCGGGTTCCGCTTCCTCGGTCGGTGAACCCGGCCTAGTAGGACTCCGTTAGGTGCTGTCCAGTAAATGACCTCCAAGTTCCGCAGCTTTTGAGGTAGTAGTCGAGGAGGGTTACCTAAGACGGTCTCTCACGTGGCGATCTTGTAGCAGGTCATGACTGCGGCGAGCCCGAGGAAGGCGAGGAAGTGACCGCCCTTGCGTTCATAGCGGACGGTCATGCGGCGGTATCCGAACAGCCAGGAGATCGACCTCTCGATCTTCCATCGGTGCCTTCCAAGCCGTTCGGAGGACTCCACGCCCGGCCAGGCGATCCGTGGGGTGATGATGCGTTCGCGTAGCCACGCCAGGTTGCCGGCCGAGTGGTACGCCTTGTCGGCCCGGACCTTGTCGGGGTGTCGCCGACGGGGGCCGCGGCGTGAGCGGACGGCCGGGATTCCGAGGATGAGCGGGCGAAGCGCTTGGACGTCGTTGACGTTCGCGGCGGACACCCCGACGACCACAGGCAGCCCCTGCGCATCGGTCAGAACGTGTAGTTTGCTGCCCGCTTTGCCTGAGTCAACCGGATTCGGCCCCGTCAGCGGACCCCCCTTCTCGCGCACCGAGGCCGCGTCGACGATCACGGAGCTCCAGCCAGTCCGCCGCGGGCTCCGATCTCGTCCAGAACCACCCGGTGCAGCTGACGCCACACTCCGAATGCGATCCAGACGGAGAACCTCCGGTGAGCCGTCGCCGGCGACACTGCGAACGTCGGTGCCAGATACCGCCACGCGCACCCGCTGGTCAGCACGTACACGACGGCCGTGAACACGGCACGCTGGTCGATCAGCGCGGTGCCACCGCCCTGCGGGCGCGAGCGGAAGGACGGCAGTACCGGCTCGACCATGGCCCATAGATCATCCGGCACGAGCCGCTGCGATAGATCCCCACCCATGAACGATCATGATGCCGCTGCCGGGCGGCCCCCGGCGACGGTCGGTGTAGGCGTTGGGCTGATTGCCCCCGCCACCTCAGAATGGGCACATGGCTCCTCCTTCCGTCGACCCGCGCCCGTTGAACGCCGACGAGCGCGCAGTACTTCAACACGTCCTGTCAGCGGAGTTCGTCGGCGCGTCGCAACTGCGGAGTCAGCTGGACCACACCGAGGTGATCGCTGTCTGGGGGCCCGACTCCGTGAGCGTCGACCTGCAGGTCCGGGAACCTTGCGAGCATGCAGCACTGCCGAAAGAGCACGTGCCTGTAGACGCACAAGTCCATAACCCGTCCGGCGCCCACGTCGGCGAGATCCTCGTATGGACGGACCAGGGAGCCACGCTCTCAGCCCTGGAGTTCGCCTCGGTCACCGACGAGATGCCCACGTCTCTACCGGTCATCGTGGACGGCCGCCTCAGCTGGCCGGCCTGACAGGCTGGCCATCCCCACCCCGAGCGTCTACGGCCGTGCAGCGGGCAAGATCACCACGTGAGACACCGTCTAAGTCTTCATGTAGTCGGGAACGTGCTCGCCCGAGGCTCAGACTGCTTGCCATTGGGGCGTGTCGTGGAAGCGGATGTGGTGGAGGCGAGGCTTTCCGGAGGAGCGTGGTGAAGGTGCGGGTGAGGTTGGTCGGGGCGATCGGTCTGCCCTGCGGCGTGATGAACACATGCCCGTTGTGCCGCGCCACGTGGTGCCTGCGGCTTCACGCTCGCGCCGCTGGTCCTCGTGGTGGTGCTCCAGTGACTGAAGGGAGCAGGCGGGGAGGCAATGCGGTTTCGGAGGTCCTGGTCTTGGTGGGCGGCGTGGTGAGTCCACCTGTGTTCGTGCGCTGCACGGTGTGGTGGATGGCAGCCGTGCCCCGGGCGGCGTCGAGGTCTTCACAGAGGAAGCCAACTATGGCGATGCCGGACGATCGAGGCGAGGGCGTGGATTAGCTCGGGGTTGTGGCGCCAACGCCCGATTGCCGCTTGATCTCCGCGGCGGGGAACGGGGTTTGCTTGCTCTCGGTGAACAGACGCTGGAAGAAGGAGTCCACAACGAGGGTAGGGCGTGCGTGGCGGTCGATGATGGCCGTGATCTCGGGGGGGGGATGTCCTCAGGTCTCCGGCCTGCGATCCAGTCGTGCAGGAAGGCTTTGCGTTCTGTGTCACCGCGCACGCCGTCGAGCACGTGGTACTGGAGCAGGTGGCTCGCTGTGTAGCAGCGGTCGTACCCAAGGTGCTCTGTGAGGAAGTTGGACTCGTCCGCCGAAAGGTCGAAGCGGGAGCTCAGGGCAAGTCCGAAGTCAGTGAAGTAGAGCTGGCGGCCATCGGTCAGGATGTTGTCGAAGTGAGCATCGAAGTGGACAAGTGCGCGAGAACTCATGAAGGCAGCTCCGCCAATCAGCGCTTCCTCCACCCAGTGGAAGACGGTGCCTGCGGGAACGGTCAGGTCGACTCCGGCGACCACCTCGTGGTCGCCGTACGACTTGCGCAGCCCGGCGACCTCGATCGCATTGGTTCTCGTCGTCATGCCGACCATGCTGAGAGGTTGCCCCCGCGTCAGGGTCAGCTGTTGCGGCTACATGGCCTCCGCGCAGTGATCAATTCCTTAGTCCGGAGAAGGGCAACGAGCCAGACTGCCTCCGCAAGCCGTCGATATCTCGGGTGCCTACGGGCCGGACCGGCGATGGCGCCGGATACGACGATCAGGCCAAGAGAATGGTTGCTCACAAGGGCCTGTGCGATGTGGCGATCAGCCGACGACTTTCGGACGGGCGCCAGTGCGCCGCAATTCTCCCGAAGAGACCCGGGGCCCTGCACTGGGCCAGAAGGATGGTCGACACGCACGCAACAAGACGCCAGGTCACACCGACATCATCTCCGCAGCGCCGGGACCGAGGGTCTGGCGCTCCGTGGAGCCGAGGGCGGCAGTCGCGCCCTTCGTCGCTATCGAGCTCCTGCACGCGAAAGTGTTCCGCCTTCCCGGGCCCTGGGTCTGTGTCAGCTGCGACTGGTGTCGATGACGCAGAAGCGGTTGCCCTCGGGGGCGGCCAGCACGACGAAGTTGGCGTCGTCCGGACAGGAGTCCCAGTCGTCGCGTTCGGCGCCCAGGGACATGTCGCGCCACTTCGGCTTCCTGGTCGGCGGTGTCGCCTGCATAGAGGTTGAGGTGGATTCTCGGGTGTTCCGGCACGGGTGCCGCATCGGTGTCGAGGGCCAAGACAGCACCGGTGCGGCGCCCGGCAACACCACTCAGTCGTTCCTCACCTCACCATCGCGAGCGACATAGTCCAGTGCCCGACTCCAGAACTCGGCCAGCCCCCATCACGGCCGTTCCGATGCTCAGCATCCGCCGATCCTGGCGGACAGGGAACAATTCACTGCGCGAACCATGTCCCCAACTACCAGGCTCACATTGCCTGAATTGGAGCTGTTGCTGCTCATGAGGACGAGGGCGGGGCGACGGCCCATCTGGCCCCGGGGGAAGTGATCGACCGCGTACGGGTCCGGGTTCGAACGGGCGTTCCGTGGCGGAACGTGCCCGCCGAGTTCGGGCCCTGGGGCCGTGTTGAGGACCTGTTCCGCCGTTGGAGCGGAACGACTGCGGTGGAGCACCCCCTCCGCTTGTCCGGGACGGTGCAGCGAATTCCGCGTCTACTGCAGGGAGGCACGGTTCTTGCAGGACCCCTTCTCAGCTCGCACCCGTTCCAGGCGATCGCGCGGCTGGCGCGTCCTGTTGTGTCGCGTACGGACTTGGTGCTTGTTGTCGGTGGTGCGGAAGTCATCGCCTCTGCGCTGGTGGTCGCTTGAAACGCTGGTTTGGGATGAGGTTCATCACTGGCGCTGTTTGACTGGCTGTTTGCGTTTTTGTGTGAGTTGTCGGTTTCCCGTCCTCTGGACGGTGCGTGACTGCGCCTTTACTGTCCATTGAATCTTGTTTGGTTCTTCACGTTAACTTCACTGCTGGGCTAAATGGTGGGGGATGTGTCGGTCTGGTGAGTGGTAGACGGGGTGCCCGCGCGGCGGGGTCGTTGGTGTCAGGTGCGGTGCTGGTGGGGCTGCTCGCGCCGACCGGGGTGCAGGCGCTTCCTCAGAAGGCTCCCCCTGCTGTTGCGGGCGAGGCGCCGTCGCCATCCGCACGGTCTGAGAGTGAGTCACTCGCGATGGCGCGGAGTTCGGGTGAACCGGTTGAGGTTGTCTCGCTGCGCAGTGAGACCAGTGAGGTGTTCGCGACCCCCGAGGGCAATTTTGAGGCGCGGCAGTATCTGCGCCCGGTGCGGGCCCGAGTGGCTGGTGAGTGGAAGCCTGTTGACACCGTGTTGGTGAGGGACAGTACGGGTGTGGTGGCTCCGAAGGCGGTGACGATCGGGTTGGAGTTTTCCGGTGGTGGATCGGCACCGCTGGTGCGGATGGTCAAGGCCGGACGCGAGCTCACGTTGAGCTGGCCGACGAGTCTACCGGCTCCCGTTTTGCAGGGGGATACGGCGACCTATCCGGAGGTGCTGCCGGGGGTGGATCTGAGGTTGGGTGCGAAGGCCGACGGGTTCACTCAGTTGTTGGTGGTGAAGTCGGCCGCGGCGGCGGCGAACCCGGCGCTGAATGAGGTGCGGCTAAGTCTCGATGCTCAGGGCATGACGCTGCGTGAGCAGCCGGGTGGTGGTTTGGAGGCGGTTGACGATGGTGCGGGGGGCGCGGTGTTCGAGGCGCCTCGTCCGGTGATGTGGGATTCCAGTACGGGGTCCGGTGCTGCTGCTCGCAAGGGTGGTGCGTCTGTCGCACGGCAGGGTGGCGCCGATGTGGGTGGCGAGCCGGGTGCGGGGGAGTCAGGGACGCTGGCACCTGTGGGGGTTGAGATTCCGGCGGATCAGAGTGCTTTGGTGCTAGAGCCGGATGCCGCGCTTTTGCGTGGTGCTGAAACGGTGTATCCGGTGTTCATCGACCCGCAGTTCCATGCTCCGAAGGCGAACGCGTGGACGATGGCCTCGGAGTACTGGGCCAATTCGCCGCAGTGGCAGTTCAACGGGGACGCGGACGCGGGGCTCGGGTACTGCGACTGGGCCGAATGTATGCGATATGACACCAAGCGGTTGTTCTACCAGTTCGACACGACCAGGTTCTGGGGTAAGTCGATCCTGAGTGCTGAGTTCGCTGTGCGGAACACCCACTCTGCTTCGTGCAGCGCCCGGGGTGTGGAGTTGTGGAAGACCAAGGCGATCGACAAGTACACGCACTGGAACGAACAGGAGCAGTCGGGGTTCTGGATCGATCATTTGCGGACGTCGTCGTTCGCCTACGGGTTCACCGGGTGCGCGGCGAGGGATGCCGAGTTTGATGTGAAGACGGCGGTGCAGCAGTCCGCGACCGCGAAGAACCCGAAGATGACGTTCGGATTGCGGGCGTCGAGCGAGAGTGACAAGTACGGGTGGAAGCGGTTCTCCGATGACGCCTCTCTGCGGGTGTTGTACAACCGTCCGCCGCCGCAGGTGAAGATGTCGCAGTTGTCGATGCAGTACGGCGGTGTGTGCAAGAAGCCGGCTGATGCTCCTCGATCTCGGTCGCTGGGATTGATCCACGCCGACAATGTCACCGATCCGGACGGGGACACAGTCGCCGTGGAGTTTCGCGCGATCTGGGATGGCGGGAGGTGGCCGGCGCTACCGCAACAAGGCGTACGGACATCAGTCAAAGCCTCAGGCTCTGACTTTCACATGAGCCTGCCTTCGTCGCTACCGCAGAACAAGCAGATCGGGTGGGAGGCGCGGGTCTGGGACGGTGGGCAGTACTCACCGTGGTCGTCGGCAGGCGATCCGACCATGTGCTACTTCAGCTACGACGCGACTGTTCCGAGGTCCCCCGCGCTGTCCTCTCTTGATTTCCCAGCGTCCGATCCCGAGAACCCGGACGATCCCTGGTATGACGGCACAGGTAGATACGGCGTCTTCGAGATGGATGCCAACGACAGCCAGGTGACCAAGTACTGGTACGGCATCAACGCCGATCCCACCTCGGACAACACGGTCACCACCACGGCCGGCGCCGCTAAGACCATCACGTTCCTGCCGCCGAAGCCGGGGCTGAATACGCTGTACGTGAAGTCCTTCGACGCTGCGGGTAACGTGTCTGCGCCGACGAGCTACCGGTTCCGGGTCAAGGCAGGACAGCCGGAGCGCGGGACCTGGTCCCTCGATGAGGAAACCGGGACACAGGCCGTCGGCACAGCACCTGCGCGAACCGCCGTTTTGCACGGCGGGGCGACACCAGGGGTGTCCGGTGCACTCGGCACGGCGGTCCGGTTCGACGGCGTGAACGACTACGCCCGAACCGACATTCCCACCGTGGCGACCGACACGGGCTTCTCCGTCTCGGCCTGGGCGAAGCTGTCCTCGGTGCCGGGCACGTCCGCTGTGGTTGTAGCGCAGCCCGGTAACCACAATCCCGGCTTCCAGCTCTATTACTCCGGCACCTACGACCGGTGGGCCTTCGTCCAGTACCGGGCGGATGATCCGAACGCGACCACGGCCATGGCGATGCAGGCCCAAGCCGGCGGGGTGAGCGCCAACGAGTGGGTGCACCTGGTGGGGACGCATAGTGCGACGGACGACGAGCTGAAGCTGTATGTGGACGGTGTCCTGGCAGGTACGACGGCCTATGACTCGCCGTGGGATGCCCGCCGCGGGTTGCAGATCGGGGCCGGCTCGCACAACGGCGATCCGCGGTCGTTCTTCCCCGGGGCGATCGACGAGGTCCAGATCTTCGACAAGACCCTCTCTCAGGGAGAGGTAACGCGGTTGAAGGGGAAGGACTCGCTGATCTCCGGGCGGCCGGCTCGGGCGGTCTTCTCCATGGACGAAGCCGCGGACAAGGTCGAGCTGAACGGTGTCCCGGAGGTCTTGCCCGCCGAGTTCCGCGGCGGTGTCACCAAGGGTGCCACGGGTGTGGTGGGCCAAGCACTGGAACTGAACGGCACCACCGGCTATGCCACCACCGAGCGGCCCATGCTCAACAACCAGCGCAGCTACACCGTCTCCGCCTGGGCTCGGCTGCCGAAGACGAAACCCGACCACGCCGCAGTGGTGACCATGCAGGCCGGAGTCCATAAACCCGGGTTCGAGCTCTACTACTCGCACACCTTCGACCGGTGGGGCATCCGAGCCTTCACCACGGACGATCCTGACGCGTCCCAGGTCCAAGCCCTTCAGCCCTCCGGCAGTACGGCCCGTGGCGGAGAGTGGGCGCACCTGGTGGGTGTGCACGACAGTGTCACCAACGAGCTCACCTTCTACCTCAACGGCAAACGGGCTGGGTCCACCACTTTGGTCGCCGACTGGTACGCCGGCGGTCCGGTGCAGATCGGCGCCGGGCAGTACGGCGGGCAGCCGGGATCGTTCTTCCCCGGTCGTATCGACGATGTTCGCCTCTACGACCGGCCCGTCTCCGCGGGCGAAGTGCAGCAGATGTTCAAGCAGCGCCCGGTGGTCAAGGCACGCTGGAAGTTCGCGAGCTCGTCCGGCACGCCGGCCAAGACACCGGACTCCTCGTCGTTCGACCACGACATGACCCTGCACGGCGGTGCGCAGGTCGGGCCGGACAAGGGCTGGGTGGACGGCGGGATCGTTCTGGACGGTGTCAACGACCACGGGATGGCCGAGATGCCCACCGATACCGGAGGGAGTTTCACGATCGCGGGCTGGGCGCAGGCCGCGGCCGAACCCACCGGGCCGGTCACCTTGCTGAGTGCCGCGGGGCTGACGAAGAACGCGTTGACCGTGCGGTACGAGCCGGGTTGGGCGGCGGTGGGGGGCCCGGGTCGATGGCGGGTGACGATCGGTGATCGTGACGGGCTTGATGTCACCTTCCGTGATGCGGCGAATGGGCAGTTCAGCGAGTCCACCGAGTGGAACCACCTGGCCGTGGTCTATGACGGGTTCGACAAACAGGTGTCCCTCTATGTGAACGGCGAGCTGGAGGGGACCAGTTGTGCCGGCGAGGACGACTGCCTTGAGCGCTCCCACGAGGAAGACGTGCTCTCCTTCACGGCTGCGGAACTCCACCTCGGACGGCAGGCGACCGGGACCTCGACCGGCAACCAGTACTGGCCGGGTGCCGTCTCCGACCTGTGGGCATTCCAAGGCGTGTTGACGGAGCCGCAGATCCACCAGCTCGCGGTCGGCCAACCGGGTCTCCCCACGACGGTTCCCGGCAGCGGCTGATCACACCACCTTCCGAGCGGGCCCGGCCGAGCAGGCCGGGCCCGCCCCCGAACCAGCATTGATTCCGTAGGCATTCACCCGTCGCGCGTGCTTCAAGCACCCACGGGAACAGCTGTGGAGGACACAGACACATGACCAACGGCAGATCCCGCACGCCTTTCCGTCGGATACGCGGGCGTATCGCCCTGGCCTGCGCGACCGTCATGGTCGGCACCCTCCTCCAGGCCGTGACCCAACCCCAACCCGCGGCCGCCGCGGACAAGGGCACTGGCCGCCCCAGCCTCCCCGCCTCGGAGAAACCCATCCCCGGCACCCGAGGCAAACCTGCGGCGAAACGCACCACCGCAGGCAAACCGCCCGTACCGCTGCCAGCACCGGACCGGACCTGGCCCGAGCATGCGACGGCACGGATAGCCCTGGCCACGACCACGGCCGGTTCGGTGAAGGCCACAGGTCTGCCCCTGGAACTCGACACCCGTGTGAAGAAGGGCGAGAAGTCCGCCACGGGGACGGTTCAGGCCGAGGTCGTCAGCCGTAAGGCCGCTCAGAGTGCCGGCGTCGACGGTGTCATGTTCACCCTCCGCGCCGAGAACACGGCATCCGAGGGCACGGTCCGCGCCCGCGTTGACTACTCCACCTTCGCCGACGCCTACGGCGGCGGCTACGCCGACCGGCTCACCCTCGTCCAACTCCCCCCGTGCGCACTGACCACCCCGAGCCTGATCGCCTGCCGCACCCCCAAGCCCGTCGCCGCGGTGAACGACACCGAGCAGCAGACCCTCACCGCCCCCAGCCTCGCCCTGGCGGCCAAGGCACCGACCGTATTCGCCGCCGTCTCCACCACCGACGGCTCCCGCGGCGACTACAAGGCCACCTCCCTGGCCGCCTCAGCGACCTGGAAGGCGAACCTCAACACAGGTGACTTCTCCTGGTCCTACAACATGCCCGTACCCGAAGTCCCTGGTGGGCTCCTTCCGAACGTCGGACTGTCGTACTCGTCAGGATCGGTGGACGGCCGCACAGGGAACACCAACAACCAGTCCAGCTGGGCGGGCGACGGGTTCGACATGTGGCCCGGTTACATCGAACGCCGTTACAAGCCCTGTGCCGACGACGGAATCGAACACGCCAACGGCAACAAGCCCGGTGACCTGTGCTGGAGCTACGACAACGCCTTCATCTCCTTCAACGGCAAGGGCGGCGAGCTCGTCCCCACCGGCACCAACACCTGGAAACTCCGGAACGACGACGGAACCAAGATCGACCGCCTCACCTCCGCCAACCGCGCCAACGGCGACAACGACGGAGAGTACTGGCGCCTGACCGCACCGAACGGGACCCGCTACTACTTCGGCTACCACCGCCTGCCCGGCTGGGCCGACGGCAAAGAAGCCACCGACTCCACCTGGACCGTCCCCGTCTTCGGCGACGACACCGACGAACCCTGCAAAGCCGCCACCTTCGCCGCCTCCCACTGCCAGCAGGCCTGGCGATGGAACCTCGACTACGTCGTCGACGTCCACAGCAACGCCATGGCGTACTACTACCACAAGGAAAGCAACTCCTACGGCCGTAACCTGGAAGCCACCGACAACTCCCGCTACACCCGCGGCGGAGCCCTCGACCGCATCGAATACGGCCTCAAGTCCAGCTCCATGTACGCGACCAAGGCCCTCGCGCGGGTCGACTTCACCAACAGCGAGCGCTGCGTGGCCACCTCGTCGATGGACTGCTCCTCCATCGACACCCAGTCGGCCTACTGGTACGACACCCCCTGGGACCTGAACTGCAACACCGGCGAAACCTGCGACGAAGGCCGCCTCTCACCCTCCTTCTTCACCCGCAAGCGCCTCTCCCAAGTCACCACCGAGATTTTGGAAGGCACCACCTACCAGAACGTCGACTCTTGGAGACTCGCCCACCACTGGGGCATGGCCGACACCGACTACCAACTGCTGCTCTCCTCTATTCAGCGCACTGGCCACACCGCCACTTTGGCGATCACGCAGCCGAAGACCACCTTCGGCTACACCCAGCTCGCCAACCGACTCGACCGCGTCGGTGACGGATTCGCCCCCTTCATCAAGGCTCGACTGTCCACGGTCATCAACGAGGCCGGCGGACAACTCGACGCCAGCTACACAGCCGCCACCTGCGACGCAGACGCCCTCCCGACACCGTCGGCCAACACCACCCGCTGCTTCCCCCAATTCATCGGCGGCTCCACCACCGACGACCCGGTCCAGCAGTGGTTCAACAAGTACACCGTCGACTCCGTCACCGAAAGCGACCGCACCGGCGGCGGAGCACCCGACAAGGTCACCCGCTACGACTACCTCGGCGGCGCCGCCTGGCACTACGACGATGACGACGGCCTCACCAAGGACAAGCACCGCACCTGGAGCCAATGGCGCGGCTACGGCCACGTCCGGGTCCAGACCGGCGGACAGGGCGGCGCGTCGGCCATGAAGTCACAAGAGGACACCTACTTCCTGCGCGGTATGGACGGCGACCGCCTCAACGCCGCCGGCGGAACGAAAAGCGTCACGGTCACCCTGGGAGAGGGAGAGGGCAGCGCCCTCACCGACCACGAATCAGCGGCCGGCTTCGCCTACAAGACCGTCAACTACTCCGGCCCCGGGGGAACCGTCCTCAACAAAACGGTCAACCGCCCGTGGAAGCATCAGACGGCCTCCCGGGTCCGCGACTGGGGCACCATCACCGCCAACTTTACCGGCACCAGCAACAGCAAGACGTTCATCTCACTGGACAACGGCGCCGGCACCGACTGGCGCACCATGTCCACCGCCACCAGCTACGACACCGTCGCAGGACGGGTGACCGAGGTCGACGACCTCGGCAACCACAGCACGATCACCGACAACCGATGCACCCGCACGACCTACGCCACTAACACCACCCTCAACATCCTCACGCTGCCCGCACGGGTGGAAACCGTCTCCGAGCCCTGCGACGCCACCCCCGCCAGGCCAGCAGACGTCCTCTCCGACGTCCGCACCGCCTACGACAACCAGACATACGGTGACGCCCCCACCAAGGGACTGCCTACCGCGACCGCGACTCTCAAGGAATACGACGGCACCACCGCCGTCTACCTGGAGGCCGGTGGCACCTACGACTCCTACGGCCGCTCCCTCACCAGTACCGACCTGACCTCAACGACAAGGGTGACAGCCGCCGGGGTCATCACCCGCACGCCACGAACCGACGGCCGCACCACCACCACGGAGCGAACCCCCGCCACCGGCATCCCCGTCACTGTCACCACGACCTCCCCACCAGCCACCACAGGCGACGCTTCCACCGCTCAGACCACCACCATCGAACACGACCCCCTCCGCGGCCTGCCCCTCACCGAAACCGACACCAACGGCAAAATAACCAACTTCGCCCACGACGCCCTCGGCCGTGCCACCAAGGTCTGGCTCCCCGACCGCAGCACCGGACAGACCCCCACCTACGAATTCGCCTACACCCACGCCAGCGACGGACAACCCAACGTCGTCGCCACCAAGACCCTGGGCAACCACGGCGTCCAGCGCACCTCCTACGCCCTCTACGACGGACAGCTGCGCCCACGGCAGGCCCAAGAGCCCGGGCCCAACGGCGGCACCCTCATCGGCGACACCTTCTATGACGAACGCGGCCTCGTCGCCAAGACGTTCTCCACCTACTACACCACCAGCGCACCAGGCACCCAGCTCTTCACCCCGAACAACGCGCTCAGCGTCGAATCCCAGACCCGCTACACGTACGACGGCCTCGGTCGGCAGACCGAAGTCCGCCAGATAGCGGGCAACGGCGACGGCGGAACCGTCCTGGCCACCTCCCAGACCATCCACGGCGGCGATCGCACCACCGTCGTCCCACCCACCGGCGGCACCGCCACCACCACCCTGGTCGACGCCCGCGGCAACACCACCCAGCTCCGTGAACACCACGAGCCCACCGTCGGCTCCACCTACGACAAAACCTCCTACACGTACCACCCCAACGGCCAACTCGCGAAGGTCACTGACCCCCAGAACATCAGCTGGAACTACACCTATGACCTGATGGGTCGCCAGACCGTCAACGACGACCCCGACAAGGGCACCACGACCAACACCTACGACGACCGCGGCCAACTCCGCACCACCCACAACGACGCCACCAACGTCACCCTCGCCCACCTCTACGACAACCTGGGCCGCAAGACCCAACTCCGCAGGAACTCCGCCACAGGACCGCTCCGCGCCGAGTGGACCTACGACACCATCACGGGCGCCAAGGGACACCTGGCCGAGTCCACGCGCTACGAGAACGGCAACGCCTACACCAGCAAGGTCGTCGCCTACAACCGGCTCTACCAGCCCCTGCGCACCTCGATCACCATTCCCACAGCTGAAGGCGACCTGGCCGGCACCTACGTGTCGACCATGTCCTACAACGTCTCCGGTCTCCCCCAAGGCGTCGGCTATCCGGCAGCCGGCTCGCTACCCGGGGCGGTCGTCTCCTTCACTTACGACGACCACACCCTCCGCACCACCGGAATCCACGGCAGCCAGGGCGTCGAAGGACTCACCAGCTACAGCCTCACCGGCAAACCGCTCCAGCACGAACTCTTCCGCAACGGCAAGAAGACCTGGGTCACCAACGGATACGAATGGGGCACCCAGCGCCTGTCCACCACCCGCGTGGACCGCGAAGACGTCCCCGGCGTCGACCAATCCAACACCTACCGCTACGACGACGCCGCCAACGTCCTCTCCGTCACCGACGTATCCCGCTCCGGCACCGACAACCAGTGCTTCACCTACGACTTCGCCCGCCGCGTCACCCAAGCCTGGACCCAGAACACCACCACCTGCGCCGCCACCCCCAGCAGCAGCGTCATCGGCGGCCCCGCCCCCTACTGGCACTCCTACACCTACCGTCCGGACGGAAACCGCGCCACCGAAACCCTCCACGACCCCACCGGCGACACCACCAAGAACCGCACCCGCACCTACGAGTACCCCGCAGCCGGACAACCCCAGCCACACACCCTGACCTCCGTCACCGACGCCGGCCTCCCCACCCGCCCGGCGGACTCCTTCACCTACACCGGCGGCTACACGACCAGCCGCACCGTCAACGGCACCACCCAAAACCTTGAATGGGACCCCGAAGGCCACCTCGCCAAGGTGACCGAACCCGTCCCCGGCAGCACGGCGAAAGTCACCCAGTACCTCTACGACACCGAAGGCAACCGCCTCATCGGCCGCACCCCCACCGAAACCACCCTCTACCTCGGCTCCACCGAAATCACCCTCCCCAAAACCACCACACCCGCACCCACTCCCGCCGGCACCCGCTACATCGACCTCGGCGGCGGCCACCAGGCTGTCCAGGAAGACGACGGCACCGTCTCCTTCACCCTCGCCGACCACCACGGCACCGCCCAACTCGCCACCGACGCCGCCACCCAGCAACTCACCCAACGCCGCAGCCTCCCCTTCGGCGGAACCCGCGGTACCCAACCCACCACCTGGCCCGGCACCAAAGGCTTCGTCAACGGAACCGACGACACCAAGAACACCGGCCTCACCCACCTCGGCGCACGCGAGTACGACCCCACCATCGGACGCTTCATCAGCGTCGACCCCCTCCTCCAAACCACCATCCCGCAAACCCTCAACGGCTACACCTACGGCGCCCAGAACCCACTCCTCAACGCAGACGCCAGCGGCCTCGGCGTCCCCGAATGCCACTCAGGCGTACTCGACAAATGCAACAACGGAACCCCCACCAAAGAATCCACCTACCACCCCGAACGAGAACCGGCCGTCTGCACACAAGGCTGCTACGAAGGACCGTCCTCATCGGGCACATCTAAGGGGAACGGCGGCGGGAACAAGGGCGGAGGAAATAGTGGGGGCGGCTCCTCAAAGAAGCACGAAGACCGCAGCGTCCTTGAGTCAATCTTCTACGGAGCCGGAGAAATTTTCTACGGGACCCTATCCACGGTTCCCTACACCCTCGAACTAGGTGGATGGCTTGTCGACGGGGACTGCTGGAACGGGGGAGCCGGAGCCCCGGGATGCGACTACGGCACCCAATACGACCAGTACATAGAGAGCCTTGGCTACGACATCTCCAGCGACGCCTACTTGGTGCCGGGCCTCGTCGGCGCGATCATCAGCCGACGTCCCAACGGAAAGAATCTAGATCCCCCCTCTCTTTCGCCGTGCAAGAATTCGTTCATAGCCGGTACCGATGTCCTCATGGCCGACGGAACCACTAAAGACATCGAAGAAATCAAAATCGGCGACACGGTCATCGCTAAGGACCCCGAAACCGGCGAAGCAGGACCCCGCACAGTTACCCATCTGATCTTCTCCACAGGCGGCAAACGCCTCACCACGCTCACGGTTGACGGAACCGACTCCCTGACGGCGACCGACAACCACCCCTTCTGGTCCCCCTCAGAAAACCGCTGGATCGACGCTGGCGACATCACGCCAACGATGACCCTGCTCACGAACAACGGCCAAACGGTCACCGTCACAGCAACCCGAACCTCCAACGAGCACGCCAGCGTCTACAACCTCACCGTCGACGACCTCCACACGTACTATGTGCTGGCAGGTGAGACGCCGGTCCTCGTGCACAATACGACTCCCACTCCTTCGGGGGTCGTCTACCTGCGGACTGATTTGATTTCTGGAGAGGAGTACGTAGGTCAGGCAAAGAACTGGAATCGATTTACGAAGCGCCAACGAGAGCATGCAAAGAAGTACCCCAATAAGTCGTTCACCTTCGAGGTGCTCGGTCGAGCGAATCCGGGGAAAGACCTCGATGTCCTCGAAGAAAGCTGGATGCGCGCTGGCGGTGGAAAAAAGTCGGTGCCGGGGAGCGTTCTCGAGAACGGCCGAGTTCAGATGAACGATGACCGCTACAAGGCTGCCGGAGGAGACGTATGCTAAGGAATTACAGGAGAGGCGATGTCCTCTCCATCTCGGTTACCGATGAGAAGATTGTATTGGGTCAGGTCATCGAGAAGATGCGGGGCAATTTCCTGCTAGCCGTTTTCCCCGACCTTCTGGACGCCAATAGTTCATTCGACATCGAGTCACTTGAACTCGACGAGCCACTCTTCCTATTGGAGACTATGGATATTAGAATCAAAGACGGCATCTGGCCAATTATCGGAAATCGCGAATTGGCTAACAGAATTCCGACTCCAGAGTATAAAGTTTGGGTTGAGCCACCTGGGGAATATCGGATTCAATATGCAGATGGAAGATTGGGGGTGTCGATCTCCCCGGAGCGGGCAAGTGTGATGAAACTCCACAAATCATATTCTCCGGCTGTTGTCGAAGCGGCCCTCCGCGGATTTCATGGATTTGGCCCGTGGCGCAAAACGTTTGACGAGCTAGCGTTCTGACTTAGAGGTCAGGACCGTTCCGCTGATTTCGCATCGTTGAAGTCCTGCTAAATCATGTGTGGCAGGACTTCAACGATCTCCGCGCGCAGGCGGGAGGGCCATCGTAAAGGTTGTGGCTGTCGACTGAGCGCCCGCGCGGGCATCGGCGCCCAAGAACAGAGTGAATAGAACGGCTACCCCATAGCTATTCTGCACCCTGATCTGGCGCAGAGCCTGGACACGAGGGTCGGTCATGCGGTCCGCTCCGTGACGGCAGAGGTGTTCCAGGAGCTGGACGGCGTCGTTGCCGGTGGTGAGGATTCTGGCTCATGGGCCTGGTGGGATTCTTGCCCAGGCGGACGGCCGGCCGTAGCGGAGGCCCCAGCCCTCATCGACCAGTTCGTCAAGCAGGTGAGGAGACGTGCCGGCTACTTCTTCGAGTGCGGCGCGAACGGCCTCCGTGACCATCTCCAGGCGGGTCAGGTCGCGCACCGCGGTCAGGACGTAGGAGCTGTTCGAGGTTCGGATCTTCGTGACGCTCGCTGATGGGTTCGGTGGGGCTGGTAGAACTCGGGTGTGGCGCGTTTCGATGTGACGGAT
>NZ_JBHYZO010000022.1:0-109567 GCF_042753785.1 Streptomyces sp. NPDC059256 | reverse complement strand
GCCCGGTTACATTCCGAACCCGGAAGCTAAGCCTTTCAGCGCCGATGGTACTGCAGGGGGGACCCTGTGGGAGAGTAGGACGCCGCCGAACAATTTTTAGCCTTAGCCCCCAACACCCAGGTGTTGGGGGCTAAGGCATTTTTGCGTTCACCAGCTATAAGCCTGCTACGGGCCGTATATGCCTGCTACGGGACAGTCCCTAGGCTGGGGTGCATGGACTATGACCTGGTTATCTTCGACAACGATGGCGTGCTCGTCGACAGCGAACCCGTAGCCAACACCATTCTTGCCGGATATCTCACGGAGCTCGGGCATCCCACCTCCTACGAGGACTCATTGCGGGACTACATGGGTTCGGCTGTCCACCGGGTCCATGACCTCGTGCAGGAGAGAACCGGGCAGACTCTTCCCGCTGACTTCGACGAAACGCTCCACAAGCGGGTCTTCGCAGCCTTCGAGCGAGAACTGGTGCCGGTCGAAGGCGTGGTCGAGGTGTTGGCGCAATTGACGACGGACAGCGTTCCCTACTGCGTGGCGTCTTCGGGGAGCCATGAGCGGATCAGAGTGGGCCATCGAAAGACCGGGCTCGATGCGTGGTTCCCCGACGAGATCGTCTTCAGCGCCGACGACGTGGGTCGGGGAAAGCCCGCGCCAGACCTCTTTCTCCATGCCGCGCAACGAATGGGCGTCCCCCCTGCGCGCTGCATCGTCATCGAAGACAGCGTCCTCGGTGTGAGGGCCGCGGTCGCCGCCGGGATGGATTCCTATGGATTCACGGCGATGACGCCAGCCCACAAGCTCATCGGTGCGAAAGGCCACTTCCAGAAGATGACAGAGCTACCTGTGTTGCTGAAGAGCACCAAGCGTTCTGAGTGACACATTTTCGGGGCTGGTTGAGCCGTGCCCGTACGCCCTTACGCGCTCGCAAGGACGGCCGGATACGGTGGCGGTCATGAGTGGCCGCGGATTGCTGATGTGGGACGAGGCACTGACCGGGTACGACTTCGGGGACAGCCACCCCATGGACCCGGTACGGCTCGCACTGACCATGGGTCTGGTACGGGCCTACGGGCTGGACAAGGTGATGGACGTGCGGGCCGCCAAGCCCGCGGGCGACTCCACCCTGCGACTTGTCCACCACGAGGACTATGTGGCAGCGGTCAAGGCCGCGTCGGCGCAGCCGCGCGCTGCCGAGCAGTCCTACGGACTCGGCACGTTGGACGACCCTGCCTTCACGGGGATGCACGAGGCGTCCGCACTGATCGCCGGACAGTCGGTCGGGGCGGCGGAGGCGGTCTGGCGCTCGGACGCGGCGCACGCGGTGAACTTCGCCGGCGGGCTGCACCATGCGATGCCCGGGAGCGCAGCCGGCTTCTGCATCTACAACGACGCCTCCCTCGCCATCGCCCGACTCCTGGAGTTGGGCGCGCAACGCATCGCGTACGTCGACGTCGACGTACACCACGGTGACGGGGTGCAGGCGGCGTTCTGGGACGATCCGCGCGTTCTGACGATCTCGCTCCACGAACATCCCCAGACTCTTTTTCCCGGCACCGGATGGGCTTCGGAGACCGGGGGCGCGGGGCCCGCGGAGGGCACGGCCGTCAATCTGCCCCTGCCCGCGGGTACGGGAGACGAAGGCTGGCTCAGGGCGTTCCACGCGGTGGTGCCGGAGTTGTTGGCCGAGTTCCGTCCCCAGGTGTTGGTCACCCAACACGGCGCGGACACCCACTTCGAGGATCCGCTGGCCCATCTGGCCGTGTCGTTGGACGCGCAGAGGGCCGTGCAGGAGTCCTGCCACGAGCTGGCGCACGAATACGTCGACGGCGGACGCTGGCTCGCCCTGGGCGGCGGCGGGTACGCGGTGGTCGACGTCGTTCCCCGGTCGTGGACACACCTGGTGGGAATCGCCGCCCATGCCCCGGTCGAGCCGGAGTCGTTGATTCCGTCCGAGTGGCGGGACGAGGTGTACGCACGGACCCGACAGCCCGGCCCGCGCAGGATGACGGACGGACGTGATCCGGTCTGGCGTGAGTGGGGCGCTGGGTACGACCCCGCTGACCGGTTGGACCAGGCGGTGCTTGCCACCCGCAAAGCGGTCTTCCCCCTTCGAGGGCTGCTGCCCTGACTCCACGGGCCCTCGGCTCGGGTTGACGGTCGGTGGGCCCGGCCGTGGTGGACCCCAGGGCGGCCCTGACGCGCTCATGACGTACGGGGTGATGGAAACCCTTCGCTGACCCCGTTGCGTGCCCTCACGGCCCGTTTGAGCCACCGGGAAGCGCTCGGCGTTACTCCAACCGTGCGACGCGCGACGGCTTTCGCCCTAGGAACCCCGGTCGGTCCGAGAGCATCGGATGCGTGTCGAGCATCGCAGCGCTACGGGCGCATCTCTTGGCCACCGGTCTGGCCGGGGCCGTGGGAACCCTGCGGGAGGGCAGCCTGCGCAGCTATCGTCTCTTCGCTGCACGCGACCCGCGCGTGACGCTCGGCCTCGCGGCACGGGGTGAGTGGAGCGCGGGTGACGTCATGGCGTTGATGGCGGACCGGTGCGGAGTCTCGGCCGACCCGAACGAGCGCACCGGGCCCGATGTCATCGACCCCGAGCGGACGTTGACGGCGCTCGACGCCTTCGCCGACCAGTTGGCCGAGGTGGCTGCGCGACGAGGAGCCGTACTGCTCGGAACGGGGCATCCGGATCGACTGCTGGGGTTCTACGCCGGGCTGGCAGACGCGTTGTCCGCAACAGGATGCCTAGTTCTCACCCCCGCGCAGGGGCGATGTGTCGACATAACGACCCGGTTCGGGGTACGTACGTACAACCTTGAGTACGTACGGGGAGTCGCGCTGGTGCGGGCACCCGGCGCACGGGGCGCAGGGTGTGAGACCGGCGCGCACACCCATTCGCCCCTCCCTTTGCGTGCTGCGGTGGAGGGTCTCGCCGAGCAGGAAGGCCCCCTTCCGGACCTGGTGATCGGGGACCACGGATGGGTCTGCGGGGCAGGTCAGCTGGGTATGAGGGCCATCGGACTGGCCGATACCGACGACCCTGCACTCTTCGTAGGCGAGGCCGAGGGAAGGGTGTCCGTGGTGGTGCCGCTCGATGACGGCCGGCGGCCCGCTCATTACCGCCCGCTGACGCGCTATGTACTCAAACGAGCCTGTCTGTCACAGTAGGCGGCCGATGGCTGCTCCTCTTCCCCACTCGCACCACCCGCCCCTAGTCTGGGGAGTGAGCGCACAGCGACGAAGAGTCACCGGAGGGGAAGCCGGTGTGCGTCATGTGCGGAAGGTACAGGTGGGTCATGGCTGCTGGCAGCGAGAGGCCTCTTAACGAGGTCAAGTTTCTTACCGTGGCGGAAGTTGCCTCGGTGATGCGGGTGTCGAAGATGACGGTGTACCGATTGGTGCACAGCGGTCATCTGCCGGCGATTCGGGTGGGGAGGTCCTTCCGAGTACCGGAGCAAGCGGTGCACGACTACCTCCGCGAGTCTTTCGTGGGGGTGGAATCCGCATAGCGGGAGTAGAGCGACTGCCCTCGGATTACAACCTCGATGCTCTGCCGGGTAGGCTGGACCGACGTAGGTCGTGTGGGCCCAGACGCCCCGCACCGAGTGAAGAGAAGTGAGCGAG
The DNA here is from genome assembly GCF_042753785.1 of Streptomyces sp. NPDC059256. Lineage (NCBI taxonomy): Bacteria > Bacillati > Actinomycetota > Actinomycetes > Kitasatosporales > Streptomycetaceae > Streptomyces > Streptomyces sp. NPDC059256. The sequence goes on along the minus strand of NZ_JBHYZO010000022.1, from coordinate 105,937 downwards.
GGTAGTCGTGGGCTCTGTTATTAAGAAGCGGCGCAAGCGGATGGCTAAGAAGAAGCACCGCAAGCTGCTCAAGCGCACCCGCGTTCAGCGTCGTAACAAGAAGTAAGCGACAGCTGTACGTAGCACTGTGGCCCTCCCACCAGTCGGTGGGAGGGCCACAGTGCGTTGACGTGCTCCCGTGTGCCCCCGTCCGTGTTCGGGCGGGAGAAGAGGGGCGAGGCGGCTTCCTGGTGCCTTTGCGCGCGGTGTTCTCGCCCGTGTTGAAGGACGCGCTCCGGAAGTCGGGAGCGTCACGTGTCATCACGTCGCAACGCCGAGGCGCTACGGTGACGCTGAAAGCGGGCCCACGGCATCCGAAGGAAGGAGCAGATCTTGGGAAAGGTCGTGCTCGTCACCGGGGTGGCCCGGCAACTCGGAGGACGTCTCGTACGCCGCATCCTGCGGGATCCCGAGGTCCACCGGGTGATCGGTGTCGACGTCGTGCGGCCCGAGCACCATCTGGGCGGCGCGGAGTTCATCCAGGCCGACATCCGGCAGCCGACGATCGGACGGGTCCTCGCTGAGCACCGCGTCGACACGGTCGTCCACCTCGATGTCACCGGCACGCCGCTGGGCGCCGGCGGCCGGGCCGCGGTCAAGGAGACCAACGTCATCGGGACCATGCAGCTGCTCGGCGCATGCCAGAAGTCTCCCGATGTCAGACGGCTGGTGATCAAGTCGACGACGAGCGTGTACGGCTCGGCCTCCCGTGATCCCGCGGTCTTCACCGAGACCACCTCGCCCAAAGCCCTGCCGAGCGGCGGATTCGCCAAGGACTCGGTCGAGGTCGAGGGGTATGTCCGGGGCTTCGCCAGAAGGCGGCCTGACGTGGCCGTGTGCGTGCTGCGGTTCGCCAACATCCTCGGCCCTTGCGCGGACTCCCCGCTGGCCGAGTTCTTCTCGCTGCCGGTGCTGCCGACGGTGTTCGGCTATGACCCCCGACTTCAGTTCGTGCACGAGGACGATGTGATCGACGTCCTCACCATGGCGCTCCACGAGCCCCGGCGCGGAACGCTCAACAGCGGCACCTTCAACATCGCCGGCGACGGGGTGCTCCTGCTCTCACAGTGCTCGCGGAGGCTGGGGCGTCCGACCGTGCCCGTACTCCTGCCGGCGGTCACCTGGATCGGCTCCGCGCTGCGTACGGTCGGGATCACCGACTTCTCGCCCGAGCAGATCCGGTTGTTGACCCACGGCCGGGTGGTCAGCACCGTGCAGATGCGCGAGACACTGGGGTTCGAGCCGAAGTTCACGACCGCGGAGACGTTCGCCGACTTCGCCCGGAGCCGGGGAGCGGGGCTGCTGCCTCCCCACACCCTGGTACGGGCCGTGGACCAGGTGGCGGAGTCCCTGGGCGCCCTGGTGGCGCGCGGGGACGGCTCACGGGCTCCCAGGGCCCAGGGCGATGCGGGATAAGGCCGGATAAGGAGCGCAGGCACGATGGCGGACGCCAAGGTCATTCCCTTCGACGACGACCGTGCGCGAGGTGGTGCCCAGCGCTCGCGGCGGCGCTCCGCCGGGGCTCTCGGCGGTGCGGCGGGCGGCGAGGGCAAGACCGAGCCCACCGTGGTGCGGCAGACCGTGCGGACCCTGCCCGGGGCCGTCGAGCAGCCGTCCGAGGCCCGGGCGACCGGCGGTGGGGGAGACGTGGTGGAGGACGGCCCGGAGCACGGGTCCGGCGACGGTTGGGAACGGCGTCTCGCGACGGGCCTGGCCTTCCTACGGCGCAGGGTCACCGGTGACTACGAGGTCGATGAGTTCGGCTACGACAAGGAACTGACCGACCAGGTACTGATGTCGCTGGTGCGCCCCCTGTACGAGAAGTACTTCCGGGTCGAGGTCAAGGGCATCGAGAACATCCCCGCCGAGGGCGGTGCGCTGGTCGTCGCGAACCACTCCGGCACCCTGCCGCTCGACGGCTTGATGATGCAGGTGGCCGTCCACGACAACCATCCGGCCGATCGTCACCTACGGTTGCTCGCCGCCGACCTCGTCTTCGTCCTGCCCGTCATCAATGAACTGGCGCGCAAGGCCGGGCACACGCTGGCCTGTGCGGAGGACGCGGAGAGGCTGCTTCAGCGGGGTGAGGTCGTCGGGGTGATGCCCGAGGGCTTCAAGGGCATTGGGAAGCCCTTCAGCGACCGCTACAAGCTCCAGCGCTTCGGGCGGGGCGGGTTCGTCTCGACCGCGCTCAGGGCGGGTGTGCCGATCGTGCCGTGCTCGATCGTCGGCGCCGAGGAGATCTATCCGATGATCGGCAACTCCAAGACGCTGGCCAGACTGCTCGGCATTCCGTATTTCCCGATCACGCCGACCTTCCCTTGGCTGGGGCCGCTGGGAGCGGTGCCGTTGCCGACCAAGTGGACGATTCAGTTCGGGGAGCCGATCGAGACCTCGGGGTATCCGGCCGAGGCCGCCGAGGATCCGATGCTGATGTTCAACCTCACCGACCAGGTGCGGGAGCAGATCCAGCACACCTTGTACAAGTTGCTGGTGCAGCGTCGGTCCGTGTTCTTCTAGCCGTTTCCCAGCCTCGCCGATCGCCGTTGGCCACTGGTGATCGATACCGCTGCGGCCGTCCGAGTACGGCACCGGAAGGGGTGTCAGGACAACTGTCCTGACACCCCTTCCCTATGGGTCTAGCGTCCTTCTTCCGCGTTCAGTCCCAGTCCGGGAAGGATGCCCGGGAGCAGGGGCGGAATGGTGACGTCCGGCTCCGGGGCCGGGGTGTTCTTGCCCGGCGCCGGTGGTGGCGTGTTGTCCGGTGTCGGGTCGAGCAGTCCGCCCACGTCACCGCCGAGCAGCCCGTCTTCCTTCTGGGCCGGTGTGGAACCGCCCGATGGACGGGGATCGCTCTTCTCCGCACCGGTGGACGTGTCCGGTGCCTGGGATGCCGCAGGGGCCTTCTGACCGCCGGGTGCGGGTGATCGGCCGGGTGCCTGAGGCGATGTGCTGCTGGTGCGCGGCGCGTCGCGGCCCCCCTGTTCCGGTGGGCTGGGCAGCAGCGACTGGAGCGGTCCGACCTCTTGGTCTATGGCGTCGAATACGTGGTTCACCTCGTTGCCGACATCGGCGAGCTGCACCGGAAGCCTGTCACGCAGTCCGTTCCACGCGTCGCGGTGGGCGCGGGAGAAGGAGTTCAGCTTCTGGATGGGACGGAGGGAGCCGTCCCGCTCGTAGGCGGCGTGGAGCAGCCGGTGGCCTTCGGTGGCGTCGTGCCGCATGCCGTTGAGAGCACGACGGACCTCGCCGAGGGACTCGTGGTCGAGCTCGCCCGCCCGCCCGCGCTCCATCAGCCGTCGGGCCTCGCTGAGGCGGGTGGACGCCTGGTCGAGATAGACCTCACCGCGGTCGGTCTCGCCATCGGCCATGCCGAGCCGGATGTCCTCCATGCCACGCTTCAGCCCGTACAGAGTGTCACCCGGTAGGGCGTCCGTACTGGCAGCGGCGACCCCGCCGAAGGCGCCCGCAGCGACCGTGACGGTCAGACCGCCGGCCGCGAGCCCCTTCGACCAGCGAGAACGCGGTCGCAATTTCCTCAGCGGGGAGGCGCGATGTGCGCCTCGGCCGGCTCTTCGCTGCTCCGGCACGGTAGGGCCCATGGTGGCGCTCCCGGCAGCCGTGCCCTCCTGGAGCATGGCTTCCATGGCCGCCACGAGCTGTGCCCGCTGCACCACCTTGACCTCGGGGTCCATTTCCGGCCTCGGCAGCTCGCCGAGACCGGTCGCCAGAGCCAACAGCCGACCTTGGTCGGTCGATTCGACCGACTCGTCCGGCTGTTCGGCTACCTGGTCTTCCAGGGCCTGGGCGAAGGCGTTCGCCCGCCGGTGCGCCGATACGTTCGCGATCACTGGCGGCACCTCCTCTCGTCATGACGATCGACTCCCCTGGAGTTTTGGAAGGTTGCACGCCTTGAACGCATCCACACGATCGAGTGAGTGGCTGCGGGCATGGCGTGACCACAGGGAGCCTGCATCCCGCACAACGAGCGTCTCGGCACTTGGGTTACGCGCGAAAGATGATCGGACCAGTGCGTCATGGAGGCGTTACCGATGGTGAGTTGGGGCCGGTCAGCGAGCATCGTCGGGCAGCAGGCGGGCCAGGGTGCGCACGGCACGGTACTGGAGGGTCTTGATGGCACCCTCGTTCTTGCCCATCACCTTGGCCGTCTCCGCGACCGACAGGCCCTGGAGAAAGCGCAGGGTCACGCATTCCTGCTGCTGGGGGTTGAGTTTGCGGACCGCTTCGAGGAGCGCCGCATTGGACAGGGACTCCAGGACGGAGTCCTCCGGAGAGCGCTCGACCTCGTTGGCGTCGAGCATCTCGCCGGTGGTCACTTCCAGCCGGAACCGGCTGGACTTGAAGTGGTCGGCTACGAGGTTGCGGGCGATCGTGACCAGCCAGGCGCCGAAGTCGCGGCCCTGCCAGGTGAAGGTCGAGATGCGGCGCAGGGCGCGGAGGAAGGTCTCACTGGTCAGATCCTCCGCCGTCGCCTTTCCTCCGACGCGGTAGTAGATGTAGCGGTAGACCGTGTCGCTGTACTGGTCGTAGAGCCGGCCGAAGGCGTCGGCTTCGCCCGCTTGCGCGCGCTCGACCAGTTCCATCATGCGGGCGCTGTCGCTGTCGGCGGTGGGCCGACGGACCTTGGCGGGCGTTGCGGTCGTGGAGTTGCCGGACGAGGCAGGGGCGGAGGGGGCCGTCGATGCGCCCCCTCCGGCTCGGCCGGTCCGTCTGACCAACCCACGGCCGGCAGCCGTACGGCCGCGTCGCCCCTCGACGACGGCACCGCGCGTCGACCCCTCCTTGAAGCCATCGGCCAGTGCGTAGCAGGGGGCGGCGGAACCGCTGGTGGCAATACGGGGCATGGCGAGGGCGGGGACGGCGTACGCGGTGGGGACAAAACCGCGCAAGTGGTCGAGGACCGCCGCGCGAAGCGTAGCCAGGCCCGAGGTGTCAACCCCGACGTGTGGGTACACGGGACTCCCAGAGGCAGAGCTTCCATCACGTGCAGTGCGGGACCGTTCACTCGTCGTGGCGACGTGTGGGACCCGTATGCGTTTGAGGAGAATAACGCTTCGTACAGGCAGTGCTACACCCAGTTGCTCAAAACGTCGTTTCCGTCGCTTCTGTTATGTCGGATTGACGGTTCTGGTAGCAGAAAGTGAGCACTTGTTGATCAGATTTGTTCGCCATCTGTCTCTTCGCGGGTGCCGCGCGGAGGGTCGCAGATGTGCCACGGAACTGTGTTCGGGCAGCCGCGATCAGCGGCGACGGCGGTGGATGGCAACGGCAGCCGCCGTACCGCCCGCGATGGCGCCCACACCGGCCGCGGCGGGGATGCCGACCTTGGCCGCCTTGCGCCCGGTGCGGTAGTCGCGCAGGCGCCAGTCGCGTTCGCGGGCGTGCTTGCGCAGCTTGGTGTCCGGATTGATCGCGTATGGATGTCCTACGAGCGACAGCATCGGGATGTCGTTGTGCGAGTCGCTGTACGCGGCGCAGCGGTCGAGGTCGAGCCCTTCGGCCGCTGCCAGCGCGCGGACGGCCTCGGCCTTCGCGGGGCCGTGGAGGGGTTCGCCGACGAGCCTGCCGGTGTAGACGCCGCTCACGGACTCGGCGACCGTGCCCAGTGCGCCCGTCAGGCCGAGGCGTCCGGCGATGATCGTTGCGGTTTCCACCGGAGCGGCCGTGACCAGCCAGACCTTCTGGCCGGCGTCGAGGTGGGCCTGTGCCAGCGCCCGGGTGCCCGGCCAGATCCGCTCCGCCATGTACTCGTCGTAGATCTCCTCGCCGATGCTCATCAGTTCGGCGACGCGATGGCCCTTCACGATCGACAGCGCGGATTCGCGCACGTCCTGCATGTGCTCCGGGTCCTCGACGCCAGCGAGTCGGAACCAGGTCTGCTGCCAGGCGAACCGTGCCAACTCGCGGCGCTGGAAGAAGTTCCGCTTGTACAGGCCGCGGCCGAAGTGGAACAGCGCGGCGCCCTGCATCACGGTGTTGTCCAGGTCGAAGAACGCCGCGGCCCGCACATCGCCCGAGACCGGGAACTCCGGCGTGTCGGCCACCGTGGGCTCGGCCGCCGGCAGCAGTTCCTGCGAGGTCTTGCGGGCTGCTTCGGCGGCGGCCTCGCCTGCGAGGACGCTCCGTGCTGTGGCGGAGCGCCTACGGGGGGTGAGCCATCCCAGTGCGGCCATGGGGCGAGCATAGCCAGTCTGTTCGGAACTTCCCGACACGCCGGAACACCAGGGTGTGAACGGTGGGTGACGCGCCGGTGGGGCGGAGCGCGGCCGGATCCCCGTCGGCGGCTGCACCGGGGGTCGTGCACGGGATTCGGGGGTGTCCTGATGGCCCGGGGTGCGGGGCGGACAATGAGGCCATGAGTCCTGTGTGGCGACGTACGAAGAAGAAGGCCGACGGCGCGGTGGCGGCGGGCGGGAAGACGGTGACGCTGATCGGCAAGCCGGGGTGTCATCTGTGCGACGACGCCCGGGTCGTGGTGGAGCAGGTCTGCGCCGAGACCGGCGCCGTGTGGGAGGAGAAGGACATCACCGAGGACGCGGAGCTCCACCGCGCGTACTGGGAGCAGATCCCGGTGGTGTTGGTCGACGGTGCCCAGCACACGTTCTGGCGGGTCGACCCCGATCGGTTGCGGCGCGCGCTGCAGCAGTAGCGAGGCGGCTGCTCCCCTTCGTGCGCTGCCCCTGCCCTGTCTCCTGCCGCTGCCCCTGCGCCGACCTGCCCGCGGCGCACGCGAAGAGGGCCCGGCGATTCGCTTCAGCGGGAGGGCTGGCGGTGCCATGTGACGACTGTTGCGTACGTGGCGTCTGTGAACCTGGGAGGATGGGGAGAACGCAGAGATCGGTGTGGGCGCTGAGGCGTCGGCGTCATCGTCGAGGCGTCGAACGATTGCCATAGGGAAGCCCGCGCTGCGCGCTGCCGTTGTCATGACTCTTTCGGGAATCCAGGGCGACAGGGCAGAGTAAGCGGTCTCGGGGGCGAATACCTGAGGAGTGTGTGCTGTTTTGCCCCCTTCGCGCCTTGAACGGGCCGACGTGGCTCGTGGTTCCGGGTTTACGCGATCTGAGCGCGTGACCCCGATCACTTTGCTCGGACAAAACGGACACCATCTTTGTGCACGCGTTCACAAAGACATAGCCTGCATTCGACGGGGCGGTCTTGGGACACACGGCCGCCTAGAGCCCCGCTCATCCCGCAGGAGCACCGTGGCAACTGGCCGAAATCACCGACCGGCGACCCGTAGCCGAGGAATCCCCGAGGCCACCGTCGCCCGGCTCCCGCTGTATCTGCGGGCGCTGACCGCTCTGTCCGAGCGGTCCGTGCCCACGGTCTCCTCCGAAGAGCTGGCGGCAGCGGCAGGGGTCAATTCCGCGAAGCTGCGGAAGGACTTCTCGTACCTCGGTTCGTACGGGACGCGAGGCGTCGGCTACGACGTGGAGTACCTCGTCTACCAGATCTCCCGGGAACTGGGTCTGACCCAGGACTGGCCCGTGGTGATCGTCGGCATCGGAAACCTCGGCGCCGCCCTCGCCAACTACGGCGGGTTCGCCTCCCGTGGGTTCCGCGTCGCTGCGCTGATCGACGCCGATCCCGCCATGGCCGGCAAGCCGGTCGCCGGCATGCCCGTACAGCACGCCGATGAGCTGGAGCGGATCATCAGCGACAACGGTGTGTCGATCGGCGTCATCGCCACGCCCGCGGGCGCGGCCCAGCAGGTGTGCGAGCGACTCGTCGCCGCCGGAGTGACCTCCATCTTGAACTTTGCCCCAACGGTGCTCTCCGTGCCCGAGGGCGTGGACGTGCGCAAGGTCGACCTGTCGATCGAGCTCCAGATCCTCGCCTTCCACGAGCAGCGCAAGGCCGGCGAGGAAGCCGACGCCGAGGCAGCGAGCCGGAAGGGACCCGACGGGGAAGTGCCCGCCGTGATGCCGGCATGAGCCTTCTGGTCATCGGACTGAGCCATCGCAGCGCGCCCGTGAGCGTGCTGGAGCGGGCCTCGCTCTCCGCGGACGCCCAGGGCAAGCTCCTCCAGGACACGCTGGCCGCCGAGCCGGCTGCCGAGGCTGCCGTCCTCGCCACCTGTAACCGCATCGAGCTCTACGCGGACGTCGAGAAGTTCCACGCGGGCGTCGCCGAACTGTCCACGCTCCTCGCGCAGCACAGCGGGGTGGGGCTGGAAGAGCTGACCCCCTATCTCTATGTGCACTACGAGGACCGGGCGGTCCACCACCTCTTCTCGGTCGCCTGCGGCCTCGACTCCATGGTCGTCGGCGAGGGGCAGATCCTCGGCCAGATCAAGGACGCACTCGCCCGCGGCCAGGAGTTGCACTCCGCGGGCCGGCTGATCAACGACCTTTTCCAGCAGTCCCTGCGGGTCGGCAAGCGGGCCCACAGCGAGACCGGGATCGACCGGGCCGGCCAGTCGCTGGTGACCTTCGGTCTGGAGCAGTTGGCCGAGGGCTCCGACGTGGAGAGCTGGGCCGCGGGAAAGCGCGTACTGGTGATCGGTGCCGGTTCGATGTCCTCGCTCGCAGCGACGACCCTCGCCCGCCAGGGCGTGGCTGAACTGGTCATCGCCAACCGCACGTTGGATCGGGCCGAGCGGCTGGCAACCATCCTCTCGGATGCGGTGACGGACGACATGATCGTGCGCGCCGTCGCGATGAGCGAGGTCGCCGTCGAACTGACCCGCGCCGACGCGGTGGTGTCCTGCACCGGTGCGACGGGTCTCGTCCTGACCGCCGAGGCTGTCGCCGCCGCGCTGTCCGATCGACTCGACGAATCCGCCGGCACCGAACTCGACGCCGATCGCCGCCACCCCGACCATCTGCGGGCGCCCGAAGGCAGCTTGGTGGCCCGACTCGCGGCCACGGCCGCCCGGGACGGTCGCGTACCGGACCAGGCCGCGCACTTCGCCGTCGACGACGGTGACCGGGGCACGGCCGCCGAGACGGGCGACACCGAGACCAGGGCCCGGGCCGCGGACGTGGTGGGCATCGGCCAGGCCCGTGCGACCGCCACCCATGACTGCGGGGACGACACCGGGGCCTGTCCCGTCGGGCTCGACGTCCAGCACTCGCCCGGGCAGCTCACCCAGCACGGGGTCTGGGCGGCGAACGCCGAGAACACCAGCCCCGCGGGGACCGTCCCCCAGCCCGCACGGCCGCGCGACGCCGCCTCGGACCCGCGGAGAAACGGTCCCGTGCGCCTCGCACTGCTCGACCTCGCCATGCCCCGCGATATCGATCACGCCATCCACCGGCTTCCCGGTGCGCGGTTGGTCGACATCGAGTCGCTCGCCGAGTCGTCCGCCGATGCGCCGATGGCCTCGGACGTGGACCAGGTGCGGCGCATCGTGTCCGACGAGGTCGCCGCGTTCGGAGCCGCGCAGCGCGCCGCCCACATCACGCCGACCGTCGTCGCACTGCGCACGATGGCCGCCGATGTCGTCGCCGGTGAGATCGCCCGGCTCGAAGGCCGGCTCCCGGCGCTCGACGAGAAGGAGCGCGCCGAGATCAACCAGACCGTCCGCCGTGTCGTCGACAAGCTGCTTCACGCGCCCACCGTGCGGGTCAAGCAGCTTGCGAGCGAGCCGGGAGGCGCCGGGTACGCCGACGCCCTGCGGACACTCTTCGACCTCGACCCGGAGACGGTCGCCTCCGTCAGCCGGGCCGATTTGAATGACGCAGACGTCAAGAACCGAGGGCGAGTATGACCGAGAGTGCACTCAGGCTGGGGACCAGGCGAAGCAAACTTGCCATGGCCCAGTCCGGGCAAGTGGCTCGGGCGGTGCGCCAGTTGACCGGGCGTCCCGTCGAGCTCGTCGAGATCACCACGTACGGGGACGTGTCCCGTGAGCATCTCGCGCAGATCGGCGGCACGGGAGTCTTCGTGGCCGCGTTGCGGGAGTCCCTGTTGCGGGGTGAGGTGGACTTCGCCGTTCATTCGCTGAAGGACCTTCCCACCGCCCAGCCCGATGACCTGCTGCTCGCGGCCGTGCCGCTGCGCGAGGACCCGCGGGACGTGTTGGTGGCGCGGGACGGCCTGACCTTCGACCGGCTGCCCTCGGGTGCCCGGGTCGGAACGGGTTCGCCGCGTCGGATGGCGCAGCTGAACGCGTACGCCCGTGCGCACCACACCCAGATACAGACCGTGCCGATCCGCGGCAACATCGACACCCGGATCGGATACGTACGAAGCGGGGAGCTGGACGCGGTGGTACTCGCCGCCGCCGGGCTCAACCGCGTCGGAATGACGGACGAGGTGACCGACTTCCTGTCGGTCGACTTCGTGCTTCCGGCTCCCGGCCAGGGGGCCTTGGCGATCGAGTGCACCGCAGATAACGTGCAACTCGCCGCCGTGCTCTCGCAGCTTGACGACCCGGCTACCCGGGCCGCAGTGACTGCTGAGCGTTCCCTGCTCGCCGCCCTGGAGGCCGGCTGCTCCGCACCTGTGGGTGCGCTGGCCGACCTGTTGGGCGACGGACAGGATCTCACCGAAATGCGCCTGCGCGGCGTCGTCGGCACGATCGACGGCTCGACGCTGGTGCAGCTGTCCACCACCGGTTCCGTACCCACGTCGCACGGCGACGCCATCGCGCTCGGTCGCGAACTCGCGTCCGAGATGCTCGCCAAGGGTGCGGCTGGTCTTATGGGGGAGCGAGCACATTGAGCCCCACCACCAACCCGTCCTCGGCGTACTCGACACACGGGCACGTCACTTTCCTCGGCGCCGGTCCCGGCGATCCCGGACTGTTGACCTTGCGTGCTGTCGAGGCACTCGCGGGAGCCGACGTACTGATCGCCGAGCCCGATGTGCTCGAAGTCGTACGCGGCCATGCGCGGGCGAGCGTCAGCACGCCTGAGCTGACGGTCGTTGACGATGCGTCAACAGCCGCCAGAATCCCGGTACTCAGGGATGCGGTCAATCTTGTCATGGAGGCTGCGCGGGGCGGCAAGCGGGTCGTCCGTGCCGTGATCGGCGATCCCGGCCTCGACGCGGATGCAGGTCAGGAGATGCTGGCGTGCGCCGCGGAGGGGATCACCTTCGAGGTCGTGCCGGGCATCGCGACCGCGGTGGGGGTGCCCGCCTACGCGGGTGTGCCGCTGCGGGACGCCCAAGGCGCGGACGTCCGGTTCGTGGACGCCCGCAGCGCGAGCGAGCGCTGTTGGAACGAGGTCGGTGCCAGCGACTGCACCGTCGTGGTCACCACCACGCTGGACGCGATCTCCGTCGCCGCGAACGAACTGGTGTCCGCCGGTCGCAAGCCCGACACACCGCTCACGGTCACGGTCGCAGGTACGACCACCCGGCAGCGCACCTGGACCGCGACGCTGGGCTCCATCGCCCAGACCCTGAAGCAGGCCAAGGTGCTGCCGTCGCCCGACGGGCACCGGCCGGTCATAGCCGTGGTCGGTGAGCGCAGCTCGGCCGCGCAGCGCGATCAGCTCGCCTGGTTCGAGTCCAAGCCCCTGTTCGGTTGGCGGGTGTTGGTGCCGCGGACCAAGGAGCAGGCGGCGTCACTCTCCGACCAACTGCGCTCCTACGGCGCGGTCCCGCACGAGGTTCCGACGATCGCCGTGGAGCCCCCGCGGACCCCGCAGCAGATGGAGCGGGCCGTCAAGGGGCTGGTGACAGGACGGTACGAGTGGATCGCCTTCACCTCGGTGAACGCGGTCAAGGCGGTCCGGGAGAAGTTCGAGGAGTACGGGCTCGACGCACGTGCCTTCGCCGGTATCAAGGTCGCCGCCGTCGGCGAGCAGACCGCGCGTGCGCTGGTCGAGTTCGGGGTGAAGCCCGATCTGGTGCCGAGCGGCGAGCAGTCGGCCGCGGGTCTGCTGGAGGACTGGCCGCCGTACGACCCGGTCTTCGACCCGATCGACCGGGTGTTCCTGCCGCGGGCGGACATCGCGACGGAGACCCTGGTCGCCGGGTTGATCGAGCTGGGTTGGGAGGTCGACGACGTCACCGCGTACCGCACGGTCCGTGCGTCGCCGCCGCCCGCCGACACCCGTGAGGCGATCAAGGGCGGTGGGTTCGACGCGGTGCTCTTCACCTCGTCGTCCACCGTGCGCAACCTGGTGGGCATCGCGGGCAAGCCGCACAATGTGACGGTCATCGCCTGCATCGGCCCGGCCACCGCGAAGACGGCCGAGGAGCACGGACTGCGGGTGGACGTGCTCTCCCCGGAGCCTTCCGTGCACCGGCTGGCGGAGGCTCTGGCGGAGTTCGGCGCACGGCGTCGTACGGCGGCCGTGGAGGCCGGGGAGCACGTGTTGCGCCCCTCCGAGCGCAGACCTGGCGGTCGGCGCCGGCGCACCACCTGAGAGTGAGCGAGCTGTTCGGGCCCGTGCCCTGGACCCCCCGGTCCGGGCCCGGGCCCGAACGCTTTCCATGGGCCGGAATCCGCCGCGCAAATGCGGTTGCCGGACCGGGAACGCGGCTGGAACCCTTCGTCGATGACCACACCCCGTAGCGAACTGCTCGTACGCCAACTCGACACCGTCTGGGCCCTCTTCGAGTATCACGCCCCCGCCCTGGACGACGCCGCGTGCCGGTGGGAGCCGGCGCCCGGGGCCTGGACGGTACGCGAGGACTCCATGGGGCGCTGGGTCCCCGACTGGCAGGTGCCGGAGCCCGATCCGGTGCCCACCACCTCGATCGCCTGGGTCTCCTGGCACATCGGCTACTGGTGGACGACCACCCTGCGTCACTGCTTCGGTCCGGGAGCCCCGGCCCGTGAGGACATCCACTGGCCGGGGAGCGCGGCGGGCACCGTCCGGTGGCTGACCGGTCTGAAGGACGAGTGGCGGGCCGAGCTGTTGGAGCTCACCGACGCCGATCTTGACTCCACCGCCCGCACCGAAGGTCTCGCCTGGGGCGAGGGGCTGCCCCTGGCCGATGTGGCCGGATGGATCACGGTGGAGCTGACCAAGAACGTCGCCGAGATCGGTCAGCTGCTGCTCCTGCGTCAGGCGCTTGCGGCGCGGGGCGTAGCGTAGACGGCATGAGTGTGTATGGATCGTTTCCGGGAACTCGTCCGCGCCGGCTGCGGACCACTCCGACCCTTCGCCGCATGGTCGCCGAGACCCGGCTGCACCCCGCCGATCTGATCCTTCCCGCGTTCGTGCGGGAGGACATCAGCGAGCCCGTGCCGATCTCGGCCATGCCCGGTGTCGTGCAGCACACCCGGGACAGCCTTCGGAAGGCGGCCGTGGAGGCCCGTGCGGCCGGGGTGTCCGGGATCATGCTGTTCGGGGTGCCGACCGAGGAGAAGAAGGACGCGCTGGGCACCGCGGGCACCGACCCGGACGGCATCCTCCAGCTCGCCATCCGGGATGTGCGTGCCGAGGTCGGCGATGAGTTGGTGATCATGTCGGACCTCTGTCTGGACGAGTACACGGATCACGGCCACTGCGGGGTGCTGGACGCAGAGGGGCGCGTCGACAACGACGCCACGCTGGAGCGCTACGCCGAGATGGCCCAGGTGCAGGCCGATGCCGGGGTCCATGTGGTCGGGCCGAGCGGGATGATGGACGGCCAGATCGGGGTGGTCCGTGACGCACTGGACACCATCGGCAAGGAGGACGTGTCGATCCTCGCGTACACGGTCAAGTACTCCTCCGCCTTCTACGGGCCGTTCCGTGAGGCGGTCGGATCGTCGCTGACCGGCGACCGCAGGACGTACCAGCAGGACCCGGCCAATGTGCGGGAGTCGCTGCGCGAGTTGGCGCTCGACCTCGAAGAGGGCGCGGACATGGTCATGGTGAAGCCCGCCGGCCCCTATCTCGACGTCCTGGCGAAGATCGCGGACGCGGTGGACGTACCGGTCGCCGCCTATCAGATCAGTGGTGAGTACGCGATGGTCGAGGCCGCCGCGGAGCGGGGCTGGATCGACCGTGAGAAGGCGCTCCTGGAGACCCTGACCGGCATCCGTCGTGCCGGTGCGCAGATGATCCTCACCTACTGGGCGACGGAGGCCGCGGGTCTGCTGCGCGCACAGCGCTGAGCGAACCGCTCCCCGGGAGCATGGCGGGCATGCCCGCCATGCTCCGAGAACGTGCTCCGAGAACGTGCCCCGAGAACACCAATGCGGGCCGGGGAAGGCATCCCGGCCCGCAGTCTGGTGGGTGGTGCTCAGCAGGTCAGATTGCTGCCGGTGGGAACTCCGAGGATCTGGGCGAACTGGGTGTACTTGGTCACCCGGCTCTGAACCTGGGCCGGGTTTCCGCCGTTGCACTCCAGGGTGCCGTTGATCGACCGGATGGTCTGACCGAAGCCCGCCTGGTTGACCATGGCGTCATGGCCGGTCATCGTGCCCGGGCCCTTCTGGGTGTTCCAGTACCACAGGCCGGTCTTCCAGGCCACGGCCGGATCCTGCTCGACCTTCCAGGGGTTGTTGAGCAGGTCGATGCCGAGCGCGTCGCCGGCTGCCTTGTAGTTGAAGTTCCAGCTCAGCTGGATCGGTCCGCGCCCGTAGTACGCGGCCTGGCCGGCGGGGCAGCCGTAGGGCTGGTTCCGGTCGCAGTAGTGCGGGTAGTTCGCGGTGTTCTGCTCCACCACGTGGACCAGACCGCCGGTCTCGTGGTTGATGTTGGCGAGGAAGGCCGCGGCCTCCTGCTTCTTGATCGTGTCGCTACCGGTGTTCGCGAATCCCGGGTACGCGGTCAGGGCTTCGGTGAGCCCCGCGTACGTGTAGAAGGGCTTCCGGTTCGGGAACATCTGGTTGAACTGCGTCTCGGTGACCACGAATCCTGTGGGGTTGGGATTCTGGCTCGGACTGGTGCTCGGACTCGGGTTGGGGTTGGGCTCGCCACCGACACAGGTGTACGGGTCCCAGTACCAGGTGCTGACCGTGGGGTTCCAGCCCGGGTTGTCGTGTTCGGCCACATAGTGCTTGCCGTCGCTGTACTTGACGACGTCGCCCGTCCGGTAGTTGGTCCCGAAGGTCCAGTTGGGGGCGTTGGTGCACTTGGCGTCGGCGGCGGGGGCGGCAGTTGCTGTGGGGAGCAAACTTGCCGCGGCCAGTCCGCTGGCGGCGACGATGGCAACGAGCCATGCCTTCATGCCTTTTCGCACGCGCTCTCTCCTTTGCGCGAGGAACGGCCTTGCCCGGAAAGGGAGGTGGGGGCTCCGGACAGGGCCGTGGTGGGGGGTTGTACCACTCACTCAAGCGCTTCGGTCTAGCCCAGTCAAGGTATAGACCAATGTGAGTTCGCGGTCTCTCGGCGGCTTCAGCGTGGCACAACCATGCTGACCACACGCCGAGTTGCGGCAAAGTGCGAGGTCGAGCACATCCGCGGGTCGTTCGACGGGCGGGGGAGAGCGCAGTGCAGTTCTTCGGAGCTATCGGACGAAGAGCGTGGCCAACCGGGAGAGCCCATCGGCCCCATGACCTGCCTTGAGCCCCTGGTCCAGCACCTCCTGGAGCGGCTCCAGGAACATCGGATGCACCCCCTGGTCACGGAAGGCCGACAGGAAGTTGGGAATTGCGGCGTGATTGACCGTGAGGCTGGAGACGTCGGTGAGATGGCGATCCGCGTCGATCGCCTCTGCCTCCTCCGGGATGGACGCGAGCATGGCGCCGATCCAGGGCACCAGGAGTTCGGAGAGTTCGCCTGCGGGGATGTTCTCCGTCCGGGCGAGCGCGAACGCCTGCATCACGCCGACGATCATGCCGTACATCCCGGTGAGCAGCGCGATGTCATAGAGCGCGGCCAGGCCCGGATCGGTGCCCACGTACCGGGTGTCCCCGAGTGCGGCGAGGGTCGGACGGTGGGTCGCGAAGGTCCGCTCGTCACCGCTGTAGAAGACATAGGCGTGCGGGCCGGAGATCATCTGCGGCACCGCCATGATGCCCCCGTCGAGGAAGGTCGCACCGCGCTGTTCGACCTGCGCGGACAGTTCACGGGCGCTGGCGGGGGTGCCGTTGGTCAGATTGACGATCGTGCGGCCCTCGATCCCCGCACCGACGCCGTCCAGGACCTCCTGGACCTGGTCGTTCGTGAGCAGGCACAGGACGATCAGGTCGCTCGCGGCGATCGCCGCGGCGGGGGAGTCGGCGGGCAGTGCTCCCTGGGCGACGAGGGGTCCGGACTTCGCCGCCGTCCGGTTCCAGACGGTGACCCGGTGGCCGGCCCGGAGGAAGGCCGCTGCCAGCGCGGTGCCCATCATGCCGAGACCGAGCACGGACACGGACGCACTCGGGGCGGGGGCTTCGGAGGTAGGGGACGAGGTCGCGGAGGGCACGGGAAAACTCCTGCTGGGAAGGGGTTGGGGGCGCTCTCGATCCTCGTGGCACCCGTGCCCTGCGACAAGTACCGACTTTCTGGTGGGTACGCACCGAAAGGTGTGGGTCGGCCGACCGGGCAGTGGTGATCTCGGGCCAAGGGGCGCACCCTGGAGAGGTACCTGCGGAGGTGATCCACCATGCAGACACTCGTCGGATGGCACATCGAGCTGGAGTTCCAGGAGGAGCACGATCGGACCCGGGCCGCGGCCATGGTGAGACTCGCGGACGGGACCGAGTTCCGTTCGCACGGGCTCGCCCAGCGTCACCCGTCGGACCCGGAGCAATTGCGGGTGGGCGAGGAGATCGCCGGGGCGCGGGCGCTGATGGAGCTCGCCTCACAGCTGCTCCAGAAGGCCCACACCGAGATCGACGAGGCATCGGGGCGTACGTCCCACATGCTCAAGTGACGCCCGCCGGGTGATCGGGACGCGCCGTGCACCCGTATCCGCGGGTGGCGGTCAGCCCCCGGGCGGTGTGTCGCTCGCCCGGGATGGGGTGGGTCGCGGGCCCACCTCGCGTACGACTCGGTAGGTGGGGGCTCCGGTCATCCGGGGCTCGGCCCTGCCGGCGAGCCCTTTGAGGGCCGCACCGATGGCGGCCATCCGGCCCTCGGTGTCGGATGTCTCCACGAAGTCGCGGTAGCTGGACTCGCTCTCCCAGGCGACGATGTTGTAGACGCGGGTGCCGTCGGTGCTGATGTGGAAGCGGGCGGAACGGTAGCCGGGGTAGGGGCTCACCCACTTCTCGATGATCGCTGCGAAGGCGTCCACCAGGGCGGTCTGTGTCTCATGGCCGTCGACGGTGTAGTCGATGATCGAGTAGAAGCCGCGGTCAGTGGTCATGCCGGTTCTCCTGAGGTGGGTGTGGTGTTGGTGGGTCTCCCTGAGGAAGAGTGTGGAACCTCAAGAGAACTTGAGGTCAAGGGGCTTGGGTGAGCGGCTCAGATCCGTTGGCTTCGGACCGCGATAACGGACGGCAACGGGCAGCAACGGGTGGCAAGGGGCACGGATCAACTGATCAACGGCTCAACGGATCACGGGTATGCACGAGGCCGCGGCCCCCGTGGGGGGACCGCGGCCTCGGTGATGGATGGAGCGGGCCGCTACAGCCGCTCGGGCGTACGGATGCCCAGCAGCGCCATGCCCTGGTGCAGCGTCCGAGCGGTCAGATCGATCAGGAACAGCCGGTTCTCGACGACCTCGGGCGGATTGGCGTCGCTGAGCACCTGGCACTGGTCGTAGAACTTCGTCAGGTGCGAGGCCAACTGGTACAGGTACGCGGCGAGCTTGTGCGGCTCGTACGCGGACGCCACCTCGGCGATCGTCTCCCCGAACCGGTCCACGTGGAGCGCCAACGCCCGCTCGGCCGGGGCGAGTTCCAGCTCGGGGTGGGCCACCGGGGCGGTCGCCCCCGCCCGCCGCTTGATCGACTGGATCCGGGCGTACGCGTACTGGAGGTACACGGAGGTGTCGCCGTTCAGCGACACCATCTGGTCCAGGTCGAACCGGTAGTCCCGGGTCGCCGACGTGGACAGGTCGGCGTACTTGATCGCACCGATGCCCACCTGCACACCGCGCTCGGCGATCTCCGCCTCGGTGAGCTCGCCGCGGGTGTCCTTCTCCCGTACGACCTCGGTCGCGTGGTCCACGGCCTCGTCGAGGAGGTCCACCAGCCGGACCGTCTCGCCCTCCCGGGTCTTGAACGGCTTGCCGTCCTTGCCCAGGACCGTGCCGAAGGCCAGTTGGACGGCCTTCACCCTGTCATTGAGCCAGCCCGCCCTGCGGGCCGTCTCGAAGACCATCTTGAAGTGCAGGGCCTGCCGGGCGTCCACCACGTACAGCAGGGTGTCCGCGGAGAGGTTCTGCACCCGGTCCCGGATCGCGGAGAGGTCGGTGGCGGCATAGCCGTAGCCGCCGTTCGACTTCTGCACGATGAGCGGGGTCGGCTTGCCGTCGGGGCCGAGGACGTCGTCGAAGAAGACGCAGAGGGCGCCCTCCGAGCGGACCGCGACGCCCGACTGCTCAAGGAAGCGGCAGGTGTCGTCGAGCATGTCGTTGTAACCGGACTCGCCGACGACGTCCGGGTCGTGGATCTCCATGTCCAGCTTGCCGAAGACCGAGTAGAAGTAGATCTTCGACTCGTCGACGAACCGCTGCCACAGCGCCAGGGTCTGGGCGTCCCCGGCCTGGAGGGCGACCACCCGGTCCCGTGCCCTGGCCTTGAACTCCTCGTCGGCGTCGAAGAGGGCACGCGAAGCCTTGTAGAGCCGGCCGAGCGACGACATGGCCTCCTCGCCGGAGACCTCCTCGCCCTGCTCGTGGTCCAACTCGTGCGGGTGCTCGACCAGATACTGGATCAACATGCCGAACTGGGTGCCCCAGTCGCCGATGTGATGGCGCCGGATCACCTTCTCGCCGGTGAACTCCAGGATCTCCACCATGGCCGCGCCGATCACGGCGGAGCGCAGATGGCCGACGTGCATCTCCTTGGCCACGTTCGGTTGGGCGTAGTCGATGACGGTGGTGCCCGCCTGCTCGTCGTACGGCACTCCGAGCCGGTCGTCGGCCGCCCGGGCGGCCAACGTCTCGACGATCGCCCGGTCGGTGACCGTGATGTTCAAGAAGCCGGGGCCGGAGACCTCGACGTCCCGGAAGAGGTCCCCTGCGGGGAGCGCTTCGACGACCTGGGTGGCCAGCTCCCGCGGATTGCCCTTGAGCTTCTTGGCGAGGGCCAGGATGCCGTTGGCCTGGAAGTCGGCCCGGTCGCTGCGTCGCAGCAGCGGGTCGGCGGGACCGGCCTCCGGCAGGGCTGCCGAGAGGGCGTCCGCGAGGCGCTGCTGCACGGTCGAAGCGAGGGAGGGGACCGAGGCCATGAGCTTCCGTTCCTGGGAGAGTGGGGCATTACCGACTGTCAAGTGTCCCATGGGCACGACGGCGTCCTCCCCCCATTTCGGGTGGCCCTGCCGGGGGTCGGTGGCCGATGATCGGCAGGCACGCCGGACTGCCTCGGAGCCGGTCCTTCCGTCTGGGACAATGGTGTGCGCCGAGTAATCGAGGGGTTTCGAGAAAGAAGGACGTGCCGACCGTGGCTCAGAGCAGCACCGAGACCGACTGGGTCTCCCGTTTCGCGGACGATGTCATTGCGGAATCGGAACGGCGTGCGCCTGGGAAACCTGTCGTCGTCGCCTCCGGCATCTCCCCCTCCGGCCCCATTCACCTGGGAAATCTCCGTGAGGTCATGACCCCGCACCTGGTCGCCGACGAGATCAGGCGGCGGGGCCACGAGGTCCGTCATCTGATCTCGTGGGACGACTACGACCGCTTCCGCAAGGTCCCCGCGGGCGTCGAGGGCGTCGACGAGGGCTGGGCCGACCACATCGGACGCCCGCTGACGTCCGTACCGGCCCCGCAGGGCTCCCCGCACCAGAACTGGGCCGAGCACTTCAAGGCCGTGCTGATCGCCTCCCTGGCCGAGCTGGGCGTCGTCTACGACGGCATCAGCCAGACCGAGCAGTACACCGCGGGCGCCTACCGCGAGCAGGTTCTGCACGCCATGAAGCACCGCGGCGACATCGACGCGATCCTGGCCCAGTACCGGACGAAGAAGGCCCCGGTCAAGAAGTCGCAGAAGCCGCTCGACGAGGCCGAGCTGGAGGCCGCGGAGGGCTCCGGCGCGGCGGGTGAGGACGACGGCAACACCTCGGCCGGCTACTTCCCGTACAAGCCCTACTGCGGCAACTGCGACAAGGACCTGACCACCGTCACCGCGTACGACGACGAGAGCACCGAGCTGGTGTACACGTGTACGGCGTGCGGCTTCTCGGAGACCGTCCGGCTGAGCGAGTTCAACCGCGGAAAGCTGGTGTGGAAGGTCGACTGGCCGATGCGCTGGGCCTACGAGGGGGTCATCTTCGAGCCGAGCGGGGTCGACCACTCGTCGCCCGGCTCGTCCTTCCAGGTCGGCGGCGAGATCGTCGACAGCATCTTCGGTGGTCAGCAGCCGATCGGACCGATGTACGCCTTCGTCGGAATCTCCGGCATGGCGAAGATGTCGTCGTCGCGCGGTGGGGTGCCCACCCCGGCAGATGCGCTGAAGATCATGGAAGCACCGCTGTTGCGCTGGCTGTACGCACGCAGGCGGCCCAACCAGTCGTTCAAGATCGCCTTCGACCAGGAGATCCAGCGGCTGTACGACGAGTGGGACAAGCTCGGCACGAAGGTGGCCGACGGGTCCGCGCTGCCCGCCGACGTGGCCGCTTACACCCGTGCGGTGGGCACCGCTGCCGGCCCGCTGCCGGCCACGCCGAGGCCCCTGCCGTACCGGACGCTGGCCTCCGTCGTGGACATCACCGCCGGCCACGACGAGCAGACCGTGCGCATCCTGCGTGAGCTCGACCCGGACGACCCGCTGACCTCGCTGGACGAGGCGCGGCCCCGGCTGGATCGCGCCGAGAACTGGATCACCAGCCAGGTTCCGGCCGACGCGCGCACCATCGTGCGCTCGGAGCCGGACACCGAGCTGCTGAAGTCGCTCGACGACGACGGTCGCGAGTCGCTGAGGCTGCTGCTGGAGGGCCTCGACTCACACTGGTCCCTGGACGGTCTGACCACCCTCGTCTACGGGGTGCCGAAGGTGATGGCCGGCCTGGAGCCGGATGCCAAGCCGACACCGGAGCTGAAGGCGGCGCAGCGCTCCTTCTTCGCCCTGCTGTACCGGCTGCTGGTGACCCGGGAGACGGGCCCGCGCCTGCCCACGCTGCTGCTTGCGGTGGGTGCGGACCGAGTCCGGACCCTGCTGGGAGCCTGATCTCCGCCCATAGCGGGTGACAGTCGGGGCCGGGTGCTCGTCCTTCGGGAGGAGCACCCGGCCCTTTCCCGTCCCAGTGGCCCGTGCGGTGCGCGGCCGGGACTCGGTGCGAGCGTTCTTGCCCCCCATGTCCACTGCAGCCCATGTCCACTGCATCCTTCGGGCTACCGTCCATTCCCCCGTGCGCATGACGCAACGGGAGCGGGCGCGGAGGACCGTGGAGACATGAAGAACGAAATCCTCCTCACCATCGGCTGGATCGCCGCCATCCAGGGCGTACTCGGAGCGGCGGGCCAGATATTCGGCGAGAACCCGTGGGGCTTCGTCCATCTCTGGTGGGACATCCCCGTCGGCGGGTACCTCGCGCTCTTCCTGGTGGGCGCGGCCATCGCGTTCATGGGGGAGACGGCACGCAAGAAGGAGAAGGGGTGACACGGAGGCCGAGCAGCGGACCGGGTCGGGAGACCGTACGGATTCGTCGACGGCCCTTTCACTCGGAGTGCGATGTCACGGTGACGCGCCCGGAGCGCGACGCCACGGCGACCGGGTGCGCTGCGCAGCCGAAACGAGACCCCTCCTGGTGACGGTCCGTCCGTCGCCGGGAGGGGTAGCTCAGTCGGTGGGTCAGCTCAGCCGGCGCGTTGGTGGGTCGGCCGCTGCGAGCTGGCGGCTCGACCGCCGGTCGCGGGACGGCAATCCGCCGCACATGGTGTGATGCATCGTCATACCGACACTGGTCGCGCGCCTCAGGCGATGTGATCGGCGGCCAACTCGGCGTCCATGCGCTGCCGGAACTCCGGCATGGCCTGCCGCAACAGGGCGGCACCCCGGGGGTGATGGATGCCGTGGGCGTCCGACAGCTGTATGTCGAGTTGCTCGGCGCTCGGGTACTTGCCCAGATCGCGCGAGAGCGAGGCGAAGACCGGATAGGCCGCCTCGTAGAACTCCTGGTCCTCCGCGAGTTGCCGGGCGTTCGGAAGCTCTGCCGGCTCGCTGTCGGCCTCCCGCACCTGGACCTGCTCCTGTTCCTGTTCCACGGCGATCGACTCCATCGGCTGCCCGGGCTGCGGAATGGAGTGGTGGGCGGGCTGCTCGCCCTGGTGGCCGTTCTGCTGCTGGGCGGCGGGTGACGGGAGGAACGGGCCCTGGGGGTCCTGGAACTGGGCCTGCTGCGGCTGGGCATACATCTGCGGGTGCGGCTGCGCGGCGTAGTCCGATGCCTCTTGGGGCTGGGGGTGGCCTTGGGGCTGGACCTGCGCCTGCGGATGGGCCTGTGCTTGAGGGTGCGCTTGAGCCGGGTAGGGCGCCATGCCTTCGGAGCGCTGGCCCGGAATGCCCCCGAGCGGGCGCGTACGGCCGGGGCCCGAAGGGACCCGCACCGGCGTGGGCTCAAGCCCCTCGACGTACGTCGGATTGAATGCCTGCTCCGAGGCGTCCTGAGGCATCTGCATGGCGTTGAACCACGGACTGTCGTGGGCGCCAGGCCCGACGTGCTGCGGCGGGACCTCCTCGTACTGCTGCTGAGGATGCTGCCCGTCGACGGTGTCCTGTGCCCTCGGCAACTCGGGCTGGGCGGGTGCCGCAGGCGGAGCCTCCAGTGTGGCCTGTGCCTTGGGAGCCGGGGGCAGCAGCACCGGATCGATGCCGGCCGCGGCCAGGCCCGCTGCCGCCGTCTCAGCGAGCGGCACACCGTACTTCGCCAGTCGCAACGGCATCAGAGACTCCACCGGTGCCTTGCGCCGCCAGGACCGCCCGAAGCGGGCCTGGAGCCTCGCCTGGTAGATCAGCCGGTCCTGCTCCAGCTTGATCACCTGCTCATAGCTGCGGAGCTCCCAGAGCTTCATCCGCCGCCAGAGCTTGAAGGTGGGGATGGGCGACAGCAGCCAGCGGGTGATCCGGACACCCTCCATATGCTTGTCGGCGGTGATGTCCGCGATCCTGCCGACCGCGTGCCGTGCGGCTTCGACGGTGACGACGAAGAGGATCGGAATCACGGAGTGCATGCCGACGCCCAGCGGGTCCGGCCAGGAGGCCGCGCCGTTGAACGCGATCGTGGCCACCGTGAGCAGCCACGCGGTCTGCCGTAGGAGCGGAAAGGGAATCCGCATCCAGGTGAGCAGCAGGTCGAGCGCGAGAAGCACACAGATGCCCGCGTCGATGCCTATCGGGAAGACGAGCGCGAAATCGCCGAACCCCTTGCGCTCCGCCAGATCCCGCACCGCCGCATACGAGCCGGCGAAACCGATCGCGGCGATGATCACGGCGCCCGCGACCACGACCCCGATGAGTATGCGGTGTGTACGTGTCAGCTGCATTGCGGCCACCGCGACCCCCTCCCCTGTTCGTCACGCGTGCGCATGTGCGGGAAAGGAACAGGTTCTTGGGCGCATGGGTGAGGAACGCGCGCACAGGAACGCATGTTCCTTTCCGGCCAGGGGCAGGCTACTTGTTGGCGGCCGATACGGCAGTAACAGTCTCCTTCGCCGCGGGAACGGCATCCTTGAGCAGATCGGCCACTGCCGGCGGCTTCGCGCCCGCATAGCCGGTGCCGTTGTACGTGAGCGTGATGAGGATGTTGTCCGTACGCGTCACGATCGTGACGTACGAGAAGTCCACGCCGGTCTTGCGGATTTGATAGGTCAGGGTGGTGGCCTCTTCGCCGACTCCCGTGGCGGGCGCGGACTTCATGGCTTTTGCGCCCGCGGTGGTGCGGGTCTTGGCTATCTCCTTGGTGTACGACTCCTGGGCGCGCTGCTTGCCGCTGGTGGCGAGGGCCGCATCCGACTCGTACCGCAGGAAGGACACGTCGAGCCAGCGGTACTGGGAACCCTTGACGCCCTTGTCTTCGAGGCCGTTCCAGGAGCAACTGGCGCGGATCAGGAGGTCGGTCGACCGACCGGCCGTGCCCGCAGGGGACTTGGCGGACGGCACCAGTTCCTTCACGGTCTTCGACGGGATCGACTTGCAGGCGTCCGGCAGCTTGGCGAACTTCACCGGGGCGATCACGGGCTTCTTCTCGGCCTCCGGGGTGGCCAGGGTCGCACCGCCCGAGCTGCCGGTCTTCTCCGTCGTCGAGGACTTCTCGGCCTTGGGCTTGCTGTCCGGGTCCGACGAGCAGCCGGAGGCGACGAGCATCACCGGGACGGCTGCGCAGGCGAGTATGCGGGCGAGTCGCGGGGCTGTTCGGTGCATGGTTCCTTCAGTCGTGGGTCGTACGGTCTTCGGTTGTCCGCCGGGCCGGCCGAAGCGATCCGGCCGGCGATGCCACCGTACGCGGATCGTGCGCATCGGCGGTGAGCCTGTGGACAACACGGACAGTGCCTGTGGACGAGCGGGCTCCTCGTTCCGTTCGTCGCCGCGGCGGTCAGTCGTTGAACTTCTTGACCAGGTTCTTGGCCAGACGCTGGGCCTTTTCCTGGAGTGCGGCGCTGTCAGGGGTGACCGTCAGCTGGCCCGACTGTTCCGTGTACACCACCGTCGCGATGACGTTCGATGTGCGGAACACCACGCTCACGGTGCGCCGCTGTGCGGTCGATCCGGCGCCGGGCGAGGCGAGGTCGTCGTCGAGGTACGCGGCGTCACCGAGTCCGTCGAGGACGCGCGAGCCCAGGACCGTGGCCTGGGAGGTGGGATCGCTGGACGACGGGTTCGTCCCGGGTGTGGAGGCCGCGGTGGCCGCCGATGACACAGATGACAGTGGTGAGGCCGATGAGCCCGATGACGGCGAAGACGCTGAGGGTGCGGGTGGGGCACCGGGGACGGCAGCCGCCAGTTGCTTCTTGGCGAAGAGCTCCTGTGCCCGGTCCTCGTCGCTGACGGCCGGGTCGTAGGACACGACGCGTTCGAAGTCGAGGCTCAGGCTGTGCGAGGCATCGGAGTCATCGGACTTCCAGGCGCAGCTGACCCGTCGATCGGTGTCGAAGGTGCTGCCGGCGGTGCCGCGGAGGACCTCCCGCTGTCGCTCGTCGGGCAGTTCGGCGGCGCCGGGCAGAAGGTCTTTCAGCGCGGATCCGCCCACCGAGCCGCACGGTTCGAAGAGGGTGCGGTACTTGCCGGGCTGGGCGACCGCCTTGGTCCCGCTGCCCGCCTTGGCGTCGGTGGCGGAACCGGAGGCTCCGTTGTCGGAGGTGCAGCCCACCGCGAGTACGGCGAGGAGAGCGGCTTGGAGCGCCGCCGCCCGCCCCGACCGGGACGCCTGCGTCCTGCGGCGCGATACGTACGCCCTTGCCTCCGGGCGGGGTGCGTACGCCTTTCGTTGCACGGTCCCAGGCTCCCTTCGAGCGGAAAAGCTGTTGCCGCGTGACGGCGGCCGATGGACACAATGTCTATCGCACACGCTGCCGTGGATGTCGATTCGCTGGGGTTTTCGCGGGCATTGGCACCGGTTTTGCGTTTCAATGACTTTGAAGGTATTTCGGGGGGTTTGGGGAGACATGTCTTATGTAGAAATGCCGGGTGCGAAGGTTCCCATCCGCATCTGGACCGATCCCGCCACCATCGAAGACGTCGCGATGCAGCAGTTGCGGAACGTGGCGACGCTGCCGTGGATCAAGGGCCTGGCCGTGATGCCGGACGTCCACTACGGCAAGGGCGCCACGGTCGGCTCCGTCATCGCCATGAAGGGTGCGGTCTGCCCCGCCGCGGTCGGTGTCGACATCGGCTGTGGAATGTCGGCCGTGAAGACCTCCCTCACCGCCGATGACCTGCCCGATGACCTCTCCCGACTGCGTTCCAGGATCGAACAGTCGATCCCGGTGGGACGCGCTCTGCACACCGAGCCCGTCGATGTCGATCGGGTGTTCGGCTTCAATGCGCAGGGGTGGGACGACTTCTGGAGTCGCTTCGACTCCGTGGCCGACCCGGTCAAGTTCCGCCGTGAGCGGGCGGCCAAGCAGTTGGGCACGCTCGGGGGCGGCAACCACTTCGTGGAGTTCTGCCTGGACGAGACCGGCGCTGTCTGGCTGATGCTGCACTCCGGCTCCCGCAACATCGGCAACGCGCTCGCCGAGCACCACATCGGCGAGGCGCAGAAGCTGCCGCACAACCAGGGGTTGGTCGACCGTGACCTCGCGGTCTTCATCGCGGAGACCCCGCAGATGGACGCGTACCGGAACGACCTCTTCTGGGCGCAGGAGTACGCGAAGCACAATCGCGCCATCATGATGGGGATCTTCCAGGAGGTCGTCCGCCGTGAGTTCCGCAAGGCGCGCGTCACCTTCGACGAGGTCATCTCCTGCCACCACAACTATGTGTCGGAGGAGCGGTACGACGGGATGGACCTGCTGGTCACCCGGAAGGGCGCGATCCGTGCAGGCAGTGGCGACTACGGCATCATCCCCGGTTCGATGGGCACCGGCTCCTACATCGTCAAGGGCCTCGGGAACGAGAAGTCGTTCAACTCGGCCTCACACGGCGCCGGTCGCAAGATGAGCCGCAACGCCGCGCGGAAGCGGTTCACCACCCGGGATCTGGAGCAGCAGACCCAGGGCGTCGAGTGCCGCAAGGACGCCGGCGTGGTGGACGAGATCCCGGGGGCGTACAAGTCGATCGAGAAGGTCATCGACCAGCAGCGCGACCTGGTGCAGGTCGTGGCGAAGCTCAAGCAGGTCATCTGCGTCAAGGGGTGAGGCGCCGCGCTGATCGAGCACCCCGCCTGGTGCGTCCGGTGCTCAACCAACCGCTGCCCCCGTCGATCGGGGGAGGCCGGGACGACCCATGGCCGTGGAGGTCTCCACGACCGCGGGTCGCCCGGCTGTTCTGTGTCCGAGGGGGCTCGCGGTCGGAGCGGTGGCTCAAAGCTCGCGGTGGACCTTGGAATTCGACGCCTGGGCGCGCGGGCGGACCACCAACAGGTCGATGTTGACGTGTGCCGGGCGGTTGACCGCCCAGCTGACGGTGTCCGCCACGTCATCGGCGGTCAGGGGCTCGGCCACCCCCTCGTACACCTTGGCCGCCTTCTCCGTGTCGCCGCGGAACCGGGTGGTGGCGAACTCCTCGGTCTTCACCATGCCCGGAGCGATCTCGATCACCCGGACCGGGGTGCCGACGATCTCCAGCCGTAGGGTCTCGGCCAGGACGTGGGCGCCGTGCTTGGCGGCGACATAGCCCGCGCCGCCCTCGTAGGTGCCGTGACCCGCGGTGGAGGTGATCACCACGACCGTGCCGTTGCCGCTGGCGGTGAGCGCGGGCAACAGGGCCTGGGTGGCGTTGAGGGTGCCGATCACATTGACCTCGAACATCCGGCGCCAGTCGGCGGGGTCTCCGCTGGCCACCGGGTCGGCCCCCAGCGCTCCGCCGGCATTGTTGACCAGCACGTCGACCCGGGCGATGCCGGCCGCGAAGGCGTCGACGGCCGGTCGGTCGGTGACGTCCAGGGGGTGGGCCGTGGCCTGTCCGCCCGCGGCGACGAGTTCGTTGAGGAGGGCTTCGAGACGGTCCTTGCGACGGGCGGTGAGGACGACGTGGTAGCCCGCCCGGGCGAGTTGCCGCGCGGTGGCCGCCCCGATGCCACTGCTGGCGCCGGTGATGACGGCGACGGGAGTGGAGGGGGTGCTGGCGGTGGTCATGTTCCTGCTCCTCGCGCAAGTGATCGAACCCGACTGCCAGGATAGGCAGCGCCCCGGGCAGGACCCATCGTCGGCGTCCCCGTGGTGATCGTCAGCGTCCCCGTGGTGCGTACATGATCAAAGCCATGCCCGCCAGGCAGATCAGGGCTCCCAGAACGTCCCAGCGATCGGGGCGGTAGCCGTCCGCGACCATTCCCCAGACGATCGAGCCGGCGACGAACACCCCGCCGTAGGCAGCCAGGATGCGGCCGAACTCCCCGTCGGGCTGGAGGGTGGCCACCACTCCGTAGGCGCCCAGCGCGATCACACCGGCGCCGATCCAGATCCACCCGCGATGTTCCCTGATGCCCTGCCAGACGAGCCAGGCCCCGCCGATCTCGAAGAGGGCGGCGACGACGAAGAGGGCGATCGAGCGAGCGACGAGCATGGCCTCAGCCTGTCATGCACAGGGACCGGGACGCGCCGAACTGAGGGACTATCAATACGATAAACCCTCAAAAAGGTATCTTCTTCACCATGTATGCCAAACGTCAGATGCTGCTCACGGTCTCCGCCGTGCTCGCGGCCGGGGTGATGGTCGCCGGTACCGGAGTCCACTCCGCCGGTGCGGAGGACGTGGTCCCCGAGTCGGACCTCGCCCACCACGGCCATGTGTCCCTGACCGACGGCCGACTGAGGATCTCCCTCGTCTCGACGAACCTCGGCCCCCGGGGCGTCGCCGACTCCACCGCACGGCTCGCGCTCTCCACCCCCCTGGCGGGTGCGCAGTCCCTGCCGCACGGATGCCTGAGGTCCGGGGAGCGCGAGGTGCTCTGCACCACCGGGCCGCTCCGGGCGAACGGTGCCGGCTACCGCAGGGTCCTCCACCTGCGCACCGCGGACGAACAGGACGAGGTGATCGTCACCGTCGGCACCCGCTGGAACGGCGGTGTGCCCGACCCTGACACCGGCAACCACGAGCACGACGTCCTGGTGCCGGCCACCGGAGACCCCTACGCGTTCTAAGGGCTACGCCGCCTCGCCCCCGAACTCCCGCACCGCCTCGTCCACGATCGCCACCAGCCTGGAGTGGTGGGCGCCGCGCCAGTAGGCCCTGCCGCATGTGGTGCACTGGGCGAAGACGTCGTAGTTCCGTTGCGTCCCTTGTTGCAGCTGGTCCTGCACGGTGTCCTTGTCCGCCGGCGCCAGCCGGCCGTTACAGGCGGTGCAGCGGGTCCACGGCGCCAGGGCCGGAGCGAACCGTTCCAGTACATCGCGCAGCTGTTCATCGGGTCTGTCGCTGTAGACGTACCCCCCGGCCCACAGCTCCCGACGGCGCAGCAGCCCGCGGTCCCGGGAGAGCATGACCCGCTTCTCCCGCGCGGAGAGCGCGGCCAACGCGGGATCGCCCGTGTCCTCGTTCTCATAGGCCGCATCCACGCCGAGCAGCCGCAATCGGCGGGCCAGCGTGCCGAGATGCACATCGAGCAGGAACCGCAGCGGCGCGCCCGGGACCTGTTGCGGCCGGCTGACCCCCAACACCTCCACGCACTCACCCGCGGTGGGTACGTGCGAGACCGCGGCCTCCACCCCGTCGACCAGGATCCGGCCCGCCTCGGTCAGCGGCACCCCCAGCGACTCGATGACATGACCGAGGGTGGATGAGCCATCGGTGACCAGGGCCGTCTGCCCCTGTCGTCGACCCGAAGGCACAAAGATCCGCAGCTCAGGAGCGACGGTCAGCTGAATTTCCGGTCCGTTCACCCGGGCAGCATGCCATTGCCGAGGCCGCCGTGGCATGTGTGTTATCGAGCGGTCGAAGGGGCCTCGCCCGCGTGGTCCGGCCGTTGGAGGTCGAGCCGCCAGTCGTTCACCTGGAGGGGATGGCCCGGCGGGTACTCCACCTCGCACTCGCCCATCGCCGTGAATCCGACCTTCCGGCACACGGCGTTCGACGCGTCGTTCAGCACGCTGGGAAAGGCGTGGAGATAGCGGTTCCGACGCTCGGCGCGAGCCGCCTCCACCACCGCCAGCGTCGCCGCGGTGGCCACCCCCCGACGCTGGAACCCCGGGAGGACCGTCCAACCCGTCTCATAGACCTGCTCCCCGTGCCACTGCTGCTCCCAGAAGCCGATCGTGCCCATCGGCTCGCCCATCGCCGTGGACACGATCCGATACATCCGGCCCTTGCCGGTGGTGTCCGTGCTCAGTTGGAGATAGCGCAGGTGGCGCGCCACGACCTGGTCATCCGATTCGGGGCCACCCAGATGGCTCATCAACTCCGGTGCGTTCGCAGCGCGGAGCAGATGGAGATCGCCCTCGGCCCATGCCTCGATGTGTACCGCCGCAGTGCTGTTGCCCATGGCCCCACGGTAGAAGCACCCACTGACAGTGCTGAAGAACACCGCCCCCGACAACACCCGGCAAAGCGGATGAAGTGCGTGAAGCGTATGCATCTCGCGTTCAAGGGAGCAGACGGAGGGAGACCGCGGGCACATGCGGTGCTTCAGAGGGAGTACGGCACGCCCGGCCCTACGGCGTTGCGTCGATCGACACTCAGAGGGAGGCGCCGAGGGAGGCACCGAGGGAGGCATGGAGGCGTCGACGAGGTACCGACAGCGGCGGTCAGCAATCGACGCGGTCAGCCAATGGAGCAGCCGCCACGGTCACGACCACCACCGGTCACGGCCACACCAGGCAGTACGGCTGGTGTCCGGCCTCGTGCAGCCTATGGCTGAAGTCCTGCCATTCATGGAGGAGCCGGTACACGGTGAACGCGTCTCGGGGCCCGCCCCGATCCGGCACCGTCGACCAGATGAAGGCCGCCGCGCCCACGGACTCCTCGCCCAGGTCGCGCAGCGGATCCACCACGGTCATCGGGAGCTTGACCACCGCGTAGTCCGGGTGGAGGACCACGAGCTCCAGTGGGGGGACCTTGTTGAGCGGCATGCCCTGGATGCCCATCAGCACCATGGCGGCTATGGTCTCCGGCTTGATCTTGGTGAACAGCCCGCCCATGCCGAGTTCGTCTCCGCCGAGCTCCTCAGGGCGCATCGATATCGGCACCCGGGCAGCCGTGGCCCCATCGGGCGCGCCGAAGTACTTGTAGGTCACCCCCACCCGGCCGCTCCTGCCTCCTGCGGCATCAGCGTCCGCGTCGCCTCGTCGGTGCCTGCCCCGACGGGCAGGGTCAGGGCCCAGGTCGTCAGTCCCCTCGCCCA
This sequence comes from Streptomyces sp. NPDC059256, assembly GCF_042753785.1. Classification (NCBI taxonomy): domain Bacteria; kingdom Bacillati; phylum Actinomycetota; class Actinomycetes; order Kitasatosporales; family Streptomycetaceae; genus Streptomyces; species Streptomyces sp. NPDC059256. Next base: position 75,017 of record NZ_JBHYZO010000022.1, on the reverse strand, counting down.
GTCCGCCACCGCGATACATATCTCCACCCGACCACTCGCAGCCCCCGCCGCGCAACCCGATCATCGTGACAGTGACCTCCCCCACGAGCGTCAGGTGAAACACCTGTCCGTGAGGAACACCGTGGCCTCTGACACCATGGATTCCGTGAGCCTTCCCTGTGTCGTCCCAGTTTCGCAGATACGAGGAGGGTGATGCCCTTTCGTCATACGAGGAGATCGCGCTCCCTGCTCACCCGTGGCCGAGATCATCCGCCCCGGTCACCCGAACCCCCGAATCGTTAGATCAGGACCAACGTGGCGTATTCATACGAAGCTCCAGTTTCGCAGGCGCTCTTCGACCGTGCGTCCCTCGTGACGCCCGGCGGCGTCAACTCTCCCGTGCGGGCCTTTCGAGCCGTGGGCGGTACGCCACGGTTCATGGTGTCCGGCACCGGCCCCTACCTCACTGATGCGGACGGCCGCGAGTACGTCGACCTCGTCTGTTCCTGGGGACCGATGATCCTCGGCCATGCCCATCCGACCGTGATCGAGGCCGTTCACACGGCGGTGGCGCGCGGTACCTCCTTCGGTACGCCCGGTGAGGGCGAGGTCGCGCTCGCCGAGGAGATCGTCGCCCGGGTGGCCCCCGTCGAGCAGGTGCGACTGGTCTCCAGCGGTACGGAGGCGACGATGTCGGCGATCCGGCTCGCCCGTGGCTACACCGGTCGGGCCAAGGTGGTGAAGTTCGCCGGCTGCTACCACGGGCACGTCGACGCACTGCTGGCCGCGGCCGGTTCCGGGGTTGCCACATTCGGGCTGCCTGACACCCCCGGTGTCACGGGTGCCCAGGCCAGCGAGACCGTCGTCCTCCCGTACAACGACCTCGAAGCCGTACGTCAGGCGTTCGCCGCACACCCCGGGGAGATCGCCTGTGTGATCACCGAGGCGTCGCCGGGGAACATGGGCGTGGTGCCGCCGCTGCCCGGCTTCAACCAGGGACTGAAGGACCTCTGCCGCGAGAACGGCGCGCTCTACATCTCCGACGAGGTGATGACCGGATTCCGCACCAGCAGGGCGGGCTGGTACGGCGTGGACGGAGTCGAGCCCGATCTGCTGACCTTCGGCAAGGTCATGGGCGGCGGCTTCCCGGCCGCGGCGTTCGGAGGCCGTGCCGAGGTCATGGCCCACTTGGCTCCCGCCGGTCCCGTGTACCAGGCGGGCACCCTGTCCGGGAACCCGGTGGCGACCGCGGCGGGCCTGGCCCAACTCCGACTGCTGGACGAGGCCGCGTACGAGACGGTCGACGCGGTCTCCGCACAGATCCAGCGACTGGTCGTCGACGCGCTCACGAAGGAGGGCGTCGCGCACCGGCTCCAGAGCGCGAGCAACATGTTCTCCGTCTTCTTCACCGCGGACGAGGTGCGGAATTACGAGGACGCCAAGCGCCAGGAAGCCTTCCGCTTCAATGCCTTCTTCCACTCGATGCTCGCCGACGGCGTCTATCTGCCGCCCTCCGCCTTCGAGTCCTGGTTCGTCTCCACGGCCCATGACGCGCGGGCGATCGAGCGCATCGCCGCCGCCCTGCCCGCCGCCGCCCGGGCCGCCGCCGAGGCCGCGGTATGAGCGGCGTCGACGGCACGGGAGCGGGGCACGGCGGCGCCGGGGGCAAGGCCACCACCGTCGTCCATCTGATGCGTCACGGCGAGGTGCACAATCCGGACGGCATCCTCTACGGACGCCGGACGGGCTACCACCTGTCCTCGCTCGGTCGACAGATGGCCGACCGCGTCGCCGAAGCCCTCGCGGATCGTGACGTCACCCATGTCGTCGCCTCCTCGCTGGAGCGGGCGCAGGAGACCGCGCTGCCGGTCGCCAAGAGCCACGGCCTCGCGGTCGGCACCGACGACCGGCTCATCGAGGCCGGCAACGTCTTCGAGGGCAAGACCTTCGGCGTCGGGGACGGCGCACTGCGCAGACCCGCGAACTGGCGGCACCTGACCAATCCGTTCCGCCCCTCCTGGGGCGAGCCGTACATCGAGCAGGTGGTGCGGATGATGGGTGCCCTCAACGACGCGCGGGACGCCGCCCGCGGCCATGAGGCGGTCCTCGTCAGTCATCAGTTGCCGATCTGGATCGTCCGCAGCTTCGTCGAACGGCGCCGGCTGTGGCACGACCCCCGCCGGCGGCAGTGCACCCTGGCGTCGCTGACCACCTTCACCTACGAGGGCGATCGCATCGTTTCGGTCGGATACTCCGAACCAGCACGTGATCTCGTACCGCCGCACCTACTCGCTGGCGCCAAACCGGTGAAGGGGAAGTCGAAAGCATTCGGTGCGTAGCTCTCCGTTAGTTTCGAGGTCGTTCTCGGGTTTTTCACCGAGGAGTTCCACGTACTCCCTGACGCCTCCTCATAAATGAAGGAGCCGGTTCCTGGAACCGGCTCCTTCTTTGTGTCCTCTCCCTCAGTAGCCGGCATTCGGTCGGTGATCAGTAAATCGGGGGGCCCTCCTTCGGGAGGGCGTGTGGACGGGATCGATATGCGGGACATCAGTCGAAGGAGCGTGCTCGGCGCGGGACTCGGTGCCGCTGCCGTGCTGGGAACAGCAGGTTGTGGCGCCCTGGGCCTCGGTGGGGACGGCGGGGCCACAGGGGACGGCGGGACGGTGGGCAGCGGTAAAGGGCCCAAGGTTCCCCAGGGACGATTGATAGGCGACGGCTCCACATCGGATACCGGAAAGCAACCGAACCAGCCGCCCCCGCCCGTACCGCTGGAGCCCGGTCAGGCCCCGCCGCAATTCGTGATCTTCTCCTGGGACGGTGCGGGAGAGGTCGGCAATGGACTGTTCCCGCGCTTTCTCGATCTCGCCAAGGAGTACGACGCGGGAATGACCTTCTTCCTCTCCGGGATCTATCTGCTTCCGGAGTCCAAGAAGTCGCTCTACCGGCCTCCGAACAATGCGGTCGGTGCGTCGGACATCGGCTATCTCGCCGACGAGAACATCAAGAAGACGCTCGGCCACATAGGTCAGGCGTGGCTCGACGGCCATGAGATAGGCACCCACTTCAACGGGCACTTCTGCGGCGGCTCGGGATCGGTCGCCAACTGGACCCCCGCCGACTGGGAGAACGAGATAGAGCAGGCCGAGTCCTTCGTCACCCGGTGGCGCACCCACAGCGGCTGGGACGACCTCGACCCCCTGCCGTTCGACTACGGCAAGGAGCTCATCGGCGCCCGCACGCCCTGTCTGCTCGGACAGGAGAAGCTGCTCCCCACCGCCAGGAAGCTCGGTTGGCGCTACGACGCCAGCTCGCCCGGCGGTCGACAGGTGTGGCCCACCAAGCGGGAGGGGCTTTGGGACCTGCCGCTCCAGGCGGTCCCGTTCCCCGGGTACTCCTTCGAGGTGCTCTCGATGGACTACAACATCATGGCCAACCAGTCGCAGAACTCGACGAAGGGCCCGCCCGAGCACCATCCGCGGTGGAAGAAGCAGGCGATCGGCTGCTACGTCAACGGCTTCCGCCGGGCCTACGAGTCCAACCGTGCACCGCTGTTCATCGGGAACCACTTCGAGCAGTGGAACGGCGGCATCTACATGGATGCCGTGGAGGAGGCGGTCAAGGCCATGGCCGGCAAGAAGGACGTACGACTGGTCTCCTTCCGGCAGTTCTGCGACTGGCTCGACGTCCAGGACCCCCAGGTGCTCGCCAAGCTCCGCGGCCTCGATGTGGGTCAGGCGCCCGCCGGTGGCTGGAGTGCGTTCCTTAGGGCTGCTTGATAAGGGGTTTTTATGTGCCTTCCGGGCACTAAGGGGGGCGCAGAAGATCGCCCAATGGGCCATGCGAAACTTTTCACATGACCTCTAGCCGTGCCCAGCGCGCCGTCCTGCTGACCGCCCTCACCGCGGTCGGCGCGCTCGCCCTGTCCGCCTGTAGCGGCGGGGACACCGGGAAGTCAGGTGGTGGAGGGGGTACCGGGTTCGTCACCGACACCGGTGGCATCTCCACCGCCGCCGAGGGCCATCGCAAGGCGACTAAGAAGGTCGCGGGCGACACCCTGGAGGGCGAGAAGCTCGATCTCGCCGACTTCAAGGGCAAGGTCGTGGTCGTCAATGTGTGGGGCTCCTGGTGTGCGCCCTGCCGAGCAGAGGCGAAACATTTCGCCAAGGTCTCCACCGAGCTGGAACCCAAGGGCGTGCAGTTCGTCGGCATCAACACCCGCGACACCAGCAAGAGCCCGGCGCTCGCCTTCGAGCGCGAGTACAAGATCCCGTACCCGAGCCTGTACGACCCGATCGGCAAGCTGCTCATCAACGGCTTCCCACGGGGCACGCTGATGCCCCAGGCCATCCCCTCCACGGTCGTCCTCGACCGGGAGGGGAAGATCGCCGCACGGGCCCTGAAGGCGCTGTCGGAGGAAGACCTCCGCAAGCTGATCGACCCCGTGCTCGCGGAGAAGTGATCCTGTGGAGAACGCAGCTGCCGGCGCGGTCCTGGCCGCCTCGACCTTCAACGAGACCGTCTTCAGCGGCGCACTCGCCCTCGCCCTCCCCATCGCCGTACTGGGCGGCCTGGTCTCCTTCTTCTCCCCCTGCGTGCTGCCACTGGTCCCCGGCTACCTCTCCTATGTGACCGGTGTCACCGGAGCGGACCTCGCCGAGGCCAAGCGCGGCCGACTGGTCCTCGGCGCCTCGCTCTTCGTCCTCGGCTTCACCGCCGTCTTCGTCTCCGGCGGCGCGCTCTTCGGCTTCTTCGGTCAGCGGCTGCTGGGCCAGCAGGAGATCATCACCAAGGTCCTCGGCGTGCTGATGGTGCTGATGGGCGCCTTCTTCATGGGCGGGATGCCCTGGCTGACCCGTCGTGAGTTCCGCATCCACAAGCGGCCGGTCTCCGGGCTGGTGGGCGCTCCTTTGCTGGGTGTGCTCTTCGGCGTCGGCTGGACCCCTTGCATCGGCCCCACGCTGGCCGCCGTGCAGATCCTCGCCGCGGAGCAGGGCAGCGCCGGCCGTGGGGCCATACTGACCGTCGCGTACTGCCTCGGCCTGGGCTTGCCCTTCGTCCTTGCCGCCGTCGCCTTCCGGAAGGCTCTGGGGGCGTTCGGCTGGGTCAAGCGGCACTACGTCTGGGTGATGCGGATCGGCGGCGTGATGATGATCGTCACCGGTGTGCTGCTGCTGACGGGCGTCTGGGATCTCATGATCCAGCAGATGCAGACCTGGTCCAACGGCTTCACGGTGGGGATCTGACTCCAATGAGCAAGACTGAGACCTCCGCGACGGACACCGCGGGCGAGAGGGAGCAGCGTCGGGACGACGCCGCCGGTGCACAGCTGTCGACCGCGCCGCAAGAGGAACAGATCATCACCGGCCCCACCCTCGGCATCGTCGGCTGGGCCCGCTGGTACTGGCGGCAGCTGACCTCCATGCGGGTGGCGTTGATCCTCCTGCTGTTGCTGTCGCTCGCCGCCATCCCCGGCTCGCTGATCCCGCAGAACAGCGTCGATGACCTCAAGGTCCAGGACTGGCAGAAGAACAATCCGACCCTGACGCCGATCTTCGACAACCTCCAGCTGTTCGACGTCTACAGCTCGATCTGGTTCTCCGCGATCTACATCCTGTTGTTCGTCTCGCTCATCGGCTGCATCGTCCCGCGCACCTGGCAGTTCATCGGCCAGCTCCGCAGCCGTCCGCCGGGCGCCCCCGGCCGGTTGACCAGGATGCCCGCGTACGCGACCTGGCGCACGGAGGCGGAGCCCGAGCAGGTGCGGGAAGCGGCGCTCAAGCTGCTGAAGGGGCGCCGGTTCCGGTCCCACACCGTGGGGAACGCCGTCGCGGCGGAGAAGGGCTTTCTGCGCGAGGCGGGGAACCTGGTCTTCCATATCTCGCTGATCGTGATGCTCATCGCCTTCGCCTGGGGGCAGCTCTTCAAGTACGAGGGCGGCAAGCTCGTCATCGAGGGCGGCGGCTTCTCCAACACGCTCACGCAGTACGACGACTTCCGTTCCGGCACCCTCTACGGAGTGGATGACCTGGAGCCGTTCAGCTTCACGCTGGACAAGTTCACCGGTACGTACGAGAGGACCGGGCCACAGCGCGGCACGCCCCGTACCTTCGAGGCCGACATCACCTGGTCCCAGCCGGGCGGCAAGGACCGCAAGTCCACCATCGAGGTCAACAAGCCGCTGGTCATCAATGGGACGAAGGTCTATCTGCTGGCCCATGGCTATGCGCCCGTGGTGACCGTGCGGGACCGCAAGGGCGAGGTCATCTTCAAGGACCCGGTGCCGCTGCTGCCCATCGACGCGAACATCACCTCCACCGGTGCCATCAAGGTCCTGGACGGCTACCGCGACAAGAACGGCAAGAAGACCCAGCTCGGTTTTGAGGCGTTCTTCGTGCCGACCTTCGGCGGGGTGGGCAAGGGCACGATGTTCTCCCAGTTCCCCGGGCTGGACTTCCCGGTACTGGCGCTCAACGGCTACATCGGCGATCTGGGCGTCGACTCCGGTCTGCCGCAGAACGTCTACCAACTCGACTCGCGCAGCATGAAGAAGTTCAAGGACAAGAACGGGGACACCCTCCGGGCCCGGTTGCTGGAGGGCGAGACGATGACGCTGCCCGACGGCGCCGGCTCGATCACCTTCGACGGCGAGGTCAAGGAGTGGGCCACCTTCCAGATCTCCCAGCAGCCGGGCAGCGGCTGGGCCCTGGGCGGGGCGATCGCCGCGATCGCGGGGCTGGCGGGTTCGCTCTTCATCCAGCGCCGTAGGGTCTGGGTGCGGGCGGTACGGGGTGCCGACGGCGTGACCGTCGTCGAAATGGCCGGACTCGGCCGTAGCGAGTCGCCGAAATTGCCACAGGAGCTCTCCGACCTGGCAGAGAAGCTCCACGCCCAGGCGCCGACCGCGCCCGAGCCCGGGAGCGATCCCGCAACCGAATCCGCAGTGTCTGCCGAAGGGGCCAAGGAGTGACTCTCGCCGCCGCTACCAACGAGAACCTCGCCGAGATCAGCAACGTCCTGATCTACTCGGCGATGGCCGTGTACACCCTGGCCTTCCTCGCCCACATCACCGAATGGATCTTCGGTAGCCGGAGCAAGGTGGGACGCACGGCCGCCGCGCTCACCAAAACGCCCGCCGTTAAGGTCCAGGTGCGCCAGCAGGGCGGCGGCGGCACCACCGTTCTCGACAAGCCCCAGGTCATCACCCGTACCGCACCCGGTGAGCGCGATGTCCCTGACGGTCCCGGCGCGGCCGGAGGCACCGTCAAGGGCGACCTCTACGGCCGGATCGCGATCTCGCTGACCATGCTGGCCTTCCTGATCCACGCCGGTGGAGTGGTGGCCCGGGCCATGTCGGTGCGGCGGGTGCCGTGGGGCAACATGTACGAGTTCTCGATCACCTTCTCCATGGTGGTCGTGGGTGCGTACCTGGTCTTCCTGCTGGCCAAGAAGAACGTCCGCTGGTTGGGCCTGCCGCTCGTCGGAACCGTCCTGATCGACCTCGGCATCGCCACCACGGCCCTCTACACCGAGAGCGACCAGCTGGTTCCCGCCCTGGACTCCTACTGGCTGATCATCCATGTCTCCACCGCGATCTTCTGCGGCGCGGTGTTCTACCTGGGCGCGGTCGGCACCCTGCTGTACCTGTTCAAGGACTCGTACGAGAAGAAGGTCGCGGCAGGCGAGAAGCCCGGCGCTTTCGCCACGTCGGTGCTGGAGCGGCTGCCCGCCGCCGCCACGCTCGACAAGTTCGCGTACCGCGTCAACGCGGCCGTCTTCCCGCTGTGGACCTTCACGATCATCGCCGGTGCCATCTGGGCCGGTGACGCCTGGGGCCGCTACTGGGGCTGGGACCCCAAGGAGGTCTGGTCCTTCATCACCTGGGTCGCGTACGCCTGCTACCTGCACGCGCGGGCGACCGCCGGTTGGAAGGGCCGCAAGGCGGCCGTGCTGGCGCTGATCGCCTTCGCCTGTTGGCTGTTCAACTACTACGGCGTCAACATCTTCGTGAGCGGCCTGCACTCCTACGCCGGCGTCTGAGCCGCGCGACCGCCGCCACGCCAGAGCCCCCGACCGATGTGGTCGGGGGCTCTGGCACATGCGCTGCCGGCGGGGGCTCTCGCACGTGCGCTGCCGGCGGGGGGCTCATGCCTCCTCGTCGTCCCGGTCCTTCTTCTCGTCCTTCGGTGCGGACTCGTCCTGCGCTACCGGTTCGTCCTTCTTCAGGGACTGGAGGAACTCGGGGTTGTCGTCGGGGGCCACCCACTCGGTGCGGCGACCACCGCCGAAGCCCGTGGTCTTGCGGGGCCGGCCCGCGATGAACCAGGCGACGGGCCCCAGGAGCACCTGCCCGAAGAGGAGCACGATGAAGACCCACGCCAGCTTCGGGAGGTACCTCACGTCCTTCTCAGGAGTCTGGAGGCAATCGATGAAGGCGTAGATCCACAGCGCCAGGACCAGCAGGAAAGGCAGATACCTGAGCATGGCCGTACGGTCCCCCAGTGAGAGGCGGTGGGGCACGGAACGGCCCCCGGTGACGCCGCCAGGGTAACTGGTACCGGATACTGGGGCGCATGGCTTACGACGATCTTCGCTCCCTGCTCAGGGCCTTGGAACGCGAGGGAGACCTCAAGCGCATCAAGGCGGAAGTCGATCCCCACCTAGAGGTCGGGGAGATCGTCGACAGGGTGAACAAAGCGGGCGGACCAGCGCTGCTCTTCGAGAACGTGCGCGGTTCGTCGATGCCGCTCGCGATGAATGTCTTCGGAACCGACCGCCGACTGCTCAAGGCGCTGGGGCTGAAGTCGTACACCGAGATCAGCGACAAGATCGGTGGTCTGCTCAAGCCCGAACTCCCGCACGGTTTCGTCGGGGTGCGCGAGGCGTTCGGCAAGCTCGGCTCGATGGTCCACGTACCACCGAAGAAGGTGAAGGACGCCCCCGTACAGGAGGTGGTCCTGCGCGGGGACGACGTCGACCTCGACCAGTTGCCCGCGCTGTTCACCTGGCCCAAGGACGGCGGTTCCTTCTTCAACCTGGGGCTCACCCACACCAAGGACCCGGAGTCCGGGGTGCGCAACCTCGGCCTCTACCGGCTCCAGCGGCACGACCGCAACACCATCGGGATGCACTGGCAGATCCACAAGGACAGCCGCAACCACTACCAGGTCGCGGCGCGTCGCGGCGAGCGACTGCCGGTCGCGATCGCCTTCGGCGCGCCCCCTGCCGTGACGTACGCCTCCACCGCGCCGCTGCCCGGCGACATCGACGAGTACCTGTTCGCCGGCTTCATCCAGGGCAAGCGGATCGAGATGGTCGACTGCAAGACGGTGCCGCTCCAGGTCCCGGCCCAGGCCGAAGTGGTCCTGGAGGGCTGGTTGGAGCCGGGGGAGATGCTTCCCGAGGGCCCGTTCGGCGACCACACGGGCTTCTACACCCCGCAGGAGCCCTTCCCGGCGCTGAAGATCGACTGCATCACCATGCGGCAGCGCCCGCTGCTCCAGTCGATCGTCGTGGGCCGCCCGCCGACGGAGGACGGTCCGCTGGGCCGTGCCACGGAACGCTTCTTCCTGCCCCTGCTCAAGATCATCGTTCCGGACATCGTGGACTACCACCTCCCCGAGTCCGGCGGCTTCCACAACTGCGCGATCGTCTCGATCGACAAGAAGTACCCGAAGCACGCCCAGAAGGTGATGAGCGCCATCTGGGGCGCCCACATGATGTCGCTGACCAAGCTGATCGTGGTGGTGGACTCGGACTGCGATGTCCACGATCTGCACGAGGTCTCCTGGCGCGCACTCGGGAACACGGACTATGCCCGTGACCTGACCGTCGCCGAAGGACCCGTGGACCATCTGGACCACGCCTCCTACCAGCAGTTCTGGGGCGGCAAGGCGGGCATCGACGCAACGAAGAAGTGGCCTGAGGAGGGATACCTCCGCGACGGTGGCTGGCCCGACATGGTCGAGTCCGACCCGTCGACGGCGGCCCTGGTCGACCGCCGCTGGAAGGAGTACGGGCTGTGACCGCATCGGCGGCTGCGGTCCCGGGCCCGAGCCGGACCAAGGGCTTCCTGCGGTTGGTGATGATCGAGCACTCGGTCTTCGCGCTGCCGTTCGCGTACATCGCCGCGCTGACCGCGATGTTCCTCCAGGACGCCGGCTCCATCGACTGGGTGACCCTGCTGCTCGTCACCGTCGCCATGGTGGGTCTGCGGACCTTCGCCATGGCGTGCAACCGGATCATCGACCGTGAGATCGACGCCCGGAACCCGCGCACGGCAAACCGTGAACTGGTCACGGGAGCGGTGAGCGTGCGGTCCGCGTGGACGGGCGCACTGATCGCGGTCGTGGTCTTCCTCGGGGCGGCGGCCCTGCTCAACCCGCTCTGTCTGGCACTGGCGCCGATCGCGGTCGTCCCGATGGTGATCTATCCGTACGGCAAGCGCTTCACCAACTTCCCGCACGCGATTCTGGGCCTCGCCCAGGCCATGGGGCCCATCGGCGCCTGGCTCGCGGTCACGGGGGAGTGGTCCTGGGACGCGGTGATCCTCGGGCTCGCGGTCGGCATCTGGATCGGCGGCTTCGACCTGATCTTCGCCACCCAGGACGTGGAGTCGGACCGCGAACAGGGGGTGCTGTCCGTCCCCGCCCGCTTCGGCGTCCCGGCCGCGCTGCACGGCGCCCGCGCCTGCCACCTCGTCACCACGGCCCTGCTGGTCTGGTACGCGCTGGCGACGGACGCGGGAGCGTTCTTCTGGGTCGGACTGGTGATCGTGGCGGCGGCGTTCGCGTACGAGCACTCGATCGTGCGCCCGCACGATCTGTCCCGGCTGAACCGGGCGTTCTTCACCGTCAACGGGTTCATCGGGATTGCCCTGTTCGTGTGCGCCCTGCTGGACCTGGTGGTGCGGGGTCTGACGGTGTGACGGTCTGACCACGGGCCCCGGCCGGGCCGGCCGGCGCAGGAGGAGGACGCCGGCACGACCCCCGCACCCCGCCGGATAGGCTCCCCGTGTGGAGCCAGCACAGAACGAACCCCGCCGACCCTGGATCGTCGGTGTCTCCGGCGCGTCCGGGACGCCCTACGCAGCCGCCGTGCTGCGGGGGCTCATCGACGCCGGTGAGAGCGTGGATCTGGTGGTCTCGCGTGCCTCCCGGCTCACCCTGCTCGACGAGACGGGGATCTCCTTCCGGGACGCCCACTGGCGCGACGACCTGCGCGAGTGGCTCGGCCGGGGCGCGGACGGCAAGCCGGACACCTTCCGGGTCGACCTCGACGACGTACGCCACTGGGCCGCGGGTGACCTCGCTGCCGGGCCGTCGTCCGGGTCGTACCCCACCAAGGGGATGCTGATCGTGCCCGCTTCCACGGCCGCCGTCGCCGGGGTCGCCCTCGGCCTCTCCAAGGACCTCCTCCAGCGTTCCGCGAGCGTCGTGCTCAAGGAACGGCGTCCGCTGGTCGTCGCCGTGCGGGAGACCCCCCTCAACGGGCAGACGCTGCGGCACCTGGTGCGCCTGGATGACGCGGGGGCGGTGGTGCTGCCCGCATCGCCCGCCTTCTACGCGGGCGCGACCCACATCCAGGACCTGGTGGACTTCGTCGCCGGGCGGGTGCTGGACGCGGCAGGGGTGGAGCACCGGCTCTACCGCCGTTGGAAGGGTGAGCTGGGCGGCGCTCGTACCGACTGACTCCCCTCCAAAAAGATCACTGCTGGATTCTCGGGACGCTAGGCAGGGCTCTGGGCCCTGCACCCCCTGAAGGTTCTAAGACAAGGGAAGGTCCAGGTACATGGACGCGGTGGACAGGCAGCTCATCCAGGCCCTCCGGGAGAACGGCAGGGCCTCCTACGCAGAGCTGGGACGGCTGGTGGGCCTCTCCGGCCCCAGCGTCACCGACCGGATCAACCGCCTTGAGGCGGCAGGCGTCATCACCGGCTACCGCGCCACCGTCGATGCGGCATCGCTCGGTCTCGGGGTGACCGCGCTGATCGGGATCTCGCTGTCGGACGCCGCCGACCACGAGGACGTGGCCCGAAGACTGCGGGACCTCGCCGAGATCGAGGACTGCTGGTTCATCGCCGGCGACGACTCCTACATGCTCAAGGTGCGCGTCGGCGATGTGGACGGGTTGGAGAAGACCATCCGCAGACTCAGCGGCACCCGGGGCGTCTCCCGCACCCGCACCACCATCGTCCTCTCCACGAAGTGGGAGAACAGGGTGGGTGACCTCCCCGAACAGGAGTGACCACTGCCGCAGGGGGCATCCCCGGCCGGCCGGGTACGGGGGAGTACGGTGGGGGAGCCCGATTTGGTAGACACATGGGAGGCGGGCGCATGGACGCTGGGCTCAAGCGCGAGCTGGAGGAGAAGGTCAGGGCCGGTGAGCGGCTGACCCGCGAAGACGGCATCGCCCTCTACGACTCGGACGACCTGGCGTGGCTCGGCGGTCTGGCCCACGAGGTGCGCACCCGTAAGAACGGCGATGTCGTCCACTTCAACGTCAATCGCCACCTCAACATGACCAATGTGTGCACCGCCTCGTGCGCGTACTGCTCGTTCCAGCGCAAGCCGGGCGAGAAGGACGCGTACACGATGCGCATCGAGGAGGCCGTTCGCCTCGCCAAGGCGATGGAGAACGAGAACCTCACCGAGCTCCACATCGTGAACGGGCTCCATCCCAATCTGCCGTGGCGCTACTACCCGCGCTCGCTCAGCGCACTGAAGGAAGCCCTGCCGAACGTCTCGCTGAAGGCGTTCACCGCCACCGAGATCCACCACTTCGAGACGATCTCGGGCATGTCGGCCTCCGACATCCTCGACGAGTTGATCGAGGCCGGTCTTGAGTCGTTGACGGGTGGTGGCGCGGAGATCTTCGACTGGGAGATCCGTCAGCACATCGTCGACCACAAGACCCACTGGGAGGACTGGTCGCGCATCCACCGCCTCGCGCACAGCAAGGGCCTCAAGACCCCGAGCACCATGCTGTACGGGCACATCGAGGAGCCGCGGCACCGGGTCGACCACGTACTGCGGCTGCGTGAGCTCCAGGACGAGACGGGCGGGTTCCAGGTCTTCATCCCGCTGCGCTACCAGCACGACTTCGTCGACATGAAGGACGGCAAGGTCCGCAACAAGCTCCAGGCGCGCACCACCATGGCGACCGGGGCGGAGGCGCTGAAGACGTTCGCGGTCTCCCGACTGCTGTTCGACAATGTTCCGCACGTCAAGGTCTTCTGGGTGATGCACGGGGTGCAGACCGCTCAACTGGCGCTCCAGCACGGCGCGGACGACATGGACGGCTCGGTCGTCGAGTACAAGATCACGCACGACGCGGACAACTACGGAACGCCGAACAAGCTGACCCGTGACGATCTGCTCGACCTGATCCGGGACGCCGGGTTCCGCCCGGTCGAACGCAACACCCGTTACGAGATCATCCGTGAGTACCCGGGACCGGAGGCCGACCGGCGCGAGTCGCCGCAGCCCATGCGCGTCTGACTCCCGACAGAGCGATCGAGAGCTTCACCGCACCGATGAACGACACACCTCTGACGCACACCAACGACACACCTCTGACGTACACCCTGGACCCGGTGGTCGACCCGGCGCTCCGGGACGGGGTCCTGCGTCTGTGGGCCGATGTGACCAACGCGGGTGGCGCGGTCGGCTTTGTGCCGCCCGTCACCCCCGAGGCGATCCGGCCGGAGCTGCTGAAGTCGCTGGTGTCGGTGGCGGAGGGGCGCACTCGACTGCTGGTGGGTCGCGGCGCGGATGGTGAGGTCTTGGCCACCGCCTTCCTCACGTACAACACGCATCGACTGATGACCCACTGGTTGTGGCTCTACACGGTGATGGTCCACCCGCGGTTGCAGGGCGCGGGCCATGGCCGTGAGCTGATGGCGGCGGTGGCCGACGCGGCCCGCGGTCTCGACGGCATCGAGGCGATACGGCTCGGCTGCCGCGGCGGGATGGGCATCGAACGGTTCTACGCCTCGTGCGGCTACAAGGAAGTGGGCCGGGTGCCGGGAGCGATCCGGGTGGCGCCGGGCGACGACCGCGACGACATCACGATGCTCCTGCCGCTGTACTGATCGAAAACCGAGCGTGCTTCACTGGTTTGGCACGATCTGTCGTAACGAGGAGAGAAGGCCAGCCGTGTCAGCCAAGTCGAGCGCTGCGATCAAGTACACCGGTATGCGCTTCGCCGTCTTCGTCGGTTGCTTTGCGGTGGTCGCGGGCCTGGTCCACTTCGGGGTGCTGCCCAAGGGTCTCGGTGACTCGAACTTCGTCTGGGTCGTTCTGCTGGCCCTGGTGATCTCGGCGCCGTTGAGCTTCGTCCTGCTCCGCAAGCAGCGCGATGCGATGTCCGCGCAGATCGTCGGCAAGGTCGACGAGACGAAGGCCCGCCTGGAAGCCAACCGCACTCGGGAAGACGGCGTGACCCTCTAGTACCGGGTCCATCCGCCTTCCCTCACCAAGGGGCGCGACGACGACCACGGCCATGGGGGCTCACCGCGTCCTTCGGTGCGGTGGTCCCGCAGGCTCGTGGTCCGGCTGTGCCGTGGTCCCGCCCCCTTGAGATTGCCTATGGCATGCATCACACGCCCCGGTGCGCAGCGATCCGCGCCGGGGCTTCGTCGTGCCGCGATCTTCCGTGGCGCGCAGGGGAGTTGGACGATTCCCTTGCATGTATCGGCCATGGAGAGATCCCAAAGAACGTCTTTGAGGTACTCAAAGTTCCGGTGTTAACGTGTTCGGCATGACGACACCAGTGCGCTTCAACGATGCCGCGAGCCCCCCGCTCGTGGCGCGCCTGCATGTCGATCTCTGCCGCTGTATGTCGGCGGTCTGTCGCCGCTCGGTCTGACCCCGGCATCCTGGTGGAGCCCGCCCCTCGCGCACGGGCGCCCCGCACCCCTTTTCGTACGTCCCCTTCCTCTCCCCTGCCACAGGAGTGTGTCCGTGTCCGCGAACACCGCCACGACCACCCCCGGAAAGCCCTCGGGCTCCGGATTCCGCATACCCAAGGTCCCGTTCTGGGCCCAGATCGTCGCCGGTCTGGTCCTGGGCGTCCTGCTCGGCTGGCTCGCCAGGGGCCAGGACATCGGCTGGCTCAAGGACACCCTGGAGCAGGTCGGCGGAATCTTCGTCCGGCTCCTGAAGCTGGCCGTCGCCCCGCTCGTCTTCTTCGCGATCCTGGTGTCGATCACCAATCTGCGGAAGGTCAACAACGCCGCCCGGCTGGCGGGTCAGACCCTCCTCTGGTTCATGATCACTTCATTGATCGCGGTCGCCATCGGCATCGCCATCGGTCTGATCACCAACCCGGGGGCCGGCACCGGGCTCACGCCCAAGGACGGCAAGGCGCCGGAGAACACGGGCAGCTGGATCGACTTCCTCACCGGAATCATCCCGACGGACGTCATCACGCCCTTCACCGAGCTGAACGTCCTCCAGATCGTCTTTATGTCCGCCGTCGCCGGCATCGCCGCGCTGGCGCTCGGGGAGAAGGCCAAGCCGATCCTCACGCTCAGCGAAGCCGTGCTGGAACTGCTCCAGAAGGCCCTGTGGTGGGTCATCCGCCTCGCCCCGCTGGGCACCGTCGGTCTGATCGGTTTCGCCATCGCCGACTACGGCTGGAACCTGATCAGCAAGTACGCGACCTTCACCGCCGACGTCTACATCGGTTGCGCCCTGGTCCTCTTCGGCGTCTACCCGTTGCTGCTGGCGACCGTCGCCAAGGTCAACCCGGTGCACTTCTTCCGGGGCGCCTGGCCCGCGATCCAGCTCGCCTTCGTCTCCCGTTCCTCGGTGGGCACGATGCCCGTCACCCAGCGCGTCACCGAGCGCCTGGGAGTGCCGAAGGAGTACACGTCCTTCGCGGTTCCCTTCGGCGCCACGACCAAGATGGACGGTTGCGCCGCGATCTACCCGGCGCTGGCGGCGATCTTCATCGCGCAGATCTTCGACGTCCAGCTCGGCATCCAGGACTATCTGCTGATCGCGTTCGTCTCGGTCGTCGGTTCGGCCGCGACGGCGGGCCTCACCGGCGCGACGGTCATGCTCACCCTGACCCTCTCCACCTTGGGGCTGCCCCTGGAGGGCGTCGGTCTGCTGCTGGCGATCGACCCGATCCTGGACATGATCCGTACGGCGACCAATGTGGCGGGCCAGGCCCTGGTCCCGGTCATCGTCGCCTCCCGCGAGAAGATCCTCGACCACGACGCGTACACCTCGGCCACCTCGTCGCCGATCGACGAGGACGAGAGCGCTGCATCGGAGCGCAAGGCGGCCGTCCCGGTCCCCGCCTGACCTTGTCACCAGCGTGAAGCGCCCTGCCGCAGTTCTGCGGCAGGGCGCTTTCGCATGTGCCGGGACGGGATCGGCGGCGGTCCTGATGTTCGCCTTTCGGTGATTCTCAGGCCACAAACAGGCAGAAAGGACAGCAACATGTTCGGGTCAAGGCGGTATATGGCCCTCTTTCTGTCGTGTCGGCGGTACGCGTCCGTAAAGAGGGCCTTCGCGTCTTCTGGTGTGCTCCCTGCCACGTAGGCTTACCGCGCAGTGGGGAGCAGGGGGAGGGGAGTTCTCACGATGAGCGCTGTCGAGAGCGTGAAGGGCAAGCGACTGCCGCGGGCCGTGCGCGAAGAACAGATGATGAACGCGGCGGTGCGGACCTTCGCGCGGCGTGGCTACCGGGCGGCATCCATGGATGAGATCGCCCAGTTGGCGGGGGTTTCCAAGCCGCTCGTCTATCTGTATCTGAATTCGAAGGACCAACTGTTCACCGCCTGCATCCGTCGAGAGGCCCAGGCGCTGCTCGCAGCCGTCCAGTCGGCGATCCAGCCGGGACTGCCCGCTGATCGGCAACTGTGGGCAGGGCTCACCGCCTTCTTCGCGTACACCGTCGACCATCCCGACGGCTGGGCGGTGCTGCACCGCCAGGCGCGCACCCACGGTGAGCCGTTCGCTCGGGAGGTCGCCGCGATGCGCGATGAGATCGTCGCCTTCGTGGCCGTACTGATCCAGGCCGCGGCGACCGAGGCCGGTGAGGCCAGGCCCGAACCGGAGCTGGCCGAACGGGACATGGCCGCCCTGGCGCAGGCGCTGGTGGGGGCGGCCGAGTCACTGGCCGGTTGGATGAACGACACCGGGACCATCACGGTCAAGGAGGCGTCGGCGACGCTGATGAACTTCGCCTGGGTGGGGCTGGGGCAGTTGTTGGAGGGGGAGCGCTGGTCGGCACGGGATGCGCAGGGCTCGGCAGCCGTGCCGGTCTGCGGGGCCTGACCTCGTAGCCCGCCGCTTCTTCGGTCCGGCGCTCGCTGGTGCTCGGGTCGTTCTCGGGGCGTCCGGCCGGGTGCCAGGGCGTGGGGCGGGACATCGTCTGGGGCGGGCGGGCATCAGGGGGAGCGAGGGCTCCTGCCGGGGGTCCTGTAGGGGGCTGTCGGCCCGGCTGGTCAGCCGGGCCCGACGCATGGGCCGCGGGGCTCTCGTCCCTGCACAGCCGTGTCGGGCCGTCTTGTGGATGTGGGGCCGGGGTGAACTGCTGCCCGGCGGCTCCCACACAGAGGGGCTCATGTGTCGCCCCCGGACTGTCCGCTCGCCCTCCTCAGAACAGGCAAATAGCTACATAGCCCAATAAACTCCCCGTCTGTCGTCTGTGGAGCAGCCCTCCGCAGCATGCGTTGGACGACGGACGGGAGCGAGACATGCAGCCGAAGCGGCTCCGGACCGCCCGGTACGAGCCGGATCGCCCCTGGCCGACGGCCAACCTTCGGTGCGACACATGACCGTCGCCCCGAACACGCCGATCGACCCCGCGCCCCTCCGCGGCGCCATCGCACACCCCGCGCTCTTCACCGGTGGACCCGCAGCCCCGCCCCGGACCCTCCTGGACGTCTTCGACGAGACCGTCCGCCGTCACCCCGATGGGCTCGCCATCGACGACGGTGTGGAGCGGTTGACCTACCGGACCCTGCGGGCACGGGTGCACGCACTGGGCCGACGGCTCGCCGCCATCGGGGTCGGCCGAGGAGACCGGGTCGGCGTCCGCGCACCCTCCGGCACGGCCGATCTGTATGTCTCGATCCTCGGCGTGCTCGCGGCGGGCGCCGCCTATGTGCCGGTCGACGCCGAAGACCCCCCGGAACGTGCCGCCCTGGTGTTCACCGAGGCGCGGGTGAAGGCGGTGATCGGAGCGGAGCGGACGATTGAGCCCCGGCCGTCGGACGCAGTGGTGGCGGACGCGGGGGCGGCCGATGCCGACGCGTGTGTACCGGCCCATGCGCCCGCTACCCACGGGAACGGGCCGCGCCCCTGTCCCGAGGACGACGCATGGATCATCTTCACCTCGGGCTCGACCGGTCGCCCCAAGGGCGTCGCCGTCTCCCACCGCTGCGCCGCCGCCCTGGTCGACGCCGAAGCCGGACTCTTCCTGCGCCGGGCGCCACTCGGCCCCGGTGACCGGGTGCTCGCCGGTCTCTCCGTGGCCTTCGACGCCTCCTGCGAGGAGATGTGGCTGGCCTGGCGGCACGGCGCCTGTCTGGTGCCCGCGCCGCGCTCCCTGGTGCGCGCCGGAGTGGACCTCGGACCGTGGCTGGCGCGGCAGCGGATCACCGTCGTCTCCACCGTGCCCACGCTCGCAGCGCTCTGGCCCGTGGAGGCGCTCGACGAGGTACGGCTATTGATCTTCGGCGGTGAGGCGTGCCCTCCCGAGCTCGCCCGGCGGATGGCCGTGTCCGGCCGGGAGGTCTGGAACACCTACGGCCCCACCGAGACCACCGTCGTCGCCTGTGCCGCCCGGCTGACCGGCGAGGGCCCGGTTCGCATCGGACTGCCGCTCGACGGCTGGACCCTGGCCGTCGTCGATCCGTCGGGTGCACCGGTCCCGATGGGCGGGAGCGGGGAACTCGTCATCGGCGGGGTGGGCCTCGCCCGCTATCTGGACCCGGTGAAGACCGCCGAGAAGTACGCCCCGCTGGCCGCACTGGGCTGGCCGCGCGCCTACCGCAGCGGTGATCTGGTGCGTGCCGACGAACTCGGCCTGATCTTCCTGGGGCGGGCGGACGACCAGGTCAAGTTGGGAGGGCGGCGGATCGAACTCGGTGAGATCGACGCGGCGCTGCGAGCCCTGCCCGGGGTGTCGGCGGCTGCCGCGGCACTGCGTACGACGGAGTCGGGGCACCCGGTGCTGGTCGGATATCTGGTGCCGAAGGCGTCCCGCACCGCCACCACCACCGCCACCACCGCCACGACCGCCGCCACCGCTGGAACTGCTGGAGCTGCGGGAACTGTCCCCTTCGACCGCACCGCCGCCCTGGACCACCTCCGGGCCGTCCTTCCCGCGCCGCTGGTGCCCCTCCTCGCCGTCGTGGACGACCTTCCCGTACGCACCTCAGGCAAGGTGGACCGGGACGCCCTGCCCTGGCCCCTGACCATTGCCGACCGGCCGACCGCAGGGTCGCAGCCGGCCGCAGTGACCCCCGTACCCCTCACCCCCGCCGAGGCATGGCTCGCCGCACACTGGTCCGAACTCCTCGGCACTCCGGTCACCGACCCCGAAGCCGACTTCTTCGCCCACGGCGGCGGCAGCCTCGCCGCAGCCCAACTCGTCTCGCGGATCCGGGAGCGCTACGGCACCGGGTCGGTCGCCGATGTCTACCGCCGTCCCCGACTGCACGACCTCGCCCTGACGCTGGGACCGGCGGACGCCATCGGACCGGAGCGCAGACGGGTACGTGCCGTCCCGCGCCGTGCGCAGGCCGTGCAGCTCGCCCTGCTCCTACCGCTGTACACGGTGGCCGGCCTGCGCTGGAGCGTCATCGCCGCCGCCGTGGGCCGGCTGCTGGGCTTCGGACCCGCCGTCTCCTGGTGGTGGATCGGGCTCGGGTGGCTGGCGTTCCTCAGCCCGCCCGGGCGGATCGCTATCGCGGCCGGAGGCGCCCGGCTGCTGCTGCGCGGGCTGCGCCCGGGCGCCCATGCCCGCGGCGGACCGGCCCATCTGCGGCTGTGGACGGCGGACCGGCTGGCCGAGATGAGCGGTGCGGTCCATCTCACCGGGCCCTGGCTCATCGTGTACGCCCGCGCCCTGGGCGCCCGGATCTCCGCGGACGTCGACCTCCATGCACTGCCGCCCGTGACCGGGTGGCTTCGGCTCGGCCGTGGCTGTGCCGTCGAACCCGAGGCCGATCTCTCCGGGTACTGGATCGATGGCGACCAGTTGCGGATCGGGCCGGTTCGGGTCGGTGCCGAGGCCGTCGTCGGAGCCCGCGCCACGCTGTTTCCGGGCGCCCGGATCGGCAAGCGGGCGAGGGTCGCTCCGGGGGCGGTGGTGACCGGGGCCGTGCCCGCGGGCGAGCGCTGGTCGGGGGCGCCCGCCACCCGTGCCGGCCGGGCCCGACGCACCGGAGGGCCCCGCCCGGAGCGCCGCCGCCGCTGGAGCGCTGCCTACGCCCTCGCTTCGCTGCTCCTCTCGCTGCTACCTGCGGTGGCGGTCGTGCCGGGACTGCTGGTGGTGAGGGCGTTCATGAACGGCACTGGTGGCATGAACAGCACAGACGGCATGAACGGCACGGACGGCATGAACAGCACTGATGGCAGGAACAGCACGGACGGCAGGAACAGCACGGACGGCATGCTCGGCCTCGGCGATGTGCTCGGAGCCTTCGCCGCACTGCCGCTCGCGACCGTCACCGTCGTGGTCGCGTACGCCTTCCTGACGTGGGTGGGCGTCCGGGTGCTCGGTCTCGGGCTGTGCGCGGGCAGCCATCCCCTGCACGGCCGGGTCGCCTGGCAGACCTGGGTGACCGAGCGGCTGATGGACATGGCCCGCACCCACCTCCAGCCGCTGTACGCCAGTCTGTTGACACCGGTGTGGCTGCGGGCGCTCGGGATGCGGATGGGGCGCGGGGTCGAGGCGTCCACCGTGTTGGCGGTACCGGCGATGACCTCGGTCGGCGACGGGGCGTTCCTCGCCGATGACACGATGGTCGGCCCGTACGAACTGGGCGGTGGGCGGCTGCGCATCGCCGCCGTCCGGATCGGCAAGCGGGCCTTCCTCGGCAACTCGGGGATGACCGCCGCCGGCCGTCGAGTGCCCAAGCGCGGTCTGGTCGGTGTGCTGTCGGCGGCGCCGAAGCGGGCCAAGGCGGGCAGTTCCTGGCTGGGCCTGCCACCGATGAAGCTGACGCGCCCCCCGACCGCGGCGGACGAGGCCCGCACCTTTTCCCCGCCGCGGCGGCTGAGATGGGCACGTGGGGCCGTCGAGCTTTGCAGAATCGTTCCGCTGATGTGCGGGGCGGCCCTTGCGCTCGCCTGGATCGTCGCGTTCTGCGCCCTGGCCGCACGACTGGGGCCACCCCTTGCGGTGCTCCTCGGCGGAGTGCTGCTCCTGATCTGCGGAGCAATCGCCGCCCTGCTCGCGATCGCCGCGAAATGGCTGCTGGTGGGCCGATTCACCCCGGGCGGACACCCCTTGTGGTCCGCGTTCGTCTGGCGCGACGAGTTGGCCGACTCCTTCGTGGAGAGCCTGGCGGTGCCCTGGCTCGTGGGTTCGCTCTCCGGTACCCCGCTCATGCCGCTGTGGCTGCGCTGTCTGGGAGCACGGCTGGGGCGCGGGGTCTGGTGCGAGACGTACTGGTTGCCCGAGCCGGACCTGGTCCGGGTGGGGGAGGGCGCCAGCATCAACCGCGGATGCGTCGTGCAGACCCACCTCTTCCACGACCGGATCATGCGTCTGGACGCCATTGCGCTCGAAGCGGGCACGACCCTCGGCCCGCACGTCATCGTCCTTCCGGGAGCGGTGATCGGACGGCGGGCGGTGATCGGCCCCGGGTCGCTGGTGATGAGCGGTGAACGGGTCCCGGCGCACAGCACCTGGCTGGGCAACCCCATCGCCGTCTGGAAGCGCGAGACCCCGGCGCCCACCACCGCCGCACCGGCGTCCCGACCGGGCGCGCTCCCCGCACCGACACCGGGCGGCGGCCCATGAACCGCGGGGGTCCCTCGCTGCCGGACGGTGACTCCGGCCGGGGCGCCGAGACGGCCGAAGTGCCCCGGCACGGTGACTACCTGCCCCAGTACGGCGATCGCCGCTTCCGTGCCCTGGCCTATGACCTGGCCCTGAACTGCGTTCCGCACACCGGTCGCATCACGGCCCGGGCCACCGTCAGCGCCGTCGCCCGGGAGCCGCTGCCCGAGATCGTCCTCAACCTCGGCCGCTTCCGCATCAGCAAGGTCCTCCTCGACGGCGCCAACCCGGGCCGCTACACCCACCGCGGGGACAAGCTGCGTATCCGCCCACCGCGCCCGCTTCCCGTGGGCACTCCGTTCACGGTGGAGGTCCGCTACGCCGGCGTACCCCGCCCCATCCGGAGCAGACAGTGGGGCGAACTGGGCTGGGAGCAGTTGGCCGAAGGGTCGCTGGTCGCCTCCCAGCCCCACGGCGCCCACTCCTGGTACCCGTGCAACGACCGGCCCGCCGACAAGGCGCGCTACCGGATCGCGATCACCGCACCCACCCCGTACGCGGTGGTCGCGAACGGCCGGCTCGTCTCCCGTACGGTCAGTGCGTCCACCACGACCTGGGTGTACGACCAGCCGGCTCCCATGGCCGCCTATCTGGCGACGGTGCAGATCGGGCCCTACGCCCTGGTCGCCCTGGCGGGGCCGGGGGCGGTGCCCCAACGGGCGGCCGTGCCCCCGGCGCTGCTCGGCGGCCGGTTCGAGCATGACTTCGCCCGACAGCCGCAGATGATGGAGCTGTTCCAGGACTTCTTCGGGCCCTACCCCTTCGACGAGTACGCCGTGGTGGTGACCCCCGATGAACTGGAGGTGCCGGTCGAGGCGCAGGGACTGTCCGTGTTCGGTGCGAACCACATCGACGGCCGGCGCGGTAGCGAGCGGTTGATCGCCCATGAGTTGGCGCACCAGTGGTTCGGCAACAGCCTCACGGCAGCGGACTGGCGGCACATCTGGCTCCACGAGGGCTTCGCCAAGTACGCGGAGTGGCTCTGGTCCGAGTTGTCGGGCGGCCCGGGCGCGGCGGTGCTGGCCGACAGGGCGCGCGGCCGACTGGCCCTGATGCCCCGGGACATCCTGATCGCCGACCCCGGACCGGAGCGTCTCTTCGACGAGCGCGTCTACGAACGGGGTGCGCTCACCTTGCACGCCCTGCGCACCCTGCTGGGCCTGGAGGCGTTCGGCGCGCTCCTGCGCGAGTGGACGACTGAGCACCGCCACGGCTCGGTGAGGACCGACCAGTTCCTGGCCCTCGCGGAACGGGGCTCCCCCCGTTCGCTGGACCGGTTCTTCCGAGCCTGGTTGTACGAGAGGGAATTGCCCGAGTTGCCCGATCAGCCGTCCTGACAATCCCGCGGGGCCCGGCCCATGAGTGCCGTATTCATCCCGCGGTGTGCCCCGCGCCGGGGCCACTCGGCCGGACTGTCGCGGGAAAGGCAGGAGCCCCGTTCCTGAAAAGGACGGAGCTCCTTGGGTACTGCTATTTAAGTCGGTTACGCGATCGCCAACCCGGACCCAATTAGGCCGGGGTGACGTTCTCCGCCTGCGGGCCCTTCGGGCCCTGGGTGACGTCGAAGTTCACGACCTGGTTCTCCTCAAGCGAGCGGAAACCAGACGCGTTGATCGCGGAGTAGTGGACGAAGACATCCGGGCCGCCGCCGTCCTGGGCGATGAAGCCGAAGCCCTTTTCAGCGTTGAACCACTTGACGGTTCCGGTAGCCATAAGCCCTCCTTGGGCCAAAGGGTTGCCCTGCTCCAGAACCTGCAAACAAGTCTGAAAACTACAAAAGCCTGCGGGTCACATGCTCCGCAGGCTCTGTACTGCAAGGGAAACCAAACTGCAACTTGCGTCGAGCCTAGCACGCACTGTGTTCGCAGCGGTAGAGGTAAAGATCACTTCACTCGGACGCTTGACTCGTTCCTCCGTACGCTGACGAACCGCAGCTCAACCGGTGCTTATGGCCCCCGGCGCCGGCCTGTGGCGCGACCCGCGCACGGCCCCGCGTACCCGGAGCGGCCCCACCGGACTAGCCTCACCTTGTGGACAGTCTCGGAGAAACCCCAGCAACCGACCACCCGCGCAGCCGGCCCCGGGTCGGACATATCCAGTTCCTCAACTGTCTCCCCCTCTACTGGGGGCTGGCCCGTACCGGAACGCTTCTTGACCTGGAGTTGACGAAGGACTCCCCGGAGAAGCTCAGCGAGCGGCTGGTGGCCGGTGAACTCGATATCGCGCCGATCACTCTGGTGGAGTTTCTGCGCAATGCCGATCAGCTGGTGGCATTTCCTGATCTGGCGGTCGGATGCCATGGCCCGGTGATGTCCTGTGTGATCGTCTCCCAGGTTCCCTTGGAGGATCTGCACAAAGCGCCCGTTGCACTCGGCTCCACATCGCGCACTTCGGTACGACTGGCACAACTGCTTCTTGCCGAACAGTTCAAGGTGGAACCGGACTATTTCACCTGCCCGCCCGATCTCGGTCTGATGATGCAAGAAGCACAGGCAGCCGTGTTGATCGGCGATGCCGCCCTGCGGGCTTCCCTGCACGACGCGCCGCGGCTCGGGCTCAAGGTCCATGACCTCGGTCAGATGTGGAAGGCGTGGACCGGGCTGCCCTTCGTCTTCGCCGTCTGGGCGGTGCGCAAGGAGTACCTGGCGCGTCACCCCGATCTGGTGCACGAGGTGCACGAGGCGTTCCTCACCTCGCGTGACGTCTCGCTCGAAGAGGTGGTCAAGGTGTCGGAGCAGGCGGCCCGTTGGGAGAGCTTCGACGCGGAGCTGCTGGAACGATACTTCCGGACGCTGGACTTCCGTTTCGGTCCGGAGCAACTCGCCGGTGTACAGGAGTTCGCGCGCCGCATCGGGACGACCACCGGCTTCGCACCGGACGTCCGGGTGGAGCTGCTGACCCGCTGAGAACCGTCTGCCCGCTCACCGGGGCCGTGGACCCGAGCCAGAGCGGGAACCCCCGCCCCGACCCCATCCACCGCCGAACCGCCGGACAATCCCCTGGGACCGTGCCCTTGGCGCCCCTACCCTGAATGCGGCAGAGGCGGACAGGTCGGCCGACCGGGGGAGTTCACAGATGCAGCCGCTCGATCCAGGGGACCCGCACACGATCGGCCCCTACCGGCTGCTCGGCCGGCTCGGCGCGGGCGGCATGGGACGCGTCTACCTCGGGCGCAGCTCAGGCGGTCGCACCGTCGCCGTCAAGGTCGTCCACCCCCACTTCGCGCTCGACGAGGAGTTCCGCGCCCGCTTCCGCCGCGAAGTCGCATCGGCGCGACGCGTCGGCGGCCAGTGGACCGCCCCCGTGCTCGAGGCCGACCCCGAAGCGGCCGTGCCCTGGGTCGCCACCGGATATGTCGCAGGCCCGGCACTCTCCCGGGCGGTCACCGATCATGGACCGCTGCCCGGCCCCGCGGTGCGCGCGCTCGGCGCCGGTCTCGCGGAGGCGCTCACCGCCGTACACGCCCTGGAGTTGGTCCACCGCGATGTGAAGCCGTCCAATGTGCTGCTCGCCCTCGACGGGCCACGGCTGATCGACTTCGGGATCGCCCGGGTCACGGACGGCACCGCCTCCCTCACCTCCACCGGCGTCTCCGTCGGCTCGCCCGGCTACATGTCCCCCGAGCAGATCCTGGGCAAGGGCATCACCGGCGCGGCCGATGTCTTCTCGCTGGGCGCGGTCCTCGCGTACGCGGCGACGGGCTCGGCCCCGTTCAGCGGTGACTCATCCGCCACCCTCCTGTACAAGGTGGTGCACGAGGAGCCGGAGCTCGACGGTCTCGACGGCCCGCTGAAGGAACTGGTCGCCGGCTGTCTCGCCAAGAACCCCCTCGCCCGCCCCTCCACCGCCGAGGTCGCCCGGCTGCTGGCGCCGGACGGCGCCGCAGTCCTGATCACCGGCGGATGGCTACCGGGCGCCCTGGTGGAGCAGGTCAGCCGCGCCGCGGTGGAACTGCTCGGTCTGGAACCCGCCGAACCGGCACCGGGACCGGCCGGATCGCTGTCCGGGCCGGTGGCCTTCAGCAGCCCGTCCGTGCGCGGAGCCGAGGCGGTTGCGCAAGGCGCGGCCGACCCCCGCCAGCAGGGCGGAGCACCCGGGGTCGGGAGCGCGGGTCCCGTGGGCACCGCGCACGCGCCGGCAGCCGCAACGACCGGCTTCGGCCCGCCGATCGAACCCGTGCACCCCTTCCCCCCGGCCTTCGGCGCCGCCCAGCAGACGCCCCCACCGGTCGGGCCCACGGCCCCGGCCACCGACGGCACCTCGCCGACCCGCCCCCGCCGCAAGATCAGCTGCACCCTCACCCTCACCCTGGCCGCGGCACTGGCCGGCGTCACCTTCGGCGTCGGCTTCCTCGCCGACCTCTGGCCCTCCGACGGCTCCGACAAGGACGAGGGCCCGTCCTCGGATGTCGCCGCCCGCCCGACCACACCGAGCAGCCCGCCCCCCACCGCGCCCGGCGCCCGGGGCGACGCCGTACCGCCCGCGTTCATCGGCACCTGGAAGGGGCCGTTCACCATCAGCCTGGCGGGTGCCGAACTCAAGGCCGGCACCTTCACCGTCGTGCTCCACCAGGGCAAGCAGGGCGCTCGGATAGGGACCGCGGCCCAGTACGACGCCCTCGGCAACCTCACCTGCACCGACAACCTCGTCCTGCGCCGGGCCACCACCACCGAACTGGTCACCGACGGCACTTCCAACGGCGAGGCGGGCAACAAGTGCACCCCCGGCGCCCACAAGGTCACGCTGAAACGGGCCGGCGAAACGCTGCGCTACACCTCGGACGAACCCCGCGCCGGCGACCCCCGCGCCACCCTGGAGCGCACCACCGACTGATCCGCTTGGGGGGGCGCGTGCGACCGGCCATGGTCCGTGCCGGGCCCTGACGTAGGCTGGACCGGCCCGCAGAACGTCCGACGGAGCCTTGCCCGAGGCTCTGGAGAACCACCGAAAGGTGACACCCGGTGACCGAGAAGGCCGACCTTCAGTCCGTGCTGGACCGCGCTGCCGAGGGCGGGCGAATCACCCCCGAAGAGGCGCTCGACCTCTACCGCTCCGCCCCGCTGCACGCACTGGGCAGCGCGGCCGACGCCGTGCGCCGCCGCCGCTACGCGGGCACCGAGCACATCGCGACGTACATCATCGAACGCAACATCAACTACACCAACGTCTGCGTCACCGCCTGCAAGTTCTGCGCCTTCTACGCCGCCCCGAAGGACACCAAGAAGAGCTGGACCCGCGATCTCGACGACATCCTGCGGCGCTGCGCCGAGACCGTCGAACTCGGCGGCACCCAGATCATGTTCCAGGGCGGACACCACCCCGACTTCGGTGTGGAGTACTACGAGGAGCACTTCGCGGCGATCAAGTCGGCCTTCCCCCAATTGGTGATCCACTCCCTCGGGGCCTCCGAGGTCGAGCACATGGCGAAGATCTCCGGGGTCTCGGTCGAAGAGGCCATCCAGCGCATCCACACCGCGGGCCTCGACTCCTTCGCCGGCGCGGGCGCCGAACTGCTGCCCGCCCGCCCGCGCAAGGCCATCGCCCCGCTCAAGGAGTCCGGCGAACGCTGGCTGGAGATCATGGAGACCGCACACGGGCTGGGCGTCGAGTCGACGTCCACGATGCTGATGGGCACCGGCGAGACCAACGCCGAGCGCATCGAGCACCTTCGGATGATCCGTGAGACGCAGGACCGGACGGGCGGCTTCCGGGCCTTCATCCCGTACACCTACCAGCCCGAGAACAACCGTCTGAAGGGGCAGACCCAGGCGACGCTCTTCGAGTACCTGCGGATGATCGCCATCGCCCGGCTGTTCTTCGACAACGTGGCCCACATCCAGGGCTCCTGGCTGACCACCGGCAAGGAGGTCGGCCAGTTGTCGCTGCACTACGGTGCCGACGACCTCGGTTCGATCATGCTGGAGGAGAACGTGGTCTCCTCGGCGGGCGCCAAGCACCGCTCCAACCGGCAGGAGATCATCGACCTGATCCGCAAGTCGGGTCGGGTGCCGGCGCAGCGGGCCACCACGTACGAGCACCTCGTGGTCCACGACGACCCGGCGAACGACCCCGTCGACGAGCGGGTCGTCTCGCACATCTCCTCGACCGCCATCGAGGGCGGCACCGCCCATCCGGAGCTCAAGCTCCTGAACGCCAACTGATCTCGACGTGCTGACGACCCGCGCGGCGGACGCCCCGTGCTGACGATCCACACCGCCGATGCGGTCCTCGGCCACCCCGGTCACCAGGCCGTGCTCGTCGACGGCGGCCGGATCGTGGCGATCGGCTCGCCCGAAGGACTCACCGTCACCCACCTCCGGGCCAGGGTCCGACGCTGGCCCGGACTGCTGACCCCCGGACTGCGGGAGCCGGCCGCCGCCGCGCTGTTGCAGGCCGCCTACCACCCCGACCCGCGGGAGGCAGCCGAACTCGGCACCGAACCGCTCACCGGCGACGAACTGGTCGCACTCGGCATGGACGAGACCCGGTGGGGGCACAGTGCGCGGCGCGGTCTCCAACGACTGCTGTCCCGGGGCACCACGGCGGTGACCGGTCCCTTCGAACGCCCTGCGGTCCGTACCGCCGTGACCCGTTCGGGGCTGCGGGTGCGCGAGCCCGCACCGGCAGGGGACCCGGTCCCCGAGTTGGTGTACGACGGCGAACTGAAGGTCGGCTCCCCGGCCGACTTCGCGGTCTTCGCGATCAAGGGCAAGAAGCTCACACCGGATGACACGCCGCGCTGCGTCGCCACCGTTCTGGGCGGCAGACTGCTGTACCGCCGAGCATGATCACCGAGGGTGCCCTGCTTGAATGGGGAGCGTGAACCGAGCATCCCTGGAAAAGCAGCCGCACGAAGTCGCCTCGATGTTCGACGCCGTGGCGGCGAACTACGACCTCACCAATGATGTTCTGTCCTTCGGTCAGGACCGGCGCTGGCGCAAGCACGTCGCCCGGGCCGTGGACGCCCGCCCGGGGCAGAAGGTCCTCGACCTGGCCGCAGGCACCGGTACGTCCTCGCTGCCGTTCGTGGAGGCGGGCGCCTACGTGGTGCCGTGCGACTTCTCCCAGGGCATGCTGCGGGAGGGCAAGAAGCGCCACCCATGGCTTCCGCTGACCGCCGGCGACGGGACGAAACTGCCGTTCGCGGACGATGTCTTCGACGCGGTGACCATCTCCTTCGGGCTGCGCAACATCGCCGACACCGGATTGGCGCTGCGCGAGATGCTCCGGGTCACCAAGCCGGGCGGCCGGATCGTGATCTGCGAGTTCTCGCACCCGACCTGGGCGCCCTTCCGGACCGCGTACGAGGAGTACCTGATGCGGGCGCTGCCCCCGGTGGCGCGGGCGGTCTCCTCCAACCCGGACGCGTACGTCTATCTCGCCGAGTCCATCCAGTCCTGGCCCGAGCAGCCCCAGTTGGCGCGCATGTTGCAGGAAGCGGGTTGGGAGAAGGCGGCGTGGCGCAATCTGTCGGGCGGCATCGTGGCACTGCACCGGGGATTCAAGCCTGCCTGAGCGGCACCGGCAACGGCAACGGCGCCGAGTCCGGGCGGCAAGGGTCACGCGGCGGTCGTACGGTTCCCGAGCGCAGGCTGTGCGGTGCCTGTGCCCCGCGGGGCACAGGCCGACCCCTGCCCGAATCGGGTCGCCGGTCTTCGTTCCATCGGTTCCGGACGGTCCGCACACCGTCCTCCCGGTCGCGCACTGGCCAGGGGATCCGCGCTACAGATCCAGCCGGAAGCAGTACCCCTCGCGCTGGGACTCCGGCGTCCGGAAGGTCTCGACCCGGTCCATCCCCAGCCGTCTGGTCACGGCTATCGACCTTTCGTTGCGGGCGTCCACCATGGCCACCACCCGCGGCACGCCGGCCGCCCGCACCCGCTCCAACGTGGTGTGGGCAGCGGCGGTCGCATACCCCTTGCCCCATGCGGACCGGGCCAGCCGCCAGCCGATCTCGATCTCGCCCGCCGGTCCGAAGTCCGCGTACGGCCACGGCTGGGCCCCGGTGAATCCGACCACGTCACCGTCCTCGTCGAGCACCGTCCACAGGCAGAATCCGCGCTCGGCGTCATGCCGGCGCTGCCGTGCGGTCAACTCCTGGTAGGCCGACAGTTCGTCCCGGCCGCCGTGGAACTCCATGACTTCCGGGTCGGCGAACACACGATGCCAGGCGTACGCATCCTCATCGGTGGGCACACGCAGTCTGACGGCGGGGAGAAGCCTGCTCATAGGGGAGCCCTTCGGTCGAGGGAACGGCACTCACCCATAGACTGCACATGTCCTGTGCTTTTTAGGCACGCGAATATTGAGTCGTACGGGAGAACCAGCCGTGACCGAGCCCCTCTCCGAACACAGCGCCGATGTGATCGTCGTCGGGGCTGGCCCGGCCGGCTCCACCGCCGCTTACTACCTCGCCAAGGCCGGACTGGATGTCCTGCTGCTGGAAAAGACGGCGTTCCCCCGGGAGAAGGTCTGCGGCGACGGACTCACTCCGCGCGCCACCAAGCAGTTGGTGGCCATGGGGATCGACGTCTCCGAAGAGGCCGGCTGGCTGCGGAACAAGGGCCTGCGGATCATCGGCGGCGGGGTGCGCCTCCAGCTCGATTGGCCAGAACTCGCCTCGTATCCGGACTACGGACTGGTCCGCAAGCGCGACGACTTCGACGAGCAGTTGGCCCGGCAGGCGCAGAAGGCAGGCGCCCGCCTGTACGAGCGCTGCAATGTGGGCGCCCCGATCATCGACGACCGTACGGGCAAGATCACCGGGGTGCAGGCCAAGCTCGGCGAGGAGAAGGTCCCGGTCACCTTCCACGCACCGCTCGTGGTCGCCGCCGACGGAAACTCCTCGCGCATCTCCCTCGGGATGGGGCTGCACCGCCGTGAGGACCGCCCGATGGGCGTCGCCGTACGCACGTACTTCACCTCGCCCCGCCACGAGGACGACTATCTGGAGTCCTGGCTTGAGCTGTGGGACCGCCGCGGCCCGGGTGAGGACCGGTTGCTGCCCGGCTACGGCTGGATCTTCGGCATGGGCGACGGCACCTCCAACGTCGGCCTCGGCGTCCTCAACACCTCCTCCTCCTTCAAGGAGCTGGACTGGCGCGAGGTCCTCAAGGCGTGGTGCGCCTCGATGCCCGAGGAGTGGGGCTACACCGAGGACAACATGACGGGCCCGATCCGCGGCGCCGCGCTGCCGATGGCCTTCAACCGGCAGCCCCACTACACCCGCGGACTGCTGCTCATCGGTGACGCGGGCGGCCTGGTGAACCCCTTCAACGGCGAAGGCATCGCCTACGCCATGGAGTCCGCCCAGATCGCGGCCGATGTGATCGTCCAGGCACACGCCCGGGCCACCCCCGCCCATCGCGAACTGGCCCTCCAGCGCTATCCGAAGGTCCTCAAGGACACCTACGGCGGGTACTACACGCTGGGCCGGGCGTTCGTGAAGCTGATCGGCAACCCGCAGGTCATGAAGATCGCCACGCAGCGCGGTCTGACGCATCCGTTGCTGATGCGGTTCACGCTGAAGATGCTGGCGAACCTCACCGACCCCACGGGCGGCGACGCGATGGACCGCATCATCAACGGCCTCTCCAAGGTCGCCCCGAAGGCATAGCCACTCGAACGACCACCGCCCGGCCGCTCGTGGTTCGCCCCACGAACGGCCGGGCGGTGTCCGTCACGGATGCCGTACGGGCCGCTGCGGCAAGGTGCCGCGGGGTCGATGGGGCGCGATCGCCCACCGAAATAGGCGCAGTCGACCGTCTGTTCCACCTCGGCCGCTGCCCTTAGCGTGGAGTACGTGGACGAGGACGAGGACCGACGGTTGGGGCGGATCGCCCCGGACATCTCCCATATGTCGATCGGCCTGCTGCGCAAGGTCGTTGGCGTCTACCCGGAAGAACGCATCGCGGAAGAGGCGTTGGGCACCGCGGACCGGGTGCTGGAGCAGTACGGAACGGACGGGCTGCGGGTGCTCGTGATGAGCCTCACGGGCTGGGCCGCCGTCCAGATCGAGAAGGAAGCCCAGCTGACGGGCCGCACCCATGAAGCCCTGCTGGACGACATGGACCTCACTAGATTCGAGACCAATCCGGACGGGTGACGCCGCGGTGTTGTCCGAAACAAGGGCAATTCACCAGCCGATTCGGCTTAAAAAGCTGCCAGTTGGCAGGTGCAGTGTCAGATGAGGTGATCCCAATCGCCCGCTTTGATGCTCTGCACGAGGGCGGCGAACTGAGTCGGCGTCATGGTGATGCTCTCGCTTGGAGATTGACTCTCACGTACGCGTATGACCTGTCCGTCTTCTTTGACCTGGACGCAGTTGTTGCCACCTCCGGCACAAAAGGAGGACTGCTGCCAAGACGTGTCCGGCATTTTGGTGACCCTTCACAATGCGTGCATGATGCTTCTGATGATGTCGCGGGACTTCTCTTCGCTCAGACTACGGTCTTCCATTGCTGACAATAGGTCGCGGTAAGCATTGAGTTGGCTCTCGGCGTCCAGAAACAGCGGTCCGTGTGTGGAGTCCAGATGCACGGTATCGAGTCGGGGAATAGGCCCACCGGCCATCAGGATGGCCTGCCCGGACCCTGCGAAGCCCTCCGCTGAAAAGGCGAGCACCTTGATCGTGCAGTTCGGACGTTCAGACAAGCACAACAGGTGCTTGAGTTGCGTTCGAGTGGTGTTGGCTCCGCCGAACTTCATGCGCAACGCGGCTTCGTGGATCACGGCGCTGAACCGTGGAGACTCATCGCCGTCGAGCACTTTCGCCCTCTTCATGCGATGCGCAATCCGGGTATCGATGTCCTCCGGCGCCAGTGGCGGAAACCCGAACTCGAAGATTGCGCGGGCGTAGTCCTCGGTCTGCATCAAACCTGGAAGATGCGCGACCTGGTAGGTCCTCAGGAATCGCGCCTTGCGTTCCAGTTCCACAAGGTCGAGAAACCCCGCTGGGAGGATCCCCCGGTACTCCTCCTGCCACCCCTTCTCATGGTCCGTGGCCATGGCGACAAGGGCGGCTACGTACTCGTTGTCTGAGCAGCCGTAGGTATTGGCAAGAACCCGCAGTCTCTCCGCACTCACACCGAATCGCGCGGTCTCCATATGGCTGATCTTGGTGTGATCGATGCCGAGGATCGCCGCGGCCTCGCGGGCGTTCAGCCCTGCCGCCTCTCGCATCTTCCGTAACTCGGCGCCCAGCCGGCGCTGGCGAGCGGTGGTCACAGTCCTTGGTGGCATGGACGCCAGTCTGCCCCCAACGGGTGAAAGTCTCCAAGGAGCTATGTTGTTCCGCGGGTTGGTAGCTACCTTGTTCCTGTGAGTCATACGGTGCTCACAGCACCGCGTGCAGCGTAGGAACTTGCCGAAGTGCAGCCGCTGGTGTGTGCCCTTGTGCAGGGGTGCACGAACCATGAGCGGCCGGGCCACGGTGGCGTGAAGCGCGGATCCCATCCCTCATTCGGGAGATGCCCATGCAACCCTCAACAGTCTTACGATCGCCTGCCGACCGTCTGTCGTCCGGTTCGCGCAGATTGCGCCTAGCGGTCCCGAACACCCGCACGGCCGCCAGAGCGGCTCGGCACTGGCTCGCCGCGGTCCTGCGGGGAAGTCCCCATTCCCAACTCGGCGATGACGCGATGCTCTGTCTCTCGGAGCTGGTCACCAACGCGCATCGACACACAAGCACGCCCACCATCCGCGTACAGGCGCTCATCGCCGTGGAGTTCGTGGTGGTTCGGGTGCGGGACAACCATCCTGAGCCGCTGCCCCCGGCCCCCGAAACGGGTCGTCCGGGCGACGAAGGTGAGTGCGGCCGTGGTCTTGCGCTCGTCGAGGCGTGCGCCGATGCCTGGGGCGTGACCTTCTTCGGCGGTGCGCGCCTGAGAGGGAAGTCGGTCTGGTTCAAACTGCTCGCCCGCGAGGGGCCAGGATGAGGGCCGATGCCCCAATTGCGCCCGTACCGACATTGCTCACCGCGTCGTGCGTGAGCTGTCGGGGGCTCACCGCCGCACCGATCCGCGGAGAGTCCGACCGGTAGGCGTGTCCTCGGTGCGTGCCCGCCGTCGTCCCCGGGCCGGTCCCCTAAGCGTTGGTACTCCGACGCGTTGGAACCCGACGCGTTGGAGTTCGCGGAGGGGTGAGCACACATGACGATGGGGTCGACGGGGCCCTCGCCCGTCGACCCCATCGGCCAACTCACCGGTTCTTGTGAATCAGAGCACGCGCACCGCGCCCGTCGCGGGGTAGCCCGAAAGGTCCTGGATGACCACGCCCTTGCTGGGGTTGGCCGCGTCCAGATACTTGCCGTCGCCGATGTAGACACCCGTGTGGTACGCGCTGCCCGCGGCACCCCAGTACAGGATGTCTCCGACCTGGAGGTTGCTGGTGCCGACCTGCCTGCCCGCGGTCGACTGGTCCTGCGAGACACGGGGGAGCTCGATGTTGACCTGGCGGAAGGCCGCCCGGACCAGGCTGGAGCAGTCCCATGAGTTGGGGCCCGTCGCGCCCATCACATAGGCGTCGCCGACCTGGGCCCGCAGGAAGGCGATGACCGTACCGACGGAGCCGCTCGCCTGCTGGGAGGACTGGTTGGACGACTGCGCCGTGGAGGAGTTGGAAGAAGAGGAGGAGGACTTGGAGCCCACAGAGGCGAGCTGGGTGCGCTCAGCGGTGCGGGAAGCGCGCTCCTGGGCCTCGGCGCGCTTCTTCGCCTCGGCCTTCTCAGCCTCCGCCTTGCGGACCGCCTCGGCCTTCGCCTTCGTGGCGTCCTTCTGGGCCTTGGTGGCGGCAGCGTTCTCCTGGACCTGGAGTTCCAGGTCGAAGGCGACCTGCTGCTGCGCCTGAGCGGTCTGCTCGAACGTCTTGGCGAGGCCCGCGGGGTTGATCGTGGGCATCTCGATGGTCTCGGTCACCGGCTCGGCATTCGCCGGTCCAGCGGCGCCGGCCACTGCGATGGTGCTGAGGACGCCACCGGCAACTCCGGCACGGAGCGCCATCGTGGAGGCGCTACGACGGCGGGGCTTCCGGTGGCTGGGTATGTGAGCGGTGTGGGGCATAGGAACAACCGCTACCAGCCACATACGGTTCCCATCAAGAAACGTGTGTTGCGCCACAGTTACGAGCGGAATCACTCCCTCCGCTCGATGGCGACATTTATTGACGCCGTAACGGGCAATACGGACAGGGGTGTTCAGGGCTGTGATCATGCCCTTTTGGGAAAAGGTC
Organism: Streptomyces sp. NPDC059256; assembly: GCF_042753785.1. Lineage (NCBI taxonomy): Bacteria > Bacillati > Actinomycetota > Actinomycetes > Kitasatosporales > Streptomycetaceae > Streptomyces > Streptomyces sp. NPDC059256. The sequence goes on along the minus strand of NZ_JBHYZO010000022.1, from coordinate 39,782 downwards.
CGAATTGCCCCTCGCCTACCATTGGTTAAGACCGTTGGCCAAGCCCGGCTTTCCTCGCGATTCAAGCCTGTGATGCAGGTCACAGAATGAATGGCGCCATGGCGGTGAGAGTGACGGATCGTCAGATGAATTGCTCCATGGCGCATGGATGCCGGAAAGGCGTCGGCGATCTTCGGGGTGAGGGATGAGCAAGGGCCGTGGCGATCTCCGCGCGTCAAGAGTGGTCGCTTATTGCGATCTTCGGGCCGCAACTCCCCGTGGTGACCCTGGGAATGCCGACCGCATCACAGAGTAACGAGGGGTCCATTCGGCAATGCGGGCGGGGTGCCTCTTTTCTGAGGGTCCCCTCAGCGCTTTTCCGCGCACCTCTCGGTGGTGATGGAGTCACCGTCCGTGCACCGGGTGTTACCACGGTGTCCGTCAGATCGGCGTGAAGGTCCGCCCGAGATCGTGAACGCGTGCACGCGCTCCGCTCCCGCCGCCCCCTCGCTCACACCGGCCCGAGGAGCCCCTTCGGGCGGGTGATGCGATGGCACTATCACCCCTCGGCGACGGGTGCGAATTTGCTTAGGCATGCCTTGCCTTGATAAAGCAGACCCCCTTTCACCAGCCACGACACCATCGGTTGTCACTTCTGGTGACCACTCGCGCGCTTCACGTATGAAGATCACCTCTCATCCGGCTTGGCGGTCCTTCGTCGGGTGGTGGAGATCACAAGGGCGGTTACCGACCCCGTGTCGCAGATCACAGACCGGCGGGCATAGGATGCGGGGCAGTCGGGCTTGTGAACTGCCTCACATGAACACGATCTTCGAGGCGGCTCGAAAAAGACGCCCGGTGCGGTCCACGCGGTCAAGGACGACTGGAAGGAGCGAGGAGGGTGAATGCTTACGCGCCCATCCTTGTACTCGGCGCCCTCGGGGCAGGGTTTGCGATCTTCTCCGTGGTCATGGCCACGCTAATCGGCCCCAAAAGGTACAACCGGGCAAAGCTTGAAGCGTATGAGTGCGGCATCGAGCCGACTCCGACGCCGGCCGGTGGCGGTCGCTTTCCCATCAAGTACTACCTGACGGCGATGCTGTTCATCGTCTTCGATATCGAGATCGTCTTCCTCTACCCCTGGGCGGTCACCTTCGACGCCCTGGGGCTTTTCGGGCTCGTGGAGATGCTGCTCTTCGTGCTCACCGTCTTCGTCGCCTATGCGTATGTATGGCGACGCGGCGGCCTGGAATGGGACTGAGGGGCTGAGAGGCACCAAATGGGACTCGAAGAGAAGCTGCCGAGCGGATTTCTGCTGACGACTGTCGAGCAGGCCGCGGGCTGGGTGCGCAAGGCATCCGTCTTCCCGGCGACCTTCGGACTGGCCTGCTGCGCCATCGAGATGATGACGACGGGCGCGGGCCGATACGACCTCGCCCGGTTCGGCATGGAGGTCTTCCGCGGTTCGCCGCGACAGGCCGATCTGATGATCGTGGCGGGCCGGGTCAGCCAGAAGATGGCCCCCGTCCTGCGACAGGTCTACGACCAGATGCCCAACCCCAAGTGGGTCATCTCCATGGGTGTTTGCGCATCGTCGGGCGGCATGTTCAACAACTACGCCATCGTGCAGGGCGTTGACCACATCGTCCCGGTCGACATCTATCTGCCCGGTTGCCCGCCCCGCCCCGAGATGTTGATGGACGCGATTCTGAAACTCCATCAGAAGATCCAGTCCACCAAGCTCGGGGTCAACGCGGAGGAAGCCGCCCGCGAGGCGGAGGAGGCGGCCCTCAAGGCGCTCCCCCTGATCGAGATGAAGGGGTTGCTCCGATGAGCCGCGTACCTGCGGCCCCGGTGCCGCACCTCGCGCAGGCGGTGCCTGCGTGCCGCACGGGCCAAGAAGCCACCGAAGAGGTACAGCGATGACCGACCAGCCGAATCCCGAGAAGGAACTGAGCGAACAGAACCTTCCGGGCCAGCGCGGCGACCACGGCGAGGAGATCCGCGTCCAACGCGGCATGTTCGGCGCCAACAACGGCGGTGACACCTCCGGTTACGGTGGTCTCGTCCGCTCCGTGCGTCTGCCGGGGCCGGCCAGCCGCCCCTACGGCGGCTACTTCGACGAAGTGGCCGACGAGTTGGAAGGCGCGCTGGAGGAGCAGGGGCTCGTCCCCGAGAACGCCATCGACAAGACGGTGGTGGACCGGGGCGAGTTGACCTTCCACATCGAGCGCGAGCACCTGCTGACCGTCGCCCGCACCCTGCGCGACGATCCCGCCCTGCGGTTCGAACTGTGTACGGGGGTGAGCGGGGTGCACTACCCGGACGACAAGGGCCGGGAACTGCACGCCGTTTACCACCTGCGGTCGCTTACCCACGGTCGGTTGATCCGCGTGGAGGTCTCCGCGCCGGACAGCGACCCGCACGTCCCGTCACTGGTCTCGATCTACCCGACCAACGACTGGCACGAGCGCGAGACGTACGACTTCTTCGGGCTGATCTTCGACGGCCACCCCGCCCTCACCCGGATCATGATGCCGGACGACTGGCAGGGCTTTCCCCAGCGCAAGGACTATCCGCTCGGTGGTATCGCCGTCGAATACAAGGGCGCTCAGATTCCGGCTCCTGACCAGCGGAGGTCGTACTCATGAGCACATCGCACGCATCTCCCCGCGAGACCACCGAGGGAACCGTCTACACGGTCACCGGCGGTGACTGGGACGAGGTCGTCGAGAGCGCGGCCAAGGCCGACGACGAGCGGATCGTCGTCAACATGGGCCCGCAGCACCCCTCCACACACGGTGTGCTCCGGCTGATCCTGGAGATCGACGGCGAGACCGTCACCGAGTCCCGCTGTGGCATCGGCTACCTCCACACCGGCATCGAGAAGAACCTCGAATACCGGACCTGGACCCAGGGCACCACCTTCGTCACGCGCATGGACTACCTCACCCCGTTCTTCAACGAGGCGGCGTACTGCCTGGCCGTGGAGAAGCTGCTCGGCATCGAGGACCAGATCCCGGATCGGGCGACCGTCATCCGCGTTCTGCTGATGGAGCTCAACCGGCTCTCGTCCCACCTGGTCTGCATCGCCACCGGCGGTATGGAACTGGGCGCCACCACGATCATGATCTATGGCTTCCGGGACCGCGAACTGATCCTGGACCTCTTCGAACTGATCACGGGCCTTCGGATGAACCACGCGTTCATCCGCCCCGGTGGCCTCGCCCAGGACCTGCCCCCGGGCACCATCGACCAACTGCGCGACTTCCTGAAGACCATGAAGAAGAACCTGCCGGAGTACGACAAGCTCGCCACCGGCAACCCCATCTTCAAGGCCCGTATGCAGGACATCGGCTATCTCGACCTCACCGGATGCATGGCGCTCGGCGCCACCGGACCGATCCTGCGCTCGGCCGGTCTCGCGCACGACCTCCGCAAGACCGACCCGTACTGCGGCTACGAGAACTACGAGTTTGACGTGCCGACCGCCGACTCCTGCGACTCCTACGGCCGGTTCCTGATCCGGCTGGAGGAGATGCGCCAGTCGCTGCGGATCGTCGAGCAGTGCATCGCCCGGCTGGAGCCGGGACCGGTCATGGTCGCCGACAAGAAGATCGCCTGGCCGGCGCAGTTGGCACTCGGTCCGGACGGGCTCGGCAACTCCCTGGACCACATCAAGAAGATCATGGGCACCTCCATGGAAGCCCTGATCCACCACTTCAAATTGGTGACCGAGGGATTCCGGGTCCCGCCGGGACAGGCGTACGCCGCCGTGGAGTCGCCCAAGGGCGAACTGGGCGCGCACGTCGTCTCCGACGGCGGCACCCGCCCCTACCGGGTCCACTTCCGCGACCCGTCCTTCACCAACCTCCAGTCCATGGCAGCGATGTGCGAAGGCGGCCAGGTCGCCGATGTCATCGTCGCCGTCGCGTCCATCGACCCCGTGATGGGAGGCGTCGACCGATGAAGACCGAGCCGGCCCAGCCCAACCAAGAGGTGCAGCTGGGAATGCCCCAGCTCCCCGCACCCGACTACCCGGCCGACGTACGCGCCCGGTTGGAGGCGGACGCCAAGGAGGTCATCTCCCGCTACCCGGACTCCCGTTCCGCGCTGCTGCCCCTGCTGCACCTGGTCCAGTCCGAGGAGGGCTTCGTCTCCCGGACCGGCATGCGCTTCTGCGCCGAAGTGCTGGAACTGACGACCGCCGAGGTCACCGCGGTCGCCACCTTCTACAGCATGTACCGGCGCAAGCCGTCGGGTGAGTACCAGGTGGGCGTCTGCACCAACACGCTGTGCGCCGTCATGGGCGGCGACGCGATCTTCGAGGACCTCAAGCAGCACCTCGACGTGGGCAACAACGAGACCACCGACGACGGCAAGGTCACGCTGGAGCACATCGAGTGCAACGCGGCCTGCGACTTCGCCCCCGTGGTGATGGTCAACTGGGAGTTCTTCGACAACCAGACGCCGCAGTCCGCACGGCAGTTGGTCGACGACCTGCGGGCCGGGCGCCCGGTGGAGCCGACCCGCGGGGCGACGCTGTGCTCCTTCAAGGAGACCTCGCGCATCCTCGCCGGCTTCCCCGACGAGCGGCCCGGCGCCGTGGACGCGACCGGCGGCGCCGGCCCCGCGTCCCTGATCGGGCTGCGACTGGCCAAGGGCGAGCCGATCCCCGCCCGTGTGGTCTCCCCGCGCGGCGGACCGCAGGACCGCACCCACCACGGGGCGGACGGCGCGAGCGATGAGCAGAGGTCGGCGTCCCAGCACCTCAGCTCCCATGACGCGCCCCAAAGGACCTCGGACTCCGACCCGAGCCACCCGGCCGGACCCGTCACCGAGGAGGGGGAGTGATGACGTTGGCACCCGAATACGGTGGGACCTCCCGCCCCGGAGCCGGAGCGGAGACGAGCCCCGAGAAGCTGCTCGCTCCCGTGCTCTCCGCCTTCTGGGACGACCCCAAGTCCTGGACGCTGGAGACCTATCGACGGCACGAGGGCTACGAGGGACTGCGCAAGGCCCTCGCGATGCCCCCGGACGACCTGATCGCGTACGTCAAGGACTCCGGTCTGCGCGGACGCGGCGGCGCCGGCTTCCCCACCGGGATGAAGTGGCAGTTCATTCCGCAGGGGGACGGCAAGCCTCACTATCTTGTTGTCAACGCCGATGAATCGGAGCCCGGGACCTGCAAGGACATCCCGCTCCTCTTCGCCAACCCGCACTCCCTCATCGAGGGAATGGTGATCGCCTGCTACGCGATCCGTTCGAACCACGCCTTCATCTATCTGCGCGGTGAGGTCGTCCCCGTACTGCGGCGACTGCACGAGGCGGTGCGCGAGGCGTACGAAGCGGGCTACCTCGGCAAGAACATCCTCGGCAGCGGACTCGACCTCGAACTCACCGTGCACGCCGGCGCCGGGGCGTACATCTGCGGTGAAGAGACCGCACTGCTGGATTCACTGGAGGGTCGCCGCGGCCAACCCCGGCTGCGACCCCCTTTCCCCGCGGTCGCCGGTCTGTACGCGTGCCCCACTGTGGTGAACAACGTCGAATCCATCGCTTCGGTTCCCGCGATCCTGCAACGCGGCAAGGACTGGTTCAAATCGATGGGGAGCGAGAAGTCCCCCGGCTTCACGCTCTACTCCCTCAGCGGCCATGTCTCGGGACCCGGCCAGTACGAGGCGCCGCTCGGGATCACCCTGCGCCAACTGCTCGACATGAGCGGTGGGATGCGCCCCGGACACCGACTGAAGTTCTGGACCCCCGGCGGATCGTCCACCCCGATCCTCACCGACGAGCACCTCGACGTACCGCTCGACTACGAGGGCGTCGCCGGGGCCGGTTCCATGCTCGGGACCAAGGCGCTCCAGTGCTTCGACGAGACGACCTGCGTGGTGCGGGCCGTCACCCGCTGGACCGAGTTCTACGCCCACGAGTCCTGCGGCAAGTGCACGCCCTGCCGCGAAGGAACGTACTGGCTGGTCCAGTTGCTGCGGGACATCGAGGCGGGCAAGGGCCTGATGTCCGACCTCGACAAGCTCAACGACATCGCCGACAACATCAACGGCAAGTCCTTCTGTGCGCTCGGCGACGGTGCCGCGTCCCCGATCTTCTCGTCGCTCCAGTACTTCCGCGACGAGTACGAGCAGCACATCACCGGGCGCGGCTGTCCCTTCGACCCCGCGAAGACCACCGCGTGGGCCGACAAGCACCTGGAGGTGTCCGCATGACCGTGGCGCACGCGCCGAGTGCCGGCGCAGTCCGACCTGCGAGCGGAGCACGACAGTCCGACTCGCACCGCGCGGAGGTGTGGGCATGACCGTCACCACGTCCAACCCGGCCGGAGGCGGCGCAGCCGTCCCGCCCGAGGACCTTGTCTCGGTGACCATCGACGGCGTCCAGATCAGCGTGCCCAAGGGCACGCTCGTGATCCGGGCCGCCGAACTCATCGGTGTCGAGATCCCCCGGTTCTGCGACCACCCCCTCCTCGACCCCGCCGGCGCCTGTCGCCAGTGCATCGTCGAGGTCGAGGGCCAGCGCAAGCCGATGGCCTCCTGCACCATCACCTGCACCGACGGCATGGTCGTCAAGTCGCAGCTCAGCTCGCCCGTCGCCGAGAAGGCGCAAAAGGGCGTGATGGAGCTGCTCCTGATCAACCACCCGTTGGACTGCCCCGTCTGCGACAAGGGCGGCGAATGCCCGCTCCAGAACCAGGCGATGTCCCACGGCGACGCCGAGTCCCGCTTCGAGGGCAAGAAGCGGACGTTCGAGAAGCCGGTGCCGATCTCCACCCAGGTGCTCCTGGACCGCGAGCGTTGCGTCCTGTGCGCGCGCTGCACCCGGTTCTCCAACCAGATCGCCGGCGACCCGATGATCGAGCTGATCGAGCGGGGCGCCCTCCAGCAGGTCGGTACCGGTGAGGGCGACCCGTTCGAGTCGTACTTCTCTGGCAACACCATCCAGATCTGCCCGGTCGGCGCGCTCACATCGGCGGCGTACCGCTTCCGCTCCCGGCCCTTCGACCTGGTCTCCACACCCAGCGTGTGCGAGCACTGCTCGGGCGGCTGCGCGACCCGCACCGACCACCGGCGCGGCAAGGTGATGCGCAAGCTCGCCGCCGACGACCCCGAGGTCAACGAGGAGTGGATCTGCGACAAGGGCCGGTTCGGCTTCCGCTACGCACAGCAGCGGGACCGACTCACCACCCCGCTGGTGCGCGACGCTGACGGCGTCCTCCAGCCGGCGAGTTGGCCGGAGGCACTGGCCAAGGCGGCCGAGGGACTGGGCGCCGCCCGCGGTAGGGCGGGCGTGCTGGCCGGTGGCCGGCTCACCGTCGAGGACTCCTATGCGTACGCCAAGTTCGCCCGGGTCGCCCTCGACACCAACGACATCGACTTCCGGGCCCGGGTCCACTCGTCCGAGGAGGCCGACTTCCTGGCCGCCCGGGTCGCGGGCCACGGGCGGGACCTCGATGGACGCGGCGTCACCTACTCCGTGCTGGAGAAGGCACCCGCGGTCCTGCTCGTCGGCTTCGAGTCCGAGGAGGAGGCCCCCGGGGTCTTCCTGCGGCTGCGCAAGGCCCATCGCCAGCGCGGTCAGCGCACCTACGCACTCGCCAGCCACGCCACCCGCGGGCTCGCGAAGGCCGGCGGCACCCTGCTCCCGGCCGCACCCGGCACCGAGACCGAGTGGCTGGACGCGCTCGCGGGCGGGGTGGGGCTCGACGGCGAAGGCGCCGCGGCGGCCGAAGCGCTGCGCGGTGACGGTGCGGTGATCGTCGTCGGCGAGCGACTCGCGGGCGTACCCGGAGGACTCACCTCCGTCGTACGGACCGCGACCGCGACCGGCGCCCGACTGGTGTGGATCCCACGCCGGGCCGGCGAACGCGGCGCGATCGAGGCCGGAGCGATCCCCTCCCTGCTGCCCGGCGGCCGTCCGGCCACCGACCCGCAGGCACGGGAAGAGACCGCCGAGGTCTGGCGGGTGCGCGAACTGCCGCACCGCTACGGCCGCGACACCGGCCAGATCATCGAGGCCGCGGCCAACGGTGAACTCGGCGCGCTGCTGGTGGCGGGTGTCGAGGTGGCTGACCTGCCCGATCCGACGTTGGCCCGCGCCGCCCTGGACGCGGTCGGCTTCCTCGTCTCGCTGGAGCTGCGGCCGAGCGAAGTGACCGACCGGGCCGACGTGGTCTTCCCGGTCGCCGCGGTCGCCGAGAAGCCCGGCACCTTCCTCAACTGGGAGGGCAGGGCCCGGATGTTCGACGCGGCGCTCAAGCCCGAGCAGATGACGCGCACCCTCGCACCCAATGACGCGCGGGTGCTCCACATGCTCGCCGACGAGATGGACGTCTTCTTCGGACTCCCCGACCTCGTCTCCGTACGCCGGGAACTGGACCGGTTCGCCGGCTGGACCGGTGCGCGGGCGTCCGAGCCGATGCACTCCGCCCGGCCGGTTCCCCGCGCCGGCGAGGGCGAGGCCGTACTCGCCGGACACCGGCTCCTGCTCGACCAGGGGCTGCTCCAGCAGGGCGATGCGGCACTCGCCGGAACGCGGCACGCGGCCGTCGCTCGGCTCTCCGCCGCCACCGCTGCGGCGACCGGCGTCAAGAACGGCGACGACCTGGCCGTCAGCGGCCCGGCCGGCACCGTTCGACTGCCGCTCCAGGTGACCGAGATGCCCGACCGCGTGGTGTGGCTGCCACTGAACTCGGTGGGCGGCGGAGTCGCTTCCGACACCGGAGCCCACCCCGGCGAGCTCGTCCGCATCGGACCGGCGCCGGCACCCTCGGATGCCGCAACGGACGCGCCGGAGGTGCGCTCATGATCGCCGAGGTCCAGTTCCTCGCGGCGGAGGACCTGTCGATGTTCGGGCGCGATCCCTGGTGGCTCGTCGCCATCAAGGCCGTGTTCTGCTTCGCCTTCCTCATGGTCACCGTGCTGCTCTCCATCGTGTGGGAGCGCAAGGTCGTCGCCTGGATGCAGCTGCGCATCGGGCCCAACCGGCACGGCCCCTGGGGCATGCTCCAGTCGCTCGCCGACGGCATCAAGCTGATGCTCAAGGAAGACGTCATCGTCAAGCGCGCGGACAAGGTGGTGTACATCCTCGCGCCGATCATCGCCGCCGCGCCCGCCTTCATGGCGATCGCGGTCATTCCCTTCGGGCCGTCGGGCAATGAGGTGTCCATCTTCGGCCACCGCACGACGATGCAGCTCACCGACCTGCCGATCGCGATGCTCTACGTCCTCGCGATCGCATCGGTCGGCATCTACGGCATCGTGCTCGCCGGTTGGTCGTCCGGCTCCACCTATCCGCTGCTCGGCGGACTGCGCTCCTGCGCCCAGATGATCTCGTACGAGATCGCGATGGGCGCGGCGTTCGCCTCCGTCTTCCTCTACTCCGGGTCGATGTCGACCTCGGCGATCGTGGAGGCGCAGGCGGACCGGTGGTTCGTGATCCTGCTACCGGTCTCCTTCATCATCTACGTCATCACGATGGTGGGCGAGACCAACCGCGCCCCCTTCGACATGCCGGAGTCCGAAGGCGACCTGGTCGGCGGCTTCAACACCGAGTACAGCTCCATCAAGTTCGCGATGTTCATGCTCGCCGAGTACGTCAACATGGTCACCGTCTCCGCCGTCTCGGTGACCCTCTTCCTCGGCGGCTGGCGCGCCCCCTACCCGATCTCCACCTTCTGGGAGGGCGCGAACCACGGCTGGTGGCCGATGCTCTGGTTCATCATCAAGGTCCAGTTGCTGCTGTTCTTCTTCATCTGGCTGCGCGGCACGCTGCCCCGGGTCCGCTACGACCAGCTGATGAAGCTGGGGTGGAAGGTCCTGATCCCGGTCTCGGTGCTCTGGCTGATGCTGGTGGCCACCGTGCGAGCGCTGCGGAACGAGGACTACCAGTTCCAGGAGATCTTGCTGTACGTGGGCGGCGCGGTCATTGCCGTACTCCTGCTGTCCCTGGTCGTGGACATGTTCCGCGGCAAGAAGGACAAGCAGGAGCGCGAGGCGGAAGCCGCCGCGAAGAACGCCGACTTCGACCCCATGGCCGGTGGCTACCCGGTTCCGCCGCTGCCCGGCCAGACCCTGCCGCCCGTACCGCGCAGGCGTCCGCGCCGGGAGCGCGAGTTGATTGTCAGTGGCGGCCCGGACACTTCGAGTGACGGACCTCGTGACGGAAAGGAGGCTGACGGTGTCTGAGGCATCCGAGGGCAAGTTCCACAATCCCGTCGCCGGCTTCGGCGTGACCTTCAAGGCCATGTTCAAGCGGCGGCTGACCGAGCAGTACCCGGAGCAGCAGAAGGTCACCGCTCCGCGTTTCCACGGACGGCACCAGCTCAACCGTCACCCCGACGGTCTGGAGAAGTGCGTCGGTTGCGAGCTGTGCGCCTGGGCCTGTCCGGCCGACGCGATCTACGTGGAGGGCGCGGACAACACCGAGGAGGAGCGCTACTCCCCGGGCGAGCGCTACGGCCGCGTCTACCAGATCAACTACGCCCGCTGCATCCTGTGCGGGCTGTGCATCGAAGCCTGCCCCACCCGCGCGCTGACCATGACCAACGAGTTCGAGTTGGCGGACAGCTCCCGCGAGAACCTCATCTACACCAAGGAGCAACTGCTCGCCGGTCTGGACGAGGGCATGGTGGACGCGCCGCACTCGATCTTCCCCGGTATGAACGAGGGCGACTACTACCGGGGGTTGGTCACCGAAGCCGCCCCCGGCACCGTCCAGCAGAAAGCCGCCTCCAAGGCCCCCGAGGGGGACAAGCCGCAGGACGCCGCCACCTCAGGTGAGGGCGAGCCGGCCGGGCACAAGGCGGTCGGCGCATGAACGCCCTGAACACACTCGCCGCGAGCACCACGTCCACCGGCGAGGCCGTGCAGTTCTGGATCCTCGGGACGGTCGCGGTGATCGGTGCGCTGTGCACCATCTTGATGAGGCGGGCCGTGCACAGCGCGCTCTGCCTCGCCGGAACCATGATCATCCTGGCGGTCTTCTACCTCGCCAACGGGGCGTACTTCCTCGGCATCGTCCAGGTCGTCGTCTACACCGGCGCGATCATGATGCTGTTCCTCTTCGTCGTCATGCTCGTCGGTGTCACCGCAGCCGACTCCCTCAAGGAGACCTTGAAGGGCCAGCGTTGGCTCGCAGCGCTCTGCGGCCTCGGCTTCGGAGTCCTGCTGATCGCCGGCATCGGCAACGCCTCGCTGAACAACTTCACCGGGCTGAGCGCGGCCAACGGCGCCTACGGCGGCAATGTCGAGGGGCTCGCCGCCCTGATCTTCACCAAGTACGTCTTCGCCTTCGAGATCACCGGTGCGCTGCTGATCTCGGCGACCGTCGGCGCGATGGTGCTCACCCACCGGGAGCGCACCGAGCGGGCCAAGACCCAGCGCGAACTCGCCGAAGACCGGGTCCGCGAGGGCAAGCACCTGCCGCCGCTGCCCGCACCCGGCGTCTACGCCCGGCACAACGCCGTGGACATCGCCGGACTGCTCCCCGACGGCACCCCGTCCGACCTCACCGTCAGCAAGACCCTGCGGGATCGCGGCCAGATCCGCGATGTCTCCCAGCAGGCGCTGGACGACCTCAAGGCCCTCGAACAGCGCTCCGAGGAGCGGCTCGGGCGCAAGGGGCTCGCCCGTGAGGGCGGCGGGGCGGATGCGGACCGGAGTGACGGCGCCGCACCCGACCGGGACGAAGAGGAGGCCACACGGTGAATCCGGTCAACTACCTCTATCTCGCCGCCCTGCTGTTCACCATCGGCGCGGCCGGTGTGCTCCTGCGACGCAACGCCATCGTCGTGTTCATGTGCATCGAGCTCATGCTCAACGCCTGCAATCTCGCGCTCGTCACCTTCTCCCGGATGCACGGCAACCTCGACGGCCAGATCATCGCCTTCTTCACGATGGTCGTCGCCGCCGCAGAAGTCGTGGTCGGGCTGGCGATCATCGTGTCGCTGTTCCGTTCCCGCCACTCGGCCTCGGTCGACGACGCCAGCCTGATGAAGCTGTGAGGGGCTGACTGATCCGTGGAAAATCTCATTGCGCTGCTCATCGCGGCGCCACTGCTCGGAGCGGCGGTGCTGCTGTGCGGCGGGCGACGACTCGATCGCACCGGCCATCTGCTGGGCACCGCACTCTCCGGCACCTCGTTCCTCATCGGTGCGGTGCTGTTCATCGACATGCTCACCAAGAGCGCCGACGAACGGGCCCTGCACCAGAAGCTGTTCACCTGGATCGACGTCGGCGGCTTCCAGGCCGACATCGCCTTCCAGCTCGACCAGCTCTCGATGACGTTCGTCCTGCTGATCACCGGCGTGGGCACCCTGATCCACGTCTACTCCATCGGGTACATGGAGCACGACGAGCGGCGCCGCCGCTTCTTCGGCTATCTGAACCTCTTCCTCGCGGCGATGCTGCTGCTGGTCCTCGCGGACAACTACCTGCTGCTGTACTTCGGCTGGGAGGGCGTCGGCCTCGCCTCGTACCTCCTGATCGGCTTCTGGCAGCACAAGCCGAGTGCGGCGACCGCGGCGAAGAAGGCGTTCCTCGTCAACCGCGTCGGTGACATCGGCCTGTCCATCGCGATCATGCTGATGTTCACCACCTTCGGGACCTTCGCCTTCGGGCCGGTCCTCGGGTCGGTCGGCGAGACCAGCGAGGGCATGCTCACCGCGATCGGTCTGATGCTGCTGCTGGCCGCCTGCGGCAAGTCGGCGCAGGTGCCGCTCCAGTCCTGGCTGGGGGACGCGATGGAGGGCCCGACCCCGGTCTCCGCCCTGATCCACGCGGCCACCATGGTCACCGCGGGCGTCTACCTCATCGTGCGGTCGGGGGCGATCTTCAACGCCGCGCCCGACGCACAGTTGGTCGTCGTCATCGTCGGTGCGGTCACGCTGATGTTCGGTGCGATCGTCGGTTGCGCCAAGGACGACATCAAGAAGGCGCTGGCCGGCTCGACGATGTCGCAGATCGGCTACATGATCCTGGCTGCTGGCCTCGGGCCCATCGGCTATGTCTTCGCGATCATGCACCTGGTGACGCACGGCTTCTTCAAGGCCGGCCTGTTCCTCGGTGCCGGTTCGGTCATGCACGGCATGAACGACGAGGTCGACATGCGCAAGTACGGTGGCCTGCGGAAACACATGCCGGTCACCTTCGTCACCTTCGGACTGGGCTACCTCGCCATCATCGGCTTCCCGGGCCTGTCCGGCTTCTTCTCCAAGGACATGATCATCGAGGCGGCCTTCGCCAAGGGCGGCACCGAGGGCTGGATCCTCGGCTCCATCACCCTGTTGGGCGCCGCGATCACCGCGTTCTACATGACGCGCGTGATGCTGATGACCTTCTTCGGTGAGAAGCGCTGGCAGCCGGACGCCGAAGGGCATCTGCCCCATCCGCACGAGTCCCCGAAGTCCATGACCATCCCCATGATCATCCTGGCCTTCGGCTCGGTCTTCGCGGGCGGCATCTTCGGCATCGGCGACCGCTTCCTCAACTGGCTCGAACCGGTCACCGGTTGGGACCACGGCCATGCGCCGATCAGCGCCACCACCGTCACCGGAGCGACCGTCGTCGCCCTGCTGATCGGTGTCTCGATCGCCTGGGTGATGTACGGGCGCAAGTCCCGGCCCGTTCCGGTCGTCGCCCCCCGCGGCTCGGTGCTCACCCGCGCCGCCCGCCGCGATCTGCTCCAGGACGACTTCAACCACGTGGTCCTGGTCCGCGGCGGCGAACACCTCACCCGCTCGCTCGTCTACGTCGACCACACCCTGGTCGACGGCGTGGTCAACGGCACGGCCGCCTCGGTCGGCGGGCTCTCGGGCCGACTGCGCAAGCTCCAAAACGGCTACGCCCGCTCGTACGCCGTCTCGATGTTCGGAGGTACGGCGGTGCTGATCGCCGCGACCCTGCTGATGAGGGCGGTGTAACTGACATGTCCTTCCCGCTCCTCACGGCGACAGCGGCGCTCCCGGCAATCGGTGCGATCGCCACGGCCGCCGTTCCCGCAGCGCGCAGGACCACGGCCAAGTGGATGGCGCTCGGGTTCTCGCTCGCCACCTTCGTACTGGCCGCGCTGGTCGTCGTGCGGTTCGAGCCCGGTGGCGATCGCTACCAGCTCACCGAATCGCACTCCTGGATCAAGGACTTCGGCGTCCGCTACGAGCTCGGCGTGGACGGCATCGGAGTCGTCCTCATCGCGCTCACCGCGCTGCTGGTGCCCTTCGTGATCCTCGCCGGCTGGCACGACGCCGACCCGCTGGAGAACTCCAGCTCCCGTTGGCGTCCCACCCAGGGCTTCTTCGCCCTGATCCTGATGGTGGAAGCGATGGTGATCCTCTCCTTCGAGGCCACCGACGTCTTCCTCTTCTACATCCTCTTCGAAGCCATGCTGATCCCGATGTACTTCCTCATCGGAGGCTTCGGGGACCGGGCACACTCCGGCAGTGACGCGGCGGCGGCCACCCAACGCTCGTACGCGGCGGTCAAGTTCCTCCTCTACAACCTCGTCGGCGGACTGATCATGCTGGCGGCGGTCATCGGGCTCTACGTCGTCGCGGGGAGCTTCTCGCTCTCCGAGATCGCCGCGGCCCGGGCGAGCGGCGAACTCGACATGGCCACCAACACCGAGCGGCTGCTGTTCCTCGGCTTCTTCTTCGCCTTCGCGATCAAGGCGCCACTATGGCCGCTGCACACCTGGCTGCCGAACGCGATGGGAGAGGCGACCGCACCGGTCGCCGTCCTGATCACCGCGGTCGTGGACAAGGTCGGCACCTTCGCGATGCTGCGCTTCTGCCTCCAGCTCTTCCCGGAGGCATCGAAGTGGGCCACCCCGGTCATCATCGTCCTGGCGCTGATCAGCATCGTGTACGGGGCGCTGCTCGCGGTCGGCCAGCGAGACATCAAACGCCTGGTCGCCTATGCCTCGATCTCGCACTTCGGCTTCATCATCCTGGGCATCTTCGCGATGACCTCCCAGGGGCAGTCGGGTGCGACGCTCTACATGGTCAACCACGGGATCTCGACGGCCGCCCTGATGCTGGTCGCCGGCTTCCTGATCACCCGTCGCGGCTCGCGGCTCATCGCGGACTACGGCGGAGTGCAGAAGGTCGCACCCGTGCTGGCGGGCACCTTCCTCATCGGCGGTCTGGCGACCCTGTCCCTGCCGGGACTGTCACCGTTCGTCAGTGAGTTCCTGGTCCTCGTCGGCACCTTCGCCCGCTATCCGGTGGCGGGCATCATCGCCACCTCGGGCATCGTGCTCGCCGCGCTCTACGTCCTCGTCCTCTACCAGCGGACGATGACCGGGCCGGTGAAGGCCGAGATCCAGGGGATGCCCGACCTCAGGGTGCGTGAGCTGGTCGTCGTCACCCCGCTGATCGCGCTGCTGCTGTTCTTCGGCGTCTTCCCGAAGCCGCTGACGGACATCGTCAACCCCGCGGTCGAGCACACCATGTCCGACGTGGAGAAGAAGGACCCCCGGCCCGAGGTGGAGGCAGCCAAGTGAGTGCTACAGGTGTCCACAGCCTGTGGACAACGGCGGCCGGTCCGATCGACCAGATCAAGGCCCCCGACATCGAGTACGCCCAACTCGCCCCCGTACTGATCGTCGTGGGAGCGGCGATCGTGGGGCTGCTGATCGAGGCGTTCATGCCGCGCAAGGCGCGGTACCACGCCCAGGTCTTCCTCACCGTCCTGGCGATCGTGGCCTCCTTCGCGGCGGTCCTCGGCCTCGCCGAGGCCGGCTACGGCACCACCAAGGTGCGGATCGCCGCCATGGGCGCCATCGCCATCGACGGACCGACGCTCTTCCTGCAAGGGACGATCCTGCTGGCTTCGCTGGTGGCGATCTTCACCTTCGCCGAGCGCAAGCTCGACCCCGAGGTGAACGGCCACCAGATCGACGCCTTCGCCGCCCAGGGCGCGGCCGTGCCCGGCAGCGACAACGAGAAGTCCGCGGTCCGGGCCGGATTCACCATCACCGAGGTCTACCCGCTGACCCTCTTCGCCATCGCGGGCCTGCTGGTCTTCCCCGCGGCGAACGATCTGCTGACCCTCTTCATCGCCCTGGAAGTCTTCTCGCTCCCGCTCTACCTCCTGTGCGCACTGGCCCGCCGCAAGCGGCTGATGTCACAGGAAGCAGCCGTGAAGTACTTCCTGCTGGGCGCGTTCTCCTCGGCGTTCCTGCTGTTCGGGATCGCCCTGGTCTACGGATACGCGGGCTCCGTCTCGTACGCCAAGATCGCCGATGTCGTCGACGGCAGCATCCGCACCATCGACCCGGTCCTCGCGGACACCATGGGCAATGACGCACTGCTGCTCATCGGTAGCGCCATGATCCTGATGGGCCTGCTGTTCAAGGTCGGCGCGGTGCCGTTCCACATGTGGACCCCGGACGTCTACCAGGGCGCACCCACACCGGTGACCGGCTTCATGGCCGCGGCCACCAAAGTGGCTGCCTTCGGTGCCCTGCTGCGACTGCTGTACGTGGTCCTGCCGGGCATGAGTTGGGACTGGCGCCCGGTCATGTGGGGCGTCGCGATCATCACCATGCTCGGTGGTGCGATCGTCGCCATCACCCAGACGGACATCAAGCGGCTGCTGGCCTACTCGTCGATCGCCCACGCCGGCTTCATCCTGGCCGGTGTGATCGCGTTGACGCCCGACGGCATCTCGTCGGTGCTGTTCTACCTGGGCGCGTACTCGTTCGTGACGATCGGTGCGTTCGCCGTGGTCACCCTGGTGCGCGACGCGGGCGGTGAGGCCACCCACCTCTCCAAGTGGGCCGGTCTCGGCAGGCGTTCGCCGCTGGTGGCCGCCGTGTTCGCGGTCTTCCTGCTGGCCTTCGCCGGGATTCCGCTGACCTCCGGCTTCTCCGGCAAGTTCGCGGTGTTCAAGGCCGCGGCCGAAGGAGGCGCCGGCGCGCTGGTCGTGGTCGGTGTGATCTCGTCCGCGATCGCCGCGTTCTTCTACATCCGGGTGATCGTGCTGATGTTCTTCAGCGAGCCGAAGGCGGACGGCCCCACCGTCGCCGTGCCGTCGGCGATGACGATGATGGCCATCGGCATGGGAGTGGTGGTGACGCTGGTCCTCGGCGTGGCCCCGCAGTACTTCCTGGACCTGGCGAGCAGCGCGGGCGTGTTCGTGCGCTGATCACCGCGTGAAATGCGCGTGGGCCCGACATCCGTGGGGGATGTCGGGCCCACGCGCGTCCGGTCTCAGGGGCGGGGGGCGTGCCTGCGCCGGGGTGCGATCTCGGTGAGATCCAGATCGACGACGAAGGGGACCGAGACCTTCATCCGGTCGTGGAAGATGCCGGTGCTGGTGTACTGGCCGCTGGCCGGTTCCCGCTCGAAGACATAGACGACGGCCGAGCCGCCGTTGTTCTCGACCCGCCAGTAGTGCGGGATGCCGGCACGGGCGTACTTGAGGGGCTTGGCCTCACGGTCACGGGACAGCGAGTCGGGTGAGACGACCTCGATCGCGAGGAGCACTGCCGCGGCAGGCAACCGGGTCTGTGCCGAATCCACCACGGCATCCGCCCGGACGACGACGACATCGGGCTCGGGCCGATTCTGCCGGTCGATGTCGATGGTGAGTTCGCGGAACACCTCGAAGTCCTCGGGAACGACCGAGAGTAGTTGCCACTTGAGGAAGTCAATCGCCCGCTCATGAAAGATGGATTGCGGACCGGCGAAGACAAGGCTCCCGTCGATCAGCTCCGTGTGCGGAGGCAGGTTCGGAAGCGTGTCCAGGTCGTCGGCGGTCCATCCACCGGGCGGAGGGGTCGGCCAGGTGGTCGTGGGTTCCGGGGCCCCGGGTTCGACGCTCATCACTCCTCCCATGGGAGGAGTCTCGCGGGACGGTTCAACCCAGCGGGCCGCTAGAGGAACGGCCTCCCGCGAACGGGTGACGAGTGGCGCCGTCGTTGACGCGGTGAGGGCTCAGCCGTGGGTCGTCAGGGCATGGGCGAAGCGGTTGCTCACCGATGCGACGATTCGCTGGTCGGGGGCTCGCCAGCTCTCGAAGCTGCCGTCGACGGCCGCCGCGACGAGCGCCCGGGCCCGCTCGTCCGGGAGGCCGTGATGGGACAGGAACCAGCTCAGCACCTGCTCGCAGTGGCCGTGCCAGCCGCTCTGGGCCTCGCTGCGCTCGGCGACCAGGGCGACCAGATCGCTGCACGCCCGCGCCCAGTGCCGGGGATCGGGCGCGGGCCGTGCGGGCGGGGCCAGTGCGGCGAAGTGGTCGGCCAACTCCTCCAGCCAGTCGCGCCACTCCTGGAGGGCTTCCAGCACCAGCGCCGCGGTGTCGGCCGGGGTGCTGACCGAGTGGAGCGCGCAGCACCAGGAGCACACCACACCCCCGTCGCGATCCCCTTCCCCCACGGTCCAGTTCCAGCCGGCTGCCCAGCTGCCGAAACGGTCCACCAGAAGATCGGTGACGGGGTCGATCGCATCCCAGACCGGTTTGCGGTCGACCCACCGTCTTCTGTGGAGGGCTTTGGCATCCGGCACCAGCGGAATGATCAGCGCGGCCAACTCGGCGGATGCGCGCTCCCCGAGGCGGTGGGGGTGCCGCTGGGGATCGACGGCGGCCCAGGGCAGTTCCCGTATCCGCACCTTCTGCGATCCCTCGTTACCCGCCATACCGCCAGCCTTCAGCAGCGTGGGGACCGTTCCAACCGATTTTGCGCCGCGTAGATCTATGTAGAGGGCACGATTCGGCCAGTGACCTCGCCCAGCCCCACCCGTACGCCGTCGGGACCCGGTGCCCAGGCCGTCATGGTCACCACATCGCCGTCCTCCAGGAACGTCCGCTTCCCCTCGGGGAGTTCCAGCGGGTCGCGGCCGTTCCACGTCAGCTCCAGCAGGGAGCCCCGCTGGTGGACCTCGGGCCCGCTGACGGTCCCGGAGCCGTAGAGGTCTCCCGTACGCAGGGAGGCGCCGTTGGCGGTCATCTGGGCGAGTTGCTGGGCCGCGGTCCAGTACATGGTCGCGAAGGGCGGCTCCGCGATCACATGGCCGTTGACGGCGACCGTGATCCGGATGTCGTAGCCGCCCTTGTCCTCCTCGTCCGCGTCATCGAGGTAGGGAAGCAGCGGCACATCACGCGCCGGGGGATCGGTGCGGGCCGCCTCCACCGCCTCCAGCGGCGTCACCCACGCCGACACGGACGTGGCGAACGACTTGCCGAGGAAGGGGCCGAGCGGCACGTACTCCCACGCCTGGATGTCCCGCGCCGACCAGTCGTTGAGCAGGAAGAGCCCGAAGACGTGGTCGGGGAAGTCGCCGAGCGCCACCGAACTGCCCTGCGCCGATGGCGTACCGACGACGAAGCCGACCTCGGCTTCGATGTCCAGCTTCACCGTGGGTCCGAAGACCGGCAGCGGATCAGTGGGCGCCTTGCGCTGCCCGTGGGGGCGCACGACCTCGGTCCCGGAGACGACCACCGTGCCCGACCTGCCGTGATAACCGATCGGCAGATGCTTCCAGTTGGGGGTCAGCGCATCGCCGTCCGGGCGGAAGATCCGGCCGACGTTGGTGGCGTGGTGCTCACTGGCGTAGAAGTCGACGTAGTCGCCGATCTCGTACGGCAGGTGCAGGGTCACCTCGTCCAGCGGGTGCAACAGCGGCTCTATCGAAGGCCGGTGGGCCGGGACGGTCACCCACGCCGTCAGGGCCCTGCGCACATCGCGCCACGCCGTCCGGCCGGCTGCCAGCAGCGGATTGAGGTTCGGCTGCGCCAGCAGGGCCGCGTACGGGGAGCCGAGGGCCTGTGCCGCCGCTCCCACGTCGAGCACATGGTTCCCGAGTCGCACCCCGAGCCGGCGCCGATCGGGTTCGGCGGCGCTCGTGAAGACGCCGTACGGGAGGTTGTGCGGGCCGAAGGGGTCGCCCTCGGCCAGGTCGAGCGGGCTCTGTTGGGTGGGTGCCATGGGGGCCTGCCTCGCTTTCCACGGTGTTGGGGACACGTTACGTGGACGTGTGCCCCGCACGGCAGAGCGTGATCCTCTGGCAGGTCAGGGCAGCTTTTGCTGCCAGGTCCTATGGAAGACGATCTCGGGTCCCGAGCGGCACACCACCTCGTCCCGGGTGACGAATCCGGATTCGTCCCGGGTGAGAGCCGAGTGCGTTTCGACGCTCACGTCCCAGAGGGCATCGGGGCGGTGGAGCCGGATCGTGCGGTGGGCGTCGACCCCGGGGCCGCGGGCGCTGTGGACATCGAGGGCCTCGACGGTGACCTCCAGCCCGTCGGGGTGGCGGAACGTGCCGACGCCGTGCGGAACCGTCTCCAGTCGCGGCCCCGTCGTCTCGTCCTGGACCGTCCGTCGTCCCGGGCGCGGTGGATCGAGGGTCGCCGGGGAACTGATGCCGAGTGGTTCGGCCTGCTCGGGCGCGTCGAACGGCCAGGGGCCCTCTTCGGACGACGGGTGTACGCGTACGGGAAGTTCGAGGCGGGAGCCCTCGGGGTGGAGGGTGCCGGGCGCGTCCATCGGTCCGGGGCAGTGCCACGGCCAGTACGGGCAGGACAGTGCCAGCCGGATGCGATGCCCCGGGGCGAAGGCGTACCCGGTGCCATCCAGCGGAAAGACGGGCGCGTGCTCGGTGCTGCCGGGGCTTGCGGGCAGCGTCAGCACGCCGGACGTGACGAGGGTGGGCGACCCGTCGGGGGCGACGTCCCAGAGCCGCGCCACCACATGGCTGCTGGCCTTTTGAGGTTTCTCCGGTTGCAGCCGCAGGGTGACGCGGGGGTGTCCCAGGACCTCTACGGGCTCGGTGCCGGTGGGGAAGTCCCAGCAGATCGCCCGTGTGTCGTCGGCGAGCGGATCGGCCGCCTCCGGTGAGGGCAGACCCGAGCGGGGCACATCGGGTACGAGGGTCACGGGCAGACCGTGCAGGGGGTACGCCGTCCGGGTGAGGTCGAGGGGCGGCCAGCGGGTGTCGGCGGCCCAGTGCGCCCGGTGGCCGCCGATCCAGCAGCGCAGCAGGGGCTCACCCGGCGTCCCGACGTCGGCGTCGGGGGTCCGGAGGTGCCGGTCGAACCAGCGGAGGGTCTCCTGGAGGAAGCCGATCGCCGGTCCGGGGATGCCGTGGTCGGGGTAGTGGGCGGCGGACCAGGGGCCGATCAGCCCGCGGACGCGATCGGGGGGCGCCGCCCCTGCCACCCGGGCGAGGACGTCGTCATGGCCCGGTGCGCGCCAGCCGCTGACGACGAGGACCGGCGGGGGTTGTCCACCTGCGGGGAGCTGTGCGTCGGGCGGCGGTGGCTCGTCGGGGCAGCGCGGGGTGAGGGCCGCCAGCCGGTTCAGCCACAGCGCGCGCCAGGAGGCGTCGGTGTGGTGGGGGTCCGGGGGCAGACACAGGGCCGCGAGGAGATCGGCGGATCGGGAGAGCGTCGCATCTGCGGGGACGGCAGCGGGGACGGCAACCGGGACCGCGTCGCACACGGCTGGGGACACGGCTGGGGACGGGTTCGCGGGGGAGCGGGCGTGGTCGGGACGGGCGGGTGCGGTGTCCACGGGCGCCTGCTGCGGGGCGCAGACCGCCACGACCGCGCCGAGCGGCCCCGGCGCCAGGGCCGCCAGTCGAAGTGCCCAACCCGCGCCGGCGCCGAGCCCGAAGGCACCGATCCGGCCGTTGCACCAGGGCTGCGCCGCCAGCCAGGCGATCACGGCCAGGCCGTCGGGCAGCGCGGCCGATGCGTCCGGGATGCCCTGGCTGCTGCCGTGTCCCCGGGCGTCGACCCGGACCGAGGCATAGCCCTGCCCCGCGTACCAGGGGTGACGTTGGGCGTCCCGGGCAGCCGTTGAGTCGCCGAGCCGGTCGGGCGCGTACTCCAGGAGCGCGGGGACAGGCTCAGGAGTGAGGGGCCGCCAGACGCGTGCGTACAGCATCGAGCTCTCGTGGGTGCCACTGGCGGCCAGCGGGATCCACAGGTCCTCGTGGCTGGTTTCATAGGGGAATCGACGGCGATGGCGCATGGCGGGCCTCGGTGCGCTGGGCGGCGCGGGTGCAGCCCGTTCGCCGTCCGGTCGGGTCCGGTCTCCGGTCCTGCCCTGGTCCGGTCGCCGTCCTTCGCCGATCACACCGAGCGAGCCCATCCCTGGTCGTATGTTCTGATCACGAACATACCGTCGGTGGCGGGAAGGCGCTCATGGTGATCGAAACGCGACCGGATACGCTGACTTGAGTGAATCCAGCGACAGATCGACAATCCGTGTGATTATCAGCAGACAGGAGACTCCCTCGTGACCGTCGTCGGGCCGTTCGGGCTGAGCGTGCGGGACCAGGCTCTTGAGGCCGATGTCCAGACGGGACTGTCAGCCGTTGAGGCGGGTCTGCTCGATGCCACCAAGAGCGAGGTGCCCTTCATCACGGATGCGGCGCAGCATCTCGTGCGGGCCGGAGGCAAGCGCTTCAGGCCACTGCTGGTGATGTTGGCGGCACAGTTCGGCGATCCGTACGCCCCCGGCGTGGTGCCGTCCGCGGTCGTCGTGGAGCTCACCCACCTGGCGACGCTGTACCACGACGACGTGATGGACGAGGCCGAGGTGCGGCGCGGTGTCGCCAGTGCCAACGCCCGCTGGGGCAATTCGGTGGCCGTCCTCACGGGCGACTTCCTGTTCGCCCGGGCCTCCCACATCCTCGCCGACCTCGGTCCGGAGGCCGTGCGCATCCAGGCCGAGGCGTTCGAGCGGCTGGTCACCGGCCAGATCCTGGAGACCGCGGGCCCGCGCGACGGCCGGGACCCGGTGGAGCACTATCTCGATGTGATCGGTGGCAAGACCGGCTCGCTGATCGCCGTGTCGGGCCGGTTCGGCGCGATGATGTCGGGGGCCGACGAGCGGGTGGTGGACATCCTCACCCAGTACGGCGAGCGACTCGGTGTCGCCTTCCAACTCGCCGACGACGTACTGGACATCGCCAGCGACTCCCATGAGTCGGGCAAGACACCCGGTACGGATCTACGCGAGGGCATCCCCACGCTGCCGGTACTCCATCTCCGGGCGCGGGCGCAGGCCCAGGGCCTGCCGGAGGACCTGGAGTTGGTCGAACTCCTCGACGGCGATCTGACGGACGAGACACGACACGGCGAGGCCCTGCGGCTGCTGCGCCTCCACCCGGCGCTGGAGCAGGCGCGTCGGGACACCGTCCGCTATGCGCAGGAGGCGCGGGCCGTGCTGGCGCCGCTGCCCGAGTGCTATGCGAAGGCGGCCCTGGAAGAGCTGTGCGACGCGGTGGTACACCGCGCCGGATAGCCGAATAGCCAGTTAGCCAGATACGTGGTGCACGGTGTGTCCCGGTCGCTGGCCGGCTATCGCATCGGGCTCATGGCTCATTGCTCGTCGGGTGCGTCGGGCTGAATCCTGGACCCGGGTGCAAGGCCGTACGGAGTGTGACCCGGGTCAGGGCCGTGGATTGTGTCGGTGGATTGAGTCCGACCTGAGATCTGAACCGTACTGGTGCGTAGAAGCCAACGCACGGGGCGTCAGGCTCAGTAGGGGGAGATCTACTGATGAAGTGCACCAAGAACCTCGTGATCGGTACCACGGCCGTGATGGCGGCGGCCGGATTAGGGCTTTCGGTCCTGCCCGCGTTCGCGGCCGACGGCGGACAGCCCACGGGCGGTGCCACCCACGCGGGGCACGGGGACGCCGATGTGCGGCCCGGGCGCGGCGGGAGCACCGCTGAGGAGAGCGACTCCCGGGGCGCGGCCCTGTTCGTGGCCAGTCTGAACGGTGCGAACGAGGTCCCCGTACCGTCCGGGCCCGCCGTCGGCGACCGCGACGGCGCAGCACTGCAATTCGTGAAGGTGCACGGGATGCGGGTTTCCGTCGCGGTGAAGTTCCGCGGCACGGACAAGCCCACCGCGCTCCACATCCACCGGGGAGCCAGGGGCACCAACGGTGTGCTGAAGATCGACTTCACCCCTTTGCTGGCCCGCAGCGCCCCGCCCGTCAAGGGATGGGAGGGCGCGGTGACCGGGACCGTCACGGTGAAGGACAAGGCCCTCCTCGATGCGTTTCGCACCAACCCCAACGACCACTACGCCAACCTTCACACCGCCCGATTCCCCGGCGGGGCCGTCCGCGCCCAGTTCCACAAGGTGACCACGGCGTTCCCCTTCGACAAGGCCCTGGTGAACCTCCAGGCGTCCGTCATCAGGGGACGCCAGATCTACCGCTGCCAGCAGGCCGCGGACGGTACGTACGCGTTCGGGCAGTACGACGTCCGCGCCACGCTCCGGGGGCCCATCGCCCATGCGTTCGTCGCACCCGGTACGGGCACGCCCCGGTGGACCGCACCCGATCGCAGCGCGGTCACCGGCACCCTGATCAGCCGAACACCCCACGGCGATGGCAACATCCCCGAACTCGACCTCAGGGCCACGCAGTACGGCGCGAAGAAGGGGCTGCTCGCCCGCACCCAGGAGATCCTGCGGTTGAACACGGTGGGCGGGGTCGCCCCGGCGGGGACCTGCCTCAAGGGCGCGGTCATCACCGTCCCCTACCGCGCCGACTACGTCTTCATCCAGAGGTAGTCGACCCGTCCGGCGCCGACCGCGCCTCCTCCTGGAGTGCCCCCGCAGCGGGCGAAAGAGCCTCCCGGAACCGCAGCCCGGCGCCTCCCCCTACTGGATGGGGGAGGCGCCGGACCCGTTCGTCATCCCTCAGCAGTACGACGACTTGCACCCGGGGACTGACGCCTTAGGTGCCGATGATTTGGTCAGATGGATAACACCACAGCAGAGCGAGACGACAGCGGAACAGCAGCCGGACGCAGAGCGGGACGGCAGCCGGGCGACGAGAAGGCCCTGACCGGGCGGCACGGCGCGGCGACGGTCCACCGGCGCCCGGCTGTTGAGCGAGACCGCTTCTGACCGACCACGGAGGTAGGGCACACCATGGCACCGAACGACAGCGCACAGAGCACCGACGAGGCGAAGGGCTTCAGCGCGGGGCGCCGGAGGGCGGCGCGCTACTTCGTCCCGGTCGCGGTGGCCGGAGTGGCGGCGGCGACCATCGGGCTCGTCCCGGCACTCGCCGCCTCCGGTGACCCCGATCTGCCGAAGATCAGCGCACAGGAGCTGATCGAGAAGATCGCCGCATCGGACACCGAGCAGCTCTCCGGCATGGTGAAGACCCAGACGGACCTCGGTCTTCCCGCGATCAGCGCCCTCGCCGACGGTCTGGCATCCGAGGCGGGCGGAGCGAGCTCATCCGCCTCGCCCGACGGCAAGCTGATGGAGCTGGCGACCGGATCGCACACGCTGCGCGTCGCGATCGACGGCCCCGACCGCCAGAAGGTCTCCATCCTGGAGAAGAACGCCGAGTACAGCCTGATCCACAACGCCGGCGAGGTCTGGGCCTACGACAGCGGGTCGAACGAGGTCTTCCACGCCAAGGAGGCGCACGGGAAGAAGGACGGCTCGGGCGCCGGGGACGACGGGCCCGCAGCGGAACTGCCCACCACCCCCAAGGACTTCGCCGAAGAGGCCCTGAAGGCCGCGGGCACCACCACATCGGTGTCCGTCGACGGCACCGCACAGGTCGCCGGGCGCGACGCCTACCAGCTGGTCATCAAGCCCAAGCAGAGCGGCTCGACGATCGGCTCGGTCAAGGTCGCGGTCGATGCCAAGACCGGCACCCCGCTGAAGTTCACCCTGAACTCCAGCGGCGGCGGCAAGGCCATCTTCGACGTCGGCTTCACCAAGGTCGACTTCGCCAAGCCGGCCGCGTCCACCTTCGACTTCACCCCGCCGAAGGGCGCGAAGGTCACCGAGGCGGACGAGCTGGAGAAGCAGACGGAGGGCACATCGCCCAAGGACGCCCCCCAGGGCCTGCCGAAGGGGACGGGTCTGGACTTCCTGCCGGGCGCCGGTGGGGCCGAGGGCTTCGACGTCATCGGCGAGGGCTGGACCGCCATCGCGAAGGCCAAGACCCCCGGCGGCGAGGGCTTCACCCCGCCCGAGGGCGAGGACGTTCCGGCCGAGGCCACGGACTTCCTGGACGCCCTCGGCGACGAGGTCAAGGGCGACTTCGGCACGGGCACCGTCTTCAAGACCCGGCTGGTCAATGCGCTGATCACCGACGACGGCGAGGTCTACGTCGGTGCGGTGACCAAGGACGCCCTGGTGAAGGCCGCCAACGCCGACAAGTAGGCCGTGACGGCGCCCGACGCCGACCCGGCCGGGACACGAACCCTCCGCCCCGCCGTACACCCGTACGGTGGGGCGGAGGGCTGAACGAGCGGAACGAGGAGCCGGATGACAGCAGTGATCGAGACACACGGTCTCACCAAGCGCTATCGCGGCGGTCAACTCGCCGTCGACCGACTCGATCTGATCGTGCCCGCGGGGAGCGTCTTCGGCTTCCTCGGCCCCAATGGCTCGGGCAAGACCACCACCATCCGGATGCTGATGGGGCTGATCGAACCGACCGCGGGCAGCGCCCATGTGCTGGGCGGGCCGATGCCGAAGGCCGTAGGGTCCGTGCTTCCCCAGGTCGGCGCATTGATCGAAGGGCCGGCGCTCTACGGGTTCCTGAGCGGTCGGGACAATCTGGCGCGCTATGACTCCGCCGACCCCACCGCCGATCCCCGCACCCGCAGGGCGCGGGTGGCCGCAGCGCTCGATCGCGTCGGGCTGACCTCTGCCGCCGGCAAGAAGGCCAAGGCGTACTCACTCGGCATGAAGCAGCGTCTGGGCCTCGCCGCCGCGCTGCTCCAACCACGCAGGCTCCTCGTCCTGGACGAACCCACGAACGGCCTCGACCCCCAGGGCATGCGGGAGATTCGGTCCCTCGTCCGTGAGCTGGCCGCGGACGGGACCACCGTCTTCCTCTCGTCCCACCTCCTCGACGAGATCGAGCAGGTGTGCAGCCATGCGGCGGTGATGGCCCAGGGACGGCTGCTCACCCAAGGGCCGGTGGCAGAGTTGGCGGCCAGGGCGCGCGGCCGGCTCACCGTCACCACTCCCGACCCGGTCGACGCGGCCCGCCTCCTCAAGGAACTCGGCATCACCGGAGTCAGCGTCGAAGAGGACCGGGTGACCGGCGATCCCCCCGACGGCGGCGAACTGTCCGACCTCAGCGCGGCACTCGTCCACGCAGGGGTGCGGGTACGGGGATTCGGCATCGAGCGGGCGTCGCTTGAGGACGCGTTCCTCGCACTGACAGGAGAGGGTTTCGATGTCGCGGGCTGAGCACACGGACACCGGGCGGGCCTCGATCGGCACCGCCGCGCCGGATGGGACTGCCCTGGATGGCACCACGCCGGATGGGACTGCCCTGGATGGGACCGCCACGATCGCCGCCCCACCAGCAGCGGGGTCGCACCCATGGCTGTGGACCCTCGGGCTCTTCACCTCCGAGGTGTCGATCACCCTCCGGCGCTGGCGCACCCTGGCCCTGCTCGCGGTGCTGGCGGCCGTACCCGTACTGCTCGGCATCGCCGTGTGGGTGGAGACCGACGGCGGCGGGGGGTCGGTGGAGAGCCAGGGCGGCGAAGGGCCCGCCTTCATCGCCCAGATCACCAACAACGGCCTCTTCCTGGTCTTCGCTGCGCTCGCCGCAACCCTCCCGGTCTTCCTTCCGATGGCGGTCGGCGTGGTGGCGGGAGACGCGATCGCGGGCGAGGCGAGCGCCGGCACCCTGCGCTACCTCCTGGTCGCTCCGGCCGGGCGCACTCGACTGCTGCTCGCCAAGTACGCCTCCGTGCTGGTCTTCTGCATGATCGCCACCCTGGTCGTGGCCGCATCGGCGCTCGCCGTGGGAGCGCTGCTGTTTCCACTGGGCGAGGTCACCACCATCTCCGGTACGACGATCTCCTTCGGCGAGGGGCTGCTGCGGGCGGTGCTGATCGCGGGTGTCGTCGCGGCTTCACTGGCGGGCATCGCCGCCATCGGGCTCTTCGTCTCCACGTTGGTCGGCAGTGGCATCGCGGCCATGGCGACGACGGTCGGGCTGCTGATCACCGTGCAGATCCTGGACACGATTCCGCAGTTGGACGCCCTGCACCCGTATCTGTTCCCGCACCACTGGATGTCGTTCTCGGATCTGATGCGTGAGCCGCTGTACTGGGACGAGGTGCGGCAGAACCTCGAACTCCAGGCCCTGTACGTGGTGGTGTTCGGCTCGGCGGCCTGGGCGCGCTTCACCACGAAGGACATCGACAGCTGAGCCGGCGGGATTCTCGCGCGGCTGTCGCGGCTGTCGCGGCCCGGGCACGGACATGACTGCATACGCGCGCATATGGGTGGATGCGCGCGTATGCAGTCTGTGGGGGGCGCGGGGTGGCTGGCGGCGGGGATATGGGCGGGTGACGCCGCGGACGCGTCCTCGGGGGTGGTGCAGGCCGTGGCCCTGGGCCGCGTCCTAGAAGGTCAGCTTCCAGCTGTCGATGAAGCCGGTGTCATTGGCGGCGATGTCCTGGACGCGGAGCTTCCAGTCTCCGTTCGCCGGCTCGCTGGAGGCGTTCACGGTGTAGTTGGCGATGACGTTGTCCGCCGAGTCGTTGGCGCTGGAGTTCTTGAGCCGGTAGGCGCTGCCGTCGGGTGCCACCAGATCGATGACGAGGTCACCGCGCCAGGTGTGCTTGATGTCCACACCGACGGCGAGCGCGGCGGGCGCGTTGCCGGTACGACCCGAGACGGTCACCGTGGAGGTCACGGCCGCGCCGTTGTCGGGGATCGTGACGTTGGCGGTGTTCTCGTAGGTGGTGCCAGGGGGGACCGTCGTACCGGTGGCCAGCGTCCATATGGAGTGGGCTATCGCATCGCTGTTGCGGTCCAGCGCGGTGTCGTTGATGTTGGCGGTGGTGTCGCACGCCGAGTGGTAGCAGCGGTCGAACGCCTGGCCTGAGGTGCCGCCCCACTTCTGGGCCTGGGCCGCGGTCTTGAGCCGGCCCGCTCCGGTGAACAGTCCGCCGACCGCTATGCCCACGTTCTTGAACGACGCGTGGTCGGAGCGGCCGTCGCCCTCGGTCTCGATCTCGGTGGGGACGCCGAGGCCCGAGAAGTAGTCCTTGAAGACCTTCTCCAACGCCACGTTGTCGTCATAGACGAAGTAGCCCGGGTTCGGGGAGCCGATCATGTCGAAGTTGAGGTAGCCGGAGATCTTGGTGCGCTCGGCGGTGGGGAGGCTGCTGACGTAGTGGCGGGAGCCGATCAGACCCAACTCCTCGGCGCCCCACCAGCCGAATCGCAGCTTCTTGGTGGGTTGCAGACCCGCGCGGGAGACGGCGAGGGCGGTTTCGAGTACGCCGGCCGAGCCTGAACCGTTGTCGTTGATGCCGGCGCCGGAGGCCACCGAGTCGAGATGGGCGCCGGCCATCAGCACCTGGTTGGGGTCGCCGCCGGGCCACTCGGCGATCAGGTTGTAGCCGATCGCCCCGCTGGTGGTGAACTGCTGCACGGTGGTGGTGTATCCGGCGGCGTCCAGCTTCGCCTTCACATAGTCGATGGAGGCCCGGTAGCCGGGGCGGCCGTGGGCGCGGTTGCCGCCGTTGGCGGTGGCTATCGACTGGAACTGCGAGAGGTGCGCCTTCACATTGGCCAGTGGTATGTCGGGGGCCGCGAGCGCGGCTTTCGCCGGGGCCGCGGCCGGTTGGGCGATGGCGGCGGGCGCCGCGGTGGAGAGCAGCCCGGCCAGTGCCATGACGGCGACCGCGGCGGTGCGTCTGGGAACGGAGATCTTCATGTGGGGGCTCCGGTATTCCGTACGGGGACAAGACGGAACGTGCGAGCGCCTGGAGGGGGCGGTTCCAGGGCAGCTTTGGGGCGGTGGGGCGGCGGCGCTGAACCATGGGTCGCGAACGGTCCGTGCATCAGTGGCATGCAGTGACACGGAAATGCGTGGGGAGGCGCATTTCCGTGCACTGAGTGGCGCGGTGTGTGCATGAGAGTTCAGCGACTGTTCGACATACCGTCAAGGGCGGAAACCGGTCAGTTGTGTTCGAATATCGGGCTCCGGGCGCTGCTTCGGTGAGAGCGGGCCCCTGACCTGCACTGCCCTACGGGGGCGGCCGGATGGGCGGTCCGGCCGCCCCCGCAGGGCAGGTGACGTGTTCGACCTACTGCACGCAGAACTCGTTCCCCTCGGGATCTGCCATGGTCGTCCACCGTCCACCGGGCTGGTCCTGTTCGGCGAGCACCGTTGCGCCCAGCGCCTCCAGTCGGGCCACTTCGGCCGCCCGGCGCTCGGTGCCCGGGTGGAGGTCCAGGTGCAGTCGGTTCTTCACCGTCTTGGCCTCCGGGACGCGCTGGAACAGCAGTCGACGACCAAGACCCACTCCGTTCGTCGAGTCGAAGGGGTCGTCCGGATGCCGGACGGCGGCGTAATCCAGCCATGCGTCACGGCCGTGGGCCTGGACCGTGGAGTCGGGCGGGAGTTGTCCGTACTCCCTCAGGCGCGCGATGAGGGCGCTGTGGTCCTCCCGTTCGTACCCGAGCGCCTCCGACCAGAAGTCGGCCTGGGTGTGGGGGTCTGACGCATCGATGACGAGCTTCCAGTCAAGTGCCATGAAACCAGTTATAGGGGTTACGTCTGATGAACTGCAAGCAAGTGGGGGTGGGTGTTCGCGCGTTGATGCACGCGGAGGGAGCGGCTGGGCGAATGGGGTGCACGCGATGTCAGTCGCTCGGGGAAGCAGTCGTACGCCCCGATGTCATGGGACGTACGGGCCGGCAGGGTCGCCCCTGGTGGCCCGTGACCGTAGCCATCCTGCTGAAACCGCTTATAGTGGTTACGTGAGTGATTCCGCGCGAGGACTGACCCTGCACACGAGGGAAGGAAATGCCTTCCGCTTCGACCCCGGCTCGCTCTGCCTTGAGTTGCTGGTCACGGGCGGCCCAGGTCCGCTCGCGCACTACGAAGTGCTGTACGAACCGGCCGATCTGGTGCGCTGGGCGAAGGAGAGCCGCCTTCCCCGCGGGCTCGACCCGGTGGTGACCCCGGACGAGGTCGGGAGCGCACGACTGCTGCGGGACGCCCTGCACCGGATCACCGTGGCCCGGGTCGAGGGCCGGACACTGCCCGTCGACGATCTGGCCACCGTCAATGCCGCGGCCGGTCAGGCACCGCCGGTACCCCGCCTCACTCCGGGGGGCGACCACGGTTGGGTCCCGGGGGCGACCGGCACCCAACTGCTGTCGGCCGTCGCCCGCGACGCCGTCGAACTGCTCACCGGACCCTTCGCCCACCGCTTCCGCGAGTGCGGCGCGGGCAACTGCCGGCTGCTCTTCGTCGACACATCCCGGCCCGGTCGTCGCCGCTGGTGCGCGATGGAGCACTGCGGAAACCGGCACAAGGTCCGGGCGCACCGGGCCCGGCTCCCCGACCGTCCCACATCCCCCCGCCCCCTCGAACGCGATGGAGGAGAAGCCATGCCGACCGGACTGACACAGGACGCGGGCTGGCAGATCGGCGTGTCCAAGACGCTGCCGCTACCCGTGTCCGCCGTATGGGACTTCGTCGCGAGCCCCGAGGGGATCGCCCTGTGGCTGGGGGAGTTGTCGGACGGCGCCGACCTGCCCCGAGAGAAGGGGGCGAGCTACGAGACAGTCGACGGCATCGCGGGCGAGGTGCGCGGCTATCGGCCAGGCGATCGCATCCGGCTGACGTACGGGTCGACGACCCTCCAGGTCGCCGTCACCTCCTCGGGCGAAGGGCGATCCGTCCTGCGGTTCCACCAGGAGCGGATGGCGGACGCACAGGAGCGCGAACACCAGCGGACCCATTGGCGGTCGGTGATGGAACGGGTGGTGGCCGTCCTGGTGGCGGACTGAAATCCCCGGCTCTCCGGGGCCGATGGCACACCGTCACCCGCCGCGCCGTCCAGATGGGCGAAGGCCCGCCGACCGTCTCTGCGCGCGTCCGGATCGCAGGAGCGCGTCACCCACATCGGGCATACGGTCCCCCGCGCCGCAGAACCACAGGAACGAGTGAGACCTTCCGTCGACCGGGCGTGTACCGGGCGGTGAGCGCGAGGCTCACGAGACAGTGGGCGGATGCACTCGCGCCCCCTCCTCCTGTCCTTGTCCGCCGTCGCGTTGGTCGGTCTCACCGCGTGCATGTCCGTGTCCCCCGAACCCGCGGAGCGACCCACCGCACCCCGGGTGACCCCGGCCGGGGATCGCTCACCCCTTCCCGGCGGGGCCAGACCGACCCCGGTGGACGTGCACGGGAAGGTGGCGGACGCCACTACCCCCGCCGGCTCGAAGCGCGCCCGCGATGCGGAGAGCAGCGCGGCCTCCGATGCGAAGGCACGACCAGCCGCAGAGGACCCCGCAGCAGTGCCCTCGCAGGGCGGACGCCAGGCACCTGCGGGTCGACCGAACCCCGCGGTACCCCGTCCTGCCCTGCCCGCCGTGCCGAAGACCGGCGCCGAGGGCGAGATGAAGGAGTTGTGCGATGCCTCCAGCGGCATCACCGACCCGAGTGTGACCGGTCTCTGCCGGGGCGCCTACGGCTGAGTCGCCCGCGCCCGCCCCGGCGCCTTGCTCACCCGGATGAGGTGCCGTTGTCCCGAGTACCCCCGAGGACGGCGCTCTCGCCGTCGGTGTCCGTCGGCCGCTCGACCGAAAGGTCGACGGGCGGCTGGGGGACCGGCAGCGGCTCCACCGCGCTCCCTCGGGCGACCAGCCGTGCCGCTGCCACCTTCGTACGCCGTGCCGCACGGAGGGCGTCCCAGGTCAGGACGGTGAGTGCCAGCCAGACCAGCGCGAAGCCGGCCCAACGCTCGGCGGGCATGGCCTCCTTGAAGTACAGGACCCCGAGCAGGAACTGGAAGACGGGGGCCAGGTACTGGAGCAGTCCCAAGGTGGACAGGGGTACCCGGATGGCCGCGGCTCCGAAGAAGACCAGGGGGATCGCCGTCACCAGTCCGGTGGTCGCGAGCAGGGCGATGTGCCCCGGCCCCTGGGAGCCGATGGTCGACTCGCCCCGGGCGCCGAGCCACAACAGATAGCCGAGGGCCGGGAGGAAGAGGACCGCGGTCTCCGCGGCGAGCGATTCAAGACCCCCGATGTTGATCTTCTTCTTCGCCAGTCCGTAGAGGGCGAAGGAGAACGCCAGGACGAGCGAGACCCACGGCACCTGGCCGTAGCCCACGGCGAGGACCAGTACGGCCGCGCAGCCGGTGCCCACCGCCGCCCACTGGGCCGGCCGCAGTCGCTCCTTGAGGAGGAGGACGCCGATGGCGATGGTGACCAGGGGGTTGATGAAGTAGCCGAGTGACGCTTCGACGACCCGATCGTCGTTGACGGCCCAGATGTACACGCCCCAGTTGATGCTGATCACCACGGCGGCGACGGTGATCAGGGCGAGCTTGCGGGGGTCGCCCAGCAGGTCCCGTATCCACTTCCACCGGTTCAGTGCCAGCAGCGCGACGACGACCACGACCAGGGACCACGTCATCCGGTGGGCGAGGATCTCGGTCGCTCCCGCCGGTTTCAGGAGCGGCCAGAACAGGGGCACCAGCCCCCACATGCCGTAGGCACCCATCCCGTAGAGCAGCCCCGCCCGCTGTTCGCCGTCCTGCTTCACGCGTCCTCCAGGTCCCTGTCCCACACCTGTTCGAAGGTACGCGCGCCCGCCCTGAACTGTCATGTCCGTATTGCCATACGGTCATGACCGACTGTGGGTGCCGACGCTGCCCGTCGCACGACCGGAACCGAGGGGGATCCGCTCGGGCGGCGCCCCGAGACGTCAGGAGTCATACGAAGGCATACGACCGAGAAAGGGCCGAATGAAACCGTTGGGGCCGTGTGGGCGTCGAAGGCGGCAGAGAGATCCGGGACCTGCGGCCTTCCCGGTCAGTGACGATCTTCGACGCACCTTCGGGCGCATCACGTCACCGGCCCCGCGGTCCACGGCCGGCCAAGAGCGGCCGTCCTGGCCCCGGATGAGGATCCTGGCGACAATGGGGGAACGCGGTGGGGGGAACCATGGCGTACAGAAGGGCCCTGCGCACCAGCTGCGGGGTGCTGGTGTGCGCGGTGCTGTGGACCGGGTGTTCGGGCGAAGGGTCCGAGGAGCCGACCGAGACCAAGGGCGGTGGCGCATCGAGCGGAGCCGCGCCGAGCGGATCGGAGGCCCCCGCGCCAGGGCCGAGCAAGCTCGACTTCAGGCCCGACCCGGCCAAGGCCCCCAAGACCGAGGCCGATGCCAGGAGGCTCGCTGAGGCCGCGATCGCCGGCCCCGAACTCTGGGGCCCCGGTTTTGTGAAGCGCACCCCCTTCCTGAGCGCACCAGGTCACTGGCCCGTCCTCGACGACGGCTGCGTCTGGCAGGGCGGTACCCGACCGCCCGGAGTGCTCTACAGCCTCACCTCCTACAGCGAACGGCCGGGAGCTTCGGGCAAGGCCCCGCTACGGGTCGCCGCGACGATCACCGTGCACCGCGATGCCGAGGGCGCCGACTGGGAGATGGCGGACACCCTGGAGGAGGCACTGCGCTGCCCCGAGCAGAAGTTGCGGGAGGGCGAGCGCATCACCCAACTGATGTCCCTCGGCTCGGTCTACGGCACCGGGAGCAACTTCACATCCGAGGACTCCATCGGCGAGATCGGCAAGTACCACAACGCCGCAGTCGGCGGGCCGCCCCAGGAGTACGGCTGGTTCCAGTCCCGGTTGGGACAGGTCACCGTCGCCCTCGTCACCAAGGGCGCCGAGGGGTTCTCCCCCCAGGAGATCGCCACCAGCAGGGTCGAGGTCATGGTGCGCATGATGGGCCGCGTGGAGAAGCAGTTGGCGGGGTCGGAATGAGCTCCTTCGAACAGCAGCCCGGCTCCCTCCAGCGCCTCCTGCCCACGGATCCCTCCACCATCGCCGGATACCGACTGCTCGGCCGACTCGGCGCGGGCGGCATGGGCGTGGTCTACCTCGGTCGTACGGATACGGGCGAACTGGCCGCCGTCAAGGTGACCCACTCCGACCAGGCCGAAGACCCCGACTTCCGGGCCCGTTTCCGCCGCGAGGTGGAGACCGCCCGGCAGGTCTCCAGCCCCTGGGCCGTCCCCGTCACCGCCGCCGACCCCGACGCCCCCGAACCGTGGCTCGCCACCGCCTTCGTCCCCGGGCCCTCCCTGGCCGAAGCCATCGCCGCGCACGGCCCGCTGCCCACCCGCAGCGCGCGACTGCTCGGCGCGGCCATCGCCCGCGCGCTCGCCGCGGTCCACACGGCTGGTCTGGTCCACCGCGATGTGAAACCGGGCAACGTACTGCTCGCCGTGGACGGCCCGCGACTGATCGACTTCGGCATCGCCCGCAGCACCGGGGACACCGCGCTCACCGCCACCGACATGGTCGTGGGCACCCCCGGCTTCCTGGCCCCCGAGCAGGCCGAGGCACGCGGCGCCGAGATCGGCCCGCCGAGCGACGTCTTCGCGCTGGGCTGCCTCCTCGTCTACACGGTCACCGGCCGACTGCCCTTCGGCACGGGCGCGGTGGACGCCCTCCTGTACCGAACCGTCCATGACGACCCGGACCTCAGCGGGATCGAGGACGACCTCGCCACCCTGCTCGGCGCCTGTCTGGCCAAGGATCCGCAACAGCGGCCCACGGCCGGGCAACTTGCCGAACGGCTCGTCGAGGACGCACCGCTCGGCGCCGACTGGCTGCCCGCCGACGTCATCCGCACCATCGCCGAGCGATCCGCACGGATGCTCGCCCTCCCCGACATCGAGGAGACCCGCGCCCCCACCGCCCAGGCCGCCCCGAACCGGCGCGGACTCCTGCTCGGCGCGGGGGCCGTGGTACTCGCCGCGGGCGGCGGCTGGGGAGCGTGGGCCGCACTGGGCGGCAGCGAGGACGGCAACAAGGCCGGGCCGTCACCGCGGAAGCGACGGCATGTGATCGGTGTGCAGGCCGATCTCACCGGACCCCAGCAGGCGATGGGCATCGAGCAGGAGCGGGGAGCGCGCCTCGCGGTGGAGTCGTACAACACCCGCGAGGACAAGCCGTTCCCCCTGCAACTGGAGGTGGTGGACGACGCGGGGAACACCACGAAGGCGTCCACGGTCGGCAGACGGCTGGCGGAGGACCGGGACGTCCTCGCGGTCCTCGGCTCCACCGGCGACTACACCACCCAGGCCGCACTGCCCGCCTTCAACGAGGCGGGCACGGCCCTGATGACCGTCTCGGCCGGACTGAACCTGCTGACCACGGGTACGCCGCCGAACCTGGCGATCATCCGCACCTGTCCCTCGCACCCCATCGCGGGCTCGCAGTTGGCCTACCTCCTACAGAGCTACTTCCTCCAGGGGAAGGTCACCGACCCGGTCCCCGGCCTCCTCCAGGACCGGGAGGACGACTCCTACGCCTGGCAGTACATCACCATGATCAACCACACCATGCGCACGCTCTACGGCCACCGTTGCCACCCCCGCGTCATCCCCGCCGGCATTGACGCCTACGAGCCGATCATCAAGGAGATGCTGGCCGCGGGCATCGACGCCTTCGTCCACGGTGGCTTGCTGCCCTCCGCGGTCCACTGCGCCCGTGCCCTTGCCGACGCGGGGTTCGAAGGCCCACGGGTGGGCGGACCGTACCTGCTCACACCGGAGTTCATCCGGCAGGCGGGGAAGGCCGCCGAAGGATGGGTGGTGGCGGCTCCGGTGCTCGACCCGCTGGTCCACGCACCGGCGAAGCGCTTCACCGCCGCCTACCGCAAGCGATACGGCACCGCCCCCCGGTACTACGCGGGCGAGTCCTACGATGCGGTCTCCATGATGATCGACGAAGTGGTGCGGGCGGCCCGGGGCAGCGCTCTCCCCGACCCCTCCGCGGTGCTGACCGGCCTGCGGAAGAAGACGTTCGACGGGGTCATGGGCGCCTACCAGTTCGACGCCGCCACCGGCGACCTCAAGAGTCCGAGGACCCAGCTGTACGTGGTCGAGGGCGGGCGGTTCAACCATGTGATGGCGGCCCCGGCGAAGGATCCGGGGAAGGGCTGAGCCTTCGCCGTGGCAGTCCGCGAATCGGTCCCCAGGTGGAATCTGCGTACCGAGAGTCGAGAAGGGGGTGACGGATGGAGCCGTTGAGGACCGGTGATCCGTCCTCGATCGCCGGGTACCGGCTGCTCGGCCGACTCGGCGCGGGCGGCATGGGCGTGGTCTACCTCGGCCGGTCCGACCGCGGTGCGCTCGCCGCGATCAAGGTGATCCGGGCGGAACACGCGGCGGACCCCGGCTTCCGGGCCCGCTTCCGACGGGAGACGGAGACGGCCCGGCGGATCACCGGCCGTTGGGTCGTCCGGGTGGTGGGCGCCGACCCCGAGGCGCGTGAGC
Source organism: Streptomyces sp. NPDC059256 (assembly GCF_042753785.1). Classification (NCBI taxonomy): domain Bacteria; kingdom Bacillati; phylum Actinomycetota; class Actinomycetes; order Kitasatosporales; family Streptomycetaceae; genus Streptomyces; species Streptomyces sp. NPDC059256. The sequence goes on along the minus strand of NZ_JBHYZO010000022.1, from coordinate 2,509 downwards.
CCTGGCTCGCGACGGAGTTCGTCCCCGGGCCCTCGCTCTCGGAGGCGGTCGCCGTCCATGGGGCCCTGCCCGAGCACACGGTTCGGGCCCTGGGCGTCCGGCTCGCCGAAGCCCTCACCGACGTACATCGGACGGGGTTGGTCCACCGCGATGTGAAACCGGGCAATGTACTGCTGGCGTTGGACGGTCCCCGCCTGATCGACTTCGGTATCGCGCGCTCGGCGGGGGCGACCGCACTCACCGCCACCGATGCCATGATCGGCTCGCCCGGCTATCTCTCGCCGGAGCAGGCGAAGTTGACCGGAGAAGCTGAGATCGGCTCGGCCAGCGATGTCTTCTCGCTGGGGTGCGTGCTCGCCTACGCCACCACCGGTCGCCGACCGTTCGGTTCGGGCACGGTGGCCGCCATCGTCTTCCGTACCGTCCACGAGGAACCGGACCTCGACGGAATCCCCCCGGCGCTGCTGGCGCTGGTCAGGGCGTGCCTCAACAAGGACCCCGCGGAACGTCCCACGGCGGCACAGGTCAGAGCGGGTCTGCGAGGACCGGGGGCCAAGGGCGCTGCGCCCGGTCGCCAGCCCCCGACCGACGCCATCCCGGACAGGGCTCCCGCTGCCGGTACCGTCTCGGATAGGGCTCCCGCGGCCGACGCCGTGGTGCCCGACCCCAGGGAGGCGTTCGGCCGGGCCCCGGAGACGGGAACGGACCGTGCGACGACCGATGGTGGCGAAGGCACGGGCCCCGACCGCACGAGGAACGACGAGCCCCCTGTGCCCTCTGTGTCCTCCGTGTCCTCCGTGTCCACTGAGCCCGATGGGGAGCTGGGTACCGCGGCGGGGGACTGGCTGCCGGAGGGCCTGCCCGCACTGATCGCGCAGCGCTCCTCGCGCGTACTCGACCTACCGGTGCCCGAACCCACGGTGGTCGTGCCCGCCCGGAGTGAGCGGCCTTCGCGCCGCCGGTTCCTGCTGTTCGGGTCGGCCGCGGCGGTGGCCACGGCCGGTGGTGCGGCGGCCTGGCTCGCCAACCGTCCGTCCAACGACGGCACGGGGGTGAACGGCGGGCGGAAAGGCCCCTTGCCGCGTCATCTCATCGGGATCCAGACAGATCTGAGCGGACCCCACCGAGCGGACGGCCGCGCACAGGAGTTGGGCGCGCGGCTGGCGGTGAAGGCGTTCAACGCACGCCGTGACCGGCCCTTCGACCTCGGGCTCACGGTGCTGGACGACGCCGGTGACCCCGGCCGGGCCGTGGCGGTGGCGGACCGGCTCCTGGCGAACGCATCCGTGGTGGCCGGCCTGGGGCTGACGAACATCGCCGTCGCCCGGGCCGTCCTTCCGCGGTACACCAGCCGTCAACTGCCCGTCCTCAGCGTGGTCGTCGGCACCGGCACGCTCGCGCTCCCAGGTGCTACGAGCTACTTCGAACTACGCCCTGTCGACAACATGCTGATCACGCCGGTCAATTGGTACTTCGCACTGCGCGGCACCCGGCGGGTGGCGGCCATCGAGGACGGTGCGGGCGACCAGGCGTCCTGGAACATCGGCAGGGCCTTGCGGGATACGAAGTCGACGATGGGCGACATCACCTTCAGCAAGATCGCGGCCGACAGCGATGACTTCGCGTCGGTCGTCCGGGACGCCCTGGCCACCGGGCCGGACGGGGTGGTCTACGTGGGGAACTCGCCCGCCCGCGCCGCGCTCGCCGCCCGGGCCCTGCGCGACCAGGGGTTCACCGGCCCGAGGGGGGCCATTCAGCCCGTGCTGGACCAGGCGTTCCTGACCGGAGCGGGGCCGGCGGCCGAGGGTTGGGTCTTCGGGACGACCTATGCCGACGCGACTCAGTTGAAGGGCGCCGAGAACTTCTGCGCCGCGTATCGAAGGCTCGCGAAGACTTCCACGGTCGAACGCTTCGCCGTGGAGGCGTACGACGCGGTGCACTTCATCGCCCGGGGGATCGAGGAACTGAACACGGACCGGTTTCCGCACGGCGCGTTGCAGAGCCGGTTGCGCACGCTCGCCTACAGCGGAGTCGGCAAGTCCATCGCATTCCGGTCGACGACCACGATGTTCGACGAGGCAGCCGGCCGGGTGGGGATGTATCTGCACAGGATCGAGGGGGGAAGGGCCCGCTTCCTCGGCCCGTACCTCCAGGTGACCGCGGGCACCTGACGGGAGAGCGGGGCGAGCCCTTGAAGGAGGGCGCTTCCGTCGGAAGCGCCCCGGCTGCCGCTCGACCACGTGCGGCGATGCCTGCTAGCCGACCACGGTCCAGGTGTCCTTGCCCGCGAGCAACGAACCCAGATCGCCTTTGCCGAGTTGTTCGGTGGCGGTGTCGAGTTGGTTGTTCATGAGGGTGTCGTAGACGGGGCGTTGGGTGCTGCGGAAGACACCGATGGGTGTGTGGTGCAGGGTGTCGGGGTGGGCGAGGCGGGAGAGGGCGAAGGCGGTGGTGGGGTTGGGGTTGTGGGCGTTGTGGGTGAGGATGTGGGGTTCGTTTTCCGGGGTGA
>NZ_JBHYZO010000021.1:0-111712 GCF_042753785.1 Streptomyces sp. NPDC059256 | reverse complement strand
CGCCGCCATGCACAACCTCGCCATGACACGGTGAAACAGCAGGCCAAGCACCACTCCGGCCTGCCCGAAACGGACCTTCTGCAACACCCTTTAGACAGGCCGTCGGTTACTAAATCTCTGGCCGATGCGTTGGACATGCCCCTTGGCGATCTGCTTGCTGAGCCCACGCTGACGGGCTGGACGGCGGATAGCGGCAACCGGACCGTGCCGACGCTGCGGGCAGCGCTGACGTACCACGGGCAGCTCACGCTGCTTCTGGGCATGCCCGCTGAGGGAGAACCGACGCCTATTGATGAGCTGAAGGACAGCATGGCCGAAGTCTGGGACGCCTACCAGGATTCGCGGTACGGGTTCGCCACCCGCCGCCTTCCTTAACTGCAAGCAGTCCGATCGCAGATCGGAGGTGCCGCGACGGCGCGGCGGTGTCGGCCGGCCGCTGGCGCGCCGCCCCTCCTTGCCTTCGTCACCGGGGCCACGTGCCGTCGCCCGTCCGCGCCAACAAGGAGGCGAAGATCAGGTCGGGGTAAGAGTGAGACGGCCCCGCCCCGAGGTCAGAACACCATCGTGGCGGGGGCGGCTGACTCCACTGCCTGCTCGGTCAGGTGCGAGCCGTCTGTGGTCCAGCAAAGAAGTCAGGATCCTTCAGGGAACAGTTGCGCCCATCGCTCCACCTCAGCGTCTCGTACTTCGATCTCTATCATTCGCTGATACATCGCCTCAGGGAAGGCCGAGAGGATCGACTGGGTGTCGCGAGGCGACCATACGAATACATCGCGCAAGAAGCTCGACATGCTCTCATTTATCTTGACGATGCACCCATAGTTTCGCTCAAGCTCGCTGGTCAGTTGTTGAGCTGACAGAAGCGACACGTGCGAAGTCGTATCGACCATGAGTGCGACTCGACGAAAGCCAGCTTCTGCGGCCTTAAGAACAAACTGATCAAGCGCCTCAGCAGAAACACTCTTCCCGCGCACTTCGACGGTAAGCAAAGGTCCACTGTCCAGGATCACTTGGACGTCACCAGGGAAGTCCCGAGACGGGTCGTTGATTCGACGTGAAATGACAACGTCGTAGGCCATATCAAGGCCAGCTGCAACGCACGCTTGCAGTTTACGTGGAACATCCTTGCCGCTCACGACGAATGCTTGCGTCGCAGAGATGAGGCTTGACTCGACTACGGCGCTGCCCACCGCAACGCGACGCCTTTTTTCCGCCACGGCAATGCAGACCGTCATTACGGCCACGAGCGCATTGAATGCTTCATCGGTGGAATAGTTTTCTTCGTCTACCTTTGTAAGTGCAGCCCTAAGTCGATCCAGGTATGGCCGAGCCTTCCCCAGGACTGCGTCAATCTCCGAAAAATGTTGGTACCGGAAGAATGGCTGGTTGTTTATCGGCTCAGGACCAGTCGCGCCGAGGTCGAACCCGAGCTTGCCTGACATCGGCACTACAACTCCATGGCAAAGGCCACGGAGAGAAAAAGCACGCTCGCCATGCTTCATTTTGATGGATTGCGGGTCGACGCTCTCGTCGCAAGATCGCGCCAACAACTCTGTTACCAAAGCGGCAGTGTAGGTTTTTGGTGCGTCATCCTCGCGTAGCGACTTGGCGAGAAGTGTCCATTCTTCTGAAAACTCACCCTCCGAGCCAGCAGCCTGATATGCCGCCTCCAGAACCGCCTCAGCCTCACTCTTTTTGATTGTTATTCCCACCGCTCCCCCATTTATGCTCTAAATCAGTTCAAGCTGTTCATGGCCGACCTGGTTAGGAATTTTGGCACTGTCAGGCTCAAGGTGCCCGAGCTGTTCCATCAGGGCCCTGGTGACGACCTTGCCCAGCTCCACAGGAACAGCGTTACCGATCTGCCGCTGCATCTCACGCCTTCCTCCGGTGAAGATGAATGAATCCGGGAAAGTCATAATCCGCTTCATCTCGGTAACGCGAAACCTACGTGCTCGCTCTTCCCCGTTCGCGTTCTTCACATTCTCCCAGTGAAATGGCCCGACCCACGGGCCTGGCTGAGCCTGCAGCGTCGTAGAAGGGCGGTCTGGGTCTGACTTCAGCAGGAAGGTCCAGTAGCGACTGCGCCACTTGAACTCGTTGCGACCGTCATATCGGTCGGTGTGCCACAGATAGTTTTGCCCAGGAGGTACTTCCGCAGCGAGTTCGGCGTAGGTTCCCTCGACAATTTCTCCGACCTCAGGAATGTCTGGCAATCCGGCAAGCGCCTCGCGGAGGCCGGTGAATGGAATCTTCGTGTGATCAACCACTCGGTCGCGCTCTGACTCGCCAGAGTGTGTGGTTTCGGGGAAGCGGAAAGTTTTACCGTCACGTCGTCCCACGACGAATACTCGCCTGCGAAGCTGGGGGATTCCGTATTCGGCCGCAAGGAGGACACGGAACGTCGGGTTGTAACCTGCATCCCTAAGCCCCGCAATGAGCCGATCGAACTGGGCCTGATGAGTCTTATACGTCAAGCCCTGCACATTTTCCAGGATGAAGGCTTCAGGCTTGCTCTCGCGGACCACCCGGACGTACTCGTCGAGGAGAGAGGCATTAGGATCAGCGCTGTTACGCTTCTCCTCGATCCAGAACCCGGACTTGCTGAATGGTGTGCAGGGAGGACCACCGATGACCAGGGTCGGATCGCCGGGCTTGAGCCCGCCGGCTTCCAGCAACTCTGCGGTCGGGATCGCTTGGATATCCCCACACAGTGTCTTGGTGTGCGGAAAATTGGCCGAAAGTGTGTCCAGAGCCGTCTGGTCATAGTCAGTGGCAACAGCGACGCGGAGTGGGGACCCAGAGCCGTCCTGGACCAGCGGTGGCTCAGCACAGCTCTCGATGGCACAGTCGAGGCCACCGGCCCCGGAGAACAGACTGATCACGGGAAGCTCATGGTTCACCACGCCACACTAACCTACTGTAGCCAACAGGGACCCGTGATCACTCCAAACGACGCCAGAACTAGCTCGCCGCTGTCCCCTCTCGCTGTTTCCGCCAGACACGGGCACCATACAGAGAGGACTACTACGTCGGTGTGCCACAAGCGAGCCTGGCGTCCGAGCTGCACATGGCCAGCCGCGTCCGTCCCAACTTCCGATGCTCGGTCTCCTGGCGGGGGCTAGCAAGAGTGGACTATGTGTAGACCAGCACGGGCGTTCGTGAATTTGCTCGGCACCCTGACCTGCGCAGATAGCCGGGACGTCAATTGCCCTCCGGAGCCTTACCCGTCATGCGGCGTAGTGCCCCCGCTTCCCGGAGGCGACCACCTCGTCGGCGAAGTACTTCGTCCCGTAGCTGTCGGCAGGAGGCGTAATCCTGGACTGTTTTCCTCCTCGCCCCCCCAGGGGCCTGTGACCTCTGTGAAGAAGGAGCTGTCGGGTGACGACAAAGACCCCTTCCGTCTCAGAGAGTGGGTTGCTGACCGGGTATCGTCGGTCACCAGCAGCCATCAGGGGAGCGCGGACGCCTTTGGACAGTGCAACACGGCCCGGCACTCGTCGGACCGACATCAGCGCTCCGATCAGGAAAAAACAGCATCCCGCAATACCAGCCGACATGGCCCGGCACGATCTCTCACGTGCTCGTAATGCGTAGGTCTCGGGTTCGAATCCCGAAGGCGGCTCTGAAGAACCCCAGGACTCACTCGCCGTGACCTGGGGTTTTTCGTTTACCGGATATGGCGCCTGCGTCGGGCGCGGGCTGTCTTGCTTTCGGTGGTCTCAGTTGGGTCTTGTCCTGTCGAATGCTCATAGCGACATCGACGATCCACCGCATGGACGTGGGCCGTTTGGTCATCGCTTCGAGGGAGGCGTGCGTTTACTCCTCGGTGGCACTCTCGTTGCCATCCTTTCCGAGGCGAGGCCGTTCCCGTGATCCGGGCAGTCCGCTGTGGGAGGCGACCGACGAGTGCCCGGGTTGCGCCCTCATCCCGCTGAGTGCGGACGTGGCGCATCTAGCGCAACAGCACAGGTCCAGACAGCGGTCGACTCCCCGGCGGCGCTGGTGATCAACACCCGCCGTCGGATCAGTTCTGCCAACAGCTCGCGAGTCTTCTCCGGCCCAGCCTCGGGGAACTCTGCCTGGAGCTTGCTCAGAAGCATGCACACCCTGATCGACAGCTCGGCCGAGGTGAGGGCCACCCGCATTGGCGCGGTAAGGGCCAGCGATGCCTCGACAGCGCGGGTCTCGGCGCCTCTGCCATCGGACTGACACGGCACGATGAGCCGGTCCCCACGGACCGACGCGGTGCTGTTGGCAACGACGGGCAGCCGTTCGAGCAGCTCCGGGCACGACTCCGGGCACGACTCCAGGCACTGTACGACGGTGGCCAGCCACTCTGCCCCGGCTCGGCCTACGAGCACGTGCTCCTCGCCCCAGATCGCACTCACCTGCGATCCGAACTTCGCCGTGGCTACTCCGGCTCACCGACCAAAGGGAGTCGCCCGATGCTGGGCCCGCAGCAGATAGCGGCTTACGGACAACGCCACACGCCGCAGTCGTGGTAACCACCGGCTACCTCCGAAGGGTGCGGGCAACGGGCGGCTGGTGGCGCCGAAAGGAGACGCCGGTGGCGGGCAGACCTCCGGGTTCCCAGTCCACGACGCCGACACGGACTCGCGAGGCGCTCGGGCGTCCCACGGTCAGACGGATGTCGTGACACGAGGTGTGCCTGGACGCGTTCGCGATCAGCTCCGTGACGATCAGCACGGAACCGTCAGCGAGTTCATCCAGGCACCACGCGCCGAGTACACGCTGGACGAGCTTGCGGCAGGTCTCAGCGGTGGACGGCTGGCACGGGATGGTCTGGCTGTAGGCGGGGCGCCCGACACGGGTGGCATGAACAGGTGTGTTGAGACTCGTCATGGGGATGGAGCCTTCGGGTTGTCTCGGTGCCCGGACCGCCCCTTGCGAGATGTGAGCGTGCGGACCGGGCCGTCAACAGCCGCCCGGGATGGTGGGCGGCCGACACCCAGATAACCCCGGCTTCCGTTCGGCTGGTTAGGACCATCAGCCACCCGCTCAACGGGCTGACCTAGGGCGATTTGACCCAGCGTTTACCTGACGACTGGGCGACGCGAGCGCTACCGTGCCGGGATGGATGCCACGCGCAACACCGTTCTTAGGCGTGGATGGCAGAGCACGGCTACAGCTCCAACAGCCTCGCCGACGCTGTGAAAAGGTTCTTAGAGCAGTTGACCGGAAGGTCCGGAGGACTCGACGGATCATCGGTCCGGGGCTGGAAAGCCGGCCGCGTGAAGTGGCCGAAGTCAGCTACCCGCAAGGCGCTTGAGGACATCGCCGGTCTGCCCGCCACCGCTTTAGGGTTCGTTCCACGGGGCAGGACTCCGTCGGCCCTGGTTCCACCGCAGCGGGAGGACCCTGACATGAAGCGCCGCACGCTCGTCGGCGGGATCGCGACGGCCGCCGTCGCCGCGGCGTCACCCGGCACCGCGTCGCCACGCAGGATCGGCATGAGCGACGTCGACCGTCTCCAGAAGCGCTTCGCCGAGATCATCGCCAGCGACCACCGCCACGGTGGACAGCTCGGTATCGAACAGCGAGCCGCCGCCCTCGCCAACGAGGCACTGAACCTCCAGAACTCGGGAAGCGCCACCCAACGCGTACGCAGCAGCCTGTACGCCTCCGCAGCGGCGTTCCGTTCCTCCGCGATGTGGGCCGCGATCGACGGCCGACGCTACGACGACGCCAAGACCCACATGCGGGAGGCTCAGACCCTCGCCGAGATGTCCGGTGACCAGGCGATCAAGTTCCGCATCTGGAGCCACACGGGAACCATGTACCGGCACCTCGGCCGCCCCGCCGACGCCCTCGCAGCGAACGATGTGGCCCGCAACCTCTTCCTCACCCGACGCGACCCCCTGTTCGCGTCCCTCGGCCTGGCCCGGCAGGGAGCCATCCTGGGCGCAGCCCAGGACCGCAGCGGCATGCGCCGAACGTTCGACCAGGCGCAGGAGGCCATGCTGCGCTCCAACCCCACGGACTACCGTCCCGTGTGGATGCTCGCCTTCTACGACCAGGCCGAGCTGGACTCGCTGGCCCTGTCCGCGAACCTGGCCTTGGGCGACTACCCAACCGCCGAGTACCACGCCCACCGCTGCCTGTCCGCGCTCCGCCCCCACATGATCAGATCCTGCGCCATCGCGACGACACGCCTCGCCCATGCCCAGCTCGCCCAAGGGGCCGCGGACGCAGCGACGGCCACCGCGATGAAGGTCCCCACCGATGTCGCCACCCACCACGCCCGGGTTGCACGCATGCTCCAGGAGTTCGGCGCCGCCCTGCGCGCCACCGCCCCCAGCAGCACCACCACACAGACCTGGACCGAGCACGCCGCCGCCTGGAGGACTACCGCATGACCACGGCCCCCGCCATCGAACTGCGCACCTTCACCACCCTCGACCCCGTCCGCGGCGACCTCCTCGACGTATACGCCGACGTACGCGCCCCGCTCCTTCACCTGCCGAACTACGCGGTCACCACCTTCGGCGAACGCCTGGACCGCCACGGCACCGAACCGGGCTTCGTCGCCGTCCTCGCGTACGCGGACGACGAACCGGTCGGCTACGCCTATGGCAACACCATCGAACGCAGCGACCGCTATTGGCAGCGCACCACCCCGGAGCCGCCGGCGAAGTACACCGAGCACCCGGCCCTGGCCCTGAAGGAGATCGGCGTCCGCCCGGCCTGGCGCAAGACCGGAACGGCCCGCCGCATCCACGACGCTCTCATCACCACTCATGATGAGATGAGTGTCACCTTGATGGTGAACCCTGCTGCTGGCGATGGAAGGGTGCATGCGCTCTACAGGTCGTGGGGGTACGAGGACATCGGGCAAAGTCAGCCGTCAGTGGCTTCGCCAGTACTCGCAGTGATGATCTATGTCGGGCCTTGACTGCTGGTCGCACCCGGGTGGGGCTGTGATGGCATGCGCCACCTGCACGACAATGACCAACGGGACCAGACGTCCCCTCCTAGCCTGTACACCTTGATCTTGATGCTCTTGGAGTTGGGGTGAGGCGCGACCTACATCTGGGGTGTTCCCCCCCTGGATTAGTCAGTAGCTGCTGGAGGGGAACCCAATGACCGATCAGACTGAACCGCAGCACCCAGACACCGCGAGTCGGCAGGCCGATAGCGATCCTGCCCCAGGTCGCGTTCTCGGCCCGACTGAGGTCAGCCGCCGGTGCGCCGGCCCCAGACGTAGACCTCGTCCCCGAGCCGGAGTCCGTTCCAGAGGGCTTTGGCCTCGTCGTAGCGGAGGTTGACACAGCCGTGGGAGCCGGGGTCCTCCCAGATGTTGCGGTAGCTGCCGTGCAGTGCTTGACCGCCGTCGAAGAACTGGGCGAAGGGCATGGGCCCTTCGTAGAGGGTGGACCAGAACTCCTTCTGCCGGTCGAAGATCTGATGCCACCCGGTCCGGGTCGGGAAGTCCGGCGACCCCGTACGTGCGGGCACCGGCCGGAAGATGACCTTCCCGGCGTCCTCCACCCACAGGATCTGCCGGTTCATATCGACGCAGACCACCGTGCCGGAGGTGTCTGGGCACCCGGCGATCGCGTCCCCCTCGGCCACGGCCCGCTCCCACATCACCCCGCGGTACGTGAACAGGCCCGCGTACCCCTGATCCGGGACGATTCCCAGCTTCCGTTGGAACTCCTGGATCACCGAACAGTCCCCCGCGGACTGAACCCCGTCCACCACCAGCCCCAGGTGATCCTCCACCTCCTCCTGATACGGCCCCGTCGACGTGGTGCACGTCGCCGCATCCTGGGGCAGGGAGGGCTTCAGCTCCGAGCGGGGCGCGGTACCGAACACATGGGAGGCAGGTCCCGACCGGGTCAGCTGTCCGTCATCGGTCTGACCCGCCGCCGAGCCGGAGGCCGCGGCCGCGGTCCCGGTGAGTGCCACCAGGCAGACCGTGCCCGTCAGCCACCGCAGAAGGCGGGCCGCTATTCGGAAGTTGGTCATCCCGGGCTCCTCGACTCCCGGCCACCCTCGCTTTCGCGGCAGCCTCAGGGCAGGGTTCTGTGTCCCGTGAGCGGTAGCCGCTGATGACGGCCGTCAAACAGGCCCGGCCGTGACCTCACTCCGACGTATCAGCGATCCCACCCCACTGGCCCGGGCCGTCCAGGTACGACTGAGGACGCCGGTACGGCCGACCTGTCCCTGCCCAACTCAGCGGATTCGCGGAGCGGGTCGAAACGGGGCTGCTTCCGCGTCGACGGAGTACACGGGTGACGACCGGTTCCCGTGCAGTACACCAGAGGAGTCCCCCATGAACATGACTGCCCGCCCCGGGATGCCCAGCACGGCGCTGGTGCGTCGCCGGAGTGTCGTCGCTCGCCGCGCGGGATGATGCAGGGTCTGGGGCCGCCGTGGCATCCGTCCGCGACGCCCATCGGGAGTGTCCGCTTGAGCAACGTGCACCGGCCGGAGCACCCGGCCGTCGCCTCCGCTGCCGGATCCGGGTTCGTCTGGTACGCCTCCTACGGGTCCAACATGGATCTGGAACGCCTGCGGTACTACCTCGTCGGCGGTCGGCCGGTGGGGGCTGCGCGGACCTATCCGGGGTGCCGTGATCACCGTGCGCCTCGGCGTTCGGTGGCGCTGGAGCTGCCCGGGGCGCTCTACTTCGCCACCGAGTCGCCCGTGTGGACCGGGGGAAGGGCGTTCTACGATCCCGATGCCGAAGGGGCCCTCTGGGCGCGCGCCCATCTCATCACCGCGCAGCAGTTCTCCGACATCGCGGCCCAGGAGATGGGCCGGGCTCCCGGAGTGGACCTCGATCTCGGGACTGCGCTGACCGAGGGGCGGTCCGTACTCGGCCCGGGACGCTACGAAACCATGGTGTGCCCGGGGTCCTTGGAGGGAGTTCCGGTTCTCACGTTCACCGCTCCCTGGCGATCCCGCGGCGCTGTGCTCAACAGGCCGTCGCCGGCCTATCTACGACACATCGCCGCAGGACTCCTGGCCTGCGGGGCCTGGGAGCGCGCCGCCGTGGCCGCGTACTTGGCGCGGGCTCCGGGGGCGGCCGGTGCATGGACGCCGAGCGAGGTGGCCCAGTTGATCTCAGTGCGAGCGTGATCTCAGTGCGAGCGTGATCTCCGGGCGACCGTGACGGGTGACACGGTCGGGTCAATGGAGACAGCGGTGCGGCCGGTTCGCTGGGGGCGTCAGCCACACCGCTCAATGGTCCTGCGTCCTGCGTTCTGCTCAGAGCTCGCCGCTTTCGACAAGCTCCGTGGTGACCTGGGTCCGCAGCTCAGGGCAGTGCGTATCCACGGCGATGAGCAGCAGTTTGTGGGCGTCGGACTTGATGGTGTTCCAGTCTTTCCCTGAGGGGTACAACTTCCCCTCCTTCTCATCGAAGAGGTACTCGACGCTGCGCCCTGCCTTGAGCCCTTTGCACCATTCCAGTGGGAAATGGGCAAGGTCGGTCTCGATGGGTGCGTAGTCCGTCCAGCCTTCGAAGTCCGCGCTCAAGGCGCCTACGAGGAAACGCTGTTTGGCGCTTTCGGTACCCCCAGGGGAAGGAGCCGTTGTTCCCGGCGTAGTGGTGCCGTCTTCGGTCCCGCAGCCCACGAGCGATGCGAGCAGCAGGGTCGTGACGATGGCCGTGGTGGTCGTTGTGGTGCGCATGGTCCCCCTGGACGTGCGTGGCTGTACGGGACATGGTGAGGCCACAGGAGGGTGAATGGTGGGTGGTGCGTCCGGATTGTGACATAGCTGATATGCGTTCTGTAGGGCCGACCTGCACATAGTGCAATGGTGTACAGAGCGGCGTTGAAAATTGGTCTAGTAGTTTCGAGCATGGCGGAAAGCGGGCGTTTACGGGCGGTTGCAGCGTTCAACGCCGGGAGGGCCAACGGCTTTCAGACAGCCTGGCGCGGGGTTGTCGTCGGCCATGCCGGAGCGCTCCATGAGTCCGTGCCGGTGCGAAGGCGAGCCGGAGAGTGAACCCGGCATGATCCACAAAGCGGTACCCCGGGGGCCGCAGGGCGCCGTGCCGGTGCCGGTGCTGCGTGAGTGACTGCCCCGGTGTTGGGGTCGGTGGCTCCGGGCGGTTGCCCACCCCGACCCACCGACCCGCTGGCCCACCGATCCGCTGACCCACCGAATCACCGAATCACTGGCTCACCCGGTTTGTGTCCTATGCGGACTTGGCCGGCGCCACGGCTTCTGGAGCGTGATCCACGGGGGCGAGTCGGCCCGTTCTATGAAGGGCGTTGAGCGCCGCCGCGCACAGGAGGCCGAGGGCGATCAGTGAGAGCCACGGCAGCGCCGACAGTCCGGCGCCGCGTGCGGTGTCCAACGCCACTCCGGTGAGCAGATTGCCGATGGTGATGCCGATACCGCAGATGGTGTTGTAGAGCCCGTAGTGGGTGGCCACGAGTCGGTCGCCGCTGAGCCTGACGATCGTGTCCATCTCGAACGGGTACGCGATCATCGTCCCGAAGGCGAGCAGGAGCGCGGCCAGCGTCGGGGGCACGGCTGCGAAGAGCCACCGGCCAACGTTCCCCTCCGGGACGGGCAGCGCGGTGGCGAGCAGCAGGGGAGTGAACGCCGTCGCCATGGTCAGAAGCCCCCACACCAGCGCCCGGCCCGCCGGCATCCGTGCTGTGCACCAGGCGGTCACCCGGGTCTGGTAGACGATGGTCGAAAGTCCGGACACGGCGAAGAGCACCGCTACGGCCGCCGTGCTCGCACCTCCGTCCCCGCCGATGCGACGCACTTCGAGGGGGAGCGCCAGGTACACCTGGAAGGTCAGGACGTACGAGCCGATCATTGCCGCGGCAAACAGCAGGAACGGGCGGTTCCGGAAGATGCTCCGCCATGGAGTGAGCACTCCCTCCTGGGATCCCTCGCCTCGGGCGGACGGTTTGTCCGAGGCCCGGCGCGCGGGCAGGCTGCGCATCTGTACGACGCTCAGCACCGCGAAGACTGCGGCCGAGACCAGGCAGGTGACCCGGAAGTCGAGCCCGGTGAGCACCATCCCGACCAGGGGCCCCAGCAGAATGCCGGCCTGGTAGAAGACGTTGAAGAGGGCGAACGCCTCCACGCGTCGCTCCCCTGCGTCGGCTGCCAGATAGGCGCGCACCGCCGGATTGAACAGGGCACCTGCCAGCCCGGTCGCCGCCGATGCCGCGAGCAGTGCGGGTAGCGACTGGACGAGGCCGAGGGTCGCGAAACCCACGGTCCGCAGTACACAGCCGGCGACGATCAGCGGTTTGTAGCCCAGTCGATCCGCGAGCGTGCCGCCGACCAGGAACATCCCCTGTTGACTGAAGTTCCGTACGCCCAGGATCAACCCGACCGTCCAGCCGGCCAGCCCGAGGGTGCCGGAGAGGTGGGCGGCCAAGTACGGCATCAGCATGTAGAAGCCCAGATTGATGGTGAACTGATTCACCATCAGCAGTTGCACGCTCTTTTCGTACGAGCGGATCTGGCCGATGGTCGATCTCATCGGTCCGCACCCTCGGTTCCTGCCGCCTTCTTGGTGCTCGGGGAGGACGCGGCGCGTTCTTCCGCGCGCCCGGCGCCGTTGGCGCCTGACGTCTCCAAGGGGTCGACGACGGCCCGGCAACGGGTCCAACGGACGACTTCCTTCTCGTCCATGCGGCCCACCACCTCCGGTTCTGCGGCCGGCCGCTCATCGAGCAGCCCATGGGCGGCGCAGTAGTCGTCGTCGTACACCGTGCTCAGATAGCGTTCCGGGCCGTCGGGGAAGACGGCCGCGATCCGGGTGTCAGCCGGCAGGGTACGTGCCAACCAGCCCGCGACCAGGGCGACGGCTCCCACGCTCCATCCGCCGGTGGCGTAGTGGGACGCGGCGAGTTGCCTGCACGTCCAGACCGCCTCGCCGGGGGCCACCCAGTGCACCTCGCTGAAGTGGTCGTAGGCGACGTTGCGCGGGTAGATGCTGGAGCCGAGCCCCCGCATCAGTCGGGGGCGTGCGGGTTGGCCGAAGATCGTGGAACCGATGGTGTCGACTCCGACGAGGCGTAGCTCGGGGTAGAGCTGACGCAGGACCCGGGACACACCGGCCGAGTGGCCGCCCGTGCCCACGCTGCACACGAGGACGTCAATGTGTCCCAGTTCGGCCGCGAGTTCCAGGGCGAGGGGGGTGTATGCGGTGGTGTTGTCGGGGTTGTTGTACTGGTCGGGGCACCAGGAGTCCGGATGCCGGTCCATCAGTCGGGTGACGCGGTCCCGTCGGGCCTGCTGCCAGCCGCCGGTCGGATGCGGGTCGGAGACGACATTGACCTGTGCTCCGTAGGCGGTGAGCAGTCGGGTCATGGAACGCTCCAGACCGGGGTCGGTCACCAGGGTGACCGGGTGACCGTAGACCATCCCGGCCAGGGCCAGCCCCAACCCCAGGGTGCCGCTGGTGGATTCGATGATGCGGGCGCCGGGCTTGAGCTCGCCCCGAGCCCTGGCGCGTTCGACCATGTGGAGGCCCGGCCGGTCCTTGATGCCCCCGGGGTTGAACCCCTCCAGCTTGGCCCAGAATCCGCGGTCCGAGGGTGTGAAGGGGGCGGAGATGCGTAGGACGGGGGTGTTGCCGACCAGCCCCGACAGCGCGGTGCGCGCGGGAGCGGTCGCCGTTGAAGCGGTGAGGGGGGAATCAGTGAGGAGCGGAGCGCCGGTCAGGGCGCCGATGGCCGAGGGGGCGCCGCGGTGGTCGAGGGGAGTCGCGTTCATGGACGGGTTGGTTGATCGGCCCGCCGTCAACGGTGTCGTGGGGGCGGCCGTGGGGTCGGTGGAGAGGGAGGACATGGGCTGTGAGCTCTCTTCGGTCGGTGGCGTCATTCGGCGGCTGGGCAAACCGGCCTTCTAGATGCGCCACCGGGAGATGCGAAGGAGGGTGAGCCGCCCGGTTCTGGTGCCATGAGCAGTCAGTGGCGACCCGCGGAGGTCCTGGACGGCCACCTCGTCCGGGGGCGACGGATGTCCTTCTGCCGTACGGGTCGTGGGGGCGGACGGCGCTTGCTCGGCCGGTCTGATTCGCGGACTACGGCTGTCCGGTGGACACGACGGGCTCGGCGCGACGGGGGCGTGGCCCGTGGTCGCCTCGGTGACCAAGGGCAGGGCCAGGGGTGCCGGTGTTCCCGAAGGGGAGTGCCCGACCGTTGCGGAATGGGTGGAACAGCTTGCGGCGATGGCGACAAGAGCGGTGAGGACGCCCAGGGCGAATGCACTGCGCATTCTCGCCCAGACGCGTACGGAAAAGGGGGGACGACGAGACAACATATGTCCTCCGAGCGCATCCCTTTCACATGTCGACTCACGAAGTGAATCGTTGGCGCAGGGAGTAGCGAAGGGGCAGAAATGGCCTGAGGGAGAGGATCGAGAGAATTTCCGGGGCAGCACTGATGGACCCCGTGGCGCAGTGGGGTTGAATGAGTGCGGAGAATTCTTGAAGGTTCTCGATCGGCAGGTCGGGGGGTCGCCCCCGGCCCGCGGAATGCTCAGGGCCTAGATTCGCAGGACGTCGTGTGCCTGTGCGTCGCTGGGGATGGCCGCAGTGCCCGACGAACCGTCGAGGGAGGGTGTGGGGGGCGGCCAGTCGCTGTGCGGACTCGGTGCCAGTGCGGCCGGGCACGGCATGGGTGACGACGGAGTGAGCTGCGGTTGTGTCGGCATGCACTGCTCGACATGGTGCGCGGAACTACCCGTGTACGTCTCATGGGAAGGCCGGGCGCCGTGGCTGCCCGCCGTCGGGGGTCCGGCTTCGGCCGTCAGTTCGTGTGATGCGGTTCCGTCGCGTCCGTCGCGGCTTTTCGAGGTCGGGATGGCGACAGGTGGCGGGCCGGAATTCACTGTCAAGAAAGCGGTGCTGGCCGGGTGATGGGTGACGCCTTCGGCGTTCGTGCCGTGTGTGGACAGCAAACCCAATACGAGCAGGGTCAGCCATAGGAAGTGCAGCGGACCACGAAAGGTCGCGGGCCGCAGAACACCGATGGGTGGCCGCGCCGTAATCATGCCGTGATGATAGCCCGTTGAGCGCGATCAATGACAACTCGCCTGCGGTGTCGTCGAATTCGATGCGTTGGACATTTGTTGCACCCGGGTACGGAGGGGGGATGGCTGTTCGCGTAGGTGCCGAACATTTTCGGACTGGTTTGCGTCGCGAGGGCTGTGATGTGTATGGGGCAAATGGGGCTTGAGTTACATGGGGCATTGTCCACTGGGGAGTGGCGGGCCGCACCTCATCCAGGTGGGGAGTGGGGAAAGGCCGTGGCCGGAGCCGGTTCGGTGAGGTGCGAGCCTGCTGTGGGCAGAGCCGGACGGCGGTGTCCGGCGCTACCTCTATCCGAAGTCCTCCACGGGTGGGGCGACGTCTTGATTCAGCCGTACACCCGTGGCTGTTTCCGAGAAGGCAGGGCCATCAGGGGCAAGCGCGACAGTCTCGGATGATCCGGTGGATCGCGCCGTGGGCCACCAAGGGCTTGCGGCGTGGACGGGCCGGCCCCCGAGCCCGCACCGGCGAGCCGGAGCCCGCACCGGCGAGCCCGAGCCCGCACCGGCGAGCCGAGCGACCAGGCCCGCGAACACCCCTCAGCCCCGCTGCCCAACCCTGTGCCTGCGGGTCGATCGCTTCGCCCACCCGGGGGCCGCACTGCCGCAGCCGTCCCCCGTTCGGCTGCGGCACTCGGGTCCTTTTCGCCCGCTCCATCACGCGGATGCGCCACTGCGGGGCATACCTGAGCCGACAGCCGCGAACCGTACGAGGAGGGAATGCCATGGCCGAGGGCATCCAGACGGTCATCTATCCCGTGAAGGATCTGGCGAAGGCGAAGGCCCTGTTCAGGGCCTTGCTGGAGGTCGAGCCCGCCGTGGACGAGCCGAACTACGTCGGCTTCCATGTCGCCGGGCAGGACATCGGGCTCGACCCCCACGGCCATGGCCGAGGGATGACCGGGCCCGTGGCCTACTGGCATGTGAACGACATCGAGGACACCGTGCAAACGCTGCTCATCGCCGGGGCGGAAGAGGTCGAAGGCGTACGGGACGTGGGTGGCGGCAAGCTCATCGCCACCTTGAAGGACGCCGACGGCAACCGGATCGGGCTGCTCCAACCCGTGCCGCCCGGTCAGGGTGCAGCAGCGGACCGGTAAACCGGACCGGACCGTCCATCGGGGTGATCGCCTTCGGTGAGGGCCGTCGCGGTCGTGGGGCGTATCGGGCTCGGTCGTCGGTCGCAGCCGCACCGGACTCCGCCGCCCGCCGCCGACGGTCCACCGTCGATAGCCGGACGCACTGCCCCTCGCGGTGATGGACAGTGTGACCGCGAGGTGCCGCCGTACCGTGTGCGCGAGCACTCGCCATGAGCAACTGCCCTCAGGCGGCATCCTCAGGCGACGCTTTCGGACAACGTTGTCGCGCATCGTCGTTGCGCTCGGCCGTCCGGGCCCCTTCCCACGGTGGCGTCCCGGAGGGCCCATCACCCGGTGATCGAGGTGTGCCCGGCCCGTCCGGCGACGCGTACGCGAACGTCGCGCCGGGTGCTACTTGGCGTCCGCGTAGCACTTCACCACCGCGGTGGTGATGGGAAACCTCACGGGCGTGGGGCCGAAAGCCGTCCGACCCGCCAGCTCTCCGGCCTCCCGAATCGCCGCCGCCACGCGCTCGGCCTCCTCCTGTGGGCAGTGCACGACCACTTCGTCGTGCTGGAAGAAGACCAACTCGGCGCGCATTCCCGCGGTGGCCCGCCGAAGGGCCGCGAGCATCAGCAGCGCCCAGTCCGCCGCACTGCCCTGCACCACGAAGTTTCGGGTGAAGCGGCCCCGAGCCCGGGCGTTCGTGGAGGCGTACCCGGGGGTGAACTCGCCCGCAGCTCCGGACGAGCCGGGCAACGACATCGAATCCCCCGAAGTCGACGGGTCCTCCTGGGGGAGACCGGCCTCCCCGTCGTCATCGGAACCCACGGCGCGCGGGCTGGTCCGCCCGAGCCAGGTTCGTACGAGCCGGCCTTCCTCACCGGCTTTGGCCGCCTCGTCCACATAGGCCACGGCGGCGGGGAACCTCCGGCGCAGCGCGGCCAGGTTCTTGAGGCCATCCCCCGAGGTCTGGCCGTAGATCGCCCCGAGGAGCGCCAACTTCGCATGTTCCCGATCGCCCGAGAAGGCGCGGTCGGACAACAGCGCGTAGAGATCGCCCTCGTGGCCCGCTATCTCCATCAGCCCTGCATCACGAGAGATCGCGGCCAGTACGCGCGGCTCCATCTGGTCGGCGTCCGCGACCACGAGCCGCCAGCCCTCGTCCGCCACCACCGCCCGTCTGATCACCTTCGGGATCTGCAGTGCCCCTCCGCCGTTGGTCGTCCACCGACCGGAGACCGTGCCGCCCGGCAGATATCCGGGCCTGAAGCGCCCGTCCCGCACCCAGTCCTGAAGCCAGCTCCACCCATGGGCGACCCAGATCCGGTACAGCTTCTTGTACTCGATCAACGGGCGGACCGCTGGATGGTCGATCTCCTCCAGTTCCCACCGCCGTGTGGAGCGCACCTTCACTCCCGCCTGAGAGAACGCCTTCACCACGTCCGCCGGGAGGTCCGGTCGCACCCGTCGGCCGAAGGCCCGCGACACCTCGTCCGCCAGTACGGCGAGGCGGCGCGGCTCCCCACCACCCGCGTACCGCTCGCCCAGCAGGTCGTGCAGGACCTGGCGGTGCACGTCCGCGCGCCAGGGCAGCCCCGCGCGGTTCATCTCGGCGGCCACCAGCATGCCGGCCGACTCCGCGGCCGTCAGCAGTCGCATCCGCCCCGGATGCTCGGCCGCGTCATGCCGGCGCAACTGGTCCCCGTACACCTCCAGCAGCGATTCCAGGGGGACCGTCACGGGCTGCGGTTCGAACAGGGAGGACTGCGAGCCGGGCTCGGCGGTGCGCTGCGGCGGGTCGGCCGGGACCGGACCGTTGCGTAGTCGGGCGAGGGCGGCGGCGGCCGAACGCGGTTCACCCAGCCGTCCTTCGTGGCCGAGCAGGAGTTGCTCCGCGGCCTCGATGTCGTAGCACCGCTCCACACGGACTCCGGCCGACAGCAGACGGGGGTAGATCTCCGCAGTCGATCTCCAGACCCATCGATCGACCTCCGGTCGTGATCGCACCGCCGCGATCAGATCGGGCTCGTCGACGATTGGTCCCGCGGGCAGCCCATCGGGGCGGAGGGGGACCAGCCGTGCTCCGTCCCCCTCCGTCGCCAGCGCCCAGCGTCCGTCCATGGGCTTGAGTGTGGCAGCAGGGTCTGACATTGATGCTGGTGCTCGGGCTCCGGCGGCGCCGTGGCTCGGATCGAGGTCGGGCGAGTCGGACAACCCGACTGCTCGCCGTCTCCTCCTGTACGAGTCCTGTACGAGTCCTGTACGAGGGCTGTACAGGGGCTCCCGGACCACCGGGTGCGGGCTCATGGGGCGGTGGAGCGTCCCGATCGGGTCAGTCGAGGTTCCGGATCACTCGGGCAGGGTTGCCCACCGCGAGCACTCCTGCGGGTAGGTCCTTGGTCACCACCGAGCCCGCGCCCACGACCGTGTTCTCTCCGATCGAGACTCCGGGACAGACGATCACCCCGCCGCCCAGCCAGACGTTGTCTCCGATGGTGATCGGCTCGCCCTTCTCCCAGCCCTCCTTGCGGCGGGCCGCGTTCAACTCATGTGTGGGTGTCAGAAGCTGTACGTTCGGGCCCATTTGCACATGGGATCCGATGGTGATGGGTGCGGCATCGAGGAACACGGCGTTGAAATTCACGAAGACGTGGGCGCCGATGGAGATATGGCTGCCGTAGTCGCATTGGAACGGCGGTCGGATCAATACCCCTTCGCCCATCGAGCCGAGCAGCTCGGACAGGATCGCCGTCCGTTCGTCGGGCTTCGCTCCGCCTGCTCCGTTGTAGGCCGCACACAGCTCGAAGCGGCGCTGATTGTCCGCGATCAACTCGGCGTCCTGGGGCAGATACCAGTCACCTGTGAGCATCCGTTGCTTGTTCTCTCCCACGCGTGAGCCTCC
The DNA here is from genome assembly GCF_042753785.1 of Streptomyces sp. NPDC059256. Classification (NCBI taxonomy): domain Bacteria; kingdom Bacillati; phylum Actinomycetota; class Actinomycetes; order Kitasatosporales; family Streptomycetaceae; genus Streptomyces; species Streptomyces sp. NPDC059256. The sequence continues at coordinate 93,685 of NZ_JBHYZO010000021.1, read as the reverse complement.
TGACTCCGAAAGCAAAAACGTTTGGGGCGCCAGATCGACTGCATGGAGTGTCCATTCCGGTCCCCGATGGGTCATGCGGATCTCTAGGATTGACCATGTCTGTCTGATGCAACCAGGGGTGGGGGATCATGGCGCGCGCCATGCGCAGAACCGTACGCGGTGCTGGTATCGGTGTTGTTGCGGTAGGGCTGTTGGCCGGCTGTTCGGCCGGGACGGAATCGAAACCCGATCGGCCGGTCGGCAATGCGCAGAAGGAATCGGCGACGAGCAGTCCAACCGCGAAGGCGGTCGTGGCAGGGGGGAAGGTCGGGATCAAGGGTTCGCCCTGTGAGCTGCCCGTCTCCTTTGACCACGCCGCCGATTGGACCGCCGAGGCGGTGAAAGAGGACACCCAGTTCGGGCTGACCTCCATGGGTCCGGTCACGCTCAAGTGCGAGATCGACGCCAAACCGGCTGGAATCGTGGGCTTTCTGCGGATCTGGGTCGGCGGGAAGGCGGGAGACGATCCGAACGCGGTGTTGAAGGAGTTCGTCGCGGAGAACGCCAAGGATCGCAAGAGCGAGGTGTTCACGAAGGGGACGGCAGGGGAGTTCAAGGTGGCGGAGGTGAGTTACCTGAACGTCAATGAGTTCCTGGACACCCCCAGGAAGGAACGGGCCTTCGCGTTCTCCACACCCAAGGGTGTAGTTGTGTTCGATTTGGGGGGAATGGACTCGTCGGAACACGACGCGATGCTGCCCGCCTATGAACTGGCGAGGAAAACGGTCACCTCCAACTGAAATCCGACAGCGAGGGGCCTGTGCCCCTCGCTGTCTTCCGTTCCCGCGTCAGCTCGGGAATGCGGGCAGCGGCCCTTCGCCCCGCTCTCACGACTCACGCACGGCCCGAACTGCCTCTTTTTTGATCCCGCTCTCGGTGTCCGTGCAACTGACGCTGTGGCCGGGCATCGCATGGCACGGACGTGCCGCATGGCGCATGGGTGCCGCTCCTGAAGGCGTACGTCCATTCTTCGGCGCGGCCCCATCGCGTCACGCGAAAAGATATCCACAGGCTGTGGATGGATTGGGCGGCCCGACACCGCAGCCGTCTACCGTGGCTGGTGTGGGAGGGCACCCCGCGCCTCCCCTGGAGCCGGGCCGTAGGGCATGGACCGGCTTCCACCTGCGATGATCGTGGACAAAGGAGGTGAAGGCCGTGACCGTGCTGGGCGACGCGCTGGCCACTGCGCTGTACGGGGAGGACGACGCCTCCTTGGATCGGGCTGCCTCCCTGCTGGCCGCCGATCCCGGTACGGACGCCATGCTGGAGCGACGCGGCGGGGAGTTCGTCCGTCAAGCCTGGGAGCGCGGCTGGCAGCCCTCGGACCTTCTGCGACTCGTCCGACGCGAACTGGCCGAGCCGCACATCCGGCTGCTCGGCGCCCTCGTCCTCGCCGAGACCGGAAGCTATGCCAATCTTCCGCCGCGCTGGGCGGCGCAGCTGGCTGAGCTGGACGGGACGGGGTGGCGAGCGGACCGTTTCACACGGGCCACAGCCGTGTTGGAGCTCTATCGAGTCCTGGTCCGCCTCCCGTCGATCGAACCGGTGGGCCCGATGCCCGGGCAGCCGTTCGTCGCACCCTCGGGATACGAACCCCGCATGCTGAACCGCATACGTGCGCTCCTGGCCAAGGCGGAAGCGACGACGTACCCCGATGAGGCGGAGGCGCTCACCGCCAAGGCCCAGGAGCTGATGTCCCGTCACAGCGTCGACGATGCGTCCCTGGCCCCGAAGTCCACGGTGCCGTCCGCCTGTCGCATCGGGGTGGAACCGCCCTATGAGACGGCGAAGGCCATCCTGCTCGATGCGGCGGCCTCGGCGAACCGCTGTCGCGCGGTGTGGAACAGCACCTTCGAGTTCTCCACCGTGGTCGGGTTCGAGGGCGACCTGGAATCGGTCGAACTGCTGTACACCTCGCTGCTGGTCCAGGGCACGGCCGCGATGGCGCGCGCCGAAGGGGCGCAGCGTGCGGGTGGACGCAAGCGTACGAAGACGTTCCGTCAGTCCTTCCTCATGGCGTACGCGGCCCGGCTGGGGGAACGCCTCGCCGCAGCCGCACAAGGGGTGTCCGCGCCGGAAGACCTCCTCCCCGTCCTGGCCACCCGCGAAGTCGCCGTGTCGGCTCGTACCGATGAACTGTTTCCGCGTACGACGACGACTCGCGTGCGGGGTGTCACCGATGAGGCGGGCTGGCTGCACGGCCGGGCCGCGGCGGACGAGGCCCGTGTGTCACCCGAGCGACGGAAGCTGCCGCACGGTTAGTGCCTACATTCCGTGCGCGGGAATCGGTTGATAAGTGTCCAAAGTGGCTAATCTCACCCCATGACCTGGCTTCGAGCCCTCAAGGACACCACCCGCTCCGGGCTCACGCTCGAACGGCACCGGCTCGAACCTCTCGTCGCCCTGCGCGGAGCCGTCGGACTGGCCCTGGTCGTGGGGACCGCCCTCGCCCTCTTCGGTCCCGTCGTCGCCGTCAGCTCGGCGTTCGGTGCGTTCCAGGCCGCGATCGCCACCCTGCAGCGCAGTTGGCGCCCTCGTCCCGTACTCGCCCTGATCTCCGGTGGCACGCTCGCCGTCTCCACCTTCATCGGCTATCTGGTCGGCTTTCAACTCCCCCTGTTCGTCGCGCTTCTCTTCCTCTGGACCTTCGCCGCCGGACTTGCGTGGGCGATCGGCCCCACGACCGGGATCATCGCCGCATCCAATGTCGCGATCATGCTGGTCACCGTCACGCTCCCCACCTCGGTGGCGACGGCCGCCGGCCATGCGGCCATGATCGCGGTGGGAGGGCTGGTCCAGGCCGCGCTGATCGTTCTGTTCCCCGTACGGCGCTGGGGCGCCCAGCGCGACGCGCTCGCCGACGCGCTCGCGGCCGAAGCCGACTATGCGCGGCGGCTGCGTCACGACCCCACCGCGTCCTTCGACCCCGGTCCGCTGATGGTCGCCCGCAGCGCCGCCGCCGTCACGCCTCGCGAAGCCCGCCGCAGACCCGCGGAACTGCACGGCACCCGGGCCGTCGCCGAGCGGATCAGACCCGTGCTCGCCTCGCTCGCCGACCCTGCGGTCGGTGCTTCGCCCGAAGGCCCGGAACGCGAGCGAGTCCGGGACGTGCTGGCCGCAGCCGCAGCGCTCCTCGACGCGGCGGCCCGAGCCGTCCGCTACGGCGTACCCGTCCGTATGCCGGCGGGGGCGATGGCCGCGCTCAAGACCCCGGACACCGTCACCGTCCTGAGCGGTCCGCCGCGGCGCGCAGCGCTGCGACTCGTCGCCCTGCTCGACGACGTGGTGGAGGAAGCCGAAGGCGACGGCACCGAGGAAGGGCCCATTCGCGACCGGCCGTCCCTACTGAGCCTGCTCCCCGGGGCTTTGCGTTCGGTGCGGGGCGAGCTGCGTTGGGCCTCGCCCGTGCTGCGGCACGCCATTCGGGTCTCGGTGGTGGTGTGCGCCGGGTACGTCCTCGGTGCGGCCCTGTCCCTCGGACACGGCTACTGGGCGCCGATGACCTCGGTCATGGTGATGCGGCCCGACTTCTCACAGACGTACTCCCGTTCCGTGGCCCGCTTCGGCGGCACTCTCGTCGGGGTCGGTCTGGCCACGGCCGTCGAGCAGGTCGCCCATCCCGGGGTGGCGATCTCCTGCGCCTTGGCCATCCTGTGCGCCTTCGGCATGTACCTCGTCATGCGAACCGGGTACGTCGCCTCCAACATCTGCACGTCCGCCTATGTGGTCTTCCTCCTGGGCATGGCGGGCGAGGAAGCGGGACAGACCGTCCCCGAACGCGTGCTGCTGACCCTGCTCGGCGGCCTGCTCGCGATGCTGGCGTACGCCCTCTACCCCGCGTGGGAGACTCCCCGGCTCCGCAATCGGCTCGCGGACTGGCTGATCGCGGACTGCCGCTATGCGGCGGCTGTCGTCGACCACTACGCCAACCCCGCGGACCGCCCCGGTGAGGATCTGCGTCAGTCGCTGCTCGATGCCCGTGATGCCCGGATCGCCTGGCAGGAGGCGCTGGCCCGGGCGATCCATGAACCGGTGCGCGCCAGGGGGCTCACCCGGGCGGCTGCCGAGTCCGCCGATCACGCGTTGGGGCAGTTCGGCCGGGGGGCGATGCTGATGGAGGCCCATCTGCCCGAGCACGGCGCGGTGCCCGTTCCACCCGCCGCGGAGCTCGCCGACGCACTGCGCAGGGACGGCGAGCGGGCGGCGCGGGCGGTCAAGGAACGTCGCAGCTTGAACTGGGACCGGGTCCAGCAGGCACTGGCAGCTTGGGATGACGATCACCCCGTGTTGGGGAGTGGAACGGTCCTCCTCACCGAGGCGCTGGAGGAGTTGACGACAGCACTCGACGAAGGAGTCCGAAGGTAAGAGGCCCTCAAGAGGAGGGCATGAGGATGGTGCTAGCCCGTCGGCAGGGCCTGTTCTGCCGCCCTCAGGAGGGTGTCCTGCAGGCCGGCTGCCCAGGAGATCACCAGTGTGGCGCCGTCGCCGGACTCGATCGTGCCGATGGTCCGCTCGGTGTTCCCGTCGACGCACTTCAACATCAACGACAACGCCGACCCCAACGATGAAGGCGGTGATGACGCTGACGACGTCGGTGCCGGCGCTGACGCCGACGTACGGTGATCGGCCAATTCGCCCGTGCACGCTCGACCCTCGGTGAGGAGGGCGGCCTTTCGGCCCGTGATGGCGAGGTCCACCTTCTTGCCCCGGGTCGTGCCCGTCCAGGCACCCTCCAAGCGTGCGATGTCAGGACCGTCGGCGCCCCGCTGCTCGCCCTCCGGGTCCGGGCCGCCCCTGGTGTTCGAGTCCGCTGAAGTCCAGGGCGTGGGCTGTGTACCGCGGTGCGGGCCGCTGGTGTCACCTCGGTCGTCACCGTTGCAGCCGGTGGTGAGGAGAAGGGCTGCCGAGGCCAGTGCCGATGCCGCTGTGGCGGAACGTCCGCGCACGTCACCGCCCCTCTGGGATACCTCGCCGACCGCGCCAAGCTATCAGGGGCGCTCTTGGGCTCGATCCGGGAGACGCACCCGGAGGGCCGTCCGGAAGACGCACCCGAAGGGCCGTCCGGAAGGTGCGTCGGCGAGGGCAACGAGAGTGCATGGTCGTGCACCTGCACGCCCGTCGGCGCCCGGTCCGAAGTGGGTGGTCGCCACGGTCCGTACTCCCGTATCGAGCCGGGCGGTGCACATTGCCTTCTCGGTCGGTGCATGGTGCGTTGGGGTGTTCCGAGTACGCTGCACACTCAAGGCCCGAACGCGAACGCCGTCCAGCGTCGGGACCTGCCCCTCGGCCCATCGGGCCCGTGGAGAACCACGAAGCCAAAGATCACACCCGGACGGTGAACTCCAACGTCCCCTCATCCGTAATGGGTTGGGGCTGTAACCGAAGCAATACCCCGCGTGCACGTGCATCTGCGCGTGCCAACGCTTATGCATTCGCACGTGAAACACAGCTATGATCCGGGACAGTTGACACATGCACCTTGTACCCCGGGAGCGACTCGTGCACCACGCGTACAACGGCATGGCGGCCACAGAGCTCCATGGGGTCGTCTGGCAGAAGAGCCGACACAGCAACTCCCAAGGATCATGCGTGGAGTTCGCCAGACTGCCCGGTGGGGGCGTCGCCATGCGCAACTCCCGCCATCCCGACGGCCCCGCGCTCGTCTATACGCCTGCCGAGATAGAGGCGATGTTGTTGGGCGTCAAGGACGGGGAGTTTGACCATCTGATCGCGGGAAGCTGATCCCGCATCGCCCATGGTCCGACAACAAACCGTGTTTGCAGGTGAGTTGAAGGGCCTTACGGTGGGGCCGCCCATGACCTCCGCGGCACCGCAGAACAGAAACCCGGTCGGGCACACCGGCGTGTGACCGCAGGTGGCGTCGCCACTTGCGGTCACCGCTGGTGCACCCGCCGCCGAGGGAGTCGGTGTACCCGTCGTCGGACGAGGATGACGTGGGGGAGCCGTGAGCCATGGGGCGGTTCCGGGAGCCCGGCGCGCGCCGATGCCGTGGACCGCGCTCCGGTCGGCGCTGATATGCGCCGCCATCTGACAACGCGCGCCGTCGGTCACCGCCGCTGAAGCCGTGGTCGAGCACTGCTGAGGATGCATCAGATCCGATCGAGTGCCCACGGATGGAGAGAAGCGGGCCCGCCCCCCGAAAGCCGGGCCCGCTCCCCGGCTTGTCGGCCCGGTCCTGTACCGGCTCAGTGCAGCTGGAACAGGGCCCACACGACTTTGCCGTGCAGGGCCCCCGCGAGCGGATGCCACCCCCAGCTGTCGCTGTAGGAGTCCACCAGGAACAGGCCCCGGCCGGATTCGGCCGTGCCGCGGGGGTCCGGGAAGGGCACATCGTCGTCGAACGGCGTGCCGGGCGTCTCGGGGCTCGGGTCGCGCACCGCGCACACCAGACGTCCGGGCCAGCGCAGCAAGTGCAGTCGTACCGGCGGATGTTGGGCGTCATCGGCCGCATCTTCGGGCAGTGCGTGCCGGAGGGCATTGGTGACCAGTTCGGAGACGACGAGTGACACATCGTCGAAGCGGTCACTCAGGTCCCACTGTTGGAGTGTCGACCTGGTGAAGTGCCGTGCTCCGCGGACCGCTTCATAGCGGGCGGACAGCGAACACGAGGCCGAGCTTGAGACCCGCGAGGGACCCGTCGGAGGAAGGCCCTGCCTTAACGGCTTGAGCATGGTCGATCCATTCGTTCCCATGCGAGGCACTCCCTGGGGCAATCGCGGCTGTGGCGCTACAACACGAACGAGCACGCAGGTGCGGTGTAGACCATCGTTCCGAATGCGATGGGCAGATGCAAGGGCAGATGCACGTGCACGCGCCCGACCTGTCCCTTGCATGGTGATTCTTGGCTATATCTTTCCCGTGACTCTTTCATGGTCTTCCCAAGTGCTTCCTATTTCCGTAACTGAATGAGTACGCCCCGAAGTGTTTTGGTGGCAGAATCCCGCACTTGGGGTCTCGGGGGTGGCCCACTCTGTAGGTAGGTACGCAGCGGACCGAACGAGACAAAGGCGAAGGATGGGGAGGGTGGGAGTCGTGACCGCAGGCGAGTCGTGGGCCGCAGGGCCAGGGGGCGGTTCCGTGGTGCGGCGCATCCTGTTGGGTTCCCAGCTGAGGAGACTGCGCGAGTCGCGCGGTATCACCCGTGAGGCAGCCGGCTACTCGATCCGCGCATCGGAATCAAAGATCAGCCGTATGGAGTTGGGCCGGGTGAGCTTCAAGGCGCGGGACATCGAGGATCTGTTGACCCTCTACGGGGTCGCCGACGACGTGGAGCGCGAGTCCCTGCTCGGCCTCGCCAAAGAGGCCAATGTGGCCGGCTGGTGGCACAGTTACGGCGATGTGCTCCCTGGCTGGTTCCAGACCTATGTAGGACTGGAGGCCGCCGCCTCACACATCCGGCTCTACGAGGTGCAGTTCGTCCATGGACTGCTCCAGACCGAGGCGTACGCCCATGCTGTCGTCACCCGCGGTCAGCCGGGTGCCCGTCAGGCGGACGTCGATCGACGTGTCGCACTGCGCCTTGAGCGTCAGAAGCTGCTCGTCTCGGAGCGCCCGCCCGAAGTCCATGCGGTGCTCGACGAGGCCGCACTGCGCAGGCCCTATGGGGATCGCGCTGTGATGCAGGGGCAGTTGAAGCATCTGATCGAGATCTCGGAGCAGCCGAACGTCACTCTCCAAGTGATGCCCTTCAGCTTCGGTGGTCATGCGGGCGAGAGTGGTTCCTTTGCCATGCTTCGATTCCCCGAATCGGATCTGTCCGACATCGTCTATCTAGAGCAGTTGACCAGTGCGCTCTATCTGGACAAGCGCGAAGAAGTCGCCCAGTACGAACGGGTGATGAAGAGACTGCAAGAGGACAGTCCGGACCCGGCCGAGAGTCGCGATGTCCTCCGTGGTCTACTCCAACTCACATAAAGCGCAAGTATAGTGACGTGTCATCAGGCACGTTTATGTGAGGTTCCGACGACGGGTGAGGAATCGAGTCCTATGTCCCTGTTCACCGATCTGGCCTACCAGTACATCGATGGCGAGTGGAGGCCCGGTAGCGGCTCCTGGGACATCATCGATTTCAACCCCTACGACGGGGAGAAGCTCGCATCCATTACCGTGGCCACGGCCGCGGAGGTGGACCAGGCGTACCGTGCTGCCGAGCGTGCGCAGGTGGCATGGGGTGAGACCAGCCCCTACAGTCGGCGGGCCGTCTTCGAGAATGCTCTGCGCATCATCGAGGAACGGGAACAGGAGATCACCGAGGCGATCATCGCCGAACTCGGTGGTACGCACCTCAAGGCCGGCTTTGAACTGCATCTCGCCAAGGAGTTCCTGCGCGAGGCCATCCAGTTGGCCCTACGGCCCGAAGGCCGGATCCTCCCCTCCCCGGTGGACGGCAAGGAGAACCGCGTCTACCGGTTGCCCGTCGGGGTCGTCGGAGTGATCAGCCCCTTCAATTTCCCCTTCCTCCTGTCGATCAAATCGGTCGCGCCCTCACTGGCGCTCGGCAATGCCGTTGTCCTCAAACCGCATCAGAACACGCCGATCTGTGGTGGTTCCCTGGTGGGCAAGGTTTTCGAGGACGCGGGCCTGCCGCCAGGACTGCTCAATGTCGTGATCACGGACATAGCCGAAATCGGCGATGCATTGATCGAGCACCCGGTCCCCAAGGCGATCTCCTTCACGGGGTCGGACAGGGTCGGCCAACACGTCGCCGTGGTCTGTGCCGCGAATTTCAAACGCGCCATCCTGGAACTTGGCGGAAACAGTGCATTGATCGTCCTCGATGACGCGGATATCGACTATGCAGTGGATGCGGCTGTCTTCAGCCGATTCGTGCATCAGGGCCAGGTCTGCATGGCGGCCAATCGGGTGCTGGTGGACCGCTCGGTGGAGAAGGAGTTCACCGAGAAGTTCGTGGCCAAGGTGCGGACGCTCAAGGTGGGCGACCCTTCGGATCCCGCGACCCACATCGGCCCGCTGATCAATCCTCGGCAGGCCGACGCGGTCACGTCCCTGGTGGCCCAGACCGTGGCGGCGGGCGCCACCGCTCTGCTGCACGGCACTGCCGAAGGCAATCTGGTGGGGCCGTCGGTGCTGACCGGCATCGCCACCGATTCCCCCGTCCTCGGACAGGAGATCTTCGGACCGGTGGCGCTGATCGTGCCGTTCGACGGGGAGGACGAGGCGGTCCGGATCGCCAACGACACTCCGTACGGGCTCAGCGGTGCGGTGCACACCGCCAACATCGAGCGGGGTGTCCGGGTCGCCAAGCGCATCCACACCGGCATGATCCACATCAATGACAGCACTGTGCACGACGAGCCGATCGTCCCCTTCGGCGGGGAGAAGCACTCGGGCAGCGGGCGGCTGAACGGTGAGTCGATGATCGAGGCGTTTACGACCCAGAAGTGGATCTCGGTGCAGCACGGTCGCTCGCAGTTCCCGTTCTGACCGCATCGGCTCCCGTCCCCCAGGGCCCTCCTGGGATGACACGCTCTGAAGGCATTGAGGACCGGAGCTGTCCTCAATGCCTTCTAGTGTTTGCGGTGTCATCGGGAAGGCATCGGCCTCTCCTGGAGAATCAGGTTCCCGTCGGGGGCCGGAAGGGCGGACCCATGGTCACTCACGTACCCGCGGAGACTCCGGGCGACGAGCGCGGAGCACTGCTGCTCTTCGTCGAGGCGCAGCGAGGGGCGATTCGGCGGTCGGTCATGGGGCTGACCGAGGAACAGGCGGCGAGCCGTCCCAGTGCCAGTGAGTTGTCGCTGTCCGGCCTGCTCAAGCATGTGGCCGAAGGCGAACTGAACTGGTTGCGACTGGCCCAGCAGCGACCCAACGAGAGGCAGCACACGAAGGAGACCTGGGCGGACAGCTTCCGTCTGGTCGACGACGAGTCGATTCCGGGCGTGCTCGCCTTCTGGGATTCGGTCGCGCAGGAGACCGAGGAGTTCATCCGGTCCGTGCCCAGCCTGGACGACACCTTCCCGCTGCCCGAAGCCCCCTGGTTCCCCAAGGACGGTCGGGTCTCGATGCGGTGGTTGATGATCCACCTCGTGGAGGAGATCGCGCGCCACGCGGGCCACGCGGACATCATCCGGGAGTCCCTCGACGGCGCATCGGCCTTCGACCTGGTGGCCCTGGAGCGGCAGTCGGCCGCAGGATAGGGACCTTCGGGGGCCCTGGCTCGGACGAGTCCGGACAGGGCCCCGCCCCGTCTATCGGTCCGCTGTCCCCGGCGCGGTGTGCAGTACCGCCAGCCGGTCCAGAGCGTCCCGTACCGCTGTGCGCTCCTCCGGGGTCAGCGGGACGGAGGCCGCGCGTTCCAACAGCCGCTGTGCGAGCGGAGCATCACCGAGGCGATGGGCGATGTCGCCGCGCAGCACCAGCAGCCTGAGCAGTTGGGGCGCGGTGGGCTGTTCGTCCGTCAGCCCGAGCACGCGATCGATGATCTTGGCTGCTCCCGCTAGGTCCTGCTTCGAGTCGGCGAAGAGATCAGCGGTGTGCAGGGCCCGGCCGAAGGTGTCCTTGGGCGCCGGGCGATGGTGTCCGTCCGTGCCGGTGCTCTGGCCGATGCGGAGGGTGTTGCCGGTGGGGTCGGTGATCAGGAACTGGCGCATCCCGTAGGACATGTCCTTGAGCGGTCCGATGCGAGGAAGACCGCGGGTGGGGACCTTGCCGAGGTCGGCTTTGAGGCCGTCGCGGAAGGACGCGTGGAGTCCGTCCACATCATCGGTGAGCAGGTAGCAACCGGAGTGGGATGCGGCGGGGTCGTACCCCTTCATGCCGTAGAACTGGAGCTCGATCGAGCCGCGCTCGACCACGGCGTACGCATAGGGGCTCTGTTGGCGGAAGGTCGTCTCGAATCCCAGGGCGGTGTAGAAATCGACCACCGCCTGGATCAGGTCTGAGCGGCACGGGAGGAGCGGGATGGCCTTCTCGGTCATGCTTGCAGCGTAGTCAAATTTGAATACACTAGTCAAAGTTGTAGAGAAGGGTTTCGGTCGATGTCAGCGATCCGTCTGCTGGTCCTCGGAGCCGTGCGCCAGCACGGACGGGCGCACGGCTACCAGGTCCGCAACGACCTGGAGTTCTGGGGCGCACACGAGTGGTCCAACGCCAAGCCCGGCTCCATTTACCACGCGCTCAAGCAGATGGCGAAGCAGGATCTGCTGCGCGCCCACGAGGTGGCACCCTCCACGGTCGGCGGCCCGCCGCGTACGGAGTACGAACTCACCGAGCAGGGGTCGAAGGAGTTCTTCCGGCTGCTCCGGGAGTCCCTGACCGCCTATGACCAGCGGCTCGACGTGCTGTCGGCCGCGGTGGGCTTCATCGTGTACCTCCCCCGCGCCGAGGCGGTGGAGCTCCTGGAGGAGCGGATCCGGGGAATCGAGGACTGGCGGTCCTCCGTCACCGAGTACTACACGCCCGAAGCCGGCCCCGAGTCGCTCGGACACATCGGGGAGATCATGAGCCTCTGGGTGGCGTCCGCCGACTTCGGAGCCGAGTGGACGCGCGGTCTGATCGAGCGCATCGAGCGCGGCGCGTACACCTTCGAAGGCGAGGGCGATCCGTTCCGCGGGGTCCTCGCCGAGGGCGAGGAGAACCCCTATGCGACGGGCGAGGTCCACGCCGAGGACGCGCGGTAGCGCCCCTGGTCGCCGGCTCTGGCCCGCATCTGAACAGGCGTCGACGGGCGCGCGCCCCGCTCAGTGGTGGAAGGCGGTGGCCTTCGCGATGTCCGTACCCAAGGGACCCGGCTGCTTGCGCAACTCAGGCAGCAACCGGTCCAGGTCCTCGGCCAGCAGATCGGCGAGATCGGCGGAGAACCCGTTGCGGCACACCACACGCAGTACGGACAGGTCCTCCCGGTTCTTCGGGAAGGTGTACGCGGGAACCAGCCAGCCCTGCTCGCGCAGCCGCCGGGACACGTCGAAGACATCGAAGCTCTTCACTCCGGGGGCCGTGGTCACGGCGAAGACAGGGAGTTCGTCGCCCCGGGTGAGCAGCCGGAACTCGTCGATCGATGCGAACTGGTCCGAGAGCTTGCAGGCCACGTCCCGCGATGCCTGTTGCACCGCGCGATAGCCCTCCCAGCCCAGTCTCAGGAAGGTGTAGTACTGCGCCACGACCTGGGCGCCGGGGCGGGAGAAGTTCAGGGCGAAGGTGGGCATGTCGCCGCCGAGGTAGTTCACCCGGAAGACCAGTTCCTCGGGGAGTTCGTGCTGGGAACGCCACAGCGCCCAGCCGACACCCGGGTACACCAGGCCGTACTTGTGCCCGGATGTGTTGATCGACGAGACCCGGGGCAGCCGGAAGTCCCAGATCAGGTCCTCGTCGAGGAACGGCGCGACCATCGCGCCCGAGGCACCGTCCACATGGACCGGGACGTCCAGCCCGGTCCGCTCCTGGAGCGCGTCCAGTGCGGCGCAGATCTCCTGGACCGGCTCGTACGACCCGTCGAAGGTCGAGCCGAGCACGGCGATCACACCGATGGTGTTCTCGTCGCAGAGGTCCGCCGCTGCCTGCGGGTCGAGATGGAAGCGGTCGCCCTCCATCGGCACCAACCGGGGCTCGACCTCCCAGAAGTTGCAGAACTTGTCCCAGCACACCTGGACGTTGATGCCCATGACCAGATTGGGGCGGGCGGCCCCCGGGTACCGGTCGGCGTTGCGAGCCGACCAACGCCGTTTGAGCGCCATCCCCGCGAGCATCGCCGCCTCACTGGAGCCGGTGGTGGAACAGCCGACCGAAGCGGCGGGGTCCGGTGCGTGCCAGAGGTCCGCGAGCATCGCGACGCAGCGCCGCTCCAACTCCGCCGTCCGCGGGTACTCATCCTTGTCGATCATGTTCTTGTCCCGGCACTCACCCATCAACACCCCGGCCTGCGGCTCCATCCAAGTGGTGACGAAGGTGGCGAGGTTGAGCCGGGCGTTCCCGTCGAGCATGAGTTCGTCGTGGACGATCCGATAGGCGGTCATCGGCGGCATGGGCCCGTCCGGCAACCGGTGGGTGGGCGGTGCGGACGTCATTCCGCTGACGGGGTCGGCCTCACCGAAGAAGGGATTGAGCATGCGACTGCGTGGTTCCCCGTCGGAAGTCGACCCGCTGCCCCGTGTGCTGTCGGCGCCCCTGTGGAGTGACATCAGCCAAGCCGCCTTCCGGTAGCCGCGTCGCGGTGTTCCCTCCGGTCAGGCTCGTACGGTGAAACCAGGCCCGCAACGCGGGACGGCCACCCGGGGCCGTCCCCGGGCGGCTGTCTCTGTCTCAGTCGGCGGTGACCTTCGCGATGAACGCGTTGAGGTTGTCCAGGCTCCGGGCGGACTTCTCGGCGAGGGTCAGGCTCTCCTCGTACCGGGTCATACGGAGCTTCGGCTGCCGCTTGCCCCGGATGTAGAGCGAGCAGGCCAGATCGGCACAGACGTAGAGCCCGACCGTGTTGCCGTCGCGCCCCCGGGCCCCGCTGAGGGGCGCCACCAGCAGGTTCACGCCCGATGAGGCATGGCCGGTGAGACAGATGCCGCAGAGACTGGTCTTGACCGCGCTGGTCCGACTGGCCGCGGGTACGCGCAGTGCGATGCCCAGTGGGCCCTCGGCGCGCGGGACGACGATGTACGCGCGCAACGGCGCGGCCGGGTCGATCCACCCCAGGAAGTCCAGGTCCTGCCAGGTGAGCTCATGGAAGTCAGCGGGGAGCTTGAGCCGGCCCGCCTCGCCCTTGGAGCAGTTCACCAGGGACGTACGGATCTGCTTTTCGGTCAACGGGTCCACTGGGGGACCGTACCCAAGCCCACCGGTGGATGACATCGGGTTTTTTGCTGCCCAGCCGCTCGCCCGGCGCACCAACCGTGCTGCTGCACCGGTCAGCGACCCGTCACACGCCGGTGGAGTGAAGGACGGTGGCCGAGCCGGTCAGCCGCGGGGTGCGATCACCGCCGCCGTGCCATACGCACAGACCTCCGTGCCGACGTCCGCCGCCTCCGTCACATCGAAGCGGAACATCAGCACGGCGTTGGCTCCGCGCACCCTGGCCTGCTCGATGAGTCGGTCCATCGCCTGGTTGCGCGTCTCCACCAGCGTCTTGGTCAACCCCTTCAGCTCGCCGCCGATCATGGACTTGAGGCCCGCTCCGATCTGGCTCCCCAGATGGCGGGAGCGGACCGTGAGCCCGAAGACCTCACCGATGATCTGCCGCACCTCGTACCCGGGCACATCGTTGGTGGTGACCACCAGTACGTCCGGGTGGGGTCCCTGTCCACCGCCGAAGTCGTCGATGCCCATGCCGTCCGCCTTCCTTGGTGGGGGATTTCCCGTGCTCAGGGATTCCCCCATCGACCAACCGTCCCTTCGGCCCCAAGGGATTTCGTTGGACTTTGAACGCTTTTTGGGGCTTTACCGAGGAACCTCTGTCGCACAGCTTTGTACCGGTGCTGGCACAGTGCATCCTGAGGGGGCCGTTGGAACGCCTAGCAGGGCCGATGCGTTGATAGCGTGGGTCGGCGGCTGTCTTCGCCGATCCCCCGATCACCGATCTATGGCAGATCTCTGACTCATTGGAGCCAGGACCTCGTGACTACCCTCGCGCTCGGACCGAGCTGGCTGGACCCGGACTACCTGATCAACACCTTCGGCCTCATCGGCGTCCTGGTCATCGTCTTCGCCGAGTCAGGTCTGCTCATCGGGTTCTTCCTGCCGGGTGACTCGCTGCTGTTCACCACCGGTCTGCTGGTGACCACGGGCACGCTCGGCACCCTGCCCCTGTGGGCCATCTGCTCCCTGATCGTCCTCGCGGCCGTCATAGGGGACCAGGTCGGCTATCTCTTCGGGCGCAAGGTCGGCCCCGCCCTCTTCAAGCGGCCCGACTCCCGCCTCTTCAAGCAGGAGAACGTCGAGAAGGCCCACGAGTTCTTCGAGAAGTACGGCCCGAAGTCGCTCGTCCTCGCGCGCTTCGTCCCCATCGTGCGGACGTTCACCCCGATCATCGCCGGTGTCAGCCGGATGAACTACCGCTCGTTCATCACGTACAACATCGTCGGCGGTGTGCTGTGGGGCGCGGGCGTGACCCTGTTGGGCGCCATGCTCGGCAAGATTGACTTCGTGCACCAGCACATCGAGAAGATCCTCATCCTGATCGTGCTGCTCTCGGTGCTTCCGATCGTGATCGAGGTGCTGCGCGCCCGCTCCCAGGGCAAGAAGGCCGCTGCTGCCACTGCCGTCACCCCTGACGAAGGCGGTCAGGGCCCGGTGCAGCGCGGTCGGCACGCCAAGCGCTGAGCGCTGCTGCCTCTCGTTGGCCTTCCGCTGCGGTCCCCGCGTACGACTCGTACGCGGGGACCGTGCGTTTTTAGAAGCCTCGGGTCCGCTTCGCCGCCCGTCGCGGTTCCGTCAGCTCGGCGCCACCGCGTACCCGCAGGAAGAGACGGGAGATCTCACCGCCCAGGTTCACCCCGATCGCGATGGCCAGGGCCAGCGCGGCGGCCTTCGAGAGGGACGCGAGGCCGGTGTTCAGTTCGCCCTGGGCGATGGCCAGCAGACCGAAGTACGTTGCGCTACCGGGCAACAGCGGTCCGATCGCCGCCGTGACATAGGGCAGTGCGGAAGCAAATCGATAGCGCGACAACATCTGTCCGAACAGGCCCACCAGCCCCGCTGCCGCGGCCGTCGCCGCGACCGGTGGCACGTCCGCCGTGTCCGCCAGCGCGCCGTAGACCACCCAGGCGACCCCGCCGTTCAAGGTCACCAGCAAGACCGTGTCCCGCTCCTGTTGGAGCAGCACGGCGAAGCACAGTGACAGCGCCATCGCGGCCAACAACTGGACCTCGGGGCGTTCGATGGCGTGCACCGCGGTCTCGGGGGTCAGGCTCGCATCCAACGCGAGCCCCAGATAGAGCACGCTCAACACCCCGACCACGATCCCGACGATCAGATAGCCGACCTCCAGGAGTCGCGCCGCCGCCGTGATGTAGAAGCCGGTCAGGCCGTCCTGGACGCCCGCCACCAGGGCGCGTCCGGGAATCAGGGCGAACAGTCCACCGGTGATCACCGCCGAGGCCCGCACATCGAACGGAGACAGGGTGAGGGCGACCCCCATCGCGGCGGGGGGCATGGCCGCGGCCACGAACTGGTAGAACTCCGGCAGCCCACGCCCCGCGAACAGCCAGGCCAACCGGTCACCGAGCATGGCCCCGATCGCCGCCGCCAGGAAGACCAGCTCATTGCCGCCGACCAGGACGGACGCCGCTCCTGCCAGCAGACCGCCGGCCACCGTGAGTGCCCAACCGGGGTACGGGTGGCGATTGCGGCGTATCTCCGCGAGCCGGCGGTACGCCTCCTCCAACGTCACCCCGGTCTCGGGGGTGCTGATGTCGTGCACCAGTCGGTAGACGGCGGCCAGTCGGGTGTAGTCGGTCGCCCTGCGGCGAACCGTCCGGTTGGCGGTCACCGGGTCGTCGACCAGGGAGGGCTGGTAGGTGATGGACAGCAGGGTGAAGGTGACGGTGGGCTCACAGCGGTCGAGCCCGTAGGAGTGTGTGATCGCAAACATCGCGGCCTCGACGTCCTCCGCGCCCTCGCCGCCCGCGAGGAGCAGTTCGCCGATCCGCAGGGTCAGGTCGAGCACCCGCGGGACGGCCGGTCCGCCCTCTTCATGGCGTTGGGCGGTCTCCGGGATGGGCCGTTCGCCCACCGGCATCCGCAGCATCGTGCGCATCCGGTCCTGCCAGGGGGCGTCCTTGACCAGCCGCACCTCGGCGATGCCCTGGGCCGGAGTGAAGGCCGGTGGGGAGTGCCGGGCGCTGTACGTGCTGGGGGGAGCGAAGGCGGAACCTTCCTGCTCGATCGGTACCTCGGCGGTCGTACCGGCCGGAACGGAGAACTCCGACGTCGGCTGGTCCTCCTCCGGGGCTTCGGGAACGCCGAAACCGGCAGGCGGGGTGAAGGCCGAATGGGCCTCGTCGGACAGGGGCTTCTCCGAGCCCTGTCGATCGGCGACCTGCGGTGACCGCCATGTGCCGTCCCGGCCACGGCGGTCCTGCCCCCGTGCGTCCTCCGGACCCCGTGGCCCGGGGTCCCGTGGACCTCGACCTTCCGGCTCCGCCACCACGTACCGTCCTCACTCCCTCGGCCAATGCCGGTTCAGGGCCAGTATGTGCGCGAACCCGAAGGCGCGCTGAGGCGTCGCCCCGCTTCCGCGGCATCCCGCCCCCGGGCCCGTACGCAGGTGATCTGCTGCCCACGCACCACGGGCGGGACACCCCCGAAGGGTGTCCCGCCCGTGGTGGCGTCGTGGTGCCGCGGTGTCAGTGTGCGCCGCCCTGCGCCTCAAGGCGCTTGTAGGAAGCCTCGATCTCGGCCTCGGCCTCGGTCCGGCCCACCCAGTTGGCGCCCTCGACGGACTTGCCGGGCTCAAGGTCCTTGTAGACCTCGAAGAAGTGCTGGATCTCCAGGCGGTCGAACTCCGACACGTGGTGGATGTCGCGCAGGTGCTCGACGCGCGGGTCGGAGGCCGGTACGCAGAGCAGCTTGTCGTCGCCACCCGCCTCATCGGTCATGCGGAACATGCCGATGGCACGGCACTTGATCAGACAGCCGGGGAAGGTCGGCTCGTCCAGGATGACCAGCGCGTCCAGCGGGTCGCCGTCCTCGCCGAGGGTGTTCTCGACGAAGCCGTAGTCGGCCGGGTAACTGGTCGAGGTGAAGAGTCGACGGTCCAGGCGGATACGACCCGACTCGTGGTCCACCTCGTACTTGTTCCGCGAACCCTTCGGGATCTCGATGGTGACGTCGAACTCCACGGGTGGCTCCTCCATGATCAACACATACGTCCGGTGATGCTGTGCCCTCCCGGGGACATCCCCGGACCCCCAGACGAGTGGCCGATGGCCCTGACCGGGGGTGCCGTGCTCGCGGCAAGACGCAGTTCTGGTGATTAAGTGTCCCTCACGCAGGTGTGTGATCGCGAAAGGGGCTGGTCGAGGTGCCGGTGCTCAAGACGTGGCAGCTCGCCGCGGGCGCCGCCGTGGTGGGGTTGGCCCTCGCCGCCGGGGCGGTGGCCGCGGCCGGTCCCTGGGACTCCGGCCAGCGTAAGGCCGAAAAGCAGTGGGCGGCTGCACGGAGTACGGCAGGTGGCGCAGATCACCGCCGACCGGTCGGCCAACGGCCCGCACCCGCCCCCAGCGCACCCGGTGTGCTCACCGCGATCGGTACCGTTCGAGCCACGACCGGGCCGGCCGACGGGAAGCCCGTCGTCGGGCTCGGCAATGAGTTGGGCACCCTCCTGCGCGACCCTGGCCTCGGACCGCTCCGCACGGCCAGCGTCGTCGATGTCTCGACGGGACGACAGGTCTTCGGGCAGGACGCGGCCAAACCGATGGCGCCCGCATCCACCGTCAAGGTCGCCACCGCTGTTGCGGCCCTGGCCGCGTTGGGGCCCGATCACCGCATCCCCACCACCGCTGTGCTCTCCGCCGACGGCCGGGAGTTGACCCTCGTCGGGGGCGGTGATGCCACGCTGAGCCAGTCCGCCCTCGCCACTCTCGCCGACCGTGCCGCCACCGTTCTGCGCCAACGGTCGGCGACGGCCGTGCGGCTCACCTACGACAAGTCCCTCTACCGGGGGCCGGTCCGACACCGCATCGGCAAGAACGGCAACCTGGCCCCCGTCACCGCGCTCATGGTCGACCAGGGGCGCAAGGACCCCACCGCGACCGGCGACTCGGAACGGGTCGCCGACCCCGCGGGCGCCGCGGCCCGTGCCTTCGAACAACTGCTGGAGGCGCGCGGGATCCGAGTGATCACCAAGCCGGCCGCCACCGTGGTGCCCCGTACGGCCGAACCCGTGGCGCGCGTGATGTCCGCCCCGCTCTCCGCCCTGGTCGAACGGATGTTGACCGACAGCGACAACGACCTTGCGGAGGCACTCGCCCGACAGACTGCGCTCGCCTCCCGACAGGAGGCGAGCTTCGCCGGTGGTGGACGTGCGGTGCACCAGCGATTGGCCGGCCTCGGACTGCCCCTGACGGGGGCACGGCTGACCGACGGCAGCGGACTCGACCGTTCCGCCCGGGTCTCAGCGCGCCTCCTGACCGCACTGCTCAGCCGAGCGGCCGATCCCTCGAAGCCCGAATTGCGATCGGTCCTCACGGGGCTCCCCATCGCCGGATTCAGTGGGACGCTCGAATCCCGATACGCGGACGCATCCCCCGGGACAGGGCTGGTTCGCGCCAAAACGGGGACGCTCACCGGTGTGAGCTCACTGGCCGGAACGGTGGTCTCCGCCGACGGTCGACTCCTGGCCTTCGCCTTCCTCGCCGGCAAGACCCCTTCCCGCGACGAGGCCCAACCGGCGCTCGACCGGCTTGCGACGGCCCTCATCTCGTAGCGCTTCATGGTGCTTGCGGGGGACGGTGAACCACCAACGAGCACCAACGAGCACAGAACCGAGCACAGACAGGTGCGGACAGGCATCCACTAGCCATCCGCCCGACCGCCGGACGCGCGTACCCCCGCGGTGCCGGTGCCGGCGTTGCTACGGGTGTCGGTGTCTGTTGTCGTGGTCTGTCGCGTGGTCTATTGCGTGGTCTGTTGGCATGGGCTGCATCCTTCTGCCGGACCTGATCCCGCCCCGCCGACACGGCCCCGGCCGGCCGAACCGCCCGCGTCCCACCGCGGCCCATCCGCCCCCGCCGCCGCTCACCCGTTCCACCAGGCGGCATTCATCACCTCACCGCAGCCCGGACCCACCACGTACGGTTGACGCATGACGAGCATCGGTGGTGCCGAGATGGTCGACTGGAATCTCGCGGTGGCGACCGCGACCCGCCTCGTGCGGCCAGGGCCTGACGTGAGCAAGGACGAGGCGCGTGCGGTCGTCGCCGAGCTAAGGCGACACGCAAAAGCCTCCGAAGAACATGTACGGGGCTTCACCCGGATGATCCCCGAGAGCCATCAGCCCGAGGACACCCCCGTCCTGGTGGTGGACCGGGCCGGCTGGATCAAGGCGAACGTCGCGGGCTTCCGCGAACTGCTGAAACCCCTGCTGGAGAAGATGCAGGACCGCCGCTCAGGCGGCCCCGGCGGCGCGATGCTGGGCGCAGTGGGGGGCAAGGTCACCGGTGTCGAGTTGGGGATGCTGCTGTCCTTCCTCGCCTCCCGGGTCCTCGGCCAGTACGAGACATTCGCGCCGGCCACCCGTGATCTGCCGGCAGGTGCCAACGGTGGCGGACGGCTGCTGCTGGTCGCCCCCAACATCGTGCACGTCGAGCGGGAACTCGACGTCGACCCCCATGACTTCCGGCTCTGGGTCTGCCTGCACGAGGAGACCCACCGCACGCAGTTCACCGGAGTGCCCTGGCTGCGCGACCATCTGCAAGGGGAGATCCAGTCCTTCCTCGGGGAGACGGAGATGGACCCGATGACGGTCCTGGAACGCCTCCGTGAGGCCGCCCAATCACTGTCGGGTGCGCGTCCCGAAGGCGAGCGGGACGACGGCGGACGCTCCATCGTGGAACTGGTCCAGACGCCGGCACAGCGCGAGATCCTCGGCCGGCTCACCGCCGTGATGTCCCTGCTCGAAGGGCACGCCGACTTTGTGATGGACGGCGTGGGCCCGGCCGTGGTCCCGTCGGTGGCCGAGATCCGGGAGAAGTTCCAACAGCGCAGGGCCCGCGGAGCGAGTCGACTCGACCAGGCGCTCCGCAAGCTCCTGGGCCTCGATGCGAAGCTGCGCCAGTACCGCGACGGAGAGCGCTTCGTCAGGGCCGTTGTGGAGGAGGTGGGCATGGACGGCTTCAACCGGGTCTGGACCTCTCCCAACACCCTCCCGACCAAGTCGGAGATCGCCAAACCCGCCGACTGGGTTGCGCGGGTGCATCGAAAGGCAGACTCCTAGGCGGCGGAGGGCCGTGCGCCCTCAGGGGGTCGGGGGACGCCCCCCGGAGGGCGCAGCATCACCCATCCGAGGGACCGTAGCCCGTAGATAGGCGTGCGATGCTCGGGGAACGGCTCGGTTCTGTCACCATCGACGCACTCTGAGTGACTTTCTCCCACTCGGAAGCGTTCGAGTCTCAGAACCACCGAAACATCAGACCTCGAAGCTCCGAAGCTCCCGCTCCGACTCGACCGAGGCACCCCCCATCCTCTCCACGAAGGGCACCGGACATGGGTCCCCATCCAGCGGTCGCGGCGATACGCCTGGCGGTCCGCCGCGTACTCCACGACGTACTCAACGAATACTCCTCCCACCTCGCGCAGGGCACCCCCGCCCAACCCGCCGAGCGTGCGACGCGCCTGAGCCACGCGGCTGCTGCCGCCTGTGCCACCGCCTCCGTGCCTGCGGCGCCCTCCGGAGCCGCGAGCCCCGCGGCGCGCTCCGGCTCCTTCGGCTCGGGCTCCCGCGACCAGGCCCCGTTCCACCCCGGCTGTGCCACCCCCGCCGGACAGCCGCCCCTCGTGCTCGTCGCCTGCTCCGGCGGCGCCGACTCGATGGCCCTCGCCTCCGCCCTTGCCTTCGAGGCCCGCAAACTCTCCGTCCGCGCCGGCGGCATCACCGTCGACCACGGCCTCCAGGACGGTTCCGACCTGCGTGCCGCCGAGGTGGCGGTCCGGCTCTCCTCGATGGGACTCGACCCCGTCGAAGCGGTCACCGTGGAAGTGGGGCGCGAAGGCGGCCCCGAAGCCGCCGCCCGGGACGCCCGCTACGCAGCCCTCGACGAGGCCGCCGAACGCCACGGCGCCGCCGCCGTGCTCCTCGGTCACACCCGCGACGACCAAGCGGAAACCGTCCTGCTGGGTCTCGCTCGCGGTTCCGGTATCCGCTCGCTCTCCGGAATGGCGGCCGTCTCCGGCTCCTACGGGCGCTACCGTCGCCCCTTCCTCCAGATCGACCGGCAGACCGCACGCAAGGCGTGCATGGTGCAGTCGCTGCCCGTCTGGGACGACCCCCACAACGCCGACCCCGCGTACACCCGCTCCCGACTGCGTCACGAGGGCCTGCCGGCCCTGGAGAAGGCGTTGGGCAAGGGCGTCGTCGAAGCCCTGGCACGTACCGCGCAACTCTCCCGTGACGACGCGGACGCCCTCGACAGTTGGGCCGCCGACGCGGAGACATCCGTACGGGACGACAGCGGCCAACTGGAATGCGCCAAGCTCTACGCCCTGCCGCCCGCCGTCCGGCGCCGGGTGTTGCGGCGGGCCGTGATCGAGGCGGGTGCGCCGGCCGGCTCGCTCTTCGCCCGTCACATCGAGGAAGTCGATCGGCTCATCACCGGTTGGCGGGGTCAGGGGGGCATCAATCTGCCCGGCCGCGTCGAGGCGCGCCGGCAGAGTGGCAGACTTGTCATCCGGCAAGGCTGACGCAGTCGCGGCACAAGCACAGCGGCTGAGGTCACCCGGGAACGCTCCCTGAGCCCAGGCACGCACCGCGCTGGGCCCGGGGACACGCCCGGACCCCGGATCGCCAGGCCGTGCTGAACCGGGGCAGCCCCGGAACCCGCTCGAAAGAAAGCGACCGCGTGAACGAGAAGGACATGGGCACCGACCTTCAGTCGGTGCTCATCACCAAGGAAGAGATCGACGCGAAGCTGACGGAGCTCGCCGCGAAGATCGACGCTGAGTACGCGGGCAAGGATCTGCTTCTCGTCGGTGTCCTCAAGGGCGCAGTGATGGTGATGGCGGACCTGGCACGGTCCCTTTCCAGCGCCGTCACCATGGACTGGATGGCCGTGTCGTCCTACGGCGCGGGTACCCAGTCCTCCGGCGTCGTCCGCATCCTCAAGGACCTCGACACCGACATCAAGGGCAAGCACGTCCTGATCGTCGAGGACATCATCGACTCCGGGCTCACCCTGTCCTGGCTGCTCTCCAACCTCGGCTCGCGCGAGCCGGCCTCCATCGAGGTCTGCACACTGCTGCGCAAGCCGGACGCGGCGAAGGTCGCGATCGACGTGAAGTGGATCGGGTTCGACATTCCGAACGAGTTCGTCGTTGGGTATGGGCTTGATTACTCGGAGAAGTACCGCAATCTCCCCTTCGTCGGTACGCTCGCGCCCCACGTTTACGGCGGCTGAGCCAGGAGGGGCGGGGCCAACGGGAACCATGGCCCGTCTCGCGCCGTTGGAGCATGGGAGGGCGGGTTTGTCAGCCGTACCGTGCGGTCACGGTGGCGATGCTGGGGTACCGTCCGAAGAACAGTCTTTTCTCACAGCAGCATTTACCTACGGGCAGGAGGGACGGGGCGAATCCGCTCCGTATGGATGGACGTGAAGCGATACTTCCGTGGGCCGGTCATGTGGATCGTGCTGGCCGTCCTCGCCGTGGTCGTGTTGATGAATGTCGTCGGCTCGTCCGGCGGCTACAAGACAGTGGACACCGGCCAGGTCGTCCAGGCGATCGACAAGAACCAGGTCGACTCGGTCAAGCTGACCACCGGCGACGAGCAGATCATCAAGGTCGACCTGAAGGACGACGTCAAGGTCAAGGGCAGCAACAAGATCCAGGCGAGCTACATCGGCACCCAGGGTGCCGATCTCGCCGACAAGCTTCAGGCGAAGTACGAGGCCGGTGACATCGAGGACGGATACACCGTCTCGCCGTCGAAGCAGAGCCCGTTCATCTCGGTGCTGCTCTCGCTGCTGCCCTTCGTGCTGATCGTCGTGGTCTTCCTGTTCCTGATGAACCAGATGCAGGGCGGCGGCTCCCGAGTCATGAACTTCGGGAAGTCCAAGGCCAAGCTGATCACCAAGGACACTCCGAAGACGACCTTCGCCGATGTGGCGGGGTCCGACGAGGCCGTCGAGGAACTCCACGAGATCAAGGAGTTCCTCCAGGAGCCGGCCAAGTTCCAGGCGGTCGGCGCCAAGATTCCCAAGGGCGTGCTGCTGTACGGCCCGCCCGGTACGGGCAAGACGTTGCTCGCCCGTGCCGTCGCCGGTGAGGCCGGCGTTCCGTTCTACTCGATCTCCGGCTCCGACTTCGTCGAGATGTTCGTCGGTGTCGGTGCCTCCCGAGTGCGCGACCTCTTCGAGCAGGCGAAGGCGAACGCTCCGGCGATCGTCTTCGTCGATGAGATCGACGCCGTCGGGCGGCACCGTGGCGCCGGTCTCGGCGGTGGGCACGACGAGCGGGAGCAGACGCTCAACCAGCTCCTCGTCGAGATGGACGGTTTCGATGTGAAGGGTGGCGTCATCCTGATCGCCGCCACCAACCGCCCTGACATCCTCGACCCGGCGCTGCTGCGGCCCGGCCGTTTCGACCGGCAGATCGCGGTCGACCGTCCGGACATGCAGGGCCGTCTGGAGATCCTCAAGGTTCACCAGAAGGGCAAGCCGGTCGCTCCGGACGTGGACCTGGGCGCTGTCGCCCGGCGTACGCCCGGTTTCACCGGCGCCGACCTGTCGAACGTGCTGAACGAAGCCGCGCTGCTCACCGCACGCGGCGACAAGAAGCTGATCGACAATCACGCACTGGACGAGGCGATCGACCGTGTGGTCGCGGGCCCGCAGAAGCGGACCCGCATCATGTCGGACAAGGAGAAGAAGATCACCGCGTACCACGAGGGCGGTCACGCCCTGGTCGCGGCGGCTTCACCGAACTCCGACCCGGTACACAAGATCACGATCCTCTCCCGTGGTCGGGCCCTGGGTTACACCATGGTCCTGCCGGAAGAGGACAAGTACTCGACCACGCGCAACGAGATGCTCGACCAACTGGCCTACATGCTGGGCGGGCGCGCGGCCGAGGAGCTCGTGTTCCACGACCCGACCACCGGCGCTGCGAACGACATCGAGAAGGCCACGACAACGGCCCGCGCGATGGTCACGCAGTACGGCATGACGGAGCGGCTCGGCGCGATCAAGTTCGGTGGCGACAACACCGAGCCCTTCCTGGGCCGGGAGATGTCGCACCAGCGGGATTACTCCGAAGAGGTCGCGGCACTGGTCGACGAAGAGGTCAAGAAGCTCATCGAGACCGCGCACAACGAAGCGTGGGAAATTCTCGTCGAGAATCGTGACGTCCTCGACAACCTCGTTCTCGAATTGCTGGAGAAGGAGACGCTGGGCAAGGAACAGATCGCGGAGGTCTTCGCGACGATCGTGAAGCGTCCGGCTCGCCCGGCGTGGACCGGCTCCTCCCGTCGTACGCCTTCGACGCGTCCTCCGGTGCTCTCGCCGAAGGAGTTGGCGCTGACCAACGGCGCCAACGGGGCGGTGGCGGGTAACGGCTCGACACCCACCGAAGCCGCGCCGAATGTCGAAGCGGCACCGGAAGAGCGTCCGGAGAGCTGAGGTCAGGGGCGGTGTCGCTCTGATCACACCGCTTCCAGGATGGCTGCCGCGTCCCCCCAGGTTTTAGCCTGGGGGGACGCGGCATTTGTATGACCGCAGGCCAGAGCAAGAGGAACGAGGCACACATGACCGACCCGGTGACGCTGGACGGCGAAGGTACGACCGGTGATTTCGACGAGAAACGAGCCGAGAACGCCGTACGCGAGTTGCTCATCGCGGTTGGGGAGGACCCGGACCGAGAGGGCCTGCGGGAGACCCCTGCGCGGGTTGCCCGGGCCTATCGGGAGATCTTCGCCGGTCTGTGGCAGAAGCCCAGCGATGTGCTCACCACGACGTTCGACCTCGGCCATGACGAGATGGTCCTGGTCAAGGACATCGAAGTCATGAGCAGCTGTGAGCACCATCTGGTCCCGTTCGTCGGGGTGGCGCACGTCGGCTACATCCCGTCCAGCGACGGGAAGATCACGGGCCTGTCCAAGCTGGCCCGGCTGGTGGATGTGTTCGCTCGCCGTCCGCAGGTGCAGGAACGGTTGACCACGCAGATCGCGGACTCGCTGATGGAGATCCTGGAGCCGCGCGGGGTCATCGTGGTGGTCGAGTGCGAGCACATGTGCATGACGATGCGAGGAGTCCGCAAGCCAGGTGCAAAAACGATCACCTCGGCGGTCCGGGGGCAGCTGCGGGACCCCGCGACCCGTAATGAGGCCATGAGTCTGATCATGGCCCGCTAGGTCGTGTCCTCGACGTCCGGGGCTGTTGCGCAGCGGGTGAGCTCGGTGGCATCGGCCAGCCCCCGGGGTGCTCGGTCCCGCTTCGCCAGGGCGTGGTCAGGGCGCAGATAGCGGGGGCAGTGGGTTCGGGGGCCTGCGGGTCCGGACCCAGCGGGGGAGCAGGGCCAGGGGCGCCCCAGAGTTCGGCAGCTTGTGGCAGGGCCCCTGGTAGCGGCTCGGGCGGTTCCTTGTCGTTCCCCAGTGGGGTCAGGCCCCACTCTCTGGTGGGGTCAGGCTGAATCCCCCGGAGATTCGCGGAGTCTAGGCGTGAGCCGGGCCCGGCCCTGTGGTGCTGCCGGGATCGCTGTCGTCGGGGAGGCGGCACACCCGCTCCAGGAAGAACGCCGCCGCGATCACCGCGATCCCCGCCACGACGGAGAACCCCGCGTAGATCGCCTGGTCCCGTCGGGACGGAATGTCCAGCGAGCCCAGCAGGAACACCCCGGTCCCCCCGTACATCCCGCTCACCAGCGCCGCGACCAAGGCACTCGCCTGGCCGAAGACCACCGCTCGCGCGGCCATCAGCGGTTCCACTCCCTTGGCTCCCGGCCGGCGCTCCCGCTGGGCCTTCAGTCGGGAACGCAGGGACAGTGCTGTGGCCGTCAGTACGGCGGCGATCGCGGCCAGCACGATGGGAGCGGCCAGGGGGACGCTCGGCAGACTGCCGAAGGACTCCCAGAGACGGGCGCCGGCCCAGGACAGCACGCCGGCACCGGCGAAGAGACCGGCCAGCACTCCGAGCCGTAGTTGCTTCACCGAGAGAGCACGCCCTTCCTCACCTTGCCGTCCCACTGAAAAAGATCATGCGAAGGTGCACGGTGGAGCGCACCTTCAACGCAAGAGCCTAACGACTACTCCGGCAGCCGAAGTTCCAGATCGGTGCGGGCGAGCACACCGTTCTGGCCCACGCCCTGCAACAGCCCCGCCACCGGACCATGGCCCGGCAACTGGGCCTCCGGGTCGACTTCGAGCCAGGGAGCCAGCACGAAGGCCCGCTGGTGGGCCCGCGGGTGGGGCAGGGTGAGCGCAGGGTCGTCCGACTCGACGTCCGCGTACGTGACGATGTCGACGTCTATGGTCCGCGGGCCCCAACGCTCCTCGCGAACCCGGTCGAACGCCTCCTCGATGGCCTGTCCGCGCTCCAGGAGGGACACCGGCGGCAGGGTCGTCTTCAGCACCACCACCGCATTGAAGTAGGACGGCTGCGAGCCGGGGTCCACACCCCAGGGTTCGGTCTCGTACACCGGGGAGACGGCTTTGACACGGACCCCGGGGGTGTCCTCCAGGGCGTCGATCGCACCCTGGAGGGTCTCCAAGCGGTTGCCCAGGTTCGAGCCGAGGGAGATCACGGCACGCTTGGGGTTGGACAGGGTGGCGTCTGCCGCGTCCACCTGCTCGACGACGGAAGCCGGAACCGGCTGCACGGTGGGGTCGCTCATACTCGGCTCCGGGTGATGGTGATGGTGACATCGTCGAAGGGCACCGTGATCGGTGCGTCCGGTTTGTGGACCACCACCTCGACCTCTTCGACGCCGTCGTGTTTGAGACAGGTTCTGGCGATGCGCTCGGCCAGAGTTTCGATGAGGTCGACGGGCTCGCCCTCGACGACCGCCACGACCTCCTCTGCCACGACGCCGTAGTGCACGGTCTTCGCGAGGTCGTCGTCGGCCGCTGCGGGGCGGGTGTCGAGGCTGAGCACCAGGTCGACGATGAAGGTCTGCCCCTCCTCGCGCTCCCGGGGGAAGACGCCATGGTGCCCGCGGGCCTTGAGGCCGCGCAGCGCGACACGATCCACGCGAATCACTCCTGCTGTCGTAGGTCTGACGGGCAGCGGACCGCTGCCGAGCAGTCCGTGTCCCCATTCGAATCTACCTGCGACCACTGACACCGTTCGCTCACGGGGTGCGGTGGCGGGGCCTGCTGGCGGCTGGATCGAGCGTTTGCCCGGGGCATGATCGGCCAAACCCCCCGGGGCGGGGCGCATCGGCCGTCGCTCATGGCGTCCACGGCGGGCTACGGGAGGCGTTGCTAGGCCGGGGACTCCTCGTCGTCCCCGCCCGTCTCCTCGTCGTCGCTCTCGGTGAGGACGGGCGAGCCGTGGTGCGACCAGATCCGCCACCCCTCCGGCGTACGGCGGAAGACGTTGGTGGCGACCACCAGCTGACCCACGAGGGGTCCCAGTTCGCCGCTCTCCTCCGCCGGTCCTCCGCTGAGGATGTTCTCCGTACAGGTGACGAGCGCGGTGTCACCGGCGAGGCTCACCTGCACATCGGTCAGGAAGAACTGGATGTACTCGGTGTTGGCCATGATCAGTGCATAGGAACGCAGCACCTCGCCCCGGCCCGAGAGCACCGGCCAGCCGGGGTGGATACAGGAGATCTGGTCGTCCAGCCAGAGGTCGGAGAGGGCCTGGAAGTCCCCTCGTTCCATCGTTTCGTAGAACGTGGTGTTGGCCTCTTCGACCAACTCGATGTCGGTACGGCTCACCGGGCGGCCTCGACGGCGCGTGCGACCCGTACGGCGTCGGCGGTGGCCTGCACCTCATGGACCCGTACGGCCCAGGCGCCCTCGTGGGCGGCTATGGCGGAGACCGCGGCGGTGGCCGCGTCCCGTTCCCTGGCGCGCGGAGGTGTGCCGCCCTTGGCCAGTACATGGCCGAGGAATCGCTTCCGGGAGGCGGCGACCAGCAGGGGGCGACCGAGGCTCCGAAGATCACGGAGGTGGGCCACCAGCGCCAGATCGTGCGCGGCCTCCTTGGCGAAGCCCAGGCCGGGATCGATGACGATGCGATCGGGGTGGATACCGCCGTCGACCACGGCCTCCATACGGCTGCGCAGCTCAGCGGTGACCTCGGCGACCACGTCCTCGTAGACCGCCCGGCTGTTCATGTCGTGGCTGAAGCCCCGCCAGTGCATGACGACGAAGGGCACCTCCGCCGCGGCGACCGCGGGAACCATCTCGGGGTCGGCCA
Organism: Streptomyces sp. NPDC059256; assembly: GCF_042753785.1. Lineage (NCBI taxonomy): Bacteria > Bacillati > Actinomycetota > Actinomycetes > Kitasatosporales > Streptomycetaceae > Streptomyces > Streptomyces sp. NPDC059256. The sequence continues at coordinate 64,613 of NZ_JBHYZO010000021.1, read as the reverse complement.
GCCCTCCGCTGACGTCGTTGACGAGGGCTGCGCCGGCGGCGACCGCCTCGGCGGCCACCCGGGCCCGCATGGTGTCCACGGAGACGGTGGCGCCTTCGGCGACCAGGCCGCGCACGACGGGGACGACGCGGCGCAGCTCCTCCTCCTCGTCGACCCGGCTGGCACCGGGGCGGGTGGACTCACCGCCGACGTCGACGAGATCGGCTCCGTCGGCGACGAGGTCCAGGCCGCGTTTGACCGCGGCGGTGGTGTCGAACCAGCGACCGCCGTCCGAGAAGGAGTCGGGTGTCACATTGACGACTCCCATGACCGCACAGCGACCCCACTCCGGCAACCCGCGCAACGTACTCATACGTCCAGCCTAGGCCCGCCGGCCGACAGCCGCGGCCTCCGGTGCCGCTCCACCCGCGGGCGGTGGCCCGTGACGCGTCCTGCGGTACGAGCCGGTCCCTGTCCGGCCACGGCCGCTCGGGACCGGTTCCGTCATGGCCGCTCGGGCCCGGTGGGGACCGTACCGATCGAGTCCAGTGCGACAGCGGTACGGGGAAGGTCCTGGGCATCGGCGTCGATGGAGCGTCGCAGCGCCTCATGGAGCCTCCCCGGGGTGAGGACCCCGAGGAAGCGTCCCGACTCCCCGTCGACGACCGCGATCCACCCCGCGTCGTGCTGCAACATCGTGGCGAACGCCTGCTTGAGCGAAGCGCCCAGCGGTAGGCGGGCATCCATCCGACGGGCGCGCTCGCGCACGGTCGTCGACCCGACCGCGGCGTCGCGTGCGTGCTCGGCGGAGAGCCAGCCGTGCAGATGACCCGAACCGTCGAGGACGACGGCCCAGCGTGCGCCGAGTTCGCCGGGCAGCGGATCGTCGAGGCGCACGATCGGGGGCTGCTCCAGATCGCCCTCCTCGATGGGGGTCACCGACAGGCGCTTGAGGCCGCGGTCGGCGCCCACGAAGTCCGCGACGTACGAGGTGGCCGGGGTACCGAGCACCGCCGCCGGGGCGTCGAACTGCTCGATCCTGCCCTGTCCGTAGACGGCGATGCGATCGCCGAGCCGCACGGCCTCCTCGATGTCGTGGGTCACGAACAGGACGGTCTTGCGGACCTGCGACTGGAGCTTGAGGAACTCGTTCTGGAGGTGCTCGCGCACCACGGGGTCCACGGCGCCGAACGGCTCGTCCATGAGCAGGACGGGCGGATCGGCGGCCAGTGCCCGGGCCACCCCCACGCGTTGGCGCTGGCCGCCGGAGAGCTGCTCCGGGTAGCGGTCCCCGTAGACGGATGGGTCGAGACCCACCAGGTCCAGCAGTTCGGCGGCCCGGGCCCGGGCCTTCGACCGCTGCCAACCGAGCAGATGGGGCACGGTCGCGGTGTTCTCCAGAACGGTCTTGTGGGGGAAGAGGCCGACCTGCTGGATGACATAGCCGATGCGGCGGCGCAGGGTGACCGGATCGACGGTGGAGATGTCCTCGCCGTCCACGGATATGCGCCCGCTGGTCGGTTCGATGAGGCGGTTGACCATCTTCATCGTCGTGGTCTTGCCGCAGCCGGACGGGCCGACCAGGGTGACCAGTTCGCCCTGGGCCACCTCGAACGACAGGTCGTCCACGGCGGTGGTCCCGTCCGGGTAGCGCTTGGTGACGTTCTCGAAAAGGATCATGGTTCCCCCTTGTGGCGGGTGCTGTGTGAAGGCCGTGTTGCCGGTCTATGACGCCCTCGGACGATTGTCAGTGGCCAAGGTTATGGTCGGCAGACATACGTTCGGCACGGATGGGGAGGAGGGGAACATGAGTATGCGGCTGGCCGCTCAGGGCTGTCTGGCGGCCAATGACTGGATCTGCGGGGAGTATCTCCGCAGCCGCAGCCAGGAGTTGACGGACGCGACGGTCGAGCATCTGTGGATCACCGTGGCATCGGTCGTCATAGGACTCGTGGTGGCGTTCCCCCTGGCCCTCCTCGCCCGCGCCAAGCCCGCCTTCGCAGGGGCGGTGCTCGGGCTGACGACCCTGCTCTACACGATTCCGTCGCTGGCGATGTTCTCGTTGCTCCTACCGGTCTTCGGACTGTCGTCGGCGCTGGTGGTCACGGGTCTCGTGCTCTACTCGCTGACCATCTTGGTCCGGAACATCCTGGCCGGTCTCGCGGCGGTGCCCGCCGAGGCGCGGGAAGCCGCCCGGGGCATGGGCTACGGTCCGGTTCGGCTCCTGTGGGAGGTCGAACTGCCCTTGGCACTGCCCGCGGTGATGGCCGGGCTGCGGATCGCGACGGTCTCCACGGTGGCCCTGACGACCGTCGGCGCGCTGGTCGGCAAGGGCGGACTGGGCAATCTCATCGACGACGGAGTGCAGACGACGTTCAAGGCGCAGGTGCTGACCGCGTCCGTGCTCTGTGTGCTGCTGGCGGTGACGGCCGATCTCCTGCTGCTGGGGATACAGCGACTGCTCACGCCCTGGACACGCACGCCCAAGGCGCGGGACACCATCCCAGAGACGCATTCCCGGGAACGAATACCGCCGGCCGGGCATGGCGCGGCGCGACTCGGGGCACGGCGAGAAGAAGCGCACGCCGTTGAGGGGGCGAACTGATGGGAGTGCTCGCCGACGCCTGGACATGGCTCACCACCGGGGCGAACTGGGAGGGGGACAGCGGTGCTTGGCACCGGCTGGGGGAGCATGTGTACGTGAGCGGGATCGCCCTCCTGCTGGCCTGCGCCATCGCCCTACCACTCGCCCTCTGGCTCGGTCATCTGGGGCGAGGGGGAGCACTCGCGATCAATGTGTCCAACGCCGGCCGGGCGATACCGGTGTTCGCCGTGCTGGCCCTGTTCATGCTCACACCGCTGCGTACGGCGGGCTATGCACCGACGATCATCGCCCTGGTGCTGTTCGCGGTGCCCCCGCTGTTGACCAATGCGTATGTGGGGATGCGAGAGGTGGACCGTGCGGTGGTGGAGGCCGCCCGTGGCATGGGGATGTCCGGCTGGCAGCTCTTCTTCCGGGTGGAGCTCCCCTTGGCCTATCCCCTGCTGATGACCGGTCTGCGTTCGGCAGCCGTGCAGGTGGTGGCCACCGCCACGATCGCCTCCATGGTCGGCCAGGGCGGGTTGGGGCGGATCATCACCGCGGGCTTCAACACCTACGACACCGCACAGGTGGTGGCCGGAGCACTCCTCGCGGCCGGTCTGGCACTGCTGGTGGAAGCGGTGCTGGTGGTGGCGGACCGGTTGTTGAACCCCTTGCGGAAGCCCGCACAGGGGGAGCGGAAGGAGTCGGGTCCGGTGCCTTCCGCCGTCTGAGCGCCCACCACCGTCCGACAGGGGCAGGGGAGCCGTGACGGGTCAGAGCGGCCCGTGGCCGTCCGGCAACGTGACCAGCGCTGGTCGGTCGTCGCGCAAGCCGTTCTCGGTTGACGACCCGCCCCCAGCGGCGACGGTGAAACCTCTGCGATGCCCGGCCGTACGTCTCGACCTCGCCCTTCGCCCCACTCCCTCGCCCACTCCCTTGATACGCGATACCACCCCATGACTCCTTGGAGGAGACCCCGATGCGCAAGACCTCTCGTACGGCGGGAGCGGTACTGGCCGTGGCGGCCCTGGTGGGTTCGCTCGCCGCTTGCGGCGGTGACAGCCTGGAGAAGTCAGAAGGTGACCAGAAGGGCGCCGGCTCGGGCAAGAAGGGCTCCCTGACCATCGGCGCCGCTTCATTCACCGAGGCGAAGGTCCTGGCCGAGTTGTATGCCCAGGCCCTCGCCGACGTCGGATACAAGACCTCGATCACCACCGTGAAGAACCGCGAACTGTATGAACCCTCGCTGGAGAAGGGCGAGATCGACATCGTGCCGGAATATGCGGCGACGATCGCGGAATTCCTCAACGCAAAGGTGAACGGGCCGAAGGCGCCCGAGGAGAAGCCGGTTGCCTCCAGCGATGTGAACGCAACCGTCGCCGCGCTCACCAGGCTCGCCGAACCACGCGGTCTGAAGGTGCTTCCGCCGGGTGCGGCCGTCGACCAGAACGCCTTTGCGGTGAGCAAGGAATTCGCCGAGAAGAACGACCTCAAGACGCTTTCCGATCTCGGGAGGTCGAAGCTGAAGGTCAAGATCGCCGCCGGGGACGAGTGCGAGGTCCGGCCGTTCTGCGCACCGGGCCTCAAGGCCACGTACGGCATCGACGTCACCGGGGTCGACCCCAAGGGTGTGGGGACGCCGCAGTCCAAGCAGGCGTTGCGGGACGGCACCGTGCAACTCGCCCTCACCACGACCACGGACGCCGTGCTCGATGGACTGGTCCTCCTGGAGGACGACAAGAAACTCCAGAACGCGGACAACGTCCTGCCCGTGGTCAATGCCAAGGACGCGGGCAGTCCGGAGATAGCCGAAGCGCTCGGAAAGCTCACGAAGGTACTGACGACCGCCGATCTGGCCGAGTTGAACCGCAAGGTGGACGCCGAGCGCGCGAAGCCGAAGGACGCGGCCAGGGAGTATCTGGAGTCGAAGGGGCTGCTCAACTCCTAGAAATGCGGGTCCCGGAGCTGGTTTGCGTCAGACGCTGAAAGCTCCGGGACCACCGTGGTGGTTGAGTCCATAGAGGTTTGGGGTGAACCACATCGGACGTTCACCAGAGAAGAAGAGAGAATTGAGTACCCACCATCCCCTTTGACGTCTACGCACGGTAAATTTCTGGCCATGCCACGTGGACGCCACCGCCATTCCCCGCCCCTGCACAGGATGCTGCCGCCGGTCGCGGTCGCCGGAGCGTCGGCGCTCTGTGCCGTCGGCTCATGGACGTTGGTGGATCCCGTGATGCTGCGGACCCTGGTCGTGGCTGCCGCAGCGGCGGCCGGCACCGGCGCGGTGATGATGCGCCTGTGGGACCGGGAAGCGGGCCGTCAGGTCGCTGACCTCACCCGCGCCCGAGCTCATGACGCCTGGCAGTCCGAAGAACGCATAGCCGAGTTGGAGACGGACGTCGAGGAGTCGCGCGAACTGCGCGCCAAGCTCGACGCGAAGCTGCGCGCCAAGCGGGTGGAGCTTGCGGCACTCCGGGGCGAGCACGCCGCGCTGTTGCGGCGGTACGCCACCGCCGAGACCGAACGGGCAGGGGCGCTGGAAGAGCGTCGACAGCTCACGATCGAGGTGGCGATGCCCAAGGGGCTCGCCCAGATCGGATCCGCGCCCACCGCCGATGTCTTCCTGCGCGCCCGCAAGGCCCTGGAAGACCTCACCGACAGTGCCGCGGCGCAGCGGCAGGCGGCCGAAGCGGGCGTCCAGGACGCCACGGAGCCGCCCGCGGAGGTGGCGGAGGCGACTGACGCACCTGAGGCGGTTGCCGAAGGGCACACGGACGCCGTCTCTGAGGACGGCTCGCCCGAGGCCGATCCCGAGGCCGATCCCGATCCCGAGGCCGAGGCCGACGAGCCGGTCGAGGAAGAGCCGGTTGAGCCGGTTGAGATGGCCTACGAGACGGACGGCCCACCGCAGGAGCCTGCCGCCGAGATCGAAGCGGAGCACAGTCGTCCGGCTGTTGTCCCCGCCCGACGCGCTTCCGCTGCGAAGGCCGTGGCGCCGTACGGGCCGCGTCGTCTTCCCGAGCCCCGACCCGAGAGCGGGTTCAACTTCTTCGGTGCCCAGCGGGCGGCCGGTACGGTTCCGCCCCAGCGGGAGGGAGCACCGACCGCGGAGACCGAGCCGGGTAGCACCGCCGCCGTACCGCCAGCGGGGGACGGGTCTCGATCCGGCCCCGCCGCGCTCTCCCTGACCCTGCCCCAGCAGACCGCGTCGGCCACGACGCCCCCTGGCCGTGCGATCTCCCCCGGCCGTGGTGCGGACCGCCGTGGTGCCGCCGAGTCCGGAGTCCTGGACGACGTACAACAGGAGGACCTCGCCGATGTGGTCGGCGAGGAGACGTTGGCCGCTCAGCGTGCCGACCCGGCGCGGGCGGTGGGCGACGTCATCGATCTGGCCGTACACGAGGAGCCGCAGCAGGAGCGGGTGCCGGTGGGCAAGCTCCGCAAGGCGGTCAGTTCGTAGGCCCCCGCGCCTGCGCGAGTCCCCGGCTGGGGACGCGTCCCGCTCAGCGCCGGGTGCGGTGGGTGGTGTGCGGTGGAGCGGTCTGCCGACCTCCGGACCGCACTGCGTTCCAACAGGCCGGCGCCGATGCCCCGAGCGAGCGCGGGTCGGGCGGCCAGGGGCGTACACGACGGTTGCCACGGGCTCCCCGAGCCCGGCCCCACACCATGACCCCGGTTCGATGGGACGGCGCCCGCTCCTCGGTGCGCCCCGTCGTCCAACCCCTTCGACGAACGCCCTGCACGGACGCTCGTCGTCGCCCGCGCCTTCGAGCCCTACTTGTTCGAGCCCTACTTGTCGATGTCGCCCACGACGAAGAACAGCGATCCGAGGATGGACACCATGTCCGCGACCAGCGTTCCCGGGAGCAGTTCGGTGAGCACCTGGATGTTGTTGTACGAGGCCGAACGCAGCTTCAAACGGTAGGGCGTCTTCTCGCCCTTGGAGACCAGGTAGTAGCCGTTGATACCGAGCGGGTTCTCGGTCCAGGAGTAGGTGTGGCCCTCGGGCGCCTTCAGCACCTTGGGCAGCCGCTGGTTGATCGGTCCGGGCGGCAGTTGGGCGATGCGGTCGAGACATGCGTCCGCCAGGTCCAGGGCGTTGTGCGTCTGGTCAAGCAGCACCTCGAACCGTGCCAGGCAGTCGCCCTCGGAACGGGTGACCACCTTGAGGGTGTCCTGGAGTTCGCCGTAGGCCAGATAGGGCTCGTCGCGGCGGAGGTCGAAGTCCACTCCCGACGCCCGGGCGATGGGGCCGCTGACGCCGTAGCCGTGCACCGCGGCGGCGGACAACACGCCCACGTCCCGGGTCCGTCCACGGAAGATTTCGTTGCCGAGTACCAGCCGGTCGTACACGTCCATCCGGGACCGGACATCGGCCACCGCGTGGCGCACCCGCCCGGTCCAGCCGGCGGGGAGGTCCTCCTTCAGCCCGCCCACCCGGTTGAACATGTAGTGCATCCGCCCGCCGGAGATCTCCTCCATGACGCTCTGGAGTTCCTCCCGCTCGCGGAAGGCGTGGAAGACGGGGGTGATGCCGCCGAGTTCCAGCGGGTACGAGCCGAGGAACATCAGATGGTTGAGCACCCGGTTCAACTCGGCGAGGAGCGTACGGGTCCACACGGCCCGCTCGGGGACCTCCATGCCCAGCATCCGCTCGACGGCCATCACCACGCCCAACTCGTTGGAGAACGCCGAGAGCCAGTCGTGGCGGTTGGCGAGCATCACGATCTGGCGGTAGTCGCGGGCCTCGAAGAGCTTTTCTGCACCCCGGTGCATATAGCCGATGACGGGTTCGGCGTGCCGGATGACCTCGCCGTCCAGGACGAGACGAAGGCGGAGGACGCCGTGCGTGGAAGGGTGCTGCGGGCCGATGTTCAGCACCATGTCGGTGCTCTCTGCGGCTCCGCCGATTCCGAGGGTGGTCTCCGTCATGGGGTCAGTATCCCCCCATCCCTCCATCCACCTGAATGCGGCGCTGTCGGAGCCCGGTCCCACGCGCCGGCCGACCCCTGGTGCGGCTCCCGTTCCCCGGCCGGCGCCGCGCACCACCCGCTCGCCCCCGACCCGGCGGTCCCGGAGGAGGCCCTTCCGTAGGCCCCGCCACGGAGGCCGCCCATGCCGTCAGTGGACCGGTACGGCGGTGACGCCCCGCGGGCCCAGGCTCCTACGAGCTACGTCCTCAGCCGCTGGTCGGCCGCACCGGCTGCTTGAGCCAGATGAAGTCACCGAGCCCGCCCGGCAGCAGCAGCTCAGCCGCCTCGGACGCCTCGGACAGTGCACGCAGATATCCCGTCGGATCGGTGGTCGCCCGGGCGATCGGTGGTCGTTCGGGCGCCACCCCCAACCCGCGCAGGGCCTCGCGCTGGGTGGACAGCACCGCTCCCGGCAGTGCGCAGGCGTCCAGGGCCACGTGCGCGGTGAGATCGCAACTCCCGTCCGGCACCGGTCGCACCTCCCTGCCTCCGCGGAACCCGGTCAGCGTGCCGAACAGCGGACGGGCCGCCGCCGAGTGCGCGTAGTCCACCGCCACGGCCAAGCCCTCGTCCAGCGTCGCCACCGCCCGTGCCCACGCCACATCCCGCGGTCGACCGATCTCCGCGCGAGCTCCTGGCTCCGTCAGCGGCCACCAGCGCGCCAGCCACTCGGCATCCGCCCCCGCCACCGGTGGACCGAGGCGTTCCGTGCCGTCGGCAGCGACGAGCACCTGTCGCACCACCCCGTCCTCGTCCGCCTCCGCCACGTCCACGGGCACGTTGTCCAGCCACTCGTTGGCGAACAGCAGCCCCCGAACCCCTTCGGGCGGCCGGTGCGTCCACTCGATCCGGGCGTCGAGTCCCGCCGGCCGCGAGGCCCGCTCCACGGCGTACGCCCGTACCGGAAAGTCATCGGGCAGGGCCGCCAGCACTCCCGTCAACAGCTCGCCCCGACCCGCACCCATGTCCACGATCACCGGGTCCCCCGCACCCGGGCCCAGTTCCGCGACCGTCTCCCGGAACAGCCGGGCGACGGCCGCGGCAAACAGGGGGGAGGCATGCACCGAGGTACGGAAGTGTCCGGCAGGCCCCTCGGGCCGGAGATAGAAGCCGCCGGGCCCGTACAGAGCGGCTTCCGTTGCTTCACGCCAGCCCTGCCATTCACACGTCTCGTCCGTCACAACGGCAAGTCTCCACCTTGCGGAGTACGCCTCCGCTGTTCGGATCGCTCTGGCGGTTGACCCCGTCGGCTGTCAGGGTTCCCTACTCTGGGTTACGTGCAGCGCGTTTATGAGTTCATCCGCAGACACCCGACGGGCGTCGACGCCTTCTGGGGCATCGTCCTCTTCGGGTTCACCGTGCTGTGGGTGTGGGGGGGCGCCGACGACACCGGGCCCACCTGGGCCGCACTCCTCTTGGGTGCGGCGCTGAGCCTGGTTCTCGCGCTGCGCCGCCGCAGGCCGGAGCAGATGCTGGTGCTCGGGGCGGTCACCGGTGTCGCACAGCTGATCCTGGACGTCCCGGTCAATACGGCCGACTTCGCGATGTTGGTGATCATCTACACCGTCGCGGCGCGCGACCGCTCCCGCTGGGCCTCCCGCCTCGCACTCGCCGGCGGCCTCGTCGCCGCGCCCCTCGCCCAGCTGCGTTGGCCGAGTCCCGAGGCCACCACGACCCAGCAGGTCTTCCTGGTGATCTTCCTGGCGGTGCCGTTCGCGCTCGCCTGGGTGCTGGGCGACTCCATACGCACCCGCCGTGCCTACTTCGCCGAACTGGAAGAGCGCGCCACCCGGCTGGAACGGGAGCGGGAGGCGCAGGCCAAGGTCGCGGTGGCGGCCGAGCGGGCCAGGATCGCCCGCGAGTTGCACGATGTGGTGGCCCACAACGTCTCGGTGATGGTCGTGCAGGCCGACGGCGCCGCCTATGTCCTCGATGCCGCGCCCGACCAGGCCAAACAGGCGCTGGAGACGATCTCCACCACCGGCCGGCAGGCGCTCGCCGAGATGCGGCGGCTGCTCGGCGTTCTGCGCACGGGCGATGACCCGGAGAGCGGCGAGTACGTTCCGCAGCCCGACGTCCAACAGATCGAGGACCTGGTCGAGCAGGTGCGCAGGGCGGGACTGACGGTGGACTTCAGGATCGAGGGGACACCTCGTCCGCTGCCCAGCGGCGTCGAGCTGACCGCGTACCGCATCGTCCAGGAAGCCCTGACCAATACGCGCAAGCACGCGGGCCCGGAGGTCGGCGCGAGCGTGCGGCTCGTCTACTTCGACGACGGCCTCGGGCTGCTGGTCGAGGACGACGGTCGCGGCTCCGCGCACGAGCTCTACGAGGACGGCGGGGCGGACGGCCAGGGGCACGGGCTCATCGGGATGCGGGAGCGCATCGGCATGGTCGGCGGAACTCTGGACGCCGGCCCCCGGCCCGGCGGCGGCTTCAGGATCAGCGCCCTGCTGCCGCTGAAGACCGCCTAGCCCGCACCGGGCCCTTCGCGCGTTCGTTCCACAAGCAGCGCGCGGTCCTGCGCCGTGCTGCGGTCGGTGCTCCTGCGTGGAGCCGGGCCCATCGCCCGCGCCGACGCCCCCGCCGCCTGACCTACGTACTCTGGCCGTATGACTGATGCCACAGCCGGAACGCCCGCAACGCACGTAAGAGTCATGCTCGTCGACGATCAGGTGCTGCTGCGCACCGGCTTTCGGATGGTGCTCGCCGCCCAGCCGGACATGGAGGTGGTCGCCGAGGCCGGCGACGGCGCCGAGGCGATCGAGGTGTTGCGGTCGACGGCCGTGGACGTGGTGCTGATGGACGTGCGGATGCCGCGTCTGGACGGGGTCGAGGCCACGCGGCGCATCTGTGCCCAGCCCGACCCGCCCAAGGTGTTGATCCTGACCACGTTCGACCTGGACGAGTACGCCTTCTCCGGGCTCAAGGCCGGGGCCAGCGGCTTCATGCTCAAGGACGTACCGCCTGGCGAACTGCTTGCGGCGATCCGCTCGGTCCACAGCGGTGATGCGGTCGTGGCGCCCTCCACCACCAGGCGACTGCTGGACCGGTTCTCGCCGATGCTGCCCAGCAGTGTGGGCGAGCCGAAGAACAAGGACGTGGACCGGCTCACCGAGCGCGAGCGCGAGGTGATGCTCCTCGTCGCCCAAGGGCTGTCCAACGGTGAGATCGCTGCCCGGCTGGTGCTGTCGGAGGCGACGGTCAAGACCCACGTCGGACGCATCCTCACCAAGCTGAACCTCCGCGACCGGGTGCAGGTGGTGGTGCTCGCCTACGAGACGGGATTGGTGCGCGCGGGCGGCGGGGCGCACTGAACCGACCGGCAGTTCCCGACAGCCGCCCACGGGTGACGGTCGCCGTCCTTAGGGTCGATTCCATGTTGCTATGGATCAATGGCCCTTTCGGCGGTGGCAAGACCCAGACGGCGTACGAGATCCACCGCAGGCTCCCGGGCAGTTTCGTCTGTGATCCCGAGCGCGTCGGATTTGGTCTGCACGGGATGATGCCGCCCGCGGTGCGCGGCGACTTCCAGGACCTCACGGCCTGGCGGGCAGGTGTCTTCGAAGCGCTGGACGTCTGCCTGCGCTCCCATCCGGGGGTGCTGATCGCGCCGATGACGGTGGTGGAGCCGGCGTACTTCGGGGAGACCGTGGGGCGGCTGCGGGCGGCGGGGCACGACGTCCACCACTTCGCACTCCTCGCGGAGCGGGCGACCGTACTGCGCCGGCTGCGGGAACGGGGGCTGGGGACCGGTCTCAAGCGGGAGAGCTTCGCCGTGAGCAAACTGGACCACTGCCTCGACCGACTCGGCGGGCCGCTCTTCGCCGAGCACGTCCGCACCGACCGGGTGAGCGTCCCGCAGGTCGCCGACCTCATCGCCGAGCGCGTGGGGCTGCGGCTGCGGCCCAACACCGACGGGCCGCTCACCCATCGACTGCGTAAGGCATGGACGGGCATCCGGCACATCCGCCTGGGTTGACCGCTCGCCTCGCCGTCACGAATCCCGTCAGACCAGTCGGCTGAGGAACTCGTCGACCGCTGCCCGTACGTCCTGTGCCGTCCATGTCAGGCCGGGTTCGGCCACCGTCAGTTCTGTGATCGAGGTCCCCGGAGGCGCTCCCTCCGGGGCCCACCAGACACGGAACAGCGTGATGCCCGTACTCTCCGCCTGCTCCGTCGCTGCCTTCTCCAGCCGGTCGGGCTCGTAGGGCAACCAGACATGGAACTGGTGGGTGTGGGGCACCTCGGGAACGATTCGGAACCACGGCACCCGTGCATCCCGGAGCGCCTCGTGCAGCGCTGCGGCCACCGTCTTCGCATGGGCCACATACGAGGGCAGCCGCGGAAGCTCCCGCTCCATGCCGAGCAGAGCCGACAGCGCCGCCGGGTACTGCTGGAACAACTGGCCGCCATAGCGGTGCCGCCAGGCCCGGGCCTCGGCGATGACGTCCGTCGGACCCACCAGCGCGGCGCCCGACAGCCCCCGGAGCGACTTGTAGAACGAGACGTACACGCTGTCGGCGAGCGAGGCGATCTCCGCAAGGGAGCGACCGAAGTGCGGGGCGCACTCCCACAGCCGTGCGCCGTCGAAGTGCACCACTGCATCGCGTTCCCGTGCGGCCTCCACCACCGCCACCAATTCGTCCCAGGACGGCAGGATAAATCCCGGCTCCCGCAGTGGTAGCTCCACCATCAGGGTGCCGAAGGGCTCCTCGAAGTCCCGTACCTCGTCCGCCGTCGGCAACCTCGGCTCCCGTACGGGATGGACCGTGCGCAAGCCGCTCACCACGCTAAACGCGTTCCGCTCATGGACCTCCGGATGCGCCAGCGGATGGAGCGCGACCGTGTCGTTGCCCGTGCGCCCCGCCCAACAGCGCAGCGCGATCTGCTGGGCCATCGTCCCCGTCGGGAAGAACACGGCGGCCGGGAACCCCAGGAGGGCGGCGGTCCGCTCCTCCACCGCCTCGACCACTCCGTCCCCGTAAAGATCGGCCCACTCATCCAGGTCGTACACGTGTTCGGCATCCGCGGCGAGGGCCGCCAAGCGCTCCCCGATGCGATCCTCTGTGGGCGGCTGCCACAGCTTTCGGCGCGAAGCCCGCCATGCCGCCCGTCGACGCTGCTTGTTGTCCTGTCCGCTCGTCTCCGCCATCCGACGATCATCCCCGAGAGGGCCGGAGTGGCGCCGCACACAGCCTGTGGACAACCATCGGGGGGCAAGTGGTGCTGGCGTAGCATGACGGGACATCGTCCGGTACCCGCCGCGGACTGGAACGGAAGGTTCTGCACCGCGTGAATGCCACAGCCCCCCAAGAGCCACTCGACCCTCGGGACAGGCCCGCCCGTCTGACCGTCGGCGTCGTCGGAGCCGGCCGGGTCGGACCGGCCCTGGCCGCCTCGCTCCAGCTCGCCGGACACCGTCCCGTCGCTGTCTCGGCCGTCTCCGAAGCCTCCGTCCGCCGGGCCGCCGTCCTGCTGCCGGACGTGCCGATCGTCCCGCCCGCCGAGGTGCTCGCCCGCGCCGAGTTGGTCCTGCTGACCGTCCCCGACGATGCGCTGACCGGCCTGGTCGAGGGGCTCGTCGACACCGGGGCGGTCCGGCCCGGTCAACTGCTGGTGCACACCTCCGGGCGATTCGGTGTGCAGGTGCTCGCGCCCGCTACCCGGGCCGGCGCACTGCCCCTCGCCCTCCACCCCGCGATGACGTTCACCGGCACCAGCGTCGATGTGCAGCGACTGGCCGGATGCTCCTTCGGGGTCACCGCCCCGGTCGAGCTGCGGCTCGCCGCCGAGGCGCTGGTCATCGAGATGGGCGGAGAGCCCGAGTGGGTCGACGAGCAGTCCCGCCCGCTCTACCACGCCGCCCTCTCCCTCGGGGCGAACCACCTCGTCACGCTGGTCGCCCAGTCGATGGAGCTGCTGCGCACCGCAGGAGTGGCGGCGCCTGACCGGATGCTCGGCCCCCTGCTCGGAGCAGCCCTGGACAACGCCCTGCGCTCGGGGGACGCCGCGCTCACCGGGCCCGTCGCCCGCGGTGATGCGGGGACCGTCGCCGTCCACGTGGCGGAACTGCGCAAACACGCCCCCGCCACCGTCGCGGGCTATCTGGCGATGGCGCGCACCACCGCGGACCGGGCGCTCGCCCACGGCCTGCTCAAACCCGAGCTTGCCGAAGACCTCCTCGGTGTACTGGCAGACGGCGGTCAGCCCACGGGCGGCGAGCGCCCGTGAGCGGCCCCCATGAGACGCGCGGGACGGGCGGGACGAGCGGGACGGGTGGGATGAGCGGTCGTCCTCCCGTCGGACCAGCCGCCGTCGCTGCACCGGGCCCGGAGCGCACCCGTCCACTGGGCTCCATCACCTCGCGCCCCGCCGGCTTCGAGCTGGTCCCGACCCTCGATGACCTGGGGTACGTCCTCGAACACCTGGCCGCACCCGGCCACACGGCCGTCGTCATGACGATGGGCGCCCTCCACGAAGGGCACGCCGCGCTGATCCGTGCGGCACGCGAGCGCGTGGGCACCAAGGGCTTCGTCACGGTCACCGTCTTCGTCAACCCGCTCCAGTTCGGCGCGGGTGAGGACCTCGATCGCTACCCGCGCACCCTCGACGCCGATCTGACCCTCGCGGAGACGGCGGGCGCCGACATCGTCTTCGCCCCGTCCGTGGCGGAGATCTACCCCGACGGCGAACCCATGGTGAAGGTCACCGCCGGCCCCATGGGGGAGCGCCTCGAAGGCGCCAGTCGCCCCGGCCACTTCGACGGGATGCTCACCGTCGTCGCCAAGCTGCTCCATCTCACCCGCCCTGACCTTGCGTTCTTCGGGCAGAAGGACGCCCAGCAGCTCGCCCTGATCCGACGGATGGTCCGCGATCTCAACCTTCCGGTGGAGATCGTCGGGGTGGACACCGTGCGCGAGGAGGACGGGCTCGCCCGTTCCAGCCGCAACCGCTACCTCTCGGCTGCCGAGCGGGACACCGCGCTGGCCCTCTCCCGCGCACTGTTCGCCGCCCGGGACCGTCAGGCCGCACAGCAGGCGCTGCTCGCCCGGGCCGAAGCCACGCCGGGAACCCTGGCCCGCGCCGCCGCCCTGTCCGCACTCGGCGAGGCCCGAGCCGCGGCGGATGCCGCCGCCGTCGCCCAGGCCGCACCGGCCGGTGCCGACGCCGTGCGCGCCGCAGCCCGTACGGTGCTCGACGACGCCGCACGGGCCAACCCACCCCTGGTCCTCGACTATCTGGCGCTCGTCGATCCGGCCACCTTCACCGAGGTCCCCGACGACTTCGAGGGGGAGGCGATCCTCGCCGTCGCCGCGAAGGTCGGTGCGACCCGCCTGATCGACAACACCCGCCTCAGGTTCGGAGCCACCTCGTGAGCACGACCCATCCGCACGGCCCGGGCATACGGCTCAACGCCCCCGCCCCCGGCTGGTCCATCGCCGCCGACGTCGTCGTCGTCGGCTCCGGGGTCGCCGGGCTCACCGCGGCCCTGCGCTGCGCCGCCGCGGGCCTGTCCACGGTCGTCGTCACCAAGGCCCGTCTGGACGACGGCTCCACCCGCTGGGCCCAGGGCGGCATAGCCGCCGCGCTCGGTGAGGGCGACACCCCCGAACAGCACCTCGACGACACCTTGGTCGCCGGCGCCGGCCTCTGCGACGAGGAGGCGGTCCGGGCCCTGGTGACCGAGGGCCCCGCGGCGGTGCACCGACTGATCGCCACGGGTGCCGTCTTCGACACCTCCGCCGCCGGCGAGATAGAGCTGACCAGGGAGGGCGGCCACCACCGGCGTCGCATCGCCCACGCAGGCGGCGACGCCACCGGCGCCGAGATCTCCCGCGCCCTGGTGGAAGCCGCCCGCACCGCCTGTCTGAGCACCATCGAGAACGCCCTGGTGCTCGACCTCCTGACCGACGCCGAAGGCCGTACCGCGGGAGTCACCCTCCATGTGATGGGCGAGGGGCAGCACGACGGCGTCGGAGCGGTCCACGCACCCGCCGTCGTCCTCGCCACCGGCGGCATGGGCCAGGTCTTCTCCGCCACGACCAACCCCGCGGTCTCCACCGGTGACGGTGTGGCCCTCGCCCTGCGTGCCGGCGCCGAGGTGTCCGACCTGGAGTTCGTGCAGTTCCATCCGACCGTGCTCTTCCTCGGTACGGACTCCGAGGGCCAGCAGCCCCTGGTATCCGAGGCGGTACGCGGAGAGGGCGCCCACCTCGTCGACGCCGACGGTGTCCGCTTCATGCTCGGCCAGCACGAACTGGCGGAACTGGCGCCCCGGGACGTGGTGGCCAAGGCCATCATGCGCCGGATGCGCGAGCAGGGCGCGGACCACATGTACCTGGACGCCCGCCACTTCGGGGCCCGGATGTGGGAGCACCGCTTCCCCACGATCCTCGCGGCCTGCCGTGCCCATGGCATCGACCCGGTCACCGAACCGGTCCCGGTCGCCCCCGCCGCCCACTACGCCTCCGGTGGCGTACGAACCGACCTCCACGGCCGCACCACGGTCCCCGGACTCTGGGCGTGCGGCGAAGTCGCCTGCACCGGTGTCCACGGCGCCAACCGACTCGCGTCCAACTCCCTGCTGGAGGGCCTCGTCTTCGCCGAGCGCATCGCGGCGGACATCGCACGCAGGTCCTCGGCCGGCACCCTCACGGCCGGCGTTCCCCACCCACCGGGCACACCGTCCGTACTGCCGTTGATCGACCCCGACACCCGCCCCGCCATCCAGCGGATCATGTCGCTCGGCGCGGGGGTGCTGCGCTCCGAGGAGAGCCTGCGGGAAGCAGCGGCGGCCCTGGAGGCCGTGCACACGAGCGCGGTCAGCAGCGACAGCGCCCAGCACACCCGGCACGCCAAGCACGCAGAGCCCGGCGTCGACTCCTGGGAGACCTCCAACCTGCTCTGTGTCGCCCGGGTGCTCACGGCCGCCGCGCTTCAGCGCGAGGAGACCCGCGGCTGTCACTGGCGCGAGGACCGCCCCGACCGCGACGACCAGGAGTGGCACCGCCATCTGATCGTGCGGATCGCCCCCGACCGCTCGCTCGTGGTCACCCGCACCGGGCACACCGCCTTCCCCGCGACGGCCCTCGACCCACTCCCCGAACACCGGGCCGATCCGCTCTCCCCACCCGAACCGCCGACCGTCCCCCACGTCCCCAGGGAGCACCAGCCGTGAGCACGCCCGAAGAACGTCCACTCCCCGTGGACGTACCGCTGATCCAGATCGGCGCCGCCGAGCCCGAAGGCGGTGGCTGCGGGGACTCCTGCGGCTGCGCCCAGGGCGACGACGAGGAGTACGAGTGCGGTCTTGACCCCGCGCTGGCCGCGCTGCTCGCCGAGGCCGGTCTCGACCCCGTACAGATCGAGGACATCGCCTATCTCGCGCTCAGCGAGGACCTCGACGGCGGTGTGGACGTCACCAGCGTCGCGACCGTCCCCGAGGAGGCCGTGGCCACCGCCGACTTCACCGCCCGCGAGGCGGGCACGGTGGCCGGACTCCAGATCGCCGAGGCCGTGCTGTCGGTCGCGGCGACCCATGAGTTCGCCGTGGAGCGCCACGTCGACGACGGCGACCGCGTCGTCGCAGGGCAGAAACTGCTCTCCGTCACCGGCAGCACCCGGGATCTGCTGACCGGTGAGCGCAGTGCACTGAACATCCTGTGCCGCCTCTCCGGTGTCGCGACCGCGACCCGCGCCTGGGCGGACGCCCTGGAAGGGACGAAGGCGAAGGTCCGCGACACCCGCAAGACCACTCCGGGGCTGCGCGCCCTGGAGAAGTACGCGGTCCGCTGCGGCGGCGGCGTCAACCACCGGATGTCCCTCTCGGACGCCGCGCTGGTCAAGGACAACCACGTGGTGGCGGCCGGCGGGGTGGCCGATGCCTTCAAGGCCGTCCGGGACGCCTATCCCGACCTTCCGATCGAGGTCGAGGTCGACACGGTCCACCAGGTCCGCGAGGTGCTCGACGCGGGTGCCGATCTGATCCTGCTGGACAACTTCACCCCTGCCGAGACCGAGGAGGCGGTGGCGCTGACCGACGGCCGGGCGATCCTCGAATCGTCGGGCCGACTGACCCTCGCGAACGCCCGCGCCTACGCCGACACCGGCGTCGACTACCTCGCCGTGGGCGCGTTGACCCACTCCGCTCCGATCCTCGACATCGGACTCGACCTACGCGAGGCTGAAGTCTGATGCTGCTCACGATCGACGTCGGCAACACCCACACGGTCCTCGGACTCTTCGACGGCGACGAGATCGTCGAGCACTGGCGGATCTCCACGGACGCCCGACGCACCGCCGATGAACTCGCCGTCATCCTCCAGGGGCTGATGGGGATGCACCCCCTGCTCGGCGTCGAGTTGGGCGACGGCATCGAGGGCATCGCGATCTGCTCCACAGTCCCCTCGGTCCTGCACGAACTGCGCGAGGTGACCAGGCGCTACTACGGCGACGTCCCCGCGGTGCTCGTCGAGCCGGGCATCAAGACCGGCGTGCCGATCCTCATGGACAACCCCAAGGAGGTCGGCGCGGACCGCATCATCAACGCACTGGCCGCGGTGGACCTCTACGGGGGCCCGGCCATCGTCGTCGACTTCGGTACGGCGACGACGTTCGACGCGGTGAGCACGCGCGGCGAGTACGTCGGTGGGGTCATCGCCCCGGGCATCGAGATCTCGGTGGAGGCCCTGGGCGTCAAGGGCGCCCAGCTGCGCAAGATCGAACTGGCCCGCCCGAGGAGCGTGATCGGTAAGAACACGGTCGAGGCCATGCAGTCCGGCATCGTCTACGGATTCGCCGGCCAGGTGGACGGTGTGGTCCGCCGGATGAAGACCGAACTGGCCGCGGCGGACCCGGACGACGTCACCGTCATCGCGACGGGCGGGTTGGCGTCCATGGTGCTGGGAGAGTCCTCGGAGATCGATGAGCACGAGCCCTGGCTGACGCTGATCGGCCTGCGCCTGGTCTACGAGCGAAACGTCTCCCGCATGTGACTCGGCGTCCGGTCTGGGGCCGCCCGAGCCGGCCGCTCGGAGCGGCCCGGCCGGCGTGCGCAGGGGGCCGGTGGGGCCCCGACGGCACCTGCCGCCGCAGTGGCCGGCCCTCCTCGGTCCTGGTGGCCGGCGCTGAGAAGCCGTGGAGGCGCCCGATGCGTGGCGCCTCGGCGGTACCCGTCCGGAGGCTCGCCGCCGCAAGCGGGTGCGCCGCGCCCAAGTGCCCGTATTGGGTTGATTTCTCCTTGGTCGCACGTATCGTCACCTCATGCCCACGCCATACGGTTCCCGCGGCGGCATGGCCTTCAGCGCAGACGAGCTGCGTGTGCTCCGACGCGCCCTCGCCGTCGCCCTCCATCCCACCTCCCTGCCCGACGAGGACATCCGGGACTGCCTGCGTCTGGCGGAATCCGTCGATGAGGCGGTGTTCGAGGCCGGGCGACTGCACGCCTTCCTCCTCGCCGACCTGACGCGCTACCGCGCGGCACTCCCCGGCTCGCTGACCGGCTATCTGGAACTCCTCCAGGACGCCCTCGCCGCCGGCTACGACCCCTGTCCGGACGACCTCGCGGCCCTGAGGGCACTGCGTGGCAATCCGGTCGCCGCGGCCGTCCTCGAACGCTGCCAGTCGCTGGCCGAGCAGTCCGTACGGGCCAGGCTCGGCCGGTGGACCGCTCCCGCCCCGCGGGCGCGGCTGCTCGCGCTGCCCGGCGGCCGGGCAGCGGACGAACGGGACCCCGATGCGAAGCCGGAGCCACGCCCCCAGCCGAGGCCGGCTCCGACCAGGCCCGAGGAGCCCGTCCCCGGCGAGCGCCCGGTGCCCAAGCCCTCCGAGGTCTTTCCGCCGCGCCGTCGCCCTGCGCCCCCACCGGAGGAGCGCGCCGCGGGGTAGCTACTCTGGGAGGCATGGACTACGTATCCGCCCTGGTGCCTCCCGTGGTGATGGCCGCTCTCTTCACCGCCCTGATCGTGACGATCGTCAAGAGTCAGGGCGGTCCGAACAAGTCCAAGGAAGACGCGATCGTGGATGCCACGATCGCCCGCGCGGAAGCGGCCCGTCAGGGCGGCGGGGATAGCTGACTCAGGAGCAATACCTGAGGCGCAGGACGTACGGCACACTCGGTTTGAGTCGTACGTCCTTTTTGTTACGTCATTACCGAGCATTCCAACTTCTCCCACTATGGTGGGAATGTGCCCCGCCAATTGGGAGAGCTCGAAGATGCCGTCATGACACGGGTCTGGCAATGGAACCGGCCGGTCACCGTCCGGGAAGTCCTGGAAGACCTCCAACAGGACCGCTCCATCGCCTACACGACCGTCATGACGGTAATGGACAATCTCCATCAGAAGGGCTGGGTCCGCAGGGAAGTCGAAGGCCGTGCCTATCGATATACGGCCGTCTCGACTCGGGCCGCGTACTCGGCGGCCTTGATGAACGAGGCGTGGTCCAAGAGCGACAACCCTGCCGCCGCACTCGTGGCCTTCTTCGGCATGATGTCGCCCGAACAGCGTGAGGCGCTGCAAGCGGCCGTCCGCATGGTCGGGGGTGAACCGGTCCCGAACGCGGCCGAAGAAGGCGACTCGACTGAAGAAGGGGTTGCATCCCCCGAAGCCGAAGCCGAAGCCGAAGCCGAAGCCGAAGGCGCTGTTCGTAGGGGCGACTCCGATTTGGTCGAAGGCGAAGTTCCGGCCGTTGTTGACCCGGATCTCGCCGAAGATGCAGTTCCTGGTGAGGGTCCCCTTCTCGACCAAGACGCAGTTCACGGCGACCATCCCGCCGACGGCCGGACATCCTCGGGGCGATAGCGTCGATGCATGTCTAATGCAGCGGCAAATGCCATCACCGTCAGACGCGCCAGGACCGGCGATGTGGGTGCGGTCCGCCGACTGCTGGATCCGTACGTGAGTGAAGGCATCCTGCTCGACAAAGCGACAGTGACTCTTTACGAAGCCATCCAGGAGTTCTGGGTTGCAGAACGGGACGAAGACGGTACTGTCGTCGGCTGCGGCGCTCTCCACGTCATGTGGGAAGACCTCGCAGAAGTACGCACACTTGCGGTCGATCCTCTCTTCAAGGGCACAGGCATCGGCCATCAGGTGCTCGACAAACTGCTGCACACAGCGCGCTGGCTGGGGGTTCGCCGAGTTTTCTGTCTGACCTTCGAAGTCGACTTCTTCAGCAAGCACGGCTTCGTCGAGATCGGCGAGACGCCGGTCGCCGGAGATGTCTACACCGAGCTGCTGCGTTCCTATGACGAGGGTGTAGCCGAGTTCCTCGGGCTCGAACGCGTGAAGCCGAACACCTTGGGCAACAGCCGGATGCTTCTGCACCTGTGATCACCACTTGCCTGGGAGCTCTATGTCCGAATCGCGCATGTTTCCCGTCTTCTTGAGGATCTGAACCTCTGCCAAGGGTTTGTGTTTTCCAGGGAAAAGCGGTTTCCTTTCCGCGTACTGCATTTTCGATGAAAGGAAATCCGGTGGCACAGAAGGTTCAGGTCCTTCTTGTCGACGACCTCGACGGCGGCGAGGCGGACGAGACCGTGACGTTCGCTCTCGATGGCAAGACCTACGAGATCGACCTCACCACCGCCAATGCGGACAAGCTCCGCGGGTTGCTTGACCCGTATGCCAAGAGCGGGCGGCGCACGGGTGGCCGCGCTGCTTCGGGTCGGGGTAAGGGCCGTGCGGCGGCGAGTGGGAACAAGGACACCGCGGAAATCCGCGCGTGGGCCAAGGCGAACGGCTACGAGGTGAACGACCGCGGTCGAGTCCCCGC
Organism: Streptomyces sp. NPDC059256; assembly: GCF_042753785.1. Classification (NCBI taxonomy): domain Bacteria; kingdom Bacillati; phylum Actinomycetota; class Actinomycetes; order Kitasatosporales; family Streptomycetaceae; genus Streptomyces; species Streptomyces sp. NPDC059256. Next base: position 43,298 of record NZ_JBHYZO010000021.1, on the reverse strand, counting down.
CACGGTCCGTGAGGCGTACGAGAAGGCCAACGGCTGAGTAGCAGCCGTCTTAATCGGCCAGGTATTCGCAGGCCGCGTATTCGTACGCGCTCGTTCCCGCGGCCGTGCGCATATTCGTACCGAGCAAACGGATGCGGTGGCACTCGGAGGCGACCGCATCGAGGAGACGGACGAGATCGGGGCCCCCGCCCCGACCTGTTCCGGCCCCGCGTCCTAGCGGGTTCAGGGCCGGAAGTGTCGGTTCCACCTCACACCCCGGCACGGGGGGCCGCAGCCAGACGGCGGCCTCCCGAGAGCCGGTCCTGCCTGGTGGGGGTGGGGCGCTCAGGCGTCCGCCCGCACCGACGGCGGTCAGATCCAAGGTGATCCCGCCCCATTCCAGCCAGTCGAGCAGCCCTGGAAGCTCCTCAGCGCTCCCTGCGGCCACCAGCAGCTGCATTCGGTCCCCCGCCGGCCCGGAGAGCGCCACGGGCCCGTTCAGCTGCATCTGGTCGAGCACTGCCGCTCCCGCTGCCGCCGGAAATTGCAGTACGTCGAAACGCACCCCGGTCCGTAGCCATACGAGGGAAGAGCGATGGCCCCCGTGGCAATGCGAGACGTGGCAATGCGAGGCATTTGGGTCGCCTGTGACTTGTGGGTCGCTCGGGTCGACGGTTGTCGCCCAGCCCAGTTCCGTTTCGTACCAGCGCGCCCATGCCACTTCCCTTTCGGGCGGCGACGCGACGGCCTCGCTGGAAGAACGGGGCCCCGGAACGGTGAAAGTCATGTCCCGGGAACTCTCGATCCGCCGTAGGAGTTACGCAGAGTGCGCAATGCATTGCTCAGGGTGTCGCAGATGGGGGTGTTCGGGGGCATTCGAGCGCACGAGGTTGTTCGCCCGTAGCGGAGGGAACCGGTGTGCGCCGCATGGACTGTCAGTGCTTACGGGTAAGACATCCCTAGTGGGAAGGGGCGACACGCTCGCAGGGAGCGCTTACGTTCGCCATCGGCGTAGTGATGGTGAGGGTAACTGCCTGGCCTGCGGGAACATCGTCTCGCACCATCGGGTTGGAGCAGTTGTCGGCGTTCAGGGGTCAGGAGGCCACAGACGGGTGTCGGCAGTTGGAATGAGCGGTCCCCGCTTGCGGGACTAAGCTGCGGAAGGACAGGGAGGGGACCGACCCCTTACTGCCTGACCGCTCTGAGGAGCGATTAACGATGTTCGAGAGGTTCACCGACCGCGCGCGGCGGGTTGTCGTCCTGGCTCAGGAAGAAGCCCGGATGCTCAACCACAACTACATCGGCACCGAGCACATCCTCCTGGGCCTAATCCACGAGGGTGAGGGTGTCGCCGCTAAGGCCCTGGAGAGCCTCGGGATTTCGCTCGAGGCGGTCCGCCAGCAGGTGGAGGAGATCATCGGTCAGGGCCAGCAGGCCCCGTCCGGGCACATCCCCTTCACTCCCCGTGCCAAGAAGGTCCTGGAGCTTTCGCTCCGCGAGGCCCTTCAGCTGGGCCACAACTACATCGGCACCGAGCACATCCTGCTCGGCCTGATCCGCGAGGGCGAGGGCGTCGCGGCCCAGGTCCTCGTGAAGCTGGGCGCCGATCTGAATCGAGTGAGGCAGCAGGTCATCCAGCTGCTCTCCGGCTATTCGGGAAGCAAGGAAGCCGCCACTGCCGGCGGCCCGGCCGAGGGCACTCCCTCGACCTCGCTCGTCCTGGACCAGTTCGGCCGCAATCTCACCCAGGCCGCACGGGAGTCCAAGCTCGACCCGGTCATCGGGCGCGAGAAGGAGATCGAGCGGGTCATGCAGGTGCTGTCCCGCCGCACCAAGAACAACCCCGTGCTCATCGGCGAGCCCGGCGTCGGCAAGACCGCCGTCGTCGAGGGTCTGGCCCAGGCCATCGTCAAGGGTGAGGTGCCCGAGACCCTCAAGGACAAGCACCTCTACACCCTGGACCTCGGTGCCCTGGTCGCCGGCTCCCGCTACCGCGGTGACTTCGAGGAGCGCCTGAAGAAGGTCCTCAAGGAGATCCGCACCCGCGGCGACATCATCCTGTTCATCGACGAGCTGCACACGCTCGTCGGCGCGGGTGCCGCCGAGGGCGCGATCGACGCGGCCAGCATCCTCAAGCCGATGCTCGCCCGCGGTGAGCTCCAGACCATCGGTGCCACCACGCTCGACGAGTACCGCAAGCACCTGGAGAAGGACGCGGCCCTGGAGCGCCGCTTCCAGCCCATCCAGGTCGCGGAGCCGTCGCTGCCGCACACCATCGAGATCCTCAAGGGCCTGCGCGACCGCTACGAGGCCCACCACCGGGTCTCCATCACGGACGAGGCCCTCGTCCAGGCCGCGACCCTGGCGGACAGGTACATCTCGGACCGCTTCCTGCCGGACAAGGCGATCGACCTGATCGACGAGGCCGGCTCCCGGATGCGCATCCGCCGGATGACCGCACCGCCGGACCTCCGTGAGTTCGACGAGAAGATCGCCGGAGTCCGCCGCGACAAGGAGTCGGCCATCGACTCCCAGGACTTCGAGAAGGCGGCTTCCCTCCGCGACAAGGAGAAGCAGCTCCTCGCCGCGAAGACCAAGCGCGAGAAGGAATGGAAGGCCGGCGACATGGACGTCGTCGCCGAGGTCGACGGCGAGCTCATCGCCGAAGTCCTGGCCACGGCGACCGGCATTCCGGTCTTCAAGCTGACCGAAGAAGAGTCCTCCCGACTCCTGCGCATGGAAGACGAGCTGCACAAGCGCGTCATCGGCCAGAAGGACGCCATCAAGGCGCTCTCCCAGGCCATTCGCCGTACGCGGGCGGGTCTGAAGGACCCGAAGCGTCCCGGTGGCTCGTTCATCTTCGCCGGCCCGTCCGGTGTCGGTAAGACCGAGCTCTCCAAGACGCTCGCCGAATTCCTCTTCGGTGACGAGGACGCCCTGATCTCCCTCGACATGTCGGAGTTCAGCGAGAAGCACACGGTTTCCCGTCTCTTCGGTTCTCCGCCCGGATACGTGGGATACGAAGAGGGCGGTCAGCTCACCGAGAAGGTGCGCCGGAAGCCGTTCTCGGTCGTCCTCTTCGACGAGGTCGAGAAGGCCCACCCCGATATCTTCAATTCCCTTCTGCAGATCCTGGAAGACGGTCGTCTGACCGACTCCCAGGGCCGGGTCGTGGACTTCAAGAACACGGTCATCATCATGACGACCAACCTCGGGACCCGGGACATCTCCAAGGGATTCAACCTTGGCTTTGCCGCACAGGGCGACGTGAAGTCGAACTACGAGCGGATGAAGGTCAAGGTCAACGAGGAGCTGAAGCAGCACTTCCGGCCCGAGTTCCTGAACCGTGTCGATGACACGGTCGTCTTCCACCAGCTCACCGAGGAAGACATCATTCAGATCGTCGACCTCATGGTCAACAAGGTGGATGAGCGGCTCAAGGACCGTGACATGGGCCTGGAGCTCAGCGCCACGGCCAAGTCGCTGCTCGCGAAGAAGGGCTACGACCCGGTCCTGGGTGCCCGGCCGCTGCGCCGGACCATTCAGCGGGAGATCGAGGACGTGCTGTCGGAGAAGATCCTCTTCGGCGAGCTGCGCCCCGGTCACATCGTGGTCGTGGACACCGAGGGCGAGGGTGAAGAGAAGAAGTTCACCTTCCGTGGCGAGGAGAAGTCCGCGCTGCCGGACGTCCCGCCGATCGAGCAGGCCGCGGGCGGTGCCGGACCGAACCTCTCCAAGGAGGCATAGCCTCCGCGAGGTGCCGTCAGACTGAGAAGGGGCTGCCCCGGATTCCGTACTCATGGGTACGGGCCGGGGCAGCCCCTTCTCCGTGGTCCGACGCCACGCGGTCGCGGCGGAAGCACGCCGCTACGGAAAGGGCGCACTGCGCGATCGCGTGCCGGCCAAGAGCCGGCCGTGCTGCCCCTAGTGGGCTTCGGGGCAGTTGCAGCCCCTCGGGTGGCTCACGGTCAGTCGTTCCCCGAGCGCCGCCCTTCCGGTGAGCCGGTGTTCCGACACTTCGCTGATCAGCACCTTCAGCCCGGGCGCCGTGCGGAGCGGGGACAGATCCAGACTCTCGTCCCCCACCAACACCGGGTTGTTCAACAGGAGCCTGCGCAGTGCGGGAGCCCGGGCCAGTGCCGTGAGGTCTGCCGTGCGCACCCGGACCCTGGACAGGTTCAGTTCCGTCAACGAGGTCAGGGCGGGCAGCGCCGTGAAGTCCGCGAGCTGTGTGCAGTGCTCCACCGACAGTTTGGTGAGGGTGTTCGCGCAACCTTCCACGGCCGTCAGATCGGTGAGCAGCGAGTTGTTGTCCAAGCTGAGGGAGTACAGCTCGGACGTGGCGAGGGCTCTGGAGAGCACCGTGGGCGCGATGGATCCGGTCACTCCCACGTAGCGGGCGTGCGGCAGCAGCTGCAACTGCGCGAGCTGGGCCTCGTTCGTGAGATACACGATGGTGTTGGCGAGATCGAGACCGGACAGGACCTCGCGCGCGTACTCCTCGGGTGGGAACCGCGCCCAGTCACGGGTGAGCAGGTACTCGCCGTGCGGCTCGCCCCGGGCGGCGAGCGCCAGACGGCGGGCGTAGGGGACGGCCGAGCTTCCGCCGACGACGCTGACCAGTTCCGCCAGCTGCCCCCGCTCGGAGATGCCGAGCTCCTCGGGGGCCGGTAGTAGGGGCAGCACTTGGCTGCCGAGCCGGGCCAGGTGGTGGAGTTCGCTCAGGCTGTGGGGCGGCAGCACGGAGAGGATCGCGTCCTGGACGCGGTCGTGCGTCAGTTGGTCGAGCCAGGCCGCGTGCTGGGCGCAGAGTGCGGCGAGGACGTAGAGGCCGGTGCGTCCCGAGCCCCGGGTTCCGCGCTGTCTGCCGGCAGTGAGGAGTCCGGTGACCAGCACCGGCAGTTCGCGCCGTGAGCAGTGGCCCGCGGCCAGTAGCAGGACGTCGTGCCACTCCTGCTCGGTTGCGTGGCGCAGGAGTTCATTGAGCTGATCGCCCTCGATGAACTCCCTGGCGGCCAGGAAGTCCTGAAAGGTGCGGTGGGTGAACTGGAAGGACCCGGCGGAGCGTTCCTGGAGGAGCCCGCTGCGGTTGAGGAGATGGATGAGGATCTGTTCGGGTTTGCCCTGCCGGCGTACCTTCGGCATTCCGTCGAGGGTCCGTTCGATCTGGCGCAGTGCCTGGTCCTGGGTGAACTCGGTCTGACCGCCTCGTACCAGCCACACCGCGATCCGTTGCAGCAGTTGCTGGCTCTCCTCGACGGACAGGGTGATGCCCTCGGGAGTGCCGACCCTGCGCCGCTTGTCCCGCTGTCCCAGCAGCATCTCCAGGGCCGAACGGTAGAGCGCCCAGCGGCTCTCGGGAAGGAAGCCCTGGCGCAGCCGGTGGAGCGCGCAGATCACGGCGCACAGCAGCGGGGTGCGGGCGAGGTCCCGGAGCGCAGGATTGAGGTCGAACTGCTGGCGGAGCCCGCGTTCCAGTTCGTCGATGCCCTGCACATCCTCGTCATCGAGCCGGGCCGCCCGGTGCCAGGCGGCGCTGAACGCCCGGATGCCCTCGTCGTGCAGGGGGAGCAGGCTCAGTTCTTCGAAGCCCTCGGAGGCGAGCCAGTCAGGGGCGACGGCGAGTGGACGCACGGTCACCAGGCATCGGGTCAGGGGGAAGCGGTGTACCAGGCGGGAGAGCCAGCGGTGTGCCTCTTCCCTGTCCTCCTGCGGCACTTCGTCGAGCCCGTCCACCAGGAGGAGTGCCCGACCATCGGCGAGTACCCGTCCCGCCCAGCCGACGGGAGCTGCGTCGATCATCAGACGTGACACCCCGGCGAGTTGGGCGGGGGAGGGGAAGCCGTCGCCCTGGGCGCGCAGGCTGCGCAGGGGGATGACGAAGGGCACGAGTCCATTGAGTTGGGCGAGTCGGTCGTCGAGGGTTCCGGCGGCTGCGTGGGCGGCCAGCCACCAGATCAGCGTGGTCTTGCCGGCGCCGGCGTCCCCGCGCAGAAGGACCCGGGGGCGGGTGCCGAGCAACTCCTCGATCTGCTGTGGGCCCGAGCCGTGTTCCTCGCGGGACGTCGGTAGGTTCCAATAGTCGCGCGGTACTGCGGAGTCGACGGGTGCCCTGCGCCCGGCACGGGATTGCGGGCGGGCCTCCAGGCTCAGATAGGCGGTGTCGAGGTCCCATTCCGTGTCGTTCCTGCTGAGTTCGTCCAGTCCGAAGATCTTCGTCTTGCGGTACTCCGCCCTGAGGGCCTCCCCGTACTCCTCCTCGTAGTGGGTGTCGTCGGGGTGGGTCTTTCGGAGTCGTTCCAGCCGGGGCGGGGCGATGTTGTCGGAACGGCGGGCGAACCAGTCCAGGAGGTCGGGATCGGTGAAGACGAGCCCCGCCGGTACGCACTCCACGCGGAGGTGGTTGCGCCCCTGCGGTACCTCCTTGACGATGCCGAGCAGTGCGTTGCCGGAGTAGACGGGGCTGCCGGAGAGCCCGGCGAGGGGCGATGGGCCGCCGGGCGCTTCGACCGCGGGGGGCTGGTCGAACGCGAAGGTCATCGTCTTGCGGATGATCCCGGCGAGGGGCAGTACGGTCCCGGTGTACTGGTCGGCGTCGAGCTTCTGCCCTTCGTAGCGCTGGATGCGGGGGAAGCCGACGATCTCGCAGTGGGGCAACGGTCGGTCGGATGTGACCTCGCACATCGGTACGGGGGTCTCTTTGAGCAGCCAGGTGGCGCCCGACAGCAGCGGTTTGGGGCTCTGGAGCAGTGCCGCGTCGAGGCGTGGGTTGGACCACACGACCTGGCAGTGCACCGTTCCCGTGCGGCCAGGTAACGCGACCGCGGCGGTGTGTGCGGAACCGACCACATGTGCGCAGGTGAGCACGGTGGTCGCGGTGATGATGGCGCCGCTGCCCTGGCACTGCCCCATGACGGCCACGGCGCGGCGTCCGGGCGAGGCCCGGAAGGGGCTCATGGGCGGTTGGCGGGTCCGGCCGTCCCGAAGTCGGCCGTGTCGCCCGCCTCGTCATGGCCCACCAGCCAGCTGCCGCCGGTCCGTGCGTTTTTCGGGGTGAGGGTGAAGGACACCCGATGGGTGTGCCCGGTGGACCTGGTGGTGTCGCCACCGGCCTCCAGCACCCAGGCTTTCGCCTTGAGTCCGCCGCTGCGGTCCTTGCGCAGCTCGATGGTGAACTCCATCTCGATGTCGCCCACTTCGAATAGGACGGGTTGGCCGGTTGCGCGTCCCGCGGCGTCGACCAGTTGTTCGCGGACGGCTTCGATCGCGTCGGCCAGTTCGATGGCGGTGTCGTTGGCATGGGTGTCGCTCATGGCCCGGACGGTACCCAGACCCGGCCCGGGCCATGATTGGTTTCAGCAGAACGTCGGCTTCTGCCAGGAGCATTCCCGGTCAGCGGTGGGATCCGTGGTGCGGGTGAGGGCCGGAGTGATGGATGGGACTGTTTCCGTGGTCGTGTCGGTACGGGCGAGCGTGACCACGACGGCGTCCTCGATGCTCTTCACCGAAGACGCCAGATAGTTGTTCAGGACGATGCTGAAGACGAGTTCCCGCCCGTTCGCGTCCTTGACGTACCCGGAGAGTGCCGAAGCGCCGGTCAGGGAACCGGTCTTGGCGCGTGCGTTGAGAGCCGCCGGGGTGTTGCACATCCTGGTACGGAGGGTTCCGCCCGCGGCCCGGTCGGGGCCGCAGGCGAGCGGCAGTGAGGCGTACCAGTCGGCGTACCAGGGGGCGTCGCGCACGGAGAGCAGGAGGGTGGCGAACTGTTCGGCCGGGAAGAGGTTCATCCGGGACAGACCCGATCCGTCCACCTGTCGTAGGTCGTCGGTGGTGACGCCTTCCGCGCGCAGTCGGGTGGCGATCGCCGCAAGCCCGGCGCTCCAGGTGCCGCGGCCTGCCGTCTCGTATCCCATCGTCTTGGTCAGGGCTTCGGCGTGCATGTTGTTCGACAGCTTCATGAACGGGTGCATGAGCTCCCGCAGGGGCATGGAGCGGTGCGAGGTGAGCGGTTGTGCGGAGGTGGGGGTGGCGCGGCCGAGGCGGGTGCTCTCCGTGACCTTGACCCCGTGGCGTGTGAGGGCGTCATGGAAGACGGCCGCGGCGTAGCCGGTGGGTTCCCAGACGGTCACCCACTCCTTGGTGGCTCCGGCCCCGATCGGGATGTTTCCGCTGATGGTGATCGTGTTGTTGCCGTGGCGCCGCTGTACGGACAGGGTGTCGGACCCGCCGGCGGCCACCGTGGTGCCGCTGATGTCCAGCTTCACATAGCCGGTCTTCGGCTCCACGGTCACCTTGGGCTTGTCGCCGGCCTTCGCACCCGGGACCGCTTCGACGATGACGGTGCCGGAGTCGTAGTCGGTGTCAGGGGCGACGGTGAGGGCCGAGGTCTGGGCGGAGTAGTACGAGGACTGGTCGTCGACGGCCCAGGAGCGGCCGAGGCGTTGGGTGTCGAAGCGGGTGTCGTCGGCGACGAGCCGACCGGTGACCTTGGTGATTCCGGCGGTGGCCACGGCGGCGGCGAGCTTGTCGTAGTCCTTGGCGAGGGTGGTGGGATCGCCGCCGCCGCGGAGGTACAGATCGCCCTTGAGGGTGGCGCCGTCACGAGTGCCGTGGGTCAGGACGTCGGTCGAGAAGCGGTACTGCGGGCCGAGGACGCCGAAGGCGGCGACGGAGGTGGCGATCTTGGTGTTGGAGGCCGGCATCAGCCGGTCCCCACCGGCGCGTTGGTAGAGCCGTTCACCGGTGTCGGCGTCGGCGATCACCACACTGGCCGCGCCGCCGTCGAGCCGGGCGTCGGCCAGGATGGTGTCGATGGCGCCCTTGAGCCCGCTGTTGGAGGTGCCGGCTCCGGCAGGGCTGCTGAAGGTGAGGGTGGTGAGGGCGAGTGCGGTGGTCAGGACGCAGCCGAGCCCGGTGCGGAACGGGCGGACGCGGGGGGTGCGACGATCGGTGCCCATCACGGATCTGGTCATGTCCGGAGCATTCCGGATGGGGGCGGACGCGGGAAGGACGCCGGCGTTCACTGGCCTGTCATGGTCCTCAGACGTCCCCCGAACGGCTCAGTGCCGGAGATATGGAGGGGGATGCCTCCGCCGGACTTGAGGGTGATCGTGAGATCGGGGAGTTCGGCGAGCGGGGTGAGGTCGAGCGCGTACTCCCGTACACCGCGTACGACCATGGTCAGTTGGCGCAGTGAGGGGAAGACGCGGGCGAGCGCGGCCGTGTTCAGATGGCGGTCCAGCGATTGGATGGAGAGCGAGGTGATGCGCTCCGTGGTGTCGGTCGCCTCCAGGTCGAGGATTGCGAACGCGCGTACCGTCAGGCCCTGGAGTGCCGTCATCCCACCGGTGGCGCGGATCAGTGCGGACATGCGCTGTGGAGGCATCAGGGACAGCGTGGCCACGGTGTCCCATCGGGACAGGGCGGTGTAGTCCGGGTGGTCCATGGGCTCCAGGCCGAACACCTGGAGGTCGGTGACCTGAGGGTGCGGCCCGTTGAGGGCGAGCTCTCCCTGTCCGATCTCCAGTCGGCGCAGCGACCGGTCGGCGAGATCTGCCAGGCTGGTGAGTTTGGGGCAGTCGATGAGGGTGAGGGTGCTGAGGGCGGGGCGGTTCCGGAGGAAGCCCAGTTCGGTGATCTCATGGTTCCCGTTGAGCCGCAGTGACCGCAGCCCGGTGCGCGGCAGCCGGGCGTCCAAGGTCTTGCCCGAGTGGCTCCCGAACAGCGCCACGACGCCGACCGTGGGACCGCAGTGCTCCAGCGCCCGCAGTTGGTCGTCGCCCCACACATTGAGTACGACGTCGTCCAGCCGGGTCCGGGCGAGCACTCTGCGGGCGTACAACTGTGCGGGGAAGCTCGCCCAGACGTCGGCCAGGGCGCGCCGGACCGGGCCCGCCGGGTGCTGTGCGAAATCCACCAGCCGTTCCAAGCCGGCCTCCTCGCCGATCGCCGCGATCGTCTCGATCACCATCCGGTCGGCATGGGGGTTTTCGGAGGCCCCCGGCAGCAGGGGAAGCACAAACGCGCCGAGGCCGGTCAACTCGTGGACCTGTCCCGAGGTCATGGGCGGCATCAGTGCACGGACGCGGTCCTCCGACGCGGTGAGGACGGTGTCGTCGAGGAAGACGGCGGCAGCGGCGCAGTGTGCAGCCAGGATGTGCAGGGCGCGGCGAATGCTGCTGCTCGCAGCCTGGTCGCCCCGGGCGATCAGTCCCTTGACCAGTGCGCTCACCCGGTTGCGATCGAGGTGTCCGACGGCGAGGTGGATCACATCGCGCCACTGTTCGTCCGGCGCGTGCCGCAGCAGTTCGCCCAGGCTGTCGGTGTCGGAGAACTCCTTGGCCGCCAGATAGTCCTGGAAGGTGCGGTGGATGAACTGGACGACACTGCCCGTGCGTTGTTGGAGCAGTCCGCTGCGATTGATCAGATGGGTCAGGATCTGTTCCGGGGTGCCCTGGTCCCGCACCTGTCGCATGCTCCGGGTCGCCAACCCGATCTGGGTGACGGCCTCGGCGAAGGTCAGTTGGGTCTGGCCGTTGCGCACCAGCCAGACCGCGATGTGCTGGAGCAGCAGCTTGTTCTCCTCCACATGGAGGACCAGCCCTTCGGGGGCGTGGATGCCGCGCCCGCTGTCCCGTTTGCCGAGGAGCATGTCGAGCGTGGCCTGGTAGAGCTCCCAGCGTGTGTGGGGGAGGGCGCCCTTGCGCTTGCGGTGGAGCGCGCAGATCACCGCGCACAGCAGCGGGGTGCGGGCGAGGTCGCGCAGCACCCTGTTGGTGTCGAACTCGCGGGTCAGCCGTTGTTCCAGCTCGCTCAGGGCATGGGCTTCGGCATCGGCGCGCCGGCGGTCGAGTGCCGCGTACTCCAGGGCCGCGGCCCGGTGCCAGGCCCGTACGAACGCCTTGATGTCCTGGTCGCTCATCGGCAGCAGCAGGAGGTCGGCGAAGCCTTCGGAGGCCAGCCAGCGTGCTTCCACCGCGCCGGGACGTACGGTCGCCAGGGCGCGGCTGCCGCTGTACCGGCCCAGCAGGAGGGTGAGCCAGCTGCGGGCCTTGTGCCGATGGGTCTGGGGGAGCTCGTCGAGGCCGTCGACGAGGATCAGGGCCCGCCCCGATTCCAGTACGCGGGTGGCCCAGCCCTGCGGCGCCCGTCCGATGGGTAGACCTGCGACCCCGGGGAGCTCGTCCGGTCCGGGGAACGGTCCGCCGTGGGCATGGAGGCTGCGCATGGGGATGACCAAGGGGACCAGCCCGTTGAGCTCGTCGAGCGCGGCGGGGAGCGTTCCGCAGGAGGCATGGGCGGCGAGCCACCACACGAGGGTGGTCTTGCCCGCTCCCGCCTCGCCCCGCAGCAGGGTGTGCTGGCTGAGGCCGAGGAGGTCTTCGATGCGTAATGAGCGGGGTACGGGGGTGTCGATCGGGCGGGGCGGCCCCGGGTCCGGGCCGTCCTGGGGCTCCAGCTCGACGGCTTCGAGGCTCACATAGGCGGTGTCGAGGTCCCAGCTGGACTCGCTGATGCCCAGCTCGTCGATGCCGAAGACCTCCGTCTTGCGGTACTGGGCCTTCAGGGCGCTCGCGTACCCCTCCTCGAAGGCGGCGTCCTGCGGATGGAAGCTGGAGAGCCGCTCCAGCGGGGGCAGGTCCAGTACGCCGGGCCAGTGCTGCTCGACGGGGAGTGCATCGAGGGAGGGCCGAGCTGCCCGGGGGCGGGGTCGGAGCGCTGAGAACCGCCCCAGAAGGGAGCTGCGGCGCAAGATCTGGTGGATCGCCTCCACCGGGATGGCCTCCAGGTGCTGGTGCCCGTCCGTGTCGCGTACCCGGGTCACCATGCCCACCAGGACCGAGCCGGCGAGGACGGGCGCGCCGGAGAGCCCGGCGAGCGGAGAGGTCTTGTGCGGGACGCCCGGGGAGTGGTCGAGCCAGAAGGTGAGGACGCCGTGCATCCGTCCTGCGACGGGCAGGACGCTGCCCATGTACTGGCCGAAGTCCAGCCGGCCGCCCTGATAGCGCTGATGGCAGGGGAAGCCGATCGTCTGGCAGCCGGATAGGACGTCGTCCCTGGTCAGACGGGCCCATCGGAGCCGGCCTAGTCGATCGGAAGGCACGATGTCGTGATCGGCGATCAGTAGGGCGGCATCGATGACCTTGGGGTCTCCCAGGAGGAGCGCCGCACCGCCCACGCGCTGGCCGAGCGCCGGGTGGGAGATCTCCACCCGACCGGAGCCGGCGACATGTGCGCAGGTCAGGACCGTTCTGGGGGTGAGGAGTACCCCTGTGCCCTGCTGTCTGCCATGGACCGCGACCACCCGTGCCGTCATCGTGCCGTGCATCGCCCCAACCCCCTTGAGTCCTGCCCGAGGCTAGTGGCGCAGGCCACTTTCCGGGCGGGGAAAGGGGGTTGGGCCGGTGACAAGGCACACAGGCCCTTTCGGGCTTACTACGCGGAATAGGAGGGGTGTTCGCGGCCTCCCGCGACGACCGTTCCTGAGCCTCCTCGGGACTTTGGTCCCGTGCCTCCCGAGCGCCCGATCGAGCGGGTGCCCGGCGGTTCTGGTGGGGCGTCCTGGGAGGCGTACATGCGGTTAAACCCGATCTAGCGCGGATATCTAGCTGGATTCTCTGCAAACAGCGCGAACATGATCAAAAACTGTCAAGGGTTGCGATGGAGGACCGTTCAACTACGACTTTATGTCGTAGATGGGGGGGTTGAGGCGATATGGGCGATTCGGTTACCAAGGGATAGCCAAACGCCCGGTGCGAATCCTCGTGCCGGGTCCCCATGTGCCTGGAGGCTTCTCCCGTATGTCGCGCTTCATTTCCCGTCGCCCCCGCCCGTCCGCTCTCCGTACCCGTACCGCCGTTGTCGCTGCCGGTCTGGGAGCCGTGACGGTCCTCGGCACAGGAGCTGCGATCGCCGCCGAGACCGGTACGGCAGCCAGCAAGCCCGTCGCCGTGAACAGCACCGCGAACGCGGTCGCCGCCCAGGCCCAGGCCCAGTCCCAGGCCGCCGCGAAGACCGTTGCCGCGCAGAAGGCCGCCGCTGCCAAGAAGGCGGCTGTCAAGAAGGCCGTGGCCGCCAAGTCCGTCGCCGCCAAGAAGGCCGCCTCCGGGTGGACCAAGCCGGTCTCCCAGTACGTGGTGAGCGCCACCTACGGCAACGCCGGAAACATGTGGGCGAGCAAGCACTCCGGCCAGGACTTCGCCGTGCCGACCGGCACCGTCGTCAACTCCGTGGGCCCCGGCACCGTCGTCAAGGCCGGCCCGAACGGCGCCGGTGACGGACCTGCCTACGGCAACGCCGTGGTCGTCAAGCACGACAGCAACACCTACTCGCAGTACGCCCACCTCTCCCGCGTCGATGTGAAGATCGGGCAGCAGGTCCAGGGCGGCCAGCAGATCGCCCTGTCCGGCAACACCGGCAACAGCAGCGGCCCTCACCTGCACTTCGAGATCCGCACCACCCCGAACTACGGCAGCGCCATCAACCCGGTGAGCTACCTGCGTGCCCAGGGTGTGACCCTCTGATCCGATGAGCTGCGAACCTGCACCTCCTCATCCACGCGCCGCCGCCCTCGGGCGGGCGCGAGAACGGCCCCCGGTCTTCACCGGGGGCCGTTCGTGGTGTGCGGTCACCCTCCCCGTGACGGTCGACGGAGAACCGTACGCAGGTGGTCTGTGACCCAAGGGGGACTCAGGGTCATGGCCGCCCCGCGGGTACGTCGATTCCGACCGCGCTTGCAACAGCGTCGCGCTGGGTCATGCCGTGTCGCCGACCGCGCACAGGCCGTGCCCGTGCCGCTCCGATCGGGCGCCTACCCCTGTCGCGGCAGCATCGGGAAGCTCCCGCTGTCCGTCGGAGCGTGCTCCGGCAGCCAGAGCACCGCGATCGCGCCCCCGGCCGCAGGAGCATCGCCCACCAGCGGCACCGCTGGCGCCGCGTTGCGGAAGGTGAGCCGCGCCCCCAGCACCCGTGCCTGGCCCGAGGCGATCGTCAGCCCCAGCCCGTGCCCGGTACCGGCCCGATCGCTCGCCCCCGTACGGAAGCGGCTCGGCCCCTCGCGCAGGAGCGCCTCCGGAAAGCCGGGCCCGTGGTCGCGCACCCGGACCACCCGGCCCTCGACGGTGACCTCGACCGGCGTCCCCCCGTACTTGACCGCGTTCGTGAGCAGATTCAGCAGGATCCGCTCCAGTCGACGGGGATCGGTGTTCACCCGGGACTCGTGGACCACCTCGATCGCCACGTCCGGGTTGAGGGCCGACACCCGGCGTGTGACGAACTCACCGAGGGCTATCTCCTGGAGTTCCGCCCGCTCCGACGCACTGTCCAGCCTCGCGACCTCCAGTACGTCCTCCACCAGGGTCCGCATCGCCTGGGCCCGGTCCCGTACGAGCTCCGAGGGGCGGCCCGCGGGCAGCAGCTCCGCGGCCGTCAGCAGGCCCGTGACCGGTGTGCGCAGCTCATGGGCGATGTCAGCGGTGACCCGCCGCTCCGCCTCGATGCGCGCGTGCAGCGCATCGGTGAGGGCGTCGATCGCCCTGGCGAGATCGTCCGTCTCGTCTCGTACGACACCGCCGATCGCGTCCCGCACCCGCACGCCCGTATTGCCCTCCGCCACGTTCGAGGCGGCTGCCGCGGCCTTGCGCAGCCGGCGGGAGAGCTGGCCGCCGATGAGCACGCCGAGCGCGCTGCCCGCGAGGACCACCGAGGCCGAACCGATGATCAGCGCCTGGTCGAGGTCCCTGAGCAGGGTGGAGCTCCGCCCCGCGAAGCGACTGTGCAGGGAGAGCACATCGCCGTTGGCCAGTGGGACGGCGGCCCAGATCACCGGCGGGCCGTCGTGGTCGTCCTCCACGAAGGTGCCGCGGCGCTTCTCCTTCATCAGCCGCTGGAGTTCCTTGGGCAGCAACGGGTCATTGATCTTGCTGTTGAACCGGGGGTCGGTCTTCTTGGACGTCTCGTGCCAGCGCTGGGCCATCGAGAGCCGGTCCATCTGCACGTCCCGGGCGTTGTCCAGCATCGAGACCCGGGCGGCGTTGTGCACGACCAGGCTCAGGGCCACGGCGATCAGGGCGCCCACGGCGGCGATCGCGACACTGATCTTCCAACGGACCCCGGTGCGCAGCGCGAGGCGCCTCATGCTTTGAGCTTGTATCCGAAGCCGCGAACCGTCTCGATCCGGTCTTGCCCGATCTTGGTGCGCAACCGCTGGACATGGACGTCCACCACACGGGTGTCACCGCCCCAGCCGTACTCCCAGACCCGCTCCAGGAGCCGGTCTCGGGACAGCACCGTTCCGGGAGCGGCCGAGAACTCCAACAGCAGCCGCATCTCGGTCGGGGTCAGAGCCACCGGCTCGCCCCCCTTGCGCACCTCCATGCCCTCGGTGTCGACCTCCAGCTCCCCGAAGGTCAGCAGGGCACCCGGGGGCTGTTCCCCGGTCGTCACCCCGTCCCCGCTCGCATGGCCGAAGCGGCGCAGCACCGCACGGATGCGGGCGACCAGGACCGCCCCGTCGAACGGCTTGGTGACGTAGTCGTCGGCTCCCGCCTCCAGCCCGAGCACCACGTCGATGGAGTCGGCACGCGCCGACAGCATGATCACGGGCACGGTCGACTCATCGCGGATGCGACGGCACAGACTCACCCCGTCGAGTCCCGGCACCATCACGTCGAGCAGGGCGATGTCGGGGCGCTGGGCGCGAAACGCCTCCAGGCCCAACAGTCCGTCGGGCATCGCGGTGACGAGGAAACCCTGGCGCTCCAGCGCCAACTGGGTCGCCTCCCGGATGACGTCGTCGTCCTCGACGAACAACACATGTGTCTCGGCCATCCGGTGCTCTCAGTTCTCTCTTGGGGGTTCCGGCGGCTCGGTGGCGAGCAAGTCGTCTCCGTCGACGGGTCCGCTGTACTCATTGCGGACCCAATGCATCTGGGCGAACCTTCCGCTCGTCCAGTGGTACGTGGTGACCTCCTCGGCGGAGGGCTCCTCCACCGGGTCGTTCTCCACCCAGACCTGTTTGGTGACGACCAGATCGCCGCGGTCGATGGCGGAGACCACCGCGGGTTCCTCGGAGGTGAAGACATTCTCGTACCGCGTGCCGTTCATCCGGTACACATACGTGCCGACCCCCACCGAATCGACGCAGCTCATCACATTGACGACCACATCGGGTTGGGTGCCGCCCGTCATGTTCCCGTACGAGGTGTCCACCGGGTAGTCCCTGCCGCACGGCTTGAGGTCGGACTTGATCCGTTTGCTGACCTTCGGATCGTCCTTGACCAGCCGTACCGGGTTGACCCGGTCGACCTTTTGCGTGCCGCCCGCCGAGACGTTCGCCGACGGCACGCTCTTGGCGTTCTCGGCGTGGGCGGAGCCCTCGTCCTTCACGCCGGTGCCCCCCGCCGAGCAACCGGCCGTGAACATGCCGAAGGCGGCGAGGACGACGGCGGCCGTACCGCCCGCCGCTCGCCGTCCTCCACCGCGTCCGTTCTCCGAGTGCTCCCGGGTCACCAGGCCGCTCAGGCCGCGCACCGCTCCTGCCCCCGTTCGTCCTGCCTGTCCTGTCCATCACCGCACCGCAAGCGCTGTAGACCGCTACGGTCCTGGGTCGGGACCCGCAGCTCGCCGGCTTCGGGGCGACGGTTCGTCGGACGGTCGGCGCGCTGTGCGGCCTCGTGCTCGACCCGCTCCCGGCGCTCCAACTCGCGACGCTCCGCCTCCTGGCGCTCCAACTCCTGGCGGAGCCGGGCCAGTGCCCGATGCAGTGTGCTCTTCACGGTACCCGCCGACATGCCCAGCGCGGCAGCCGTCTCCTCCGTGCTCATCTGCTCCCAGTGCCGCAACACCACCACACTGCGCTGCTTGGGCGCGAGCACCTTCAGTGCGTCCATCAGCAGTGCGCGGTCGGCACGCTGGTCGCTGCCGTCGTCGATCCGGGCGTCCGGCAGCTGGTCGGTGGGCACTTCCTCCAGCTTGCGGGCGCGCCACCACTCCGTCCGGGTGTTGATCATCACCCGGCGCAGATAGGCGTCGGCGAGCGACTTGTCGGCGATGCCGTCCCAACGACCGTAGGTGCGGGCCAGCGCGGTCTGGAGGAGGTCCTGGGCATCGACGGGATCGGGCACCAGCCGCCGGGCGCTGCGCAGCAGTGCCTCCTGCCGGCTGCGTACGTACTCTTCAAAACCGAGCACCTCGCCGTGCGCCATTCCAACCGCCTCCGTCCCCGTCACCAGCACTGCGTTCCTTATGCAGGAGAAGTTACGGAGCGGTTGTCACGGGCCTGTGCGGAGCAGCCCTCGAAGGGCGCACGGCCATCCATCGGTTGTGTAACAGCAGATGTTTCGGTGTCGATCACCCAGGGAAGCGGGCCTGGTCGGGATCAGCCCGGGAGCTGGTACAGCCCGCCTTCCAGCGGTTCGACCAGCCCGTCAGCGACCAGTCCGTCCAGGGCGCGGGCCCGCTGTACGGGCTCGTGCCACACCACGTCCAGGGCCGTCTGCGGTACCGGTTCCGAGGATTCGCGGAGCACGGCGAGCAGCTTGCCGCGCACCTGTCGATCAGTGCCCGCATAGGTCTGGCCCCGCCGGGGCGCGCCTTCGTGGGCAGGCTTCCCGGCCAGCCGCCAGGAGCACTGTGCGGCGATCGGGCAGCGGGCGCAGTCCTCGTTACGGGCGGTGCAGACGAGCGCACCCAACTCCATCGACGCCGCAGCCCACCGGGCCGCGGTCTCCTCGTCATCGGGGAGCAGCGCACGGGCGAGCTTGCGCTCCGCGGCCGTCGTGGCGGTCGGCGGGTACTGGATGCCGGACGAGGCCCGGGCGAAGACCCTGCGCACATTGGTGTCGAGGACGGCATGTCGCTGCCCGTACGCAAAGGATGCGACGGCTGCCGCGGTGTACTCGCCGATTCCGGGCAGGGCGAGCAACTGTGCGTGTTCGCGGGGTACGTCGCCGTCGTGTCGTTCTGCTATCGCCTGGGCGGCGCCGTGCAGGCGCAGCGCACGGCGGGGGTATCCGAGGCGTCCCCAGGCGCGGACGGCCTCCCCGGGCGCCTCGGCGGCCAGATCGGCAGGGCGGGGCCAGCGGGCCAGCCACTGTTCGTACACGGGCAGGACCCGGTTGACCGGTGTCTGCTGCAACATGAACTCGCTGACCATCACGCCCCACGCGCCCGCCTCGGGGCGACGCCACGGCAGATCGCGGGCGTGCTCGTCGAACCAGGCGATGACGGGGGCGTGGAGGGATGCGGCGTCGGTGGGGGCGAGGGCTGTGGTGGTGTCAGTCATGGCACACCGATCCTGGCACGTCCCGGCTGGCGGATGGTGCATCCGCTCCGGGCCGTGGGCCGAGCGGCCCAGAGGGTGTACCCGGGGTGGCCGGGGTGCGGTGCGAACCGGGGGACGCACGAGGTGCAGGGTGTACCTGATGCTGGTGGTGCGATGCCTGCTCCTGGGCTGATGGTGCCCAGCCCGTCCTGAACGGCGGCTGCCGAGCTCAGGGCCGGCCCCGCGACGACCCATCGGCCCAGGCCCGGCCCGCACCCGGCGGACCCAGCTGCGGATACTGCCTAGCGCCGATGCCGATGCCGATTTCGTACCGGTGCCGCTGCTCCGCCCGGACCGGCGAACCAGACGACCACACCCGTACGACTGGTGCGCATCGTCGTCAGCAGTGACTGGGCCGGGCGGCGCAGCGCCAGGATGAAGACCACCGCCACCAGGGCACCGAGGACCAGACCCACCAGCACGTCATGGGGGTAGTGCACCCCGACGAAGACCCGGGAGAACGCCATCAGTACCGCCATGGGCACCGTCAGCAGGGCGATCCGGGGCCAGGCGATCGCCAGGGCGATGGCAGCGGCGCCCGCGATCGATGAGTGGTTGCTGGGGAAGGACCAGTCACCCACGGGAGGACAGGGGACGAGCGAGGCCGCGGCGTCCGCCACCGTGCGACAGGGACGGTCCTCGTCGACCACTGACTTGAACGACTCGCTGACCACATAGCCGGTCGCCGTGGCGAGGGGGGCGAGGACGGCCACGGCTATCGCCGATGGGGGTCCGACCCGCGCCCGCCACCAGGCGACGAGGAAGAGCGCTCCGAACAGGAGCAGCCCCAGCTCGGTCCAGATCTCGGCGAGTTTCTGGAACCAGGTCGGGGTGGTGTGGGCGAAGTCGGTTATGTCGCGGTAGAGGTCGCGGGTGATGCTGCTGTCCATGGTTCAGGGACGCTACCTGGTGGGGGGTCATGCCCTCGATGCCGGTCGCAGGTTGGGACAGCAACACCGCACCACCACAAGGGGAAGATTGGCTTCCATGATGATGATCCGGAGAACTTGGGGTGTAGGCGGCGGGTAGGGCCGGAGTTGGGCGTGATCTCTCGTACAGTTTGGTTCGTGGGATCTCTGCGCAATCCGATCGGGCCGCTCCCCTCCTCCATCTACTGGCGACGGAGGGCTATCGCGCTGTGCTTGGCCGCGCTGCTCCTGGTGCTGGTGGCATGGGCCGTCACCTCGGACCGGGGGAACGGCGGAAAGGACGACGGCGTCAACGGCTCTGCCACACCGGCTCCTTCGATCACGCCGGGACCTGACCAGTCAGGCCCCGCGATCAGTGAGCAGCCCGGGGGGCGCGAGAAGCCGAGCGGTTCCCCCTCCGGCTCCGGGAGCGGCTCGGGCTCTGGTTCCGGCTCTGGTTCCGGTTCCGGTTCTGGCGGGAGCGAGGGTTCCGCCAGCGGTGGTACGGAGGGCGGGGCTGCGAACGGCGGCCAGGGTTCTGGAGGCGCCGCAACCTCGGGCGGTACGGCGGGCCAGCAAGTGCCCGCGGGCTCCGATCTGCCCAACTGCCCCTCTTCGGCGCTGAAGTTGACGCTGCGCAGCGCGAAGGTCTCCTATGAGCCGGGGGAGAAGCCCTCGTTCCAGCTGAGTGCCTCCAACACCTCGGCGACGACGTGCAAGGCGGACTTCGGGCCCAAGGCCGCCGTACTGACGGTCAAGGACACCGGCGATGAAGAGGTGTGGTCGTCCAAGGACTGCCCTCGGCCGCAGGGGAGCGTGCTGCTACGGGTGCCCGCCGGTCAGACGGTCACCCACACCGTGCGGTGGGACCGCAGGCAGAGCGAGCCCCGGTGTGCGACGCCGACCTCGCGTGCGGTCTCGGCGGGCACCTATCTGGTGGAGGCCAGCTTCCCCGGGACCGCGGTGCTGCCGGCGTCCTTCCGCCTGGAGAAGGACTGAGGCACCGGGCGGGCAGAAAGGCTGGACCGAATGGGCCTGGCTCGGCCGTGGTCTCTGGCCCCGGGGCGATGGCCCTTGAGGGCACGGCCGAGTACGGGACAGCGCTGGAAGGCGCAGCCGAGTACGGGTCGTGACCCGCCGACCGTGCGACCTTCGGTACGGACCCGCCCTCGGGCGCCGGGATGCGTCCCTAGACGTACCGCTCAAGGATCGAGGACTCCGCCAACCGGGACAGTCCCTCCCGGACGCTTCGGGCCCGGGCCTCGCCGACCCCTTCCACCGCCTGGAGGTCGGCCACGCTCGCGGCGAGCAGCTTCTGTAGTCCACCGAAGTGCTCGACAAGCCGCTCGATGATCGCTCCCGGCAGCCGGGGGACCTTCGCCAGAAGGCGGTAGCCGCGCGGGGAGACCGCGGAGTCAAGCGTCTCGGGAGAGCCGCTGTACCCCAGAGCCCGGGCCACTATGGGCAGTTCCAGGAGCTCGGTGTGGGTGAGCGCGTCCAACTCGGCGAGTGCCTCGTCGACCGTGCGCGACCGCTTGGCCGTCGGCTCCGGCACGTAGTCGCGCACGACTAGTTCCCGCTCCGGTTCCACGCCGGCGATCAACTCGTCGAGCTGGAGGGAGAGCAGCCGACCATCGGTGCCCAACTCCACCACGTACTCGGCGATCTCGGTCGCGATCCTGCGGACCATCTCAAGACGCTGGGCGACGGCCGTGACGTCCCGGACCGTGACCAGGTCCTCGATCTCCAGCGCAGAGAGCGTCCCCGCGACCTCGTCGAGGCGGAGCTTGTAGCGCTCCAAGGTGGCCAGGGCCTGGTTGGCGCGGGACAGGATCGCCGCCGACTCCTCCAGCACCCGCCGCTCGCCGTCCACGTACAACGCGATGAGTCGCATCGACTGGGAGACGGAGACCACGGGGAACCCGCACTGCTTGGAGACGCGGTCCGCCGTGCGGTGGCGGGTGCCGGTCTCCTCGGTGTGGATCGACGCGTCGGGGACCAGTTGCACCCCCGCCCGGAGGATCTTGGACATGTCCTTGTCCAGGATGAGTGCGCCGTCCAACTTGCACAGCTCGCGCAGACGGGTGGCGGTGAACTCGACATCGAGCACGAATCCGCCCGTGCACATCGACTCCACCGTCTTGTCCATGCCGAGGACGATCAGTCCGCCGGTGTTGCCGCGGATGATGCGCTCCAGGCCATCGCGGAGCGCGGTGCCTGGTGCGACCGCGCTCAGGGCGGCGCGGATCAGTGCTTCGTTGCCGGAGCTCGCGCCGGACTTTCCGGATGCTGATGCCCGGTCGTTGGCTGCCACTGCACTCCTCCGGCTCGTACGGATGGGCGAGACCAGGGCAAAGTCTACCGGCGCAGGTCCCCATCCCGTGGGGCGTCCGCGCTCTCTTTGCCCGGAGCCCTTCGGGGCGAGCCCACGGGCCCACCTGCCGGACCCTCTGCGGAGGGTCCGCTACCGCTTTTCTGGCGACCGCGGGGGAGCACCCTGAGGGCGTCTCCGACGGTCGCCACTTCCGTCACTTTCATCCCCGCGGGGATCTTTCCGGGGTCGGTCGGGACCAGGGCCTGGGTGAAGCCGAGTCGATGAGCCTCGGCCAGCCGCCGCTGCACTCCGGTGACGCGCCGGACCTCCCCCGCGAGTCCCACTTCGCCGATGGCCACCAGGTTCTTTGGCAGGGGCGTGTCACTGGCCGCCGACGCCAGGGCCAGGGCGATCGCCAGATCCGCCGCGGGCTCCGAGAGCTTCACACCACCGACCGTGGCGCTGTAGATGTCCCGCTTGCTCAGTGCCGTGATGCGGCCCCGCTGCTCCAGCACCGCCAGCATCATCGAGACCCGAGAGGTCTCCAACCCCGAAGTGGTGCGCCGCGGGGACGGGATCTGCGAGTCGACCGTCAGCGCCTGGACCTCGGCGACCAGGGGGCGCCGCCCTTCGAGCGTCACCGTCAGACAGGTCCCGGGGACCGGTGCGTCCCGGCGGGTGAGGAAGAGCCCGGACGGATCGGTCAGGCCGGTGATGCCCTCGTCGTGGAGTTCGAAGCAGCCGACCTCGTCCGTGGCCCCGTAGCGGTTCTTCACCCCACGAACCAGTCGAAGTCGTGCATGGCGGTCCCCTTCGAAGGACAGCACGACGTCGACCAGGTGCTCCAGCAGGCGCGGTCCGGCGATCGCGCCGTCCTTGGTGACATGACCGACGAGCAGGGTGGACATCCCGCGCTCCTTGGACGCCCGGATCAGGGCGCCCGCCACCTCCCGCACCTGGGCCATGCCGCCGGGGGCGCCGTCGATCTCCGGCGAGGCCACGGTCTGCACCGAGTCGAGGATCAGCAGGGACGGCTTCACCGCGTCCAGATGCCCCAGCACGGAGGAGAGATTGGTTTCGGCGGCGAGATAGAGATGGTCGTGGAGCGCCTTGATCCGATCGGCGCGCAACCGAACCTGACTCGCGGACTCCTCGGCGGTGACATAGAGGGTGGGATGGTCCTCGCTGGCCGCCTTGGCGGCGACGTCCAACAGCAGGGTGGACTTGCCGACCCCCGGCTCGCCGGCGAGCAGCACCACGGCACCGGGCACCAGTCCACCACCGAGGACCCGATCCAACTCGGGCACGCCGGTCGAGCGGGCGGTGGCCTGCCTGCTGTCCACCTGCCCGATGGGGAGCGCGGCGGTGGAGACCCGCCCTGCGGCGGTGGTGCGCACCGCGGGGGCGCCGTACTCCTCGACCGTCCCCCACGCCTGGCATTCGGGGCAGCGGCCGAGCCACTTGGCGGTGGTCCAGCCGCACTCGGTGCAGCGGTAGGACGGCCGGTCCTTGGTGGATTTCGTACGGGCAGCCATCCCCAGACCGTAGCGCCCCGCACTGACACCGGTGGCCAGCGATGGGTTCCGCCCGCCGTCCGCTGCTCAGTCTGCGGGTGGTTTGGTGGTGGTTTGTTGGTGGGTTGTTGGTGGTCTGCCTGTCGTCCGCCCGCCGTCCGCACGGCGTACCGAAGGTGCTCCGTGGTGCTGTTCGACCCTTCGTCTCGACCCTTGGTCTCGGCCCTTCGCCTGCCCCGGCAAGGGCCCGGCAAGACCCGGCCGGGACCCAGTCAGGCTCGCGCAGAATTCCCCATTTTCGACCGTGAGTCACCCGAATGCCCCAGCGCAACAGGGGCGTAATTCGCCATTCATGTCCCCCTTCGAGCGAACTGTTCACCCGTACGGATTAAAAGTGCTCAAGTGGTGCGAACCGGATGTTGGTGTACGCCTACGGTCACCGCGTGATGAGCAGCGGTCTGGAGCCACCCACGCAAGGCAGCGGCGTACAGCAACACGCCTCGCACCGTCGTGCAGCGCGACCGGTCACCGGGCGGGCCGCGGCGCGCTACGGCCCCTATCTCGACGGGCTGTTCACCTACTGTCTCTCCGCCCTCTGTGACCACGACGCGGCGACCGCGCTCGTCGCCGAGGTCCTGGTCACCGCCGAACGCCATCACGGCCGCTGCCCGGCACCCGGACCCGAACGCACGGCCTGGCTGTACGCACTGGCCCGATGGGCCTGTCTACGGGGACTGACCGAACGCAGGAAGACCCGCCCGGGTGCACACACCGGCCGCCCGTCCGCACCACAGGAGACCCAGGCGTCACAGGAGACGGCGGAGCGGCGTCGGGCGGAACTGGCACTGCTGGCCTGGCCCGAGGCGGCCGGCACCTCCCCCGAGCAGCGGGAGGCCCTGGAACTCGCCGTACGGCACGGCCTCAGCACCCGGGAAGTCGCCGCGGTCCTCGGGCTCGATCCGCCGGGGGCACGCGAGTTGCTCGCGGCTGCGGCCTGCGAAGTGGAACGGACCCGGGCGGCGCTCGCCATCGTCGACCGGGGGGACTGCCCCGCCATCGCCCGGCTCACCGGCGATCATCTGGTGCTGCTCTCGGCCGCGCTGCGCACCGAACTCGTCCGCCACGTCGACGACTGCCCCCGCTGCCGTCGGGCGGCCGAGCGCGAGGAGGCGCGGGGCCCGTGGCCAGGGTCGGCCACCCCGGCCGCCCTCCCGTTGGCCAGGGCGCCCCGGGCCGACATCGACCGCGCGCTGTGCCAGTTGCCCCGTACCCGGTCGACGGCGCTCCGCTTCGGTTCGGCCGGGTTTCCGCTGAACCCGAAGGACCATGCTGCCCGCCGTAACCGCCTGCGGGCCAGGGCGGTGACGACCACGGTCGTGGCGACGGTCGTGGCGGCACCGGTGCTCGCGCTGTGGGCCGCGTACCGAGGGGCACCGTTGACGGGGGAGGGGCGCCCTGGAGGCACCTCGGTCAGTGCGACGGAGGCCGAGGAGGACCGGGGCCTGGCCGGTGACCCCTACAACCGGCACGACCGCTACGAAGGTGCGGGCCAGGCGGAGGCCGGTCCGCGAGCCGCCCGTACGACCGGCCTGAACGAGCCGGACGTCTCGGTCGAGGTCATCAGCACCGGATCGCCGGCCTCGCCCACCGCCCCCGGCCACGGCGGCCCGGGACGGCTCGCCGTCCGGGCCGCGTCGACAGCCGGCGGGACCTCGATCACCCTGCTCGCCACCGGCAGGACACCGGTGAGCTGGTCGGTGGGGATGTCAGCGCCCTGGCTCACGGTGAGTCGGACGTCGGGCGTGCTGCGACCGGGGGAGTCGATCACTCTCACGGTCACCGTCGACCGGTCGCGCGAGCCCGTCGGGGCGTGGCGGGCGCGGGTGTCGGTGGCCCCGGCGAGTGCGACGGTGCTGATCGAGGGGCGCGGCTCACCGGTCCCACCGGAGTCGCCGTCCCATACGCCCACCCTGCCCGCTTCCCCCTCGCCGACACCGTCACCGACGCCCGAGACCCCATCGCCCTCGCCGCCCTCCTCGCCACCGGCCGGATCGCCGTCGCCCCCGTCACCGTCGCCCGAGACACCCCCGGCCTCGGGCACCTAGACGGCGACCTAGTCCGCGGGATGCGGGGCCAGCAGGGGCAACTGGGTGGCGAGCCGTGCCTCACACAACCCGGCCAGCACCTCGTACCCCTCCTTCCCCATCAGCTCCGTCAGTTCGGGCCGGTACGTCACATAGACGGGCTCACCCGCCGCGTGCGCCGAGGTGGCCGATGTGCACCACCAGTGCAGGTCGTGGCCACCCGGCCCCCAGCCCCTTCGGTCGTACTCGCCGATCGAGATCTGGAGCACCTTGGTGTCGTCCGGCCGCTCGATCCAGTCGTAGGTGCGCCGCACCGGGAGCTGCCAGCAGACGTCCGGCTTGGTCTCCAGCGGCTCGCGGCCCTCCCGCAACGCCAGAATGTGCAGGGAGCAGCCCGCGCCGCCGGCGAACCCCGGGCGGTTCTGGAAGATGCAGGACCCCTGCCAGCGCCGGGTCTGGCGCGCCCCGCCCTCCTCCGCTTCCTCCGCCTCCTCTGCGTCGTCTGATTCATCCGAGTCGTCGTCCGGGGCGGCCTGGACCCAGCCCGTCTTGGTTCCCACGTCATGGAACTGCCAGATATCCGGAGTGAGCCGTGCCACATGGCCGGCCACCCGCTTCTCATCGTCCTCGTCCGAGAAGTGCGCGCCCAGCGTGCAGCACCCGTCATCGGCCCGACCTGCCTCGATCCCCTGGCAACCGCTGCCGAAGATGCAGGTCCAGCGGGACGTCAGCCAGGTCAGATCGCAGCGGAAGACCTGTTCGTCGTCGGTGGGATCGGGGAACTCCACCCAGGCGCGCGGGAAGTCCAGCCCCTTCTCGTCGCCCTGTGCCTTTTGTGAGAGCTGGGGATGGGCTTTGCCCTGCTTCGCCTTTTTCGTCTTTGCCACAGGCCAAGGGTATGTCCGAGACCGCAGTAGCGTTCGGTCCATGAGACTCGGAGTCCTCGACGTCGGTTCGAACACGGTGCATCTGCTGGTAGTGGACGCGCACCCCGGCGCCCGCCCCCTACCCGCACACTCGCACAAGGAGGAGTTGCGACTGGCTGAACTCCTCGACGACAAGGGCGCCATCGGCCCCGAGGGCGTTGACCATTTGATCAGTACGCTGCACAAGGCGGTCCAGGCCGCCGAAGACCAGGGCTGTGAGCAGGTGCTCAGCTTTGCGACCTCAGCCGTGCGCGAAGCAACCAATGCCGACCAGGTGCTCTCCCAGGTCAGGGAGGCGACCGGGGTGCATCTGGAGGTGCTCACCGGCGCGGAGGAAGCGCGCCTGACCTTCCTCGCCGCCCGCCGCTGGTTCGGCTGGTCCGCGGGAAAGCTGCTCGTCATAGACATCGGCGGCGGTTCGCTGGAGATCGCCTACGGCATCGACGAGGTCCCGGACGCCTCGGTCTCCCTGCCGCTGGGCGCCGGTCGACTCACCAAGGAACTGCCCGGCGACCCGCCCACGCCGGAAGACGTCCGCGCGCTGCGCCGCCACGTACGGACGGAGATCGCCCGTACGGTCGGCGAGTTCAGCCGCTTCGGCAGGCCCGACCACATCGTGGCGACGTCCAAGACCTTCAAGCAGTTGGCCAGGATCGCCGGGGCCGCCCGCGACGCCGAGGGCATCTACGTACAGCGCGAGCTGACCCGCAAGTCGCTCCAGGACTGGATGCCCAAACTGGCCGAGATGACGATCGAGCAGCGCGCGGCGCTCCCGGGCGTGGCGGCGGGCCGTGCGCGCCAACTGCTGGCCGGCGCGCTCGTCGCGGAGGCCGCCATGGACCTGCTGGGCGCGGAGGTGCTGGAGATCTGTCCCTGGGCGCTGCGCGAAGGCGTGATCCTGCGTCGCCTCGACCACTTGCCGGTCGGCTAGGGAGCGGGAGCCCAACGGCTCCCCGATGGGGAACCCCCGGCCGTACGGGCTCCGGCCCGGCGGCCTT
This sequence comes from Streptomyces sp. NPDC059256, assembly GCF_042753785.1. Classification (NCBI taxonomy): domain Bacteria; kingdom Bacillati; phylum Actinomycetota; class Actinomycetes; order Kitasatosporales; family Streptomycetaceae; genus Streptomyces; species Streptomyces sp. NPDC059256. Next base: position 16,253 of record NZ_JBHYZO010000021.1, on the reverse strand, counting down.
CCGCCACCCACCGTGCCGCTTCGTCGGCCGCCCTGTGTCCGTGCGTGCCACCAGGTGCGGATGCCTGCCGGTGGTACGTCCAGGGGGCGGATCTCCTTCACCCCCCACCACGACCGCGAACGCCGCCGTGTAGACCCCGGACCGGTCGCTCCCTGCTCCGAGGCCCGCTCCCGGCCCCGTACCCTGTCTGCGTGGTGGAACCAGTGGCGCGCCCCCCGGGCGCGAGGGACGTGAAGGTCGTCCTGTCGACGGCCTCCGTCTATCCGGAGTCGACGGCGACGGCCTTCGAGATCGCCGCGCGCCTCGGCTACGACGGCGTCGAAGTGATGGTCTGGACGGACCCGGTCAGTCAGGACATCGAGGCGTTGCGCCGGCTCTCCGACTACCACCGGGTGCCGATCCTCGCGGTCCACGCGCCCTGTCTGCTGATCACCCAGCGGGTCTGGTCCACCGATCCCTGGACCAAGCTCCAGCGCGCCCAGGCGGCTGCGGAGCAGCTGGGGGCGTCGACGGTCGTCGTCCACCCGCCCTTTCGCTGGCAACGCCAGTACTCCCGGGACTTCGTCAGCGGCCTCTGGCGGATGGCCGACGAGACGGACGTGCGCTTCGCCGTCGAGAACATGTATCCGTGGCGCTACCGGGACCGCGAGATGCTGGCCTACGCGCCCGAGTGGGACGTCACCAAGGACGACTACCGCCACTTCACGATCGACCTCTCGCACACGGCCACCTCCCGGGTGGACACGATGGCCATGGTCGACCGGATGGGCGACCGGCTGAGCCATGTGCACCTGGCCGACGGCAAGGGGTCCGCGAAGGACGAGCACCTGGTGCCCGGGCGGGGTGACCAACCGTGTGCGGAACTGCTGGAGCATCTGGTGCGAACGGGCTTCGACGGCCATGTGGTCGTCGAGGTCAACACGCGCCGGGCGATGTCGGCGGCCGAACGGGAGGCCGACCTCGCCGAGGCGCTCGACTTCACCCGCCGCCATCTGGCCGCCCATGCGTCGACCGATGCCCGGAAAGTGCCCGGCCCATGACGGACGCCCCCGCTCCGCGCCGCCGCGGACGTCCGGCCCGCGCCGCTGCCCAGGAGGGTCCCGGTGCGCGGGAGCGCATCCTGGGCGCCGCCCGCACGGAGTTCGCCGAGCGGGGCTACGACAAGACGACCATGCGCGGCATCGCCCGGGCGGCGGGCGTGGACGCGGCCCTGGTCCACCACTACTACGGCTCCAAGGACGATGTCTTCGCCGCCGCCATCGAGGTGTCCTTCGAACCGGCGCTGGCCGTGACGGCGATCCTGGGCAAGGGCACCGAGGGGATCGGTGAACGCATCGCGCGGTACTTCATCGGTGTCTGGGAGAACCCCGTCTCCCGGGGCCCCCTGCTCGTGGTCATCCGCTCCGCGCTCACGCACGAGGCGGCGGCGAAGGTCCTCAGGGGGTTCGTGCTGCGGCGGCTGCTGGAGCGGATCGCGGCCGAGCTGGAGGTGCCGAACCCGAAGTTCCGTGCGGAGCTCGCGGCCTCCCACATGATCGGGATCGCGGTCCTGCGCTATGTGATCCAGGTGGAGCCGTTGGCGTCGGCCGATCCGGAAGAGATCATTTCCCAGGTGGCGCCGACGCTTCAGCGCTATCTGACCGAAGCCTGAGCCCGAGCGGTCCCGCGCACGGCTCCAGCCGCGTACCGTTGCATCGAACCCATGAGTGCGGCGGTGGCCGTCCGGCCCGCCGCCCCTGTCGGCCCGTACCGGCCGCCCACGGCTGACGGGAGTGACCGCTCCCTGAGCAGCGCATCCCACATTGCGGACATAGTGTCCAGATCTTGGTCCGTCGGCGTACGCTCGTGGGTGGCGACAAGTCTCTTACTACCGAGGAGCGAGCGACGATGCCCGAGCTGAGGTCCCGCACAGTCACCCACGGCCGCAATATGGCGGGCGCCCGCGCCCTTATGCGTGCCTCGGGCGTAGCGAGCGCGGACATCGGCAAGCCGATCATCGCGGTCGCCAACTCCTTCACCGAGTTCGTCCCCGGCCACACCCACCTCCAGCCGGTCGGCCGGATCGTGAGCGAGGCCATCAAGGCGGCAGGCGCCATTCCGCGTGAGTTCAACACCATCGCGGTCGACGACGGCATCGCCATGGGCCACGGCGGAATGCTGTACTCGCTCCCCTCCCGCGACCTGATCGCCGACAGCGTGGAGTACATGGTCGAGGCGCACTGCGCCGACGCCCTGATCTGCATCTCCAACTGCGACAAGATCACCCCGGGCATGTTGAACGCCGCCCTGCGGCTCAACATCCCGACCGTCTTCGTCTCCGGCGGTCCGATGGAAGCCGGTCAGGCCACCCTCGTCGACGGAACCGTCCGCAAGCTCGACCTGGTCAACGCCATCTCGGACGCGGTCGACGAGAGCATCTCGGACGAGGACATCCTCCGCATCGAGGAGAACGCCTGCCCGACCTGCGGCTCCTGTTCCGGCATGTTCACCGCCAACTCGATGAACTGTCTGACCGAGGCTCTTGGCCTGTCCCTGCCGGGCAACGGCTCGGTGCTCGCGACCCACACGGCACGCCGCGCCCTCTACGAGAACGCGGGCCGCACCGTCGTGGAGATCACCCGGCGGTACTACGAGGAGGACGACGCCACCGTCCTGCCCCGCAACATCGCCACGCGTGCCGCCTTCGACAACGCCATGGCGCTCGACATCTCCATGGGCGGCTCCACCAACACGATCCTGCACCTGCTGGCGGCGGCGCAGGAGGCCGAGCTGGACTACGACCTCGCCGACATCGACGCCGTCTCCCGCCGCGTCCCCTGTCTGGCCAAGGTCGCGCCCAACGTCGCGCCCCAGGGCACGTACTACATGGAGGACGTCCACCGGGCCGGCGGCATCCCCGCGATCCTGGGCGAGCTCTACCGGGCGGGCCTCCTCGACGAGGACGTCCACACGGTTCACTCCCCGTCCGTCAAGCAGTGGCTGGAAACCTGGGACGTCCGGGGCGGTTCCCCGTCCGACGAGGCCGTCGAGCTGTGGCACGCCGCACCCGGCTGTGTGCGCTCCGCCGAGGCGTTCTCCCAGTCCGAGCGGTGGGAGACGTTGGACACGGACGCCGCCCTCGGCTGCATCCGCGACGCCGCGCACGCCTACAGCAAGGACGGTGGGCTCGCGGTCCTCAAGGGCAATCTGGCCGTCGACGGCTGTGTGGTGAAGACCGCCGGTGTCGACGAGTCGATCTGGACCTTCGAGGGCCCCGCGGTCGTCTGCGAATCGCAGGACGAGGCCGTCGACAAGATCCTCCGCAAGGAGATCACGCACGGCGATGTGGTCGTCATCCGCTACGAGGGCCCCAAGGGCGGCCCCGGCATGCAGGAGATGCTCTACCCCACCTCGTTCCTCAAGGGACGCGGCCTGGGGAAGACGTGCGCGCTGGTGACGGACGGCCGCTTCTCAGGTGGTACGTCGGGTCTCTCCATCGGCCACGCCTCCCCGGAAGCGGCATCGGGCGGCACGATCGCGCTCGTCGAGAACGGCGACCGCATCCGCATCGACATCCCGAACCGTTCGATCGAGCTGCTGGTCTCCGATGAGGACCTGGCTGCCCGGAAGGCGGCTCTCGGCGGTGTGTACGCGCCGAAGAACCGCGAGCGCAAGGTGTCCGCGGCCCTCAAGGCGTACGCGGCGATGGCGACGAGCGCCGACAAGGGCGCGGTCAGGGACGTCAGCAGACTGTCCTGACCCGGTGGTCCTCAACCCCGCCGCCTCGCGCCGGGGGCGTGGACGCCAGCAGTGGAACGATCGGGCCCGTCCGGCAGCCGTGCCGGGCGGGCCCGGTGCTTTCCGAGGGCCCGGCCGAAGTCGGTCCGGCCCGGCACGCCTCCTCGGCCCCGCCCAGACCCCGCAAGCCGTCGACCGTCGAGCAGTGCAATGAGGCGCGGGACCGCGGGACCTACCAGCGCCTGGGATCCTTCGCGTCCACGGCGAACACCGATCCGTTCGGTGCCGTCCCGAAGACCCGCCCCGACGTCACCACCGGCTCGTACAGCACCGAGGAGAAGGTGTAGCGCCCGTCGTTCATCCGCGGCTCGGTCTGCCCGATCAGCCTCCCGGCCACCGCGTCCACGGCGAGCAGCCGTCCGTCGCCCGCCGCCACGTACATCGTGCGGGCATCGCCCGCGGGGCGCGACAGATGCGTGACCGAGGTCTCCAGGCGCCACAGTTGGGCGCCCGCCTCCACATCGATCGCCAACAGTGCCCCTCCTGAGCCGCTCAGCCGGACGACCTCGCCGACCACCGCCGCTTGGGCCTGGTCGACGGGGACGTCGAGGGCCACCCTGCGGACCTTGCGGGCACCGGGCTTCGTACCGAGCCGCACCACGGCGTCCGTGTAGTCGTCGGCGTTGGTGGAGAGCAGGTGCAGCGCGTCGTCCGTCGCCGACACGGGGGTCAGCATTCCGGTGAGCCGCTCCCGCCACAACTGCTTGCCGTCCGCGGGGTCGACCGCGATCACCGAGGTCGAGGCACCGTCGCCGGAGGGGGTGGCCGCGAAGACGGGACCCCTTCCGTGCGCCATGGAGATCCACTGCGTACCGACTCCGCCGTGGCGCTCCTCCCACCTACGGGCACCCGTTGCCGCGTCGAGCGCCCGTACGGTGCCGTTGCCCACGAGCAGCACGGTGTCCCCGGCATGGCGCACGGCCGAGTACGCCGAGGTCTTCACACTCCAACGCACCGCGCCCGACGCGGGATCCAGGGCCTCCAGCAGGCCCACGTTCGGTGTCACCACATGGACCAGGCCGCCCGCGAACACGGGTGCCTTGACCCGCCCGTCCTCGCGGGCGCTCGGATCAGTCCCGGGCCCGGGCCCAGCCTCGGTACCGGCCCCGGCCTTCGACCAGAGCGTTGTGCCCCGCTGCGGGTCCAATCGGGCCGCTGTGACGCCGGGTGCGGCGCAGTAGAGGGCGGAGCCGTCCGAAGGCGCCGTGCACACCGGGGTCTTGTCCTCGCGTCCGGCCTTGCCGAGGAGAACGTCCCAGCCCGTGAAGCCCCGGCTCACCGCCACCGAACCCGGCGACGCGGAGACCTCGACCTCATCCAGGGTGCGCACCACCAGCACACCGGTCACCACCAGCGCCACGACGGCTGCGCCCGCCGCCGCCCACCGCAACCGGTGGCGCTTCCAGACGGACCGCCGCGCATCGGCCTCGGGGGCGTCCTCGCTGGGGTCGGGCGTCCGGGGAGCCGGTATGTACGCCTGGGTGTCACAGCCGCTCGACGGGGTCGAACTCCGCAGCGCGACCATCACCTCATGGGGGGTGGGCCGCTCGTCCGGGTCCTTGGCGAGACATCGCCGCAGCAGCGGTACGAGGTCATCGGGCACCCCCGCCAGATCCGGTTCATCATGGACGACCTGGTACGCGACGATGTACGGACTGTCCGAATCGAAGGGGCCGCGCCCGGTCGCGGCATGAACCAGGACCGCCCCCAGCGCGAACACATCGGCGGCGGGACCGACTTCCCTCGGCCGCTGGAACTGCTCCGGCGCCATGAAGGGCGGAGTCCCGATCAGTTTTCCGGTCTCGGTGCGCAGATCGCTGTCCGAAGGACGGGAGATACCGAAGTCGATCACTTTGGGGCCGTCGGACGCGAGCAGCACATTGCTCGGTTTCAGATCGCGATGGACCACCCCCGCCCGGTGGATGTCGCGGAGCGCTTCGGCCAGACCGGCTCCGATCCGACGTAGCTCCCCACCGTTCAACGGGTTCCGCTTGACCTGTTCCGCAAGGGTCGGCCCGTCGATGAACAAGGTGGCCATCCAGGGCCGTCCGGCCTGCGGGTCGGCGTCCACGACGGATGCGGTGAAGGCACCGCTCACCTTTCGCGCCGCCGCGATCTCCTGCCGGAAGCGTGCTCTGAACTCAGGGTCGGATGCGTGCTCACGGTGGATGACCTTGACCGCCAAGCGGAGTCCTGAGTCGGAGGTGGCGAGATGCACCACTCCCATGCCACCGGTTCCCAGGCATGACTCAAGACGGTATTGCCCGGCATATTCCGGATGTTCCGCTTCCGGAGACTGTCCGGTACTGCGCAGTGGTGGCATCTCCACCCCCGTGTTCTTGGAGCGCACGACTGGTCGGAGCCTAGTCGATGGTGCGTGCGATCCAGGGATGGCTTGTTGCCCTCCGCGGGGCGTACCGTACGTAAACGCCTATACAGCAACGGGGGAGTTTGCAATGGGACTTGAAGAAGTACGTCCGGAAACAGATGGTGCAGCCGAGGCGGGCGATGTCTCGCCCCGCAGCTCCACGCGCTATCCGGTCGCACCCGGCTACCGGGTGAACGTCCGCAGCGGACCGGGAACACAGCACGACATCGTCAGGGTGCTGCCGTACGGGGCACGCGTGCCGATCAACTGCCAGAAGCCGGGGGAATGGATCACCGGTCCCTACGGCACGACCAACATCTGGGACTGCATCGCCAACGGCCAGTTCATCTCCGACGCCTATGTGCAGACCGGCAGCGACGGGTATGTGACGATCCGCTGTGCCTGACACCGGTGGCGCGTTGACGCCCTCGGGGTCGTCGGCCGGGTCGACCGCCCGGGTCGTGCGGGCTGCCTGGACGGCTCGGTACCACTTGGGTTGTGTCCGTACTGCTCGGGGTGTTCGGGCCGACCCCGGTGACTTCGATCGGCTCTGACGCTCCGGGTGCCTTGGGGCCACTGGACCAAGGCACCCGGAGCGTTGGCCGTGTCCTGTGGCAGCAGGGCAGCGAGCCGCCCGGGCACCGTCGGGTCGTACCGGCACCGTCGGGTCGCCCGGGCATCGGTTTGCGTGGGAGGACCGGCCCCGAGAGATGAGCTCCAGGCCCGTAACCCCAGGGGCCTCGCCACGCGCAGCGCCGTTCCACGGGTCCGTCCGCGCCCACCGAGCCGCGCCTTGCGATAATCGGCGCGTGAGCGAGCAGAGCACCACCACCAGCACCGCCGGTCCAGGGCAGGGCGCCGAAGCGGAGACGGGCCCCCGGCCCGAGCCCATCCGCTTCTTCGGCACCACCTGGGTGGACCGTGACGGGGGATACGGGCTGCGCCGCGCGGGCCTCGCGATCGGTGCCCTGACGGCCGCCATCGCGGGAGCGCTGGTACTGCGCTTCGCCTACCAGGGCCTGACGATCGCCGAGGTCGGGGGTTTCGTCAACGCACTGGTCATCGTCATGCTCGCGGCGTGCAGTGCGATCGCCTTCCGCAAGACCTGGGAGGGTTTCACCCGTCGCCCGACCGGCCCGATCGCGGCACCCGACTCGCTGCGCAGTCTCAAGGCCGTCGGATTCATCGGCGTACTCCTCGCCTATGCGGTGCGTGCACTGCTGGAGGCCCCCGGGGAGTCGTTGCACCGCGAGGAGTACGAGACCGCCCGGGCCCGGTACGACCGGCGGCGCAAGGCCCGCACCGGCAACCCAGCCGCACGCAAGGGCAGGGCGGGAAGGTCCGCCAGGGCACGACGCCGATAGGGACGCCGACAGAGCTGATGGACCGGACCCGCCGGCACGAAAGCGGACGAGCAGCGGACCAGCAACGGACGAGCAGCGGCCAGCAACGGACCAGCAGCGGACGAGCCAGGATGGACCTGCCATGACCGAACCCATCTCGCCGGCCCGGTCGAGGGCGCTCTCCTTCGACACTGCGGCGGCCCGCTACGACAGCGCGCGCCCCGGCTATCCGCCCGCGCTCTTCGACGCCGTCGAGGAGATCACCGGCCGTTCGCTCCACGGCACCCGCGTCATCGACGTGGGCGCGGGCACCGGCATAGCCACCCGGCTGCTACGAGCCCGGGGCGCACGGGTCACCGCGGTGGAACCCGGCCCCGGCATGGCCGCCCAACTCCGCCGTACCCTCCCCGATACCCCGCTCGTCCTCGGCTCCGGTGAGGCGCTGCCCCTGGCGGACGGCACCGCCGATCTGATCACCTACGCCCAGTCATGGCACTGGACGGACCCGGCCCGCTCCCTGCCCGAGGCACTGCGGGTGCTGAGGCCCGGTGGGGCGCTCGCACTGTGGTGGAACGTCGCCGATCTGACCGCGCCCTGGATCGCCGCCCAGGCCGCCCGCATGAGCACCGAACTCGCCGACGGGGCGCACGGCGCCCCCGGCGGCTCACGCCGGCTGCCCGACCCGGTCCCCACCCGGGAGCGTGCCGTCTCCTGGACACGGAAGATCTCCGTTGACGCGCATCTGGACAATCTCTCCAGTCACTCCCTCTTCCTCACCATGAGGCAGGACGAAGCAGCACGATTCCTCGCCCGCGAACGGGCCGAACTGCTCAAGGCGTTCCCCGACGGGGTCCTGCACGAGGAGTACGAGGTCCAGCTGACCGTCACATTCCGTCCGCACCGACCGTCGCACTCGTAGAACCCATACGCGTAGAACCTGTTGCACGACGTGGAACCCGCCGGGGACGGAACGCACCGAGGAGAAGGGCAAGGGGGAACGATGGCCGCACTGGCCGAGTTCGAGGAACAGCGCGGACGGCTGTGGGGCATCGCCTACCGCATGACCGGTTCCGTCGCGGACGCCGACGACGCCGTACAGGACGCATGGCTGCGCTGGTCGGGGCTGCCCGACGGCACGGCGGACGACCCCCGGGCCTATCTGACGACCGTGATCAGCCGTATCTGCTACGACCGGTTGACCTCCGCCCGGGCGCGCCGCGAGCAGTACACCGGCCCCTGGCTGCCCGAACCGCTGGTCACCCAGGAAGGCCCGGAGGAGCGGGTGGCCCTCGATGAGTCGGTGAGCATCGCGCTCCTGACCGTGCTGGAACGACTCGGCCCCACCGAGCGCACCGCACTGATCCTCCACGACGTCTTCGCCGTGCCCTTCGCCGAGATCGCCGAGGTGGTGGGCCGCAGTCCCGATTCCGTACGGCAGTCGGCCTCCCGCGCCCGCCGTCGGGTCCGCGCCGAGGCGCCCGGCCGTCCCGTGGCGCGTGCCGAGCACCGCAAGGCCGTCGAAGCCTTCGCAGCCGCGGTGGTGGCCGGGGACTTCGAGGCGCTTCTGAACATCCTCGACCCCGATGTCATCTGGCGGTCGGACGGCGGCGGCAAGGTCATCGCCGCTCGGCTGCCGGTGCTCGGCGCCGAGAAGGTGGCCCGCTTCGCCCAGCATCTGATGCGCGACTTCCACCCGGACCGGATGTGGATGGTCATGCGGGAGGTCAACGGTGCGCCCGGAGTGCTCGTCGCCGACCACACCACCGGCTATGCGGCCGTCTTCGCCTTCACGGTCGATCAGGGGCGCATCCAGGAAGTCAACGCCATGCTCAACCCGGACAAGCTCTCCCACCTCGATCTGGATGCCCTGCGCTGATCTGTGACCGGTGCCACGTCACAGATCTGCGGCTCACCTCGTCCCCCTTGCATGACGACGAAACGCGACAAGCAGCAGATCATCGTTCTCGGCGCGGGCTATGCGGGATTGCTGGCCGCGCTGCGGCTGGCGCCGCATGCCCGCGTCACCCTGGTCGATCCGACCGACCGCTTCACCGAACGGGTACGTCAGCACGAACTCGTCGCCCGACCGGCAACGAACGATCTCCCGCTGGCGTCACTCCTGCGCGGCACCGGTGTGCGCCACCTCCCCCAACGGGTCACGGCCCTCGACCCGCTCGCCCGGCAGATCACCACGGACGACGGACGACGCCTCGACTACGACCGTCTGGTGTACGCCCTCGGCAGCCGTACGGCCGTTCCGCCCGGCGTCCTCTCCGTACGATCCGCACCTCGGCAGTCCGCTGGAGCCCCGCCCACCGGTGAACTCGCGCCGCTCGAAACCGCGGACGCCTCCCCCCGGCCCGAACCGGCCGCCCCACAGGTCTTCACCGCGGAGACCACGCCCGCCCTGTGCACCCTGACCCGCGACCGCAGCGGCTCGCTGGCCGTCGTCGGCGGCGGGCTGACCGGCATCGAACTGGCCGCCGAAATCGCCGAGTCACGACCTGCTTGGGACGTACGCCTGTTGACCGCGGGTGAACTCGCGGTCGGCCACTCGACACGGGGCCGGGACCACGTTCGGGGGGTGCTGACGGCGCTGGGCGTACGCATCGAGGAAGGACACACCGTGGCGGACCCGCTGGACGTGGACGCCGATGCGGTCGTGTGGGCGGCGGCCATGGTCCCTCGTACGGCCGTGGCCGCGGAGGCCGGTCTCGCACTGGATCCAGCCAGCGGCCGGGTCGCCGTGGACGCATCCCTCCGCTCGATCAGCCATCCGGAGATCTACGCGGTCGGCGATGCCGCAGCCGCCCACTCGTCACGGGCGGGTTCGCTGCGCATGGGCTGTGCCGCGGCGCTGCCCACCGGCTCCCATGCGGCGACCGCGATCATCGCCGAACTCCGGGGCCGTGTACCCGAGCGGCTGGACTTCGGCTACCTGCTCCAGTGCGTGAGCCTGGGCCGCCGTGACGGCCTGGTCCAATTCGTCCGTCACGACGACAGTCCGCGGGACCGCGTCCTCACCGGTCGTACGGCCGCTTGGGCCAAGGAACGCATCGTTCGTTCCACGGTCAGTGTGATGGGCTTGGCGCGGCGGGCTCCGGACACCCTCGGGCGGCTGCCGGGCTTCTGACCGACGGCCTGAGGACCGTCGGCCGCCGCTGCCTTCGCAGCCGGGCGCCCGGGTGTCCGTGCCCCCGCGGCATCGCACCCGCCCAACTGCACAGGCGCCCGGCTACCGAAGCACTCAGCTACCGAAGCACTCCGTGTTTGCCGAGGCACTCGGCCCTTGCGAGGCACTCGGCCCTTGCGAGGTGCTCAGCCCTTGCGAGGAGCGAACCGTCCGGCCAATCCCACGAACAGCCAGACCAGCACACCCATCCACAGTGCGTCCCCCACACCGCCCATGAAGCTCCGCGCACTCAGCGTCGTGTTCACCACGACATCGGCCAGTGCCATGGACGCACCGGGCACCATGGCGACTCGCCAGGGGTGCTCGCGGGCCCAGCGCCGTATGCGCCGATCGCTGGGGGAATCGGTGTCGACCGCGACGGGCAACCCGGTGCCATCAGTGGATCCGGCCGTCCGTGGAGCCGCCGACCTGCCGCCGATCACGGCCCCGGCGCCACCCACGACGAAGAACAACATCAGTGCGAAGGACAGGGCTCCGGCGAGCAGTTCCAGGCTGACGCCCCCCAGGGCGCCGAGCCCGAAGACGACGACGCCTCCCGAGCCGCCGGTCGTCGCGGCGGTCCGCCAGGGGCCGAGCGTCGTCGCCGCGACCGCCAGTTGGCGCCGCTCGGCCTTGGAGATCTGGCCGTGCTGGTTCATGTGTCCGCTCATGCCTTCAGCTTTCTCTGGGTGCCCCCCGAAGCGCCATGGGGGATCCCCCTGACGCACCCCCCATCTCTTGACGGGACGGTCACCCGACAGCATTATTCATCACATGATGAATTCCTCTGATGTGGCCGTCCTGGCCCGCGGTCTCACCGTCGTACGAGGAGCCCGCACCGTCCTGCGCGGCATCGACTTCACCATTCCGCCCGGTCGGATCACCGGCCTGCTCGGCCCCTCCGGCTGCGGAAAATCCACCCTGATGCGCGCCGTCGCCGGCACCCAGGCCAAGGTCAGCGGCACCCTCGACATCCTCGGCAGCCCGGCCGGTCACGCCGCGCTCCGCTCCCGCATCGGCTATGTCACCCAGGCGCCCTCCATCTACGACGACCTGACGGTCCGACAGAACCTGGACTACTTCGCCGCCGTGCTCCACCCCGGACGGCACCAACGAAAACTCCGCCAGGACCACGTCACCCGCTCCATCGCCGATGTGGACCTCACCTCCCACACGGACGCCCTCGCGGGACGCCTCTCCGGGGGCCAGCGCAGCCGGGTCTCGCTCGCCGTCGCCCTGCTCGGCACGCCCGAACTCCTCGTCCTCGACGAACCCACCGTCGGACTCGACCCCGTACTGCGCCGAGACCTCTGGAACCTCTTTCACCGGCTCGCGGCCGACCGCGGCACGACGATCCTCGTCTCCTCCCACGTGATGGACGAAGCCGAACGCTGCCACCGCCTCCTCCTGATGAGAGAAGGCGAGATCCTCGCCGAGGACAGCCCCTCCGCCCTCCGGCTGCGCACCGGCACCGACACGGTCGAGGCGGCCTTCCTCCGTCTGGTCGACGCGACCGCCACCCGCCCCGCTGCCGACCCGGGCACCCCGCCTCACCGCCCACCCGGGAACACGACGGCAGCGTCCCCGGATCCCGGCACCCAGCGCGAAGAGTCGACCGCGACCGAAGAGTCGACCCCAACCGGTCAGGAGAACGCCCGATGAGCATCTCCCGCACTCTCGCCACCGCGGCCCGCGTACTACGTCAACTGCGCCACGACCGACGGTCCATCGCCCTGATGGTCCTCGTCCCCTGCGTGATGCTGTTCCTCCTGCGCTACGTCTTCGACGCCAGCCCCCGCACCTTCGACTCCATCGGCGCCGCACTCCTCGGCATCTTCCCGCTGATCACGATGTTCCTGGTGACCTCCATCGCCACCCTGCGCGAACGCACATCAGGCACTCTGGAACGCCTGCTCGCCATGCCCCTCGGCAAGGGCGACCTGATCACCGGCTACGCCCTGGCCTTCGGCGTCATCGCCATCGCCCAGTCCCTCCTGGCCACCGGGCTCGCACTCTGGGCCCTCGGCCTGGACGTCGTCGGCTCCCCCTGGCTGCTCCTGCTCGTCGCCCTCCTGGACGCACTGCTGGGCACGGCGCTCGGTCTCTTCGTCTCCGCCTTCGCCACCTCGGAGTTCCAGGCAGTCCAGTTCATGCCGGCCGTGATCTTCCCCCAACTCCTCCTCTGCGGTCTGTTCACCCCACGCGAGAACATGCAGCCCATCCTGGAGACCATCTCCAACGCACTGCCCATGTCGTACGCCGTCGACGCCATGACCGAAGTCCTCCGCCACCCCGACCCCACGGGTGCCTTCGTCCGGGACGTCCTCGTGGTCGCGGGCTGCGCCATCCTGGTCCTCGGTCTCGGCGCTGCCACCCTGCGTCGCCGCACGGCCTGACCGGGCGGGACGACAGCCAGCACAGCCGCGACAGCCTCACCGGCCGGAATGCCACGACCCCCTTGGACCCGCGCCCCACCTCCATCCCGTCCGATTCCATGCCATTTCCGTCTGATCGCGTCCGTCTGATCGCTTCCGCTTTGACTCCCTGACAGGACGGTCAGCCCACGGAGACGGTGCCTCCGGGAGTGAGCAGCTTCGCGAGAGCGGCCCGCCCCCGAGACAACCGGGCCTTGACCGTCCCCGTCGGCGAACCCGTCTCCTGTGCGACCTGCTCCACGGTCAGATCGCACAGATGGTGCAGCACCACGGCCCTGCGCTGAGCCTCCGGTAACTGCCGCAGGGCCTGGACGATCACCAGATGCTCTAGCCCCGGCTCCAGCACCCGCTCCGCCGCGCCATGGCCGCACACCAGCTCCCGCCATCTCCTCGCCCTACGCCAACGGCTCACCGCGAGCCGCACCGCCACCGTCCTGACCCATGCCTCGGGAGCCCTGTCCGCCAGGACGGAAGCACGACGGCACCAGGCGCGGACGAACGCCTCCTGAACCACGTCCTGCGCCTCACCGTGATCACCCGTCAACGCGGTCAGCTGCCCCACCAGCCTGGGGAACGCGGTTGCGTACAGGGCGTCGAACTCGTCCTCCGTCACGCGCCGTAGGAGCCTCCCTCGCGCCATCAGGTTCCACAGGAGCTATCAACACCCTCAGCCGTACCGCCCTGTGGACGTCACGGCGCCACCGCGGCGCCAGTGCGAGTATGAGCAGCAAGAACCCCCATCGGCGAGGTGAACACAGCCCATGACCCAGACAGTCGCAGTCCTCGGCACAGGCAAGATCGGCGAGGCCCTGCTGAGCGGGATGATCCGAGCTGGATGGCGGCCTTCCGACCTTCTGGTCACCACCCGTCGCTCGGATCGCGCAACGGAACTCCACACCCGCTACGGGGTCGAACCCGTCACCAATGCAGAGGCCGCCAAGCGGGCCGACACCCTCATCCTGGCCGTCAAGCCCCAGGACATGGGCAAGCTCCTCGACGAACTCGCCCCGCACCTCACCACCGACCGCCTGACCATCAGCGCGGCTGCGGGAATTCCCACCTCCTTCATCGAGGAGCGCCTGTCACCGGGAGCACCCGTCGTCCGTGTCATGCCCAACACCCCGGTCCTCGTCGACGAGGGCATGTCCGTGATCTCAGCCGGCAGCCATGCCACCCCCGACCACCTCGCGCACACCGAAGCGATCTTCGGCGGTGTCGGCAAGACCCTGAGGGTTCCCGAATCCCAGCAGGACGCGGCCACCGCCCTGTCGGGCTCCGGGCCCGCGTACTTCTACTTCCTCGTCGAGGCCATGACCGACGCCGGAATCCTCCTCGGCCTACCGCGCTCGCAGGCCCACGACCTGATCGTCCAGGCCGCCATCGGAGCCGCGGTCATGCTCCGCGACAGCGGTGAGCACCCCGTAAAGCTCCGTGAAGCCGTCACCTCCCCCGCGGGCACCACCATCAGCGCCATCCGCGAGCTGGAGAACCACGGTGTCCGCGCCGCACTCATCGCCGCGCTTGAGGCCGCCCGCGACCGCAGCCGAGAGCTGGCCTCCGGCAACGGCTGACCCTGTGCACCCACCGCCGCGACGCCTCGGCGGTGGGCCACACGGATCAGCCTCGACGAGGCTGCTGGTGCCATCGAACCTCTGCCTCAAACGCCGGGGAGCAGTCCCATCGCCGCATAGGCGGCATCGACTCTCGGGCGTGCCATGGCCCTGGCCCTCTCGGCACCGCGCTTCAACACTCCATCGACGTACCCCCCGTCCGCCGCAAGTCCCGCGTGGCGCTCCTGCACCGGCCTCAGCAGCTCCACCACGGCTTCGGCCGTGTCCCGCTTCAACGCTCCGTACGACTCATATCCACCGGCCAACGCTTCCGGGTTCCCTTGGCAACAGGCGGCGAGGATCTCCAGCAGATTTGCGACACCGGGGCTTCGCTCGCGGTCGTACTCGACCTCGCGCCCGCTGTCCGTGACCGCACGCATGATCTTTTTGCGCACCATGTCCGCGTCGTCCAGCAGATAGACGATGCCGGCTGTCGAAGCGTGGGACTTCCCCATCTTCGACAGCGGGTCCTGTAGGTCCATGACCCGAGCGGCCACGGATGGATGGGTGGCCTTCGGCACCGTGAAGGTGTGCCCGTACCGCTGGTTGAACCGCACGGCCAGATCCCGGCTGAGCTCGACGTGCTGCGTCTGGTCCTCGCCCACCGGCACTTCATCGGTCCCATAGGCGAGGATGTCCGCCGCCATCAGCACCGGATAGGTCAGCAGGGACAGCCGGACGCTCTCCCCGGCGGCCCGAGCCCGTGCCCCCTTCTCCTTGTACTGGATCATGCGCCGCAGCTCACCGTCGGTTGCCGTGCACTCCAATAGATAGGAGAGCCGGGTGTGCTCGGCCACATGACTTTGGACGAACACCGTGCACAGCTCGGGATCGAGTCCGGCGGCCAGCATGAGCGTCGCCGCCTGTCGGCTGAGCCTGCGTACGCGTCCCGGGTCGTGGTCCACGGTCAGCGCATGCAGATCGACCACGCTGAACAGCGCGTCCGACTGGTGTTGGTCGACATCGACCCAGCGGCGCAGTGCTCCGAGATAGTTGCCCAGCGTCAGGTGCCCCGTGGGCTTGATGCCGCTGAAGATTCGCTTGGTCACCGTTGTCCCTCTCCTGCCGTGGCCGCAGCGCCGGCGGCCGGCTCCGGGAGAGAGCAACAAAAAGGCCGCCGAGGCGGCGGCCGATGAGTACGCGCGTAGGTGCCGGCCGCCGTCAGGCGGCGCGCCACTGAAGGAGGCAGCTACGCGATGTCATGCCGGGAGACTACGGGAGCGAGCCCCAGGTTGACAGTGGATACACGTGGTCCGTAGTGTTCTCCGAGTTGCCCGACGTGAGCGCCGACTTTGGTTGGTCCCCGGGCAGCCATTCCGCAAGACCACACCAGAAGCAAACGACTACTCGTAGCCGTCCGCCTTTGTGTGCGCAATTACGGAATGAGGAATCCGCGTTCGCAGGAACGCAACCCGATTTGGTTCGGGACACTGGATTCCGCTAAAGTCTCACTCGTCGGAACGGCCGAGGGGCCGGAAAGACAATCCCGATTTCGACCGGGAATCAGGCCCGAAAGGATCTGATAGAGTCGGAAACGCAAGACCGGAG
>NZ_JBHYZO010000020.1:0-113909 GCF_042753785.1 Streptomyces sp. NPDC059256 | reverse complement strand
CTCAACCCCACACCCACACAACACCCCACCACCACCATCACCCAACACACACCCCGCACCACCACCGGACGCCCCGAACTCACCGAAGCCACCATCATCGTCTCCGGCGGACGCGGACTCGCCTCCCAAGAAAACTTCCACCTCATCGAAACCCTCGCCGACACCCTCGGAGCAGCCGTCGGCGCCTCCCGCGCCGCCGTCGACGCCGGCTGGTACCCCCACACCCACCAAATCGGCCAAACCGGCAAAACCGTCTCCCCCCACCTCTACATCGCCACCGGCATCTCCGGCGCCATCCAACACCGCGCCGGCATGCAAACCTCCAAAACCATCATCGCCATCAACAAAGACCCCGAAGCACCCATCTTCGACCTCGCCGACTACGGCATCATCGGCGACCTCTTCACCGTCATCCCCCAACTCACCACCCACATCAACAACCACAAAAACTAACCAAGAAGATGGATCTTGAGATCCTCTGGCGTGCCCCCGGGGTGCATGGTTCCCACCCTGCGGCCCTGGGGGTTTCTGTGGTGGTTCGATACTCGATGGACGTTGACGGAAGGCAAGATCGCCGACTAGCTTCGCGATACGGATAGAACATTCCGTTCAACGGAAAGGTCGGGGTCATGTCGGAGGAGAGCCTGGAACAGGCAGTGACGAGCCTCGACGGCGCAGTCTCCCGGGAGATCGGTGAGCTCCTCAAGCCGGTCGACGCCGAGCTGGCGCGGAGGTATCCAGGCGACCCCGGCAGCCGCCAACCCGTGCACACCGTCTATGTCCCCGCCGATCTCTTCGCCGCCGAAACGATTCGCACCTGGGGTGACCAGGCGCTGGCCGCCTTGGACGAGCACGCGCCGGACGCTGCCTCCTTCGCCGCGGTGCTCGGGCTGTCCGACGGCCTCGCCGAATCCGTCCACGATCGGGTTCGTGCACGACTGGCACGCGAGCCCGTCGATGATCTGAGGGTCGATTTCGAAGACGGCTACGGCCTGCGCTCCGATGCCGAAGAGGACGCAGCGGCCGTACGCGTCGCCCGGCTGATCTCGGATGCGTACCGGAAGGGCACCGCCGCGGCGCAGATGGGCATTCGGATGAAGTGTCTGGAAGCAGCCGTGCGCGAGCGGAGCGTCCGCACCCTCGATGTCTTCCTCACCACGCTGGTGCACAGCGGCGGACTGCCCGACGGCCTCGTCCTGACCCTCCCCAAGGTGACCTACGCCGAGCAGGTCAGCGCGTTCGTTCGGCTCCTCGAAGCCTTCGAGCACACTCATGCCCTGCCCGCGGGGCGGCTCACCTTCGAGATCCAGATCGAGACCAGTCAAGCGATCCTCGGCCCGGACGGTACGGCCACCGTCGCCAAGATGATCGGTGCCGCCGACGGGCGCGCCACCGGACTGCACTACGGCACCTTCGACTACAGCGCGGGTCTCGGCGTCAGCGCCGCGCACCAGGCGAGTGACCATCCCGCTGCCGACCACGCCAAGGCCGTCATGCAGGTGGCCGCTGCCGGCACGGGCGTACGGGTTTCCGACGGCTCCACCAATGTGCTGCCAGTCGGCCCCACCGCCCAGGTGCACGATGCCTGGAGGCTGCACTACCGGCTCACCCGTAGGGCGCTGGCGCGTGCGTACTACCAGGGCTGGGACATGCACCCCGGACACCTGCCCACGCGCTTCGCGGCCGTCTTCGCCTTCTACCGGGAGGGTTTCGAGCAGGCCGCCAACAGGCTCGCGGCCTATGTCGACCGGATCGGTGGTGATGTGATGGACGAGCCCGCCACCGCCAAGGCGCTCAGCGCGTACCTGCTGCGGGGGGTCGACTGCGGGGCCCTGGACCTGGCCGAGGTCGTCGAGCGGACCGGACTCCCGCGCAGGGAACTCGATGGCCTCGCCGCACGGGGGCGTTGAGGGGCACCGGGCTCCCGCGGCTCAGACCGAGGTCGGAGGGAGTTCGCCCGAGCCCCGGGGTATGAGCGCGGTCCGCAGTGTCACCTGGGTCGGTGTGTCGTCGGCGCCGTCCAGCCGGCGGAACAGCCGTTCCGCGGCGGTGCGGCCCAGCGCCGCTGCGTCCTGGGCGATCACGGTGATCCCCAGGAGATCCGCCAACTCGATGTCGTCGAACCCGACCAGAGCGATCTTTCGCTGGTGGTCCGCCAGCGTACGAACGGCGGTCACCGTCACCCGGTTGTTCCCGGCGAACAGCGCGGTGACCGGCTCCGGCCCGGTCACCATGCCGGTGACGGCGTCGCGCACCACATCGGGGGCGGTGGAGCCGAGCGTCATCCATGAGTCGTGCACGGGCAGTTCGGCGTCCTCCATGGCCGCCCGGTAGCCGCGCAGCCTCTCGGTGGCCGTGTGGATGCGCGGTTGGTCACCGATGAAGCCGATGCGGCGATGGCCGTGGGCGATGAGGTGGGCCACGCCGGTCCGGGCGCCGCCGTAGCTGTCGGACAGGACGACGTCTGCGTCGATCTGGCCGGCGGGACGGTCGACGAACACCGTGGCCACGCCCGCCTTGATCTCGGGCTCCAAGTAGCGGTGGTCTTGTCCCGCGGGAATGACGATCAGTCCGTCCACCCGTCGAGCACAGAGGGCGAGTGCCAACTCCTGTTCCCGTTCGGGGTCTTCGGCACTCGATCCATTGATGAGCAAGGCGCCGTGCGCTCGTGCCACTTCCTCCACCGCGCGGCTCAGGGGGCCGTAGAAGGGGTCCGCCAAGTCCTCAAGTACCAGACCGATGGAGGCAGTTCGGCCCTTGCGCAGGACACGGGCGCTGTCGTTGCGCCGGAACCCCAGGGAATCGATGGCTTCCTGCACCCGTCGTTCGGTCTCGACGGTGACCCCGGGTTCGCCGTTCACTACGCGTGACACGGTCTTCAGACCGACTCCTGCACGCGCAGCGACGTCCTTCATCGTGGGCCGAATGCCGTAGCGAGGCTCAGGTGATCGGGTCCGTCCTGGCACACGAGAAAAACGATCGGTACCGGCCACAGTGTGTAGTCCTGTCGTCATACGGTATGTGTGAAGGTGCAGCGGGTCGAGCATAGGGCCTGGACAACGTTGTCAGGGGCACGGAAACTAATCCCACGCCGTACGTCCGACCAGTTCACCGGGGGATGCCACGCAGATGCATACCGACCTTGTCGTCGCGCTGGACATAGGTGGTACCAAGATCGCCGGAGCGCTGGTGGACGGTGAGGGCCGTCTGCTGGTGAGGGTGCAACGTCCCACTCCGGCCCAGGAGGACGCCGAGACGGTGATGAGGACCGTCGAAGCGGTCCTGCACCAACTCGCGCGCTCGCCGCTCTGGGCGCGTTCCACGGCGGTCGGCATCGGCAGCGCGGGCCCGGTGGACGCCTTGGCCGGCACCGTCAGCCCGGTCAATGTGCCGGCATGGCGCGACTTCCCCCTGGTGTCCCGGGTGGGGCGGGTGACCGGAGCACTGCCCGTCCAACTCGTGGGCGACGGAGTGGCGATGACGGCCGCGGAGCACTGGCAGGGCGCAGCCCGCGGCCATGACAACGCGCTGTGCATGGTCGTCTCCACCGGGGTCGGCGGAGGGCTGGTCCTCGGTGGCAGACTGCATCCCGGACCAACAGGCAACGCCGGGCACATCGGCCACATCAGTGTCGACCTGGACGGCGATCTCTGTCCCTGTGGTGCGCGCGGTTGTGTGGAGCGCATCGCCAGTGGTCCCAACATCGCCCGGCGCGCGTTGGAGGCCGGCTGGCAGCCCCGCCCCGACGGCGACCGTTCCGCTGCTGCGGTCGCCGCTGCGGCCAGGGCGGGGGACCCGGTCGCCGTCGCCTCCTTCGTACGCGCCGCACAGGCCCTCGCGGCTGCGATCGCCGCCACGGCGACGCTCGTCGAGATCGACATCGCCGTCGTGGGCGGTGGAGTGGCCGGAGCGGGCGATGTGCTGTTCACACCTCTGCGCTGCGCACTCCGTGACTACGCCACCCTGCGCTTCGTCCAGCGGCTCACCGTTGCGCCCGCTCTGACGGGTGCTGACGCCGGTCTCGTAGGGGCCGCAGCCGCCGCCGGGCTGGGTAGTCGAGGGGGGACGGCAGCGGTCATCGGGGCCTGAGGCTGCCTCAGGGGCCGGCGCCCGCCGTGTGACGGGGTGAACATCGGGGGAGGACCGGAAGACAACTGCCAAAGGGCCCGTGACCGGCCTCTCCGCGGTTCCCAGGAGCCACTGGGGGCGGCCGGCGCGGGCCTCCGGTACCTGCCCCGGGTTTCCGTGGCAGGGTGTTCCGGACATTCGACTGTCGGCCAACAAGAGGGGGAACCGTGATCGTCTGGATCAACGGTGCGTTCGGAGCGGGCAAGACCACCGCCGCACGCGAACTGATCGATCTGATCCCGAACAGCACGCTGTACGACCCCGAGCTCATCGGTGCACAACTGCGTTTGCTCCTGCCCGCCAAGCGGCTCGCCGAAGTGAGCGACTACCAGGACCTGCCGATCTGGCGCAGGTTGGTGGTGGACACCGCGGCGGCCCTGTTGTCCGAAGTCGGCGGGGTGCTGGTGGTGCCGATGACCTTGCTCCGCCAGGAGTACCGGGACGAGATCTTCGGCGCGCTCGCCTCACGCAGAATCCCTGTACGACATGTGCTGGTACGGCCAGACGAAACGATCCTGCGCCGCCGGATCGCGGAGCGTCCCGAGCCCGTCATCCCGCAGGCCGGCGGTGGGGGCGGTCCGGAGACCAGCTGTCGACAGTGGGCGTACGACCACATCGAGCCCTACTCCGCCGCCCTGGACTGGATCACTTCGGAAGCACTCGTCATCGACACCAGCGAACTGACGCCCCAGGAGGTCGCCGTCCGGATCGCGGATGCGGTTCGCACCGGGGAGGCGCACCCCTGCGAGATCGTGCAGAGCGACCCTCCTGCCGGAGAAACCCTGGCTGCCGGGGTGCTGCTCTTCGACGAGGAGGGTCGGGTGCTGCTCGTCGATCCCACCTACAAACCCGGTTGGGAGTTCCCCGGTGGTGTCGTCGAGCGGGGTGAGGCGCCTGCCCACGCGGGAGTGCGCGAGGTCGCGGAGGAACTCGGCATCGAACTCGACCGCCTTCCGGGCCTGTTGGTCGTCGACTGGGAACCCCCGGCGCCGCCTCGTTTCGGCGGTGTGCGGTTGCTGTTCGACGGGGGAGAACTCCCCGCCGAGGCTGCCCAGCGCATCCGGTTGCCCGACGCCGAGCTCAGAGCCTTCCGGTTCGTGGCGGAGCAGGAAGCCCAACGACTGCTGTCACCACGGCGGTACGAGCGGCTCCGCTGGGCCCTGCGCGCCCGTGAACGCGGTACCCCGATCTACCTGGAGGGAGCCGCGCCCCTCTGAATCGGAAGCCCGGTGGGCCCAGGCGCCTCAGTGCGGTGGTGTGCTCCGGGACCGTCCGATCTCCGGGACCGCCTTGTCCCTGGGATCGTCCAAACTCCGGGACTTCTCCGGGCGGCGGCATCACGGCCCGGGCGACGGTGTCCGTGCACTCCTTTGGGCCACACCGGTGCCGCCTTCCTCCGCGGATCGCCGGCCCGTCGAGTCCTTCCGTCCCGGGCCGGGGCGCATCCCGAACTCCGACACCCGTGACTCAGACACCCATGACTCCGACACCCGTGATGGCCGTACGGCCCTGGCTCCTTCGTTCCTGTTGCCCAGTACGAGGAGGAGCCGGGGCCGTACGGTTGGGGTTCAGCACGGTGACCTGACCTGACCTGACCTGACCTGACCCTCGGCCGTCGGTCCGTCGTGTCAGCTGCCGGACGGAGGCGAACCCCTGTGCGGTTGTCGTGCCGGTGGGCTCAGGATGCCGGCCGGCTCATCGCGTAGTTGCGCAGGAACAGGGCCTCCGTGATGGACAGCCGTTCCAATTCCTGTGGCGACACGGACTCGTTCACCGCGTGGATCTGGGCTTCCGGTTCGCTGAGCCCGATCAACACCATCTCCGTCTGCGGATACAGCTCCGCGAGTGTGTTGCAGAGCGGGATCGAGCCGCCCATGCCGGCGGACTGCATCTCCTGGCCCGGGTACGCGATCCGCATCGCATCGGCCATCGCCGCATAGGCCGGACTGCTCGTGTCCGCCTGGAACGGTTCGCCCTGGCCCACCTGTTCCACCGCTACGCGCGCTCCCCACGGAGTGTGCGCCTCCAGGTGCTTCAGCAGCAGTTCGGTCACCTCGCCCGCGCGCTGGCCCGGCGGCACCCGCAAGCTCACCAGGGCGCGGGCGCTCGCCTGCACCGAAGGAGTGGCTCCGACCACCGGAGGGCAGTCGATGCCCAGCACGGTGACCGCCGGCCGGGCCCAAATACGGTCCGCGATCGACCCCGAGCCGATCAGTTTGACTCCGTCGAGCACCTTCGCATCCCGACGGAAGTCCTCCTCCGGATACTGGAGTCCCTGCCAGGCGTCGCCGTCGTCGAGACCGTCCACGACCGTCGAACCGTCATCGGCGCGCAGGGAGTCGAGGACACGGATCAGCGCGGCCAACGCATCGGGCGCGGCACCGCCGAACTGACCCGAGTGGAGGTTCCCTTCGAGCGTGTCAATGTGAACGCGCACCATCGTCATTCCGCGCAGGGTCGCGGTCACCGTCGGCACACCGGCCCGGAAGTTGCCGGAGTCCCCGATGACGATGGCATCGGCGCGCAGGAGGTCGGGGTGGGCTTCGGCGTACCTCTCCAAGCCGCCCGTGCCCTGCTCTTCGGAGCCCTCGACGATCACTTTGACCGCGACGGGCACTCCGCCGTTCGCCTTGAGCGCCCGCAGTGCGAGCAGGTGCATGATGAACCCGCCCTTGCAGTCAGCGGCCCCCCGGCCGTACCAGCGGCCGTTGCGTTCCGTGAGCTCGAATGGCGGACTGACCCACGACTCCAGGTCCAGCGGGGGCTGCACATCGTAGTGGGCGTACAGCAGAACGGTCGGCGCGCCCTGCGGGCCAGGCAGGAAGCCGTAGACGGACTGGGTGCCGTCCGGAGTGTCGAGGAGTGCCACGTCCTCGAAGCCCTCGGCACGCAGTGCGTCGGCGCACCAGGCCGCGGCGGCTTCACACTCGCTCCGGGGGAACTGCGCCGGATCCGCGACCGATCGGAAGGCCACCAACTCCGCCAGCTCCGCCCTGGCCGCAGGGAGCAGGGCGCCGATGGTCTCGGCAATCGGATCGGCAGTCATGGGCACGCTCCTCGTGGGTGCGACGTTATGAGTGTGTGTACGGCGAATGTGCGGTCGATCCTCCCACAGCGGTGCGGGACGAACGCGCCGTAGGATGCCGTCGAGACCATGGGGCACGCGTCGGATCGGGAGCAGAAGTACATCGTGAGCAGCGAGAACGGCGGCACCGGGGCAGAGGCGGAAGCACAGGGGCACGACGGCCCGGTATGGGACGTCGTCGTCGTCGGCGCTGGGCCCGCCGGGGCATCAGCGGCGTACGCGGCGGCGGTGGCGGGCCGTCAGGTGCTTTTGGTGGAGAAGGCCGAACTCCCGCGGTACAAGACATGCGGCGGCGGCATCATCGGCCCGTCGAGAGACAGCCTGCCGCCCGGATTCGAACTTCCGTTCCGTGACCGCGTGCATGCCGTCACCTTCTCCTTGAACGGCCGCCTCACCCGCACTCGCCGCTCGAAGAAGATGCTCTTCGGGCTGATCAACCGCCCGGAGTTCGATGCCCAGCTCGTTGAGCACGCGCAGAAGGCGGGGGCCGAACTGCGGACCGGGGTCACGGTCTCGCGCGTGGAGCAACACGGGCCCGCCGTGCCCGACCGGCGTACGGTCGCCGTGGTCACCTCGGACGGGGAGACCATCCTGGCGCGGGCCGTCGTCGGTGCGGACGGCAGCGCCAGCCGGATAGGAGCTCATGTCGGGGTCAAGCTCGACCAGGTCGACCTGGGTCTGGAGGCCGAGATCCCGGTGCCCGACTCCGTTGCCGAGGACTGGGCGGGGAGGGTTCTCATCGACTGGGGACCGATGCCGGGCAGTTACGGCTGGGTCTTCCCCAAGGGCAAGACACTGACCGTCGGTGTGATCTCCGCCCGCGGGGAGGGCGCGGCGACCAAGCGCTATCTGGAGGACTTCATCGCACGGCTGGGGCTCGCCGGTTTCGAACCCGCGATCTCCTCCGGGCATCTGACCCGCTGTCGCAGCGATGACTCGCCGCTCTCGCGCGGTCGGGTCCTGGTGTGCGGGGACGCGGCGGGTCTGCTGGAGCCCTGGACCCGTGAAGGGATCTCCTTCGCACTGCGCTCGGGTCGGCTCGCGGGGGAGTGGGCCGTTCGGATCTCCGAGGCACACGATGCCGTGGACGCCCGACGGCAGGCGCTGAACTACGCCTTCGCCATCAAGGCCGGGCTGGGAGTGGAGATGGCGGTCGGTCGTCGACTGCTCGGCGTCTTCGAGCGCCGTCCTGGATTCATCCATGCCGTGATCACCGGTCTGCGGCCGGCCTGGCGGGTCTTCGCCGACATCACACGCGGCTCGACAACCCTGGCCGGACTCGTCCGCACCAGCGGAGTCGCGCGCCGGGCGTTGGAGACCCTGGACCGTCGCGTCCAGGGGTGATCCCCGGAGCCCTCGGTGCGCCACCTACTCGCTTGCGGGGTGCTTGGCGGGTGCTGGCGGGTGCTGACTGGCGGTTGCGCGGGATCGGGTGTCCGTGGGGTGGCTGCTGGCCGCGCTCCACGGGCCGTCAGGCCGGGTCAGACCGGGCATGAGGTGCCGAGGTGCCGTCGGTTGTTCCTCGCGGCGATGGGTGCGGTGCTCGCTCCCCGACCGCACTGCGGTCGGCGGCGCCCGATGCTGGAGGTTGCCCGTGCTCGTGCCTGGTCGTGGTCCGTGCCCGGTCGTGGGTGGACGCGTCGTGTCCGTCGCTCGACCGGCCCAAAGGCTCCCGATCGGCCGAAGGCATTCGGTTGAGGCTCGTCAGGGGCTTCGATGTGGGCTCCTCGCCCATGGGGACGCCGCTCATCGAGTGACCGTGATCCGGAAGACCGGGTGTCGATGGGCGGCTGACAGCAACTCGGCGTCGGATGACTTCGCGTTCACCTCGCCGAAGAAACGGCCGACCTCCCAGCCCCAACGCTCCAGATAGGTGCGTAGGACGACCGGCTTCTCCTCGTCCGTGAGTTCGGTCGCGGTGAACTGTCGGACCTTCCGTCCCACCGTGAGCCGCCCACCGCCGGCTGCCCGCATATTGCGCACCCAATGGGACTCTCCGCGGGCCGATACGAGGTACGGGCCCCCTTCGTAGGGGAGCGGGTTGACCGGCACGCTTCGCCACTCGCCGCTCGTGCGCCCGCGCACGGACAGCTCGGCGGTGCCCATCAGGCTGACGCCATGACGGGCGAGCCAGGCAATCGCCTTGTTCATGGCGGTGTCCACGCGGTTGGGTGCGATGTAGTGGCGCTGGGTCATGGGGGCTCCTCAGTCGATGTACCGGGCTGGCCCGGGTGAGTGCCCGGGCCCATGGGTCGACCATGACCCAGGGTGCGGGGAAATGGCCTTTCGAGAGCGGTGCTCTCTCTTGAGATCAGTCTGCCTGCGGTGATGCTCCAAAGCAAGAGCAGTGCTCTCATTTGCGTCTACCGCTCTTGTTATTGGTCACTGCTCCGAAACGTGAGAGACTCACGCCATGACCAAGATCCGTGGGGCCAGGGAGAGAGCCCGAATCGAAGTCACCGCGGCCATCAAGGACGAGGCCAGGAGGCAGTTGGCGGCAGAAGGGGCGGCGAAGCTCTCCTTGCGTGCGGTCGCCCGCGAGCTGGGCATGGTCTCCTCGGCCCTCTACCGCTACTTCCCCAGCCGGGACGAGCTTCTGACCGCCCTGATCGTGGACGCCTACGAAGCCGTCGGAGCCGCCGCGGAAGCCGCCATTGCTTCGCCTGCCGCCCCGACCGCCCGCACCGCAGCCGATACGTCAGACATGTCAGGCACACCTGACGCTGACACATCTGCCGTGTCCGACGCGATGGTGACCGATCACCGTGCCCGCTGGATCGCACTCTGCTCGGCCGTACGAGCCTGGGCACTCGCCCACCCCCATGAGTACGCCTTGATCTACGGCTCTCCCGTGCCCGGCTACGCCGCCCCATCGGACACCGTCGTCCCCGCTTCCCGGGTGGGCGCCGCCATGATCTCCGTGGCACGTGATGCCCACCGAACGCGTGGTCTCGCGCTGCCCCCGCTCGACGATGAGTTGAGCGCAGAAGCCGAGCGGCTCGCCGACCAGTTCGGGCCCGACCTTCCGCCGTCCGTCGTGGTGGCCCTGGTCGCGGCCTGGTCGCAGCTCTTCGGGTTGATCTCCTTCGAACTCTTCGGTCAGTTCCACCGGGTGGTGGAAGAGCGCGACGCCTTCTTCACCCAGGCCGTCCGTCGGCTCGCACACGAGGTCGGTCTGCTGGCGCCCCTGTCACCCCACCCCGCCCGGCGCTGATCCGATACCGAAGCGCTGATCCGGTACCGCAACGTCCCCGGCGAACGCGGACACTCCGGGTGGGGACGGTGGGGACGGTGGGGACAGGCGGAAACGCGGGGGAAGGGTCGGGGATGCCGCCACCCCGATTGCTCGCCGAGATCAGCAGGAGAGCAGCCCGGTGGGAATGCCCGTCGGGAGTGGCCGGTGGGAAGGCCCGTCGGGAATGGCCGGGCTCCGTCGCCGCCCTCCACCAGGCGATGCCCTCGTCCCCAAGGCGCGCGCCGCACAGCCGACCTAGGACACGCCTCCGCCCCCATCGGCCGTGTACTGCGTGGGGAGTATCCGCGAGCACCACGTGGAGCGGACGCCATGTCGGCGGCCCAGGTCTAGCGTGGCCGTCATGGAAGACCTGCGCTCCCGCCATCGTGGCCGTCCCCCCTGGGCGCAGGGCGACTCGCCCGGGACCCAGGAGGCCGAACGGGTGGGCTCGCCCCTCCTTCGGCTCTGGGAGACCAGACGCTGTTCCGGTGCCATTCCCTGGCCGTCGACCCTCGTGGTCACCGTCTTCGTCCTGGTCGGAACCGCTTTTGCGGCCAAGGGACAGAACCGCGCACCGCTGGACGCCATCGGTTGCGTACTGCTGCTGGTGGGCCCCGCCCTTCTCCTGCTGCGCAATCGCTGGCCTGTGGTCTGTGTCTTCGGTGTGGCCACGGCGACGCTGCTCTATCTGGCTTTCGGGTATGCGTACGGTCCCGTCTTCGTCCCCCTGGCCGTGGCGGTCTTCGCCGCGGTCGTCTCCGGGCACAGATCGGCGGCCTGGTGGGCACTCGGGGGCTTCTGGGTGGCCAATCTGCTTCTGGGGCACTGGCTCTACCGCCATCTGCCACCGGGCGACGACGGAAGCGCGCCCTGGGGTCGGGAGCTGGCCTTCGCCGCATGGATCGTGGCAGTGCTCGCTGCCTCCGAGTTGTTCCGGGTACGGGGAGAGGTGCTCGCCCGCGCGCGGGCCGAGCGGGCACGTGCCGAGCAGCGCCGTGCCGACGAGGAACGGCTGCGCATCGCCCGTGAACTCCACGATGTGCTCGCCCACTCCATCTCCGTCATCAATGTGCAGGCCGGAGTCGGTCTCGCCCTCCTGGACAGTGATCCCGAACAGGCGCGGACCGCGCTCACCACGATCAAGGCGGCGAGCAAGGAGGCGCTGGGGGACGTACGACAGGTGCTGGATCGGTTGCGTACGCCCGGCACGGCGCCGCTCGCTCCGGCCCCGGGCCTCGACCGGCTGTCCGAGCTCGCCGAACAGGCGGCCCGTGCGGGCCTTCGCGTGAGTGTGGAGACCGAGGGCAAGGCCGTACCGTTGCCGCCCGGCACCGATCTCGCGGCATTCCGCATCGTCCAGGAAGCGTTGACCAATGTCGTACGCCACTCGGGCTCGCGGGTGGCGCGGGTGCGCATCGCGTACGGCGAGGGCCGACTCGTCCTGCGGATCGACGACGACGGGCCTGCCACGGGCACGGATGCCGGAGGCAGTGGCAACGGCCTCGCCGGTATGCGGGAGAGGGCCGCCGCCCTCGGTGGGACGATCGATGCGGGACAACACGATGAAGGGGGCTTCCGAGTGGTGGCCGATCTACCGTTGAGGTCCCGGGAGTCGGGCGCGATCGACGGGGAGGCACAGTGATCCGCGTACTGCTCGTCGACGATCAACTTCTGGTCCGTGCGGGCTTCCGGGCACTGCTGGACGCCCAGCCCGACATCGAGGTGGCCGGTGAGGCCGCGGATGGTCAGACGGCGGTGCACCTCGTGCACGAACTACGCCCGGACGTTGTGTTGATGGACATTCGCATGCCCGTGTGCGACGGACTCGCCGCCACCCGGCAGATCACCCGTGACGAGCGACTGAGCGAGGTCAAGGTCGTGATGCTGACGACCTTCGAACTCGACGAGTACGTTTTTGAAGCGATCCGTTCGGGAGCTTCGGGCTTCCTGGTCAAGGACACCGAGCCCGAGGAGTTGTTGCGGGCGGTCCGGGCCGTGGTGGCGGGTGATGCACTGCTGTCGCCGGGGGTGACCCGTAGGCTCATCGCCGAGTTCGCCGCCCGTTCCAAGGCCCCCGCGGACGCCGATGGCCTGGCCGAACTGACCGAGCGGGAACGCGAGGTGATGGCCCTGGTGGGCATCGGACTGTCGAACGAGGAGATCGCCCGCCGGCTCGTGGTCTCTCCGTTGACCGCGAAGACCCACGTCAGCCGGACGATGGTGAAACTGGGGGCCCGCGACCGGGCGCAGTTGGTGGTACTCGCCTATGAGTCGGGTTTGGTGCGGCCCGGTTGGTTGGGCTGATCCGGCCGTCGACTGCCGCGGGTCGCTCCTTTGAACCGCCAGAGCACGGTCACCACCCGGGCGACGAACACCAGCGCCGCGCAGGCACTTGCCAGCACGAGCAGTCCTTGTTCAAGGGCGTACGGCCCGGTGAACAGGAGCTTCGGGGCCGCGATGGCACCGAACACCACGGCGGCGGCGAAGGCTGCGCTGAGGAGTGCGTACCCGATCTCGACGGTGATCGCGTCCCGATCTGCCGGTGTGCGCCGCGCCGAGTGGTCCGACGGTGGCTCTTCCCCCATGGAGCCAGTGTCACAGGGAGGTGGCCCACGAGCAAGGAACTCCGTGGCCATCTCCCTGTGACACTGGTCGGTGTGTCGGTCAGTCAGTGGGGTCGCTTCCCGGGCTTGTCACGCCATCCACCGACCACGCGTGGGACAGGAATCGACAGGGAATCGGAGGCGCCACGGCCGGTTGGATCGCACATGGGCTCGGCGCCTGGGCCAGGAACCCGATCCATCGAGTGAGGCGGTGTCAGACTGCCGACCGCTCGCGCCACAGCTGGGCCACCTCGGGGTCTCCCTTGAGCGTCACGGTGCTCAGGGGCAGACGGTTCCACAGCGTCAAGTACAGCTGTTGGGCCGTGCCGATCAACTCGCAGTCCGATCCTCCCTTCGCGTCCCTGACCGTGTGGGGAACGTCCGTGGAGATCTGCATCGTCCAGACGTCTTCGGTGTCGGTGGTGCGGACGCGTAGCCGGAGTGGCGTTTCGGAGCGCACCCGACTCCTGGGGCGGGCGTGGAACCCGGTCAACAGCTCATCGACGCCGTCCGCTGCGAACTCGGCGGACACCGGTCCCGGGCCGCCCCCCAACGCGGACTCCGCGTCCACGCGGTGGATCGCCGTCTCATGGGCCTGCCGCCGCGCCCAGAACGCCAGGGGTGACGGAGCCGGCAGGAACGTCCAGCACGCCACCTCCTGGGGCGCGGTGGCCAGCGCGTCCACCAGTGCCTCGTGCCCTTCGAGGAACCAGACGACCAGGTCATCGCCGTCCAACCCCGGCTCCCGTACCAGTGGCCTGAACGTGGCGTGCTGCTCCACCAGGAACGCAGTCGCCCAGCGGTGCACCTCGCCCGTGTGGCGAAGGACATCCCGTACCTGCCAATCGGGGCAGGTCGGTACGGGAGCTTCCAGGCCGGCCGTCCGAGCCGCGGTGGCCAACGACCGGCCGTCCTGAACGAGCGACGTGATGAGTTCTGCCGTCTTCATGGCGCGATTCTGCCACTGAGCAGCGCAGGTAAGCCGGCTGCCCGGTGCGGTCTGATGCCGGAATGCGCGCAGGTCAGCTGTTGGACGCCGGTGCCCAGCGGCTTGTTACGGCGGGGCTGCTCGGTCGGCGAGCCGTGTACCCGATGACTGCTGCGCCCGCACAGGCAGCCGCGACCGTCATGAGGGCCACAGGGAGCGAGAACCAATCGGTCAGGAAGCCGATCACGGGCGGTCCCAGCAGCATGCCGGTGTAGCCGAGCGTCGAGGTGGCCGCGACTCCCGCCGGGCCTGCCACCGTGCCCGCCCTGGCCACGGCGACGGGGAAGACGTTCGCGAGGCCGATGCCCGCCACGGCGAAGCCCGCCAGTGCCCATCCCACGGTCGGCGCCAATGCGCTCAGCAGCATGCCCACTGCCGCGGTGGTTCCGCTGGCGACCAGGGTCGGGGTGGGGCCGAATCGTTCCAGCAGCAGGGTTCCGGACAGTCTGCCCACCGTCATCGTGCCGGCGAAGAGGGAGTAACCGAGCGCCGCGACACCGGGAGAGGCCCCGAGCCCCTGCTCCAGATGGAGTGCGCCCCAGTCGGCCATCGCTCCTTCCCCGTAGGCGGTGCAGAGCGCGATCGCACCGCAGAGCAGGACCAGGCGGCGCGTACGACCCGTCAGACGGTCGCGGGTGGAGGTGCGCTCGATGCGGGTGGGGGACGGCAACGGATGGCGTAGGAGGACCGGACCCGCATATGCGGTGATGCCCAGCCCCACCAGGGCGAGCAGCGTGAGGTGGACGGTGGGGGAGAGGCCGCCGGCGAGGAGGGCGCCGAGGCCGGCACCGACCATGCCACCGAGGCTGAACGCGCCATGGAAGACGGGCATCAGCGGACGTCGTTGGGCCGCCGCCAGATCGACCGCCGCACTGTTCAAAGCGACGCTCAGTGCTCCGTACGGCCCGCCGAACAGCAGGAGCACCAGGCCGAGCGTCAGTGCCGAGTGCATCAGCGGGGGAAGGGTGATGCTCAACGACATCAGTGCGGCGCTGGCGACGACGACGGGTGCGTTGCCGAAGCGCCGGCACAGTCGTCCGGTCAGGGACATGGTCACGATGCCACCCGCGGAAACCCCGAGGAGGGCGAGCCCCAGGGCGCTCGGTGAGGCGCCGGTCTGCTCCTTGATGGCCGGGATGCGGACGACCCAACCGGCGAAGAGAAACCCGTCCACGACGAAGAACACGGTCAGTGCGGTGCGAAGGCGGGTCAGGGAAGAGGGCGCGGTGTCCCCGTGCGGTCCCCCCGGAACGGCCGATCTGAGTTTGTTTAATTGCGGCACAAAGTGAGTGTAGGGGGAGGGGCGCGATCCGGACAAGCCGGCTGCACAACCCGCGGACCATGGGAGACTCGCCCCCATGAACGGCAAGGTGACGAACGCCCGGACAAGGCTGGAACGAGGCCGCGGGGCACTCGGCCCCGCCCTGGAACTGGTGCACACGGGGCGGGCGCCCACCCGATCCGTCCTCACCGCCGAACTCGGTGTCACGCGTGCCACCGCGGGTGCCGTGGCCGCCGAGTTGGAGGCGCTCGGTCTGATCCGCGTCGACTCCCGCCCCGCAGCGGCGGCCGGCTCCCAGGGCAGACCGTCCCACCGGCTCTCCGTCGATGACTCGGGCCCCGTCGTGCTCGCCGCCCAGGTCCACGCCGACGGGTTCAGGGCGGCGCTGGTCGGGCTCGGTGGCCGCATCGTCGCCACCGCGCCCGGATGCCTCACCGTCTCCTCCGACCCCGCGCAGGTGCTCGGCGCGGTCGTCGCAGCGGGCGCGGCCCTGTGGCGCGACAGCGGAAGACGCTGCGTGGGTGCCGGGCTCGCCGTCCCCTCAGCCGTCGCCGAGCCCGAGGGCACCGCACTCAATCCCCTGCACATCGCCTGGCCCGCGGGGGCACCCGTACGCGACATCTTCACCGAGCAGGTACGGGCCGCCGGTATCACCGGACCCGCCTTCACCGCCAACGACATCAACCTCACCGCTCTCGCCGAACACCGCCATGGCGCCGGCCGCGGAGCCCACCACCTGCTCTGTGTCGCCACGGGTCATCGCGGCGCCGGTGGGGCGCTCGTCCTCGACGGACGCCTCCACACCGGTAGTTCGGGGCTGGCCCTCGAAGTCGGCCATCTCATCGTCAATCCCGAGGGGCGTCCCTGCCATTGCGGCAGCCGCGGATGCCTCGATGTGGAAACCGACCCGATGGCCTTCCTCAGCGCGGCCGGCAGAGCGCCCGGCCCCGAGGTGGGTCTGTTGCACCAGTGCCGGGAGTTGTTGCGTTCCGAGTACCACGACCCCACGGTGCGTGCCGCTGCCGATGCCCTGATCGACCGCCTCGGCCTCGGCCTCGCCGGGTTGGTCAACATCCTCAACCCCGACCGCATCATCCTGGGGGGACTCCACCGCGAACTCCTGTACGCCGACCCCGACCGGCTGCGGGCTGTGGTCGCCGACCGCAGCCTGTGGGGGCGCAGCGGCGGGGTTCCGATCCTCGCGTGCACCCTCGATCACAACACACTGGTGGGCGCGGCGGAGTTGGCCTGGCAGCCCGTACTGGACGACCCGCTCGGAGCGCTTTCCTGACGGTGGAGCCCTAGGCACGGCGACTCTCCCAGGGGCCTCATCCGTCCGCACCGGTCGTGGCACGCGCCGACCGAACTCCCGAACAGCTCAACGCCAGGTACCGGGCCGCGCTGCACCGGGGGAGCGCGCGGAAGCGGAAGGTGACGGCTGCCCGGTGTGTCGGCCCTCGGCGTACGGGGAGGGCCTGAGTCGCTCGGCAGCGGCGCAGAGAGGGGCCGCACCACCCATCCGGGGGCATCGAAGGCACCTCGTCACCGAGGAGCGGGTAGGCCACGACCCATGACCCCTGAGCCCGCCGGCGCGGGCCGTCAGCCGCACCGGCTCCAGCGCCTCCACCGAAGAATCGCCACCTCGCCCGTCGGTCTCGCCTGGAACCGTGGTCGGGAGATCGAACTACTCCACCGCGCCATGGGCTTCGCCGCACTCGGCTTCCTGACCCTCGTACCGCTCCTGGTGGTCGTGGCCGCCGCCGATCCCGCCAGCAGCCAGGGCTTCGCCCGTTGGCTCGGGCAGGCGCTCGGTGTGTCCGAGCCTTCGCAGGAGGAGGTCGAACGCCTCTTCGGCGTGCCGGGGGAGGCGCTCCAGCGGACCACCGCCTTCGGCCTCGCCGCGCTCGCCGTCTTCGGGCTGACGTTCGGATCAGCGGTGCAGACCGGCTACGAGAAGGTCTGGGACCTCCCCACCGCCCGCTGGCACACGATGTGGCGTCACATCGTCTTCCTCGCCCTCCTGGTGTTCTCCCTCCTGCTCTTCGTCAACACGCCCACCCCGGAGCCCTCCCGATCGGTCGTCGGGACGATCGCCGGTGCGCTCGCGGATCTCGTGGGCACCTTCCTCTTCTTCTGGGTCGCCCAGCGACTGCTACTGGGGGGCCGGGTCCGTTGGCGCGCCCTGCTGCCCGGTGCCGTCGCGACCGCCCTCGCCATGCTGGGGCTGCGCGTCTTCTCCCAACTGGTCTTCTCACCACTGATCGCGTCGAACGCCGTCACCTACGGCCCCTTCGGCACGGTGCTGGTGCTCCAGTCCTGGCTCGTCGGAGTGGGAGTCGTCGTCTACGGCGGTGCCCTCGTCGGTCGGCTCTACCACGAGGAGCGCCTACGGCGACGATTGGAACGCGAGTTCCAGATCGCCCGCCATCCCGACTGACACCGAGCGCACCCCGGATGGAGCAGTCCCCGAGGCGGTGGGCTACTCCCGGCGAGGTATGCGCACTGCCGCTGCCCGTAGGACGACGGTGCCGGTGCCCCGAGGGAGCCTCGAAGAGGAACACAAGGGTTCTCCAATGAGGAGCTGAACCACGATGAACACACTGGCGTACGGGCCCGGCCCCGGGCCCTGGATCCTGCTGATGCCGTTGATCTGGTGCGCGGTCGTCGTCGGGGTGGTCGCCCTGGTGCGCCGCACGGGCATGTGGCGCACGGCGGACGGGCGCCGGGGGTACGACGGGCGCCCGCTGCGGCCGGGGCGGATCGGCCACTCAGGACGGGAGGAGTCCGGCGAGAACTCGCCGATCGCCCTCCTCGGCCGACGGTTCGCCGCCGGCGAGATCGACGAGGACGAGTACTGGCGACGGCTCTCCGTCCTCGACGAGCAGTTCGGTCGGCCGCTCCGGGGCGGCGACGACTGACAGCGAGGGTCGGGTCAGCCCCGGTCGTGCCGTCGGTGCGGCGGCCGGGGCGGCTCGTGCGGATGGTCCCGCGAAGGCGCGTGGAATGCCAGGGCGGAAGCCATGCCGCCAGGTACGGGCCCATCCCGGCTGCCCATCCCGGTTGCCCGGCCCAGTTCCCCCGAACGGGTGTCCCGATCGAGTCGGCGACAAGGCCCAGCTGCCGACAGACGGCGTCGGCGGGAAACCGGCGTGGCCGTGACGGCGCCGGCTAGGGCTGGGCCGCCCCGGCGAGTTCGTCCTCTTCCACCGCGGCGCAGGACTCGTGCGCCTGGGGACAGGAGGAGACCTCCGCCCTCGGGGTCGCGGTCAGTGACGGCATGGCGAGCGTGAACCACACGCTCTTGCCCGAGTCGCCCCGTGGCCGTGTTCCCCAGGAGTCGCTCATCGCCGCGATCAACTCAAGGCCGCGGCCCGAGGTGGCGAACAGATCCCGGTCCGGTGCCCGGGAGATGACCGGGAGTCGTGGGTCGCTGTCATGGACCGAGATGGTGAGCCGATCGAGGAGCCATTCCACGTCGACGACGCAACTCTTGTCCGGCTCAGCGTGTTGATGGA
This sequence comes from Streptomyces sp. NPDC059256, assembly GCF_042753785.1. Classification (NCBI taxonomy): domain Bacteria; kingdom Bacillati; phylum Actinomycetota; class Actinomycetes; order Kitasatosporales; family Streptomycetaceae; genus Streptomyces; species Streptomyces sp. NPDC059256. The sequence goes on along the minus strand of NZ_JBHYZO010000020.1, from coordinate 95,073 downwards.
CGTTGGCCAGCAACTCGGTGACACCGAGGGCCGCCTGGTCGACCAGAGGGTCGAGATGCCAGTAGCGCAACTGCGCCGATACGATTCTGCGGACCTGGCCGATCCGCGACGGTAGGGCCTGGAGCTCCACCGTGCAGTGCCTGCTTGGCTTGCTGATCACGGCTGCGACTCCCCGAAATGAGTCGGAAGAAGACGGAAGTCCGATCCAGCAGTTGATGTCTGCTGATTCTTGATCGACGGCAACCTCACCCCAGCGTCACCGGCGATGCACCCAGAGTCATGTGACACCAGCGTGAACCAGTCAAGCCTGTCCTGCAACTCAGGGGCCGACGCTGCGCCCTCGGCGCGCGAGCCCGCACACGGCGGGAATCGGCCCGCATCTCAGACACGGCGGGAATCGGCCCGCATCTCAGTCGTCGCTGACGCCCGCTCCATGGACCGCCTTCAGGAACTGGCCGTTCAGCGCCTCGGCCTCCGACTGGTGGTGATCGCGCTGTCCCATGGTCAGCCGGTACCGCTTGCCGTTGACCGTCAGCGCGGTACTCGCCTCATCGGTGAACCACGCCTTGCCCGCCCGGACCGCGCGGACCGGGGCGCTGTCGATCACCCGGCCATAGCTGGTCAGTAGCTCCAGCCGGCCCTTCTTGATCAGCACCTGGCCTGACTTGGTCAATGAGCGCGGCCAGCGCTCGATGCGTACCCCCGTGGCCCGGAACTCGGGCTCAACCATGTCCATCGACCCTCATCCCCCTTCTTCGTCTCATCCCTGCTGGCAGTCTGCCCAACTCCGGCCGTTCACACCAGCATGAAGCGCTCCCTACCCCGCGACTGCGCCCACAACGGACCCCTATGGCTACCCAAAGTGAATGTTTGTGCAGGTGGGGGGCTTACTGTGACGAGGAGGCACAAGAGTTCCCAGCGCGACGAGGGGCGACGGATATGAGTACCGACGACAACCATGTGACCGATGGGGCCATGGCGACGGCGGATGTGGACCGTAGTGATCCGGACTATCGGGCATGGCTCAAAGAGGCCGTACGCAAGGTCCAGGCCGACGCCAATCGTTCCGCCGACACCCATCTGCTGAAGTTCCCCCTGCCGGACGAGTGGGGCATCGACCTCTACCTCAAGGACGAGTCGACCCATCCGACCGGCAGCCTCAAGCACCGGCTCGCCCGCTCTCTCTTCCTCTACGGCCTCTGCAACGGATGGATCAGACCCGGAAAGCCGGTCATCGAGGCGTCCAGCGGGTCCACCGCCGTGTCGGAGGCGTACTTCGCCAAACTCGTGGGCGTCCCCTTCGTCGCGGTGATGCCCCGCACCACCAGCCCCGAGAAGATCCGGCTCATCGAATTCCACGGCGGACAGTGTCACTTCGTCGATGATTCCCAGCGCATGTACGAGGAGTCGGCCGCGCTCGCCGAACGGACCGGTGGCCACTACATGGACCAGTTCACCTATGCCGAGCGGGCGACCGACTGGCGGGGCAACAACAACATCGCCGAATCCATCTACCAGCAGTTGCAACGGGAGCGGTACCCGGAACCCACCTGGATCGTCGCGACCGCGGGCACCGGCGGCACCTCGGCGACCATCGCCCGCTACGTCCACTACATGCAGCACGACACCATGGTCTGCGTGCCCGACCCGGAGAACTCCTGCTTCTTCGACGGCTGGACCGCCGGCGACCCCCGGGCTGTGAGCGCCGCCAGTTCGCGCATCGAAGGAATCGGCCGACCCCGCATGGAACCGAGCTTCGTCCCGGGTGCCATCGACCGGATGATGAAGGTGCCCGACGCGGCGAGCATCGCTGCCGTCCGGGCACTCGACCGGGTGATCGGCCGCAAGGCGGGCGGTTCCACCGGTACGGGCCTGTGGAGCGCCTGGAAGATCGTCTCGGAGATGGTCGCCACGGGAGAGCGGGGAAGCGTGGTCACCCTGCTCTGCGACCCGGGCGACCGCTACCTCGACAAGTACTACTCGGACGAGTGGCTTCGGGACCAGGGCCTTGACATCGCCCCCTACGCACGCCAGATCGACACCTTCCTTGCGACGGGCGCCTGGCCGAGTTGACGCATCGCCCTACCCACCCAACAGACCGTTGAGCGCCCGGCCGAAGACCATCCGACCCACCCGGGCGACCATTCGGTCCAGGAAGCCGGGCACCCACGCGATGCGCAACTCCTCGGTCCAGACCACGACGGTGCCCGAACCCCGTCCCAGGACCTCGACCTCCGCCCAGCCGCGCACGACCCGGCCCCGCTTCTCCAGTCGGTAGCGACCCGCGGCATTCCCTTCGGGCGGCTGCCACTCCACGACCTCCATCGGATCGTCGATCCCCACCGGCCCCACCGCGGATCGCACGGTGAACGCGCTTCCGACCCGGGTCGGTCCCCCGGTCATGTCGGAGACCCGCGTCAAGGGCATCCGTGCCGCATGTGCTCGCCAGTCGGTCACCCGGCGCCACACCTCGTCGATCGGCAGGGTGACCGCGCGGGTCAGTCGGAACGACGCCATCGCTCATCAACCACCCTGCACATCGGTGCCACCGGCGACGACGAGCCCCGGTAGATGCTCCGAGATCTGCTCCTGCGCCTCCTTGGACAGGCCGGCATCGGTCACCAGCGTGTCGACCTCGGCCAGCCGTGCGAAGGAACTAAGGCCCACCGTGCCCCACTTGGTATGGTCCGCGACCACGACGACCCGGCGCGCCGCCCGTACAAAACGCCTATTGGTCTCCGCCTCCGCCAGGTTGGGCGTGGACAGTCCCGCCTCGATCGAAATTCCGTGCACTCCGAGGAAGAGGACGTCGAAGTGGAGCGACCGGATCGCCTGATCGGCCACCGGACCCACCAGGGAGTCGGACGGCGTCCGCACTCCACCGGTCAACACCACCGTGGCGGCCCCGGGGCGCGTCACCCCGCCCGTGCCTCCGCGTTGCGCGGTGTGGAAGACATCGGCCACCCGGACCGAGTTGGTGACCACCGTCAGATCGGGCACATCGAGAAGGTGATGGGCCAGGGCGAACGTCGTGGTCCCACCCGACAGCGCGATGGCAGTCCCGGGCACGGCCATCGCCACGGCGGCCCTTGCGATGTCCTCCTTGGCGCTCAACTCCAGGGCGGATTTGGCTTCGAAGCCCGGTTCGTGCGTACTGGCCTCGACCACCGGCACCGCACCGCCGTGCACCTTCTCGATGACGCCCTGTCGGGCGAGGGCGTCGAGATCACGACGCACGGTCATGTCGGAAACGCTGAGCTTGCGCGTGAGTTCATTGACCCGTACTCCGCCACGCCTGCGGACCTCGTCGAGAATGAGGGCACGCCGCTGCTCCGCGAGCAGGTTCTGATTGTCGGTCACTTCCGTGGCCGGTCCTTCCATGTCGTCCTGCGCCGCCTGTTTTCGAGGCGCCCCATACTCCCACGGAGCCCTGGGCGCGGTGTCGCGGAGATTCCGTGAGGGCGCTGTGACAAGCCGCCGTTATCCGGGATTCTTAGGAGGAATGACGCGTGCGGCCGTACGGCCGACGTCCCCGGCCAGAGAGCGAGTCACACCGGTGCCATCTGCGATGTCGGCCCCGAAGAGCGAGGGTCCAGCACTGGAACTGCTGGTCCACGGTGTTGGCGGGGCGAGCCCCCAGGAGATACTGGGCGACCCTCGGACCGTCCGGGTCTCCGGTGATGAGAAGGCCGCGATCTTCCGGCGCTGCGACGACGAGAAGGCCGAAAGAGACCCCGAGCGCGGCCGTGACCAGCCCATCCCCGAGGCGTACTGCTGGTCCAACCTCACCTCGGGCAACAGCGCGCGTGCCCTGTGGCTGCTGCTCCTCCCCTTCATGGTCGTCAACCTGGCGCACTGGATGCGTCCGCGCGCACCGGGCCGCCCGGGGATGAGCAGGGCGTACGGCGTCCTGGTGCGACTGGTCGCGCTCAGTCTGACCGTGTTGCTGACCGCCGCCGCGTGCGAGGTGGCGCTCGATCTGGTGGCCTGGCAGTGCGCCGGAGTCGCATCGTGTGCCAACAGCCGTTCCTGGTTGGGATTCCTCTCCCCGGAGCAGGGCGGCTGGTGGTCCCAGCCCGGTCGACGGCTGGCCCTCGCCTCCTTGGTCCCGACCGCCCTGGTGGGCCTGCTCTGGTACCTCTCCAACCGGACCTGGAACGCGTACGAGTCGCAGCGCCCGCCGACCGGCGCCGAGGTGGCCGACGGCGAAGCGGGCCCCGGCCCGCAGCAGCGTGGGAGCACGGCCGCCACCGACTCCTCCGCCACGCACGATACGGACGACGCCAATGCGGACGTCGACGCCGACGTCGACGTCGACGTCGACGCTGAGGTCGAGCCAGAGCCGGGGGTGCGCCCGGCAGGTCCGTCAGCCCTGGGAAGGCCCGGATTCTGGTACGGCCGCAGGCTCGTCGCCCGTCTCCGCGCCGCACACACCGCCGTCGGTCTGCTCACCGTCTCCGCCGCGATCACCGGAGCAGCGGCCCGGCACGACCGGGCTGCCGACAGCGTCCTGTTGACGATCTGCGGATGGGTGCTGGAGACCCTGCTGGCCCTCGGATTCCTCGCCGTCCTCGCCGTCGTCTTCCGCCGCGGTCGCAGCGAACGAAGCTTCGACGCCAGGTTGGACCGCGTCGCCGTCCGTCGGCTGCCCGCCGCGGCGATCGCCCTCTGGGTCCTTGCCCTCCTGTACGCCGGTTGGCCCCGCCCGGACTGGGTGTCCCACGGGGCGCTGCCCGGGGACGCCGCCTTCCGGCTGATCGCCCTCACCCAAGTGGTCCTGGTCGTGGCCCTCGCGGTCACCGCCGTCGTCCTCCAACGGCAGGCCCGCCACCCGCGCACCGCCCTGCGAGGAGTCGCCGGCCCGGCGGTCGCCATGCTCGCGTGCGCGCTCGGCGGGGTGATGACCGGAGGTGTCGCACAGCGGGTCGCCGACTGGCTGGACGGGCCCGGCACCCCGGGAATGGACGGACAGGGCAACATCCCCGGCCCGCCCGTGCTGCTGAGTTGGCAGGCTTCCGTCATCCCCGTACTCCTGCTCGTCCTGATCGTGCCCGCCGTCGTTCTTGCGGTCCGCGTCCTCCTCGCGACGCGCCGTCTCGGACCGGGCATCGAGGCCGAGTACGAGGCGAGGGAGCGGATCCGACCGAGCGACGTATGGCGTCCCGACCGGGTCCGCACCCGACGGATCGCCGGTGCGCGGGCGCGCGCCGACCTCACCGATGCCGCGCCCCGGATGGTGGGGATCATCGCCGGCACCACGCTCGTCCTGGGGTTGGGCGCGGTCCTGGGGGCCTGGATCAGCGGTGCGGTACCCGGTCGGGCCTTCGCGGGCGGCGGGTGGGCCGAGTCCTTCGCCGAAGCCGCGCAGGCACTGGGCTCCTGGCTGGTCGGTTTCGGCTTCATACTGTTCGTCACCTGGGGCCGTCGCGCCTATCGTGATGCCTCCGCCCGCCGCACCATCGGCATCCTGTGGGACGTGGGAACCTTCTGGCCCCGGGCCGCCCACCCCTTCGCCCCGCCCTGTTACGCGGAACGCGCCGTACCGGACCTCACCTGGCGCATGTGCACCTGGACCGAGCAGACCGGCGGTCGACTGGTGATCTCCGGTCACTCCCAAGGCAGCGTGCTGGCCGCTGCCGCCGTCTGGCAACTCCCGGCCGCCACCCGTCATCAAGTGGCGCTGCTCACCTACGGTTCTCCGCTGGAGAGGCTCTACGGACGCTGGTTCCCCGCCTACTTCGGCCCAGGCGCACTCGGCGATCTACAGGGCGAGGTCGAGGGCTGGCGCAATCTCTGGCGGCCCACCGACCCCATAGGGGGACCGGTGCTGCTGCCGCCGGAGCCGGGACAACGCCCGGTCGACGGCCCACCGCTAGACGATCCGGTCGTCTACGGGCGCTCCCGCAGCCATCCGCTGCCCGAACCGATCCGGGGCCACTCCGACTACCAGGCCGACCCGGTCTTCACCGCCGAGCGACAACAACTGCTGGAGCGACTGCTCCCCACCATCCCGAGCCAACCCCACTCCTACGAGGAGCCTGCTCAGGGCAGTTCGGGCAGGTCCTCCGGGTAGAGGAGCGTCAGGTCGTCGGTGCTGACCTCCACCAGCTCGGCGACTCGACCCGCATGGCGCTCCACCATCGACTCGAAGGTCTGGCGTGCGGTCCGGCCATTGCCGAACGCCGGACCCTTGGGCAGTTCGGCGAAGTACTTCAACAGGGCCTCGCCCGTGCCCTCCGCCAGTCGGTACTCGTGTTCGTCGGCCTGCCGCTGGACGATGTTCAGCAACTCGTCCGCCTCGTAGTCCTGGAAGGTGATGGTCCGGGAGAACCGCGAGGCCACTCCGGGGTTGACCGTGAGGAATCGCTCCATCTCCGCCGTGTAGCCGGCGACGATCACCACGACCGCGTCCCGGTGGTCCTCCATCAGCTTCACCAGCGTGTCGATGGCCTCCTTGCCGAAGTCCCGGCCGGAGTCCTCGGGGGAGAGCGCGTACGCCTCGTCGATGAACAGCACCCCGCCGCGCGCCCGGTCGAACGCCTCCTGCGTCCGGATCGCGGTCGAGCCGATGTGCTCGCCCACCAGATCCACCCGGGAGACCTCGACGAGATGTCCGCGACCGAGCACACCGAGCGCCGCCAGGATCTCTCCGTACAACCGCGCCACGGTGGTCTTACCGGTGCCGGGGGAACCGGTGAAGACCAAGTGCCGACGGACCGAGGCGGCCTTGAGCCCGGCCTCCTTGCGGCGTCGTCCCACCTCGATCATGTTGGTCAGCGAGCGGACTTCCCGCTTGACGCTGTCCAGGCCGACCAGTTCGTCCAGATCGCCGAGAACCGCGTCCGGGGTCCGCGCGGGGGCGGCTGCCTCGGACGGCGGTTCCGGTTCGGTCGTGGTCCTGGTCGTGATGACGGGAGCCGGCGCCGGCGTCAACAGTCCTGAGGACTGCGCCGACGTCAGCCGATCCATGCCGGTTTCGGCGGCGATGTGTCCAGGCGTTACGGGCACCGCCGACTCGTCGCTCGTGCACTCATCGACGACGGGCGACGACGGGTCGGCGAACTCGTACCCACCGCGAGCGCACCGCTCCGTACGGCACTTGCTCAGCGTCGTGCGGCAGCCGTCCATCACATGGAAGCCGTAGCCGCCGCTGCCGGTCACCCGACAGCTCCGGAACGTGCCCCGCCCCTGCGCCGACACATAGAAACCCGCCTCGGCGGGAGAGGTGACCGTGCAGCGTTCGATGAGCGGATCCGCGCCCTTGGTGACGATGACCCCCGTCTGGGCCGCGTCGATGGTGCAGGAGTTGAGGGTGCCGCCGCTGCCGTGGTCCCGGAACCAGGCCCCGGTGGACGCCTCCCTGATCCGACAGTCGTCGAGCTGTGCGCTCGCACCGTCGCTCACCGACACCGCCGTGTTGCGGATCTGGGAGAGATCGCTGTCGACCACGTCGACCCGGGAGCCCCGGTCGAGGACGAACAGCGCGTCCGGTACGTCGTGCACCCGGCAGGAGTCCAGTACGGCCGTCGCCCCGTCACTGATCCAGACGGCGGGATAGTCGCCCGTACTGTCGTGTATTTCGCACTGGTTGGCGTCGACCCGGGTACCCGGGTCCCACACCGACAGACCGTTGCGGCCGAACCGTCGAACGGTGGAGCGGGTGAGGGTCAGCACGGAGCGCGAGCGGAGGTCGATCGCGTTCTCCGGGATGTCATGGATGTCGCAGTCGGAGAGCGTCAGTACGGCGTCGGTGTCGAGGGTGATCCCGTCGGCCGAGGTCCGGTGCACCCGGGAGTCGGTCAGATGGGCCGTCGCGCGTGACGCGATCTGCACACCCGAGCCCTTGATCTCGTAGATCTCGCAGCCGATGGCCTCCAGACCACTGCCCTCACCGGTGACCGCCAGGCCGGCCCCCGAGGCGTGGTGGACACGGCAACGCTCCAACCGGGGGTGCCCGCCCCCGCGGACCGACACGCCCGACTGGCCCGCCGAGACCACCTCGCACTCCTCGAACACGCCCCCCGCACCCTCCAGTACGGCTATGCCGACGCCTGCGGGGTTGTCGATCGTGCAGCGGCGGACGGTGGGCCTGGCGGCTCCGCGCACCTCCAAACCGGAGGCCGAGCGGGTCGAGATGCGCACGTCGATCAACTCGGGGGTGCCGTCCTCCACGAGCAGAGCCGGGGCCGTCGTGTCCTGACCCTCCACGTAGAGGTCCTGCACGGTGGCGGACGCCCTTACCGTCAGCGGCACGCCGTCGGCCGGTGCGATGCGCACCGACCCCAGGGATCCCTCGGGGCCGCGCAGTGTCACCGCCCGTTGGACCACGAGGTTCTCGCGGTACGTCCCCGGGGCGACGGTGAGGACATCGCCGTCCCCGGCGGCCTCCAGGGCTGCTGCCAAGGAGGCGTACTCGCCCGTGCGGCGCCGCCACCGCGATGTGCCCGTGTGGGTCACCTGGACCGTGCCCTGTGCCATCGTGCTGCTCTGCCCCCACCTCGTGTGTTCGGATTCGGCGCCTCGGGGAGGGGAACGCCCCCTACGGGCCTGTCTCCATCGTGACCGACTCGCCCGCGACTACCGCGCCCGCGTCAAACTCTGTCCTGAGTACGTCCTGATCGCACGACAGGCCCACTCCCCAGAAACTTCTCGACGGGGTCGCCCCACCGTAGCGCGCGCACGCGTCCGGAGTTGACGAATCAGGTGGTCAGCTGCCCGTACCGGTACGTCCCCAATCCGGTCCGACGGCAGCCCAGGCCCGGTCCAGACGGTCGTGTCTGCGCCGCACGAGACGCCACAGCACCAGGCGTCTGGCGCATTCGAGCGCTCCCGCCGCGGACAGTGCGGCGCCCGCCCCGGTGAGCGCCGAGTGCACCCGAACGGTCGCCAAGTCCAAGGGACGGGTGACCACATGACCTCGGGCGTCGGTCCAGATGGTGACTCGATCACCCGCCCGGGGTCTGTCGAGGACGGTCGCGATCGCACCGGTGTGCCTGCGACCGTCCACCGCGCGCCACTGAGCCGTCACCGTGCGCTGCTGGTGGTCTGCCGCGCTGGCGTCGGGATCGTACGAGCGGGCCTTCGCGGGAGGGGAGGGACTCACCACCGTCGCCGTGGTCTGGTGGCGCTGCAGCCGTTGGAGCCGCATCGACTGACGGAGGGAATCATCGGTGGCCGATCCGACCAGCCAACCGAACGCGGGGGCGACGGTGACCAGGAGCAGCGCGGCGCTCAACGCCATCCACGCCTCGATCTGATCGGTGGCCCGACGCAGGGGATTGCCACGCCAACGCCAGACACCCCGTGCCGCATGCATGCCCACACCCCCCTTGCCGTCCGGACAGCACGGTGCCGCACAACACCACCACGCATCCTACGAGTCCCGGTGGACCCTGTGCGTCCTGGTGCCGTGCGGCGAGCCCTGGGCCGTCCCGTCCCCTCTACCCAACGTGCGCACGGGATGCCGTGTTCCCACAGACCTCACCAGAAGGGAACACTTCACACCCATGGCAGTCCGTCGTAGGCGGTCCGGAAAGGAGAAGGGGGAGCGGGAAGGGACGCGGACGGGCGGAGGCTTGACGGACCGTCCCTAGTAACCCTGCCCTGGGTAGGGGCGGTTGTAGGAGTCGGTATAGCCGGGGCCCGGTGCCGGCGCTGGGCGAGGAGCGGCGGGACGCATCGCCTCGTAGCCCGTGGCCGGTGGACGTTGCTGCTGCGGGTAGCCCTGTTGCGCGGGATAGCCGCGGGGCGGCACCGGCTGCTGCTGCGGGATGTACGGCGCAGGAGCCTGTTGCAGCGGCATGGGCTGCGGAACCGGAACCTGTTGCCCGTAGCCGTATGCGGGCTGGGGCGCCGAAGGCCCAGCCGGAAGAGCGGGGAGTGCCGCGGGGAGCGCCGGCAGGTAGCTGTTGCCGGTGTCGTAGGCGGCAGGCACTCGGATCGGGGCGATCTGAGGCGTGCCCCGCTCTGCGACCAGGGAGTCGTAGATCGGGGTGTCAGCGAACGACGGAGCGGAGTAGTAGCCGCCGCCGTAAGTGGAGCGGGGGGAGGTCATGGCACATAAGTTAAGCCCACGATGTGGATTTGGGGAGCCCGATAAGAGGGTTGTTTCCGCAGATATGACCGACTGTTGAGCTCCAATGGGACCGAACCCGGGAAAAACGGTCGCGCTGTGACGTAGGAATCGTGTAAAGGGCGAGCTCGGAGGCGGTTACTGGTGGGTCCGGAGACGTCTGATGGGCCCGATGAGGGCTAGGTTTGACCCTCGGTGAACCAATTCAGATGCTCGGAGCTCGTGATGGGGGCAAGCATGTCCATGCAAAAAGGGAGTAACACTCCGGTGCCTGCGCCGCAGGTCCGGGTCGAACTGGGCTGGGGGGCGGGTCCCGCCGTTCCCGATGTCGATGCCTCCGCGCTGCTGCTCGACTCCGGTTCAGGCAAGGTCCGCTCGGACGCGGACTTCGTCTTCTACAACCAACCGACCCATGCCTCCGGTGCGGTTCGGCACGAAGGCAAGCAGTCCGGCTCCGATCCGGTGATCGACCGCCTCCATGTGGACCTGACCGCGGTGGAGCCCACGATCGAGCGGATCGTGCTCGCCGCATCGGCCGACGGCGGCAGCTTCGGCCAGGTACCCGGGCTCTACGTCCGGGTCACCGACGCCTCCACCGGGGCCGAGATCGCCCGGTACGACAGCCAGGACGCCAGCGTCGAGACGGCCTTCGTGCTCGGCGAGTTGTACCGGCGCCAAGGGGCCTGGAAGTTCCGTGCGGTGGGACAGGGGTACGGCACCGGGCTGGCCGGGCTGGCGACCGACTACGGGATCACCGTCGACGAACCCCAACCGACCCCGCCCCCGGTCAGCGCGGCACCGGACACCTCCAACGCCACCATGCACCTCCGCGCGCCCGCACCGACACCGACATCCGTACCCACGCCCACGCCCGCCCCGGCCCCTGCCACCACTCCGACACCCCCGGCGCCTCCGGCCGCCGCGCCCACCCCCGTACGGCTGTCCAAGGTGACGCTGACCAAGGAGACCCCGTCCGTCTCCCTCACCAAGCAGGGCGGCACCTCCGGGGCACTGCGCGTCAATCTCAGCTGGCAGGTGCGCAAGCAGTTCAAGGGCTGGGGAGCCAAGCTCGGCCGGGCCATCGCCATGCACGGCGATCTCGACCTCGACCTCTGCGCCCTCTACGAACTCACCGACGGGCGCAAGGGTGTGGTCCAGTCGCTGGGCAATGCCTTCGGCGCGCTGAACCAGGCCCCTTACATCCACCTCGACGGCGACGACCGCACCGGCGGTACCTCCGGCGAGAATCTGACCATCAACCTCGACCATCGGAACGACCTCCGTCGAGTGGTCATCTTCGTCACCATCTACGAAGGCGCGCGCAGCTTCGCCGACCTCGATGCGACGGTCACCCTCCAGCCGCAACACGGCGCGCCCATCGAGTTCTCGCTCGGCGAATGCACCGTTCCCTCCACCGTGTGCTCACTGGCGCTGATCACCAACACCGGTTCGGACCTCGTCGTGAAGCGCGAGGCCCGCTTCCTCGTGCCGGAACGGGGAGTGAGTCCCCAGCGGACCATGGACCAGACCTACGGCTGGGGCATGAACTGGACACCGGGCCGCAAGTGACCTCTTCTTGGTAGCGGTTGTAGCGGTTGTAGCGGTTGTAGCGGTTCAGCGTTCCGGTGCCGGCGTGGGGCGGGTGTACGTACGCCCCTTCCACGCCGCGCCCCGGCCGCGGTAGTGCTGCACCGCAGAATCCACGGTCATCAGCAGATAGAGCAACCCGATGAACGGCAGCAGCAGGGTGAACAACGGGGACTGCCGGTAGTAGCGCAGCGTCGGCAGGTACGTCCCCATCATCACCGCCCAGGCGAGCCCACCCGCCCAGCCCGCCACCGCGTTCGCCGTCAGGAGCGCCGCGCACACCGCGATCGGCGGTGCCAGATAGACCACGGCGAGGCACACCACGGTCCCCGCGAGCAACAAGGGGTTGTACGCCAACTGTGCGTACGCGCTCCGCGCCACCATGTGCCACAGGTCCGCCAACCGCGGATAGGGCCGCACGCTGTCCACCCGTTCGGCGAGCCCCAACCAGATCCGCCCACCCGCCCGTTGGACGGCGCGCGCCAGCGACACATCGTCGATGACCGCCTGTCGGATCGACTCGGGCACACCGGCACGTTCCGCCACCGCCCTGCGCAGCAACACGCACCCGCCGGCGGCAGCCGCGGTTCTCGCGGACGGTCGGTTGACCCACCGGAAGGGGTAGAGCTGGCCGAAGAAGTAGACGAAGGCCGGCACGATCAGCCGCTCCCAACCGCTCACTGTGCGCAGGCGCGCCATCTGGGAGACCAGATCCCAACCACCCGCCCGCGCCGCTTCCACCAGTGCGCGCAGGCTGTCGGGTGCGTGGGCGATGTCGGCGTCCGTGAACAGGAGGTACTCCGGCCCGTCCGTCCGGGCCACGGCCATGCCATGGCGCAGTGCCCACAGCTTTCCGGTCCAGCCTGGCTCCGGTTCTCCCGGGTCGACCACGGTCAGCGGCAGTCCTCCGTGGCGCCTGGCCAATTCCTGCGCCAATCCACCGGTGCCGTCCGTGCTTCCGTCGTCCACCAGGATCACCCTGGCCCGTCCCGGATAGTCCTGGGCCAGGAGGGTCACAAGGGTGGTCGGCAACATCGCGGCCTCGTCGCGTGCGGGCACCACGACGGCGACATCGGGCCAAGAACCCCGCAGGGGGACACGGTGGGGCAGTCGCTGGTCCGTACACCAGAAGAGCCCTTGGCCCAGCAGCAGCCACCCCCATGCGGCGAGCGACCCGACAGCGATCCAAGCAAGGGCGATCATGAGCCGAAGTCTGCCGCAGCCAGCCGGCGTCACCGATGCTGTCGACTATGGTGACCGGGTGAAGATCGCGCTCATGGACTCCGGAATCGGCCTCCTCGCGGCGGCGGCTGCGGTACGCAGACTCCGGCCGGACGCGGACCTCGTGCTCTCCTCCGACCCCGAGGGAATGCCCTGGGGGCCGCGCACACCGGACGATGTGACCGAGCGGGCGCTCGCCGTGGCCAGAGCCGCCGTCGCCCACGCTCCCGACGCGCTGATCGTCGCCTGCAACACCGCTTCGGTGCACGCACTGCCCACGCTCCGCGCGGAACTGGAGCCCGCTGTCCCCATCATCGGAACCGTTCCCGCGATCAAGCCCGCTGCTGCGGGCGGCGGGCCGGTGGCCATCTGGGCCACCCCCGCCACCACCGGCAGTGTCTACCAACGCCGGTTGATCGATGACTTCGCCGGCACCGCCGCCGTGACGGAAGTGCCCTGCCCGGGCCTCGCCGACGGTGTCCAACACGCGGACGACACCATGATCGACCGTGCCATTGCCGCTGCTGCGGCACTCACCCCCCGAGGCGTACGGGCGATCGTCCTCGGCTGCACCCACTACGAACTCGTGGCCGAGCGCATTCGCACAGCCGTCGGAGTACCGGTCGTCCTCTTCGGGTCCGCCGACGCGGTCGCGGCGCAGGCGTTGCGCCGGGTGGCCCGTGCGGATGCCAGCGCAGCGGGAACGGTCACCCCTGGCCGGGTCACCGTGCTCCACAGCGGCCGGGAGTCCGCACTGTCCGTGCAGGCCATGAGCTATGTCGAGGCCAGATTGCTGCACGCTGCCACTCCCGTGCGCTGACGCCGCTGGCAGTCAGGCGGCAGCACCGAAACGGCAGGGTGACCTTGCTCATGGACCCGGGCCGAGCTCCGGGAAGCTGGGTACTCTGCTTGGCATGAGGGACCACTTCGATGACTCGATGCGTCCCACCGCGCACTCCGTCGAACCCGTGCCTGCGGTGTGGACCGGCCGTGCCACCAATCGCATCCAGTGGCTGCTCGCCGTTGCGGGCGCCGCATGCATCGCACTCGGCGTGGAACTCGCCGTCGAATCGAACTGGACCGCAGGGATCGTCCCCCTGGTGATGTCCGTCGTCGGCTGCGTCGCCGCAGGTCTGCTGATGCTCTACGGAACCCTGGCCTTCGTCCATGTGGCGGTCACCGTCGACAACGACTTCGTCGAGGTTCGTTGTGGCCACATGGGGCTGCCCCGGCGGCGGATTCCCCTCTCCCACGTCGTGGGCGCGGACTTCGCACCCCAGGTCACCCCACGCCAGTGGGGCGGCTGGGGCTATCGCTGGCGCCCCGAGCGCGGCACGGCGGTCATCGTCCGCCGTGGGGAGGCCGTCGTCTTCACACTCGGCGACGGCAGAACCTTCACGGTGACGGTCGACGACGCCGAAGCGGCCGTGCGCGCCGTGCGCGATCTGCTGACTCCGGGGCATCCGGGCCACGCGGCGGCCGTCCAGGGCTGAGGTGGGCGGCTGGGCGGCACGGATCGGGCTGCCCCGGCGATGGCCCCGCGCCGATGGTTCGAGTGCTCTGCTCGGGCCGTGCGCGCCCTGAAGAGCACGATGCCTGAAGAGCACGATTCCTGGTCCCCGTGCCGGGACCGGCCGTCATGCGCGCGAGGTCAGACCCGGTGCGGCCGGTGACGCCCTGCCCTCGCTCCCGTGTACGTCATCGACCTCGACCCGTGCGGTCGCCAGTCCCGCCAGCAGCGCCGCCCCCGCGGTCACGGGGGCGAAGCTCAGGGCGTTGCTGGCCGATGCCACCACTGCCAGGGCCGTCAGCGCCGCCGCTGCGCTGAGCACCACGGGAGTGGGCCGTGGTGAGCGCCACAACCCGTACAGCAACCACCCGAATGCCGTAGCGAGCAGGATCACTCCCGGTACGCCCTGCTCGGCGGCCTGCTGTAGGGGTGCCGAATGGGGCTTGCCGTCCGCGCCCACCGAGTCCTGGGCGGTCGTGCTCCGCACTCCGAAGCGTCCCGGGCCCGCGCCCCGTACCGGCTCGGCCTCGGCCAGGGCCACCGCGTCGTGCCACAGAGCCACCCGGTGATGGGTCAGTCCGCCCTTCAACGAGTCGGTCAATCCGTCGGGCAGTGCGTCCTTCGCCACTCCCCAGGAGACGGCGGTCACCAGTGCGGCGGCCAGGGCGAGCCCCAGGAGCGCGATCGCCCGCCGTTGCATCCGGGAGGTGGCCAGTGCACAGAGCAGGACGCCCGCTGCCGCCACCGCACCAGTCACCGAAGCCAGGGCGACCGCCGTACAGACGACGGCGAAGGCCAGCATGCGCAGCAGGAGGCGGATCGCCCCGGGGCCGGCTGCCGCCGCCGCGGCGCAGGCCGCGCCAGCGGCGAGCACCAACAGGCCAGCAGTGGCTCCCAACTGCCCGGGTTGGACGGGGGTGCTCGTGTACACACCCGGTACGCCGTGCGGGGAGACGATCGCCAGGCACAGCGCGGCCACGGCGATCGCCGAGGCGGCACCCACCGGGAGGAGCGTTCCGCTGATCCTCCCGCAGGCGTATCCCGCGGCCACCGCGAACACGGCCAGGAGCACGCCCTCGGGTCTGGCGTCGCGGCCGGCCGCGCTGATCAGCGACCAGCTGGCGCAGCCGCCGAGAATCACGCCCCCGACCACATCGACCGCCCGGCCCCGCTCCTGTCTGCGGTACCCGCCTGGTCCAGCCATTCCGCCGACCCCCCGATCCATGACGGAACTCCTTGTGCCCTGCGGGTTCGACGCGGAGTCTTCGCAGGGCCGGCCCACACGGTAACGGCAGGGACACGGTTTTTGTGGACCGGGGTGAGGGAAGTCCCGATCGATGGGGATGGGCGCTGATGCCCGTGGGGCGCAGAATCGGCTGTTGCACCCCATATATGGACAACGTTCGGAGGGTTGTACACAACAGGATCTCGATTGTGCGGATGTGCGATTGCGCTGCCATCACAATCCCCGCGGGGGGTCAGTATGTTGATCATTCGCTGTCGGCGGGCCATACATTCAGGCCACGACGATTCCGAGGGGGGAGCGTCGTTCATCGACTCGAAGGAATGCCGTTCTCATGCGTCGCACCACTGTCCGCCGTACCGCCCTGGCCGCATCCGCACTCTCGCTCGCCCTGTTGGTGACCGCGTGCGGCTCCGACGAGCCCGCAGCCAAGGACAAGGCCAAGTCGGAGGCATCGAAGGGCGCAGACGCCGCCCCGGCGGCCAAGGCGCTCTCCCAGGCGGAGTTGGACAAGCTGATGCTGGAGCAGGCCGACCTCCCCAACCACAAGATCACTCCGGCCAGCAAGGTGGATCTCGTCGCGGCCAAGGGGACCAAGGCCGACAAGGCGGAGTGCACACCCCTGGTCGACGCCATGGCCCTGCGTGCCGGTGGCACTCCCGCCGCATCGGCCGGACGCAAGATCATGGGCATTCCGAAGGACCCCGCGAAGGACGCCTCGCCCGAGGAGAAGCTCAAGGCGGCCATGGACGCCCTGTCCGGCACGATCACCGGTGATGTCGTCGCCTCCTACGAGGGCCAGGAGGCGGCCGATGTGATCGCGGCGATCAAGAAGGCGGGCACCGACTGTGCCGGTGGGCTCACCGTGACCGTGCCCGGTGAGAAGGTGAAGGTCACCAAGGTGGAGCCGGCCTCGTACACCGCCGGTGACGAGGCGGTGGCCTACACCGTCAGCGTGGATCTGGAAGGCAAGCCGTCCACCGCGCATCTGGTGGCCGTCCGCAAGGGCGGCATCGTCGCCAGCTTCTTCGCGCAGAGCCTCGCCGGCTCGGCGGAGCAGCCCAAGGCGGTCATCGACGCCCAGGTCAAGAAGCTCGGCTGAACCGCCCATCGGTGCCGTACCGCCCCAGGGTCGGGTGGTACGGCACCGGTGCGTTCACTGCACACACCAGGGCTTCCCCGCCATCGAGCTGTGGTCGCCCCGCCCGTTGCCTGACCCCGTCACGGGCCGCCCAACTCGTCGGGCAGGCGTGCACTCGCCGTAGACTCCGGCAGGTGAGCGCCACCATGACACCCGTCGACGCCCCGCAGCCCGACCACATCGAGCGGCGGTCGCTGCTCCGCCGACTCGTGCGGCCGGGCGCCGCCGCGCTCTCCGGGTACCTCCTCTATCTGAGCTTCCCGCCCCGTCCGCTGTGGTGGCTCGCCGTGCCCGCGATCGCCCTCCTCGGCTGGAGCCTCCACGGGCGTCGGGCCCGGGCCGCATTCGGTCTCGGCTACCTCGCCGGCCTCGGGTTCCTGCTGCCGCTCCTCATCTGGACGGGTGAGGAGGTCGGTCCCGTTCCCTGGATCGCACTGGCCGCGGTGGAAGCCCTCTTCATCGCTGCCGCTGCTGCCGGGATCGCCCTGGTCAGCCGGTTGCCGGCCTGGCCCCTCTGGGCCGCCGGAGTGTGGATCCTGGGCGAGGCCGCCCGTGCGCGCGTGCCCTTCGGGGGTTTTCCCTGGGGCAAGCTGGCGTTCGGGCAGGCCGACGGGGTCTTCCTACCGCTCGCAGCGCTCGGTGGGACACCGCTCCTCGGGTTCGCCGTGGTCCTCTGTGGGTTCGGTCTGTTCGAAACCGTGCGTCGCGTGGTGGCGTACAGGCGCAGTGGCGCCCTGCCCCGGGGGCCGATGGCCGCGGCGCTCCTGAGTCTTCTGGTACCCGTCACGGCCGCCCTGGCCGCGCTGCCCCTCGTCGACGACTCGGCCGAGGACGGCACCGCCACGGTCGCTGCGATCCAGGGCAATGTGCCCCGGCTCGGCCTCGACTTCAACGCCCAACGGCGTGCGGTGCTCGACAACCACGTACGGCGCACCGAGGAACTGGCCGCGGATGTGAAAGCCGGCAAGGTGGCGCAGCCCGACTTCGTGCTGTGGCCGGAGAACTCGTCCGACCTCGATCCCTACCGCAACGCCGACGCCCGGGTCGAGATCGATCGGGCCGTGCGGGCCATCGGTGTGCCGACCGTCGTCGGCGCGGTGCTCACTCCCGACACGGGGAAGCTCCGCAACACCCTCATCGAGTGGGACCCCGAGCGCGGCCCCGTGAACACCTACGACAAGCGCCATGTGCAGCCGTTCGGGGAGTACATTCCCATGCGCTCCGTGGTGCGGATCTTCAGCTCGGACGTCGATCGGGTTCGCCGGGACTTCGGACCCGGGGACGAGGTGGGAGTCTTCGACCTCGCGGGCACCAAGGTGGGTCTGGTCACCTGCTACGAGGCCGCCTTCGACGACATGGCGCGGGACACCGTCACGGAAGGCGCCCAGCTGATCTCGGTACCGAGCAACAACGCCACCTTCGGCCGCAGCGAGATGACGTACCAGCAGTTGGCGATGTCCCGGGTGCGGGCGGTCGAGCACGGACGGTCCGTGGTCGTTCCCGTGACCAGCGGAGTCAGCGCCGTGATCATGCCGGATGGCAAGGTCGTCCAGAAGACCCGGATGTTCACCCCTGACGCCCTGGTCGCCGAGGTGCCGCTGCGCTCCTCGCTGACTCCTGCCACTCGGCTCGGCCTCTGGCCCGAGGCGATCCTGCTGCTCCTCGCGGCCGGAGGTCTCGGCCGGGTCGCGGTCGAGGCGGTGCGGGTTCGGCGTTCGTCCCGGGCCGCCGCCGGCTCCGAGGGAAGCACTCAAGAGCGTTAGGGTCGCGCCATGGGAACCCCTGACTTCATCCGTGACATTCGGGCAGACGCGGGCCACCAGCTGTTGTTGTTGCCAGGAGTGTCGGCCGTCGTCTTCGACGAACGGGGACGGGTCCTGCTGGGCAGGCGCGCCGACGACGGACGCTGGTCGACCATCGGCGGTATTCCCGAGCCGGGCGAGGAACCCGCGGACACCGCGGTCCGCGAGGTGTACGAGGAGACCGCCGTGCACTGCGTCCCCGAGAGCGTGGCCCTGGTCCGGGCGATGCCGAAGCCGGTCGTCTATCCCAACGGGGATCGCTGTCAGTACCTGGACATCACCTTCCGTTGCCGTGCGATCGGAGGTGAGGCGCGGGTGAACGACGACGAGTCACTGGAAGTGGGCTGGTTCGCTGTGGACGCCCTGCCCGTGTTGCCGCCCTGGGAGCGTTTCCAGGTGGAGCAGGCCATGGCCGGTGGGTCCCCGTGGTTCCAACCCGCGGGGTCGGCGGCAGGTTCGAGGACCCCGGGCGCCCTCTCGTAGGACTGCGGTACGGGCGGGGTCCATCCCCTTGTGTCAGTCCGACGGCCGTGATCAGGGATGCAGGGTGAAGGAGTGGTGTTCGTGGGCGACCTGCCAACGGCCTTCCTCCCTGCGGAACCCCAGGGTGAGTCGTAGCCGTTGGTCCGGGTCGGTGCGGAGGGTGTCCGCGTCGGCGCAGCGCAACAGTGCCTGGGCGAAGGCGACCCGGTCGCCGGCCGTGACCTCGATGGTGTCGATCTCGAAACAGGCTCCTTGCCGCTGCCAGTCGAAGAAGGGCGGCCAGGTGGCCCGGTAGGCGTCGATCCCGCGAACGCCTTGCTCGGGCGGGGGGACGTCGAACATGACGATGTCGTCGGTGTGGTCCGCGAGCACCCCCGCCAGATCCCCCTCGTGCACCGCCCGAGCCCATCGTTCGACCAGGGCCGTGATCTCCGCCGTGTCATTGCTCATCGGGTCTCCTCCTCGGAGCGGCTTGTGCGGGGCAGACTCCCGTCGGCGCCCGGACTCATCGTCCCCATGTCGTCGACGCCCTCCGGGTGTTTGCGCGCTCGCCCGAAGAAGTGTCAGCAGAAGTGTCAGCGCTTCGTCTTCGGGGCGTCCGTTCCGGCTGGGCAGCGGCGGGCACAGTCGTGTCAACTCGCGGTTGACGCCAACGAGGTGTCAACCTAAGGTTGACGCATGGAGAAGCCTGCGCAGATAGCTCAGCCCGTACGTCTCGACGATCTGATCGAGGCGATCAAGACCGCCCATCCGGACGAGCTCGACCAACTCTCGGGGGCGGTCGTCGCCGCCGACCACCTCAGCGATCTCGCCGACCACCTCATCGGTCACTTCGTGGACCAGGCGCGTCGCTCGGGTGCCTCGTGGACGGAGATCGGCAAGAGCATGGGAGTGACCCGCCAGGCCGCGCAGAAGCGCTTCGTGGCCAAAGCCGGCGAGCCGTCCGACCTCGATCCCAACCAGGGCTTCAGTCGGTTCACGACCCGGGCGAAGAATGTGGTCGTGGCCGCTCAGAACGAGGCGCACGCTGCCCGCAACCAGCACATCACCCCGATCCATCTGGTGCTGGGCCTGCTGAGCGAGCGCCAGTCGTTGGGGGCCCGTGCCCTTCAGGCGCAAGGGGTGCCGCTGGACGCGGTGCGACAGTTGGCCACGGACGCCCTTCCCTCCGCGGCGGAGGAGGTCCCCCCGCTCGTCCCGTACGACGCCGGTGCTCGGAAGGCGTTGGAGCTGGCCTATCGAGAGGCGTTGCGGTTGGGCCACAACCACATCGGCACCGAGCACGTCCTGCTGGCACTGCTGGAGCAGGAGGGCGGCGGTGGGGTCCTTGCGGCGGCCGGTGTGGACAAGGCGGGCGCCGAGGCGTACATCGCGGACGCGGTCGCCGCGGAGCAGGATGGCTGATCACGCCCGGTGGTGATTGCGGCGGCCTCGACCCAGGGGTAGACCGAGGCCGCCGAAGGGGGCATCCGCAGGGGACGGAGTGCCCTCACGGACTACCGCGGAGGCAACGCGAGGAGGACAAGCGTTCCTTCGTGGGTGTCCGGCTCTAGTGGGCCCGCACGGGCCAAGGGGAATCGGTGTCGCCGATGTCGCCCGCGGGCGGGACGGGTCCCGGCTCCGGGAGGTGATACGCACCGCTTAAGGCGGCGCGAGGGGTGATGAGCATCGTTGCGAGCTGCCGAATCCTTGGTGGCGTGGAACCGGACCGGGGATCCGAGGATCTCCGGTCACCGGTTCAGTAAATATATATACCGTTGAGTAATCAAGGGTATGAAAAAATTCATGCATATTGGTTCATCGTCGAACCTTCGGCCCCGGGCGGTCGGGGGTCAGTCCTCCAGGAAGAAGTCGTGGTGCTCCGCGGCCTGTTCGTAGCCCTCCAGCCGGACCTGGGTGCGCTGGGGGTCGGCGTCCGCCATGGCCTGGAGCAGAGCTGCGGAAAGTACACCGGGCGCCGCGTAGGAGTCGAAGACCAGCCGGGAACCGGTGGCGGCGGCGAACGTCACGTCTGCCTCGTCCGTCAGCGGGCCGAGGGCCAGATCAGTGATCAGCGCGATGCGCAGTCCTGCGCTGCGTGCTGCCCGCATGGCCGCCAGGGTCTCCTTGGCGTGCCGAGGCATCGCGAAGGCCAGCACCCAGGTCCCGCCCGCCTCCCTCGACTGGAGGAGGGCGTCATAGGCGACGCTGCCGCCCCGGGTCACCGTCCGGACATCGGGGTGGATGCGGCGCGCCGCATAGGCGAAGTACTCCGCGAGGGAGACGGAGATGCGCAGCCCGAGGACGGTCAAAGGGACCGACCGGGCCAGCTCCCCGCCGACGTCGAGCATCTGCTGTGTGTCGGCGAGCAGCCGCCGCAGGCTCTCCAGGTTGTCGATCTCGGTGTCCACCGCCGCTTGCAACTCGTTGCGGCGGTTCTCCTCGCGTGACTCGGGAGAGGCGGCCACCGCGCTGAGTGCGATCGGTTGCAGGGCCTCGCGCAGCGCGGGGTACCCGCTGAAGCCCACCGAAGCGGCGAACCGGGTGACCGACGGCTGACTCACCCCCACGCGATCGGCCAGATCGGTGATCGACAAGAACGCGGCCTCGGTGAGGTGTTCGGTGATGTACTGCGCGATACGCCGCTGGCCAGGGGAGAGCCGATGACCTCCGAAGAGGGCCAGGACCCTGTCCGTGGGGGCGGGCTCCGCATCGGGAGCCGGTCTTCCCGGCGTGATCGCAGACGCCTGTGCGCGTGTCTGCTGATCTGATGGCACCGGTGTCACTCCTTCTCGTCCCACTCCCGCCTCAACATAGCCCAGGAGCACTTGCCGTACGACGGATGTACGTGCGGGCCCTACCTGTTGTCTCAGATACCGGACGACAGGTGGACCGGTGGACCAGTCGATCGCCGCCGCGTCGGACCAGTTGCCGGGGTGAGGCATCCGGAGGTGCGCGCTCCATCATGAGATGCGCGGGCTGGTGGCTGAGGAGCATATTGGGCTTGGGCGTGTCTTTGGTCGGTCAGGATCGAACGAGCGGGGGCTGTGTCGTGCAGCGCAAGGCGGAGGAGCAGGTCCACCCGGTGGCAACCCGGCGTCCTGCGACGGCACGGGCGGCCGGGGCCGGACGCACCGGGGCGGCGACCTGGAGTCCTTTGTCCGCGATCTGCCACCACCCGAAGGAACGCCTCAGATGACCTGGTACGGCGAGGCGGGGCGGCTTCCGCCACGACCGTCGGATGCCGATGTGCAGGAGCACCCCGAGGCGTCCCCGAGCGGTCAGCGCACTCCCGGAGACCTGGACGTCGCGCTCGCCCAGGCCGCGGTCGGCGCGGCGGAAGCCGTCGGCGGATACGCGGGCGGTGTCTATCTGCGTTCCTCCACGGAGGGTCTCCTGCGGCTGGCCGTGCTCGCCGGGCTGCCGGCCAGGCTCTTCCACCCCTGGTGGCGGATGCACGCCAACCGGCCCTTCCCGGTCGCTGAGGCGTATCGCTCGGGGCGTGCGATCCACCTGGCCGACGCGGAGGAGTCCATGCGGCGATTCCCGCAGCTGATGGCGGGCCTGCCCTTCCCCTTCAGCTCGCTCTACGTCCCGATCGTCGGCGGTCGGGAGAAGTTCGGTGTGCTCGCCGTAATGAGGCGGGCCACGCCGGGCCATCCGGTCGAGAACAGTGACCGCCACCGCATCCACAACGTCGCCCGCCGACTGGCGTCGACGCTCGGCGACCTGGACCGGCGGGGCGTCCCGGTGGCCTGGGACGGCGAACCCCAACCCGTCCAACTCCCCTCCGTCAGCACGCCACTGGTCCGCATCGGCCACTTCACCTGGGAACTCGACAGCGGGACCCTGACCGTCGACGACGAGCTGTGCGCCATGGTGGGAATCGCGCCCGAGCACTTCGGGGGCACCGTGGAGGCGCTGACCGATCGGCTGCTGCACGAGGACGTGTTGGGCATCTGGGCCCTGGCACGTCAACTCGCCTCGACCGGTCGCCGGGCACGGCGCAGGATCCAGGTCCGCGGACCGGACGGGCGACCGTACTTCCTCGAACTCTCCACCGCTCCGGAGCAACCGCCCACCGTGCAGGAGGCGGTGCGGCTCGATGGCTGCCTGATCGACCTCGGGTCGGCCCCGATCGTCTTCGAGGCGACGGATCGGCTGCCGCGCGGTGTCTTCTCCATGGACCGGCTCGGCCGCATCACCTATCTCAACCACAGCGCGGAGACACTGCTCGGTCGGGCCCGGACCGAACTGACGGGCAGGGTGCTCTGGGAGGTGTTGCCCTGGCTCGGGCACACCGTCTACGAAGACCACTTCCGCGCATCCCTGATGTCGGACACCCCGGTCGACTTCGTGGCCCGCCGCACTCCGCAGGATTGGCTGGCCTTCTCGCTCCACTCGGGTCACGACGGACTGACGGCCACCGTCGTCGCCGCGGAGGAACCCTCACAAGTGCCCGAGGTGGAGCCCGCCGTCGCACCCGGGACCGTGCTCGGCCCCGGAGCCGGCTCACCCGCGGACCGGGCCTCGGCGCTCTACCGACCGGTGGCACTGGCGATCGCCCTGACCGAGGCAGTGACCGCCCGTCAAGTGTCCGCCGTCGTCACCGAGGAACTGCTGCCCGCCTTCGGCGGCCGACAACTGGCGATCTACCTCCTGCACGAACGCCATCTCTTCCTCGCCTGGGAGACCGGATTCCCCCAAGGTTTCCTCGACCGCTTCGACGGGGTGGCGCTCGACTCACGACTGCCCGGCGTGGAGACACTCACCTCCGGTCGCCCCATCTTCTTCGAGTCGATGGAGCAACTGGGTGACGCCTACCCCGGCATTCCGTTGGACGCCCACGTCGGAGCCCGGGCGTTCCTCCCCCTGATCGCCTCCGGTCGACCGGTGGGCTCCTGCATCCTCGGCTTCGACCAGCCGCGCGGATTCAGCCCCGAAGAACGCGCGGTCCTCACCGCCCTCGCCGGACTGATCGCCCAGGCACTCGCCCGTGCCCAGCGCTACGACACCGAAGCGGCGCTCGCCCGCGGGCTCCAGGACGCCCTCCTGCCACATCAACTGCCCGTGCTCGACAACGCCGCCACCGTCGGCCGCTATCTGCCCGGCACCCAGGGCATGGACGTGGGGGGCGACTGGTACGACGTCGTCGAGACCGGGGACCGGCTCGCCCTCGTCATCGGGGACGTCCAGGGGCATGGGGTCTCCGCGGCGGCCACCATGGGGCAGATCAGGAGCGCGGTCCGGGCGTTCGCACTCAGCGGGGAGGCTCCCGAAGAGGTGATGAGCGGGACCAACCGGCTTCTCATCGACCTCGATCCGGGTCAGTTCGCGAGCTGCTGCTACATCGTCGTGGACCCCTTGACCGGCCACACCCAGGCGGTACGGGCCGGCCACCCCCAGCCCTTGCTGTACCGCCCGGACGGCGTGACGGAAGTCCTCGATCTGGCGGGAGGCGTGGTGCTCGGGGTCGACGCGTCGGCCACCTACCCGGTGACGGAGCTGCGCCTAAAGCCCGGTGCCGTCCTCGCGCTGTACACCGACGGGCTGGTGGAACAGCCGGGCATCGACATCGACCTCGGAGTGGAGCGGCTGCGCAGCACCCTCGCCGAGTGCGGCGCGTCTCCGCTGGCCGAGACGGCCGACCGCCTGATCCGCGAGGCGAGGGCGGCAACCGACCGACCGGACGACATTGCGCTGCTGCTCGCCTCGCGCTGGGAGTGAACCGAGGCGCCGTCAGCTTCGCTGGAGCCGTAGCGAACCGGTGCCCGAGGTCAGGACCTTCGGGAAGGGGACCAGCCCGTGCGAGAAGTCCAGGTGGAGGAGTGTCGCCTCACTGCTCGCCGCTCCCGGAACGAGCGTTTCGGTCCCTCGGCCGGTCGCACGCCAGCTGCGCTGCTGACCGTCGCAGGTCGCCACGACCCCTTCGAGGTGGACCCGGCTGCTGCCCTGGATCGCCTGGGACCCGATCAAGACCGGGCCGATGCTCTGGGATGAGCAGCGGTAGGTGCCGGTGAGAGTGATCGCGCCATCCGAGGCGATTCTTCCCACCTGATCGATCGTGACCGTGTTCGATGAGAGCTGGGCACCGGCACTGGCGGATAGGGGCCCGACCACGAGAGCCGTGGCGATACAGGCCGAGAAAATGAGCACTGAGTGTCGAGGGATGATCATGCCTGTCCAACGAGTGTCCATCCTTGAGGTGTCGTCGCTCCGGGCGAACGGGTGAGTCGCCCGCCATTTCGACGCTCGGTCAACTTCCCGATCGAACCCGGAGGCCCGCGCAGCCCATTTCCAGCTCGCTCAGACGATGCGACACCTTCACCATGGAGCACATGTTCTAGAAGTGGGCGGCTATCACCGGGTGTATGGGAGACGGCATATGCCAACCCCCTCGGTGATGTGCAATAGACCCGGCCAACGTTCGCCGACCGAGTGTTTTCCCTCTCACTGGGTCCTGAGTAGGGTGTGATCCCGCAGCCGGTGATCGACAGTGATCCGGCATTGTCCGGCGCGACCGGAATGCGGGCGGACGGCGCCGTCCGGGGGGAAGGGGGACAGACCGTGGCCGCTGGCCCGTTCCATACACAGTACGTTTGGCATCCGGCAGCTGATGACCACCAGCTGGCGCGTGCTTGCATCGACGTACGAGCGGGGCGATACCTCGGAGCAGAGGAGGTTCTCCGGGAAGTGCGAGGGGATTTCGAGGTCAGGGCGCACCGTTCGCTGGTGCTGGCGTCCGAAGCAGCCGACTCCGATCTCGCCGAACGCTGGTTGGCCGAGGAACCGGGGCCCGAATCGTCCCTGTTGTGGGCGCGGGTCGCGATGCTCCGCGCGCTGCGCTCGGCCGATGAAGGGGGACCGCACACCGAAGCGCTGGTGGACATCGCCAACGCCGCGGCCGAGCGGGCCGCCCGTCTGCTGCCGACCGATCCCACCCCCCGGGTCGCCCAGTTGGCGATCACCCGCATCCGGCGTCCGATGGACCGAGCCCCGCTCGGCCTCCTGACTTCACCACCCGGACCCTGGCAACTCTTCGCCCGCATCCTGCGCCTCGACCCCTGGAACCGCGAGGCGCACCACCGTTTTCTCGCCTTCTTCTTCACCCGGTACGGCGGCACGGCCAGCGCGCGCTGGGATGTGGCCGCCTTCCTCAGCAACCGCGCGCCCCTGGCATCCGCCGTGCGCCTGCTGCCCCTGGTGGCCCTGGCCGAGGAGTACGACCCCAACTCCCTGCTGGCCCACCATGCCTGGCGGCAGCCACAGTGCGTGGCCACGGCGGCAGCGGGCTACACCCACTGGTTCCCCCAACTCGCCGACTACCGCTTCACACCCGTCCTCGACCTCTCCTATCTGGCGCACGCCCTCTATCTGGGACGGCGGGAATTCGAAGCCCGTGAAGTCCTGGCGGCCATGGGCCCCTTTGCTGCGCGTATGCCGTGGAGCGTCTTCGGTTCACCCGAGGACCAATTGTCCCGAGCGCGACGGGCCTGTGGATTGCCCGTTCCCGGCTCTCATTGAGCATAGAAATCGACCGTCTGTCCAGTCAGAAAGGAAAATGACGCTGTCGTGTCCGAGAGAATGACTGCCATCCGGCCGAGGAAACGTCATCGCGATGATGGCGCCGTCGTTCTCGACGATGACGCGACACTGCATGCGATGGGATACCCGCGGAAACTCACTCGACGTTTTCGCACATTCGACAACTTCGCCATCTCCTTCACCATCATCAATGTCATCTCCGGCATCTTCTCCGCCTTTGGATTCGGTATGGTCTCGGGCGGACCGCTCATTCTGGTGTTCGGCTGGATCGGCGTATCCATCATGGTCCTCTTCGTCGGTGCGGCCATGGGGGAAATCGCCTCGGCCTATCCCACGAGCGGGGCCCTCTACTTCTCCGCGGGGAAACTCGCCAAGAGACACCGGGGCGCCTGGTCCTGGTACACGGGTTGGCTGAACTTCGTGGGCCAGATCGGCGGAACAGCAGCTACCGGTTACGCCGCGGCCACCTTCATCCAGGCGTTCATCGTCATGCAGTGGCCCGGCTATCAGGTCACGGGCCACCGCACTGTCGTCATCACCACGGCCATCCTGCTCGTCCAGGCGCTCGCCAACACCTACACCGTGCACCTCGTCGCCGCCCTCAACCGCATCTCCGTATGGTGGTTGACCATCGGCGTGACGGTCATCGTCCTCAGTCTCGTCCTGATCCCCAGTCACCATCAATCGCCCGGCTTCACCACGCATTTCGTGAACACCACCGGCTTCTCCAATGCCGTCTACGCCGCAATGCTCGGTCTGCTGGTCACCAGTTGGACCTTCACGGGATTCGACGGAAGCTTCCACATGTCCGAAGAGACGGTGAAGTCCACGGTGAGTACGCCCAGGGGCATCATGTGGGCCATCGGCTGCTCCGCCGTCGCCGGTCTCATTCTCATGATCGCCCTGGTGTTCGCGATCCGCGATTACCCGACTACAGCGAGTTCCTCGGCGCCGCCCGTACGGATTCTCATCGATGCCCTCGGCACGGGCACCGCACGGCTGCTGCTGCTCGTCGTCATCGGGTCGATGCTCTTCTGCGGCCTTGCCAACATGACCAGCAATACCCGCCAGATCTTCGCCTTTGCGCGAGATGGGGCCATGCCCGGCTCCCGGCTGTGGCATTCGGTATCACCACGTACCCGGACACCCGTCAAGGCGGTCTGGTTGGCCGCGGGTTGTTCCTTCCTGCTGATCACACCGGCCTGGTGGTCGCACACCGTGTTCGCGGCGATCGTCAGTGTTAACGTCGTCGGGCTCTATCTGGCCTATGGCGTACCCATCTATCTCCGACTGAGACTGGGCACGGAATTCGAGCCGGGCCCCTGGCACCTCGGACGCTGGGGCAGGCCCGTCGCGCGCACGGCCGTGGCCTGGATCGTCTTCAGCAGCGTGCTGTTCATGCTGCCCCACGTCTCACCCATTACCCCGACGACCTTCAACTACGCGCCGATAGCCCTCGGGGTGGTCCTCCTGGTGGCCACCGCCTGGTGGTTCGCCGCCGCACGCAGACGCTTCCAGGGCCCGGTCAGCTACGGCAGCCCCGACGAAGTCGCCGCCATGGACCTGGTGTGAGCCGGCCGCTCCGCGCCGGCCATCGAGACAACCCCAGAAGGGAATCCGCCCCATGACCCGTCCACTCGACGAGACCGTTCGGACGTCCGAGGACCTCACCGTCAGCAGCTCCTCGCCGCAGGAGTGGCAGCACATCGCCACCTGGGCCGCAGCCGAAGGGTGGAACCCCGGCAACGGAGACGTGGCGTGCTTCCACCCCACCGACCCCTCAGGCTTCTTCATCGGACGCATCGCGGGCGAGCCCGTCTCCGCCATCTCGGTCGTCAACTACTCGGACGACTACGCCTTCCTGGGCTACTACCTCGTCCGCCCCGATCTTCGGGGCCAGGGGCTGGGGTTGAGGACCTGGCGCGCGGCCTTCCCCCATGCCGGCAGTCGACTCGTCGGACTCGACGCCGTACCGGCGCAGCAGGAGAACTACCAGCGCTCCGGCTTCACACCCGCCTACGGGACGGTCCGCTACGGCGGTGTGCCGCGCAAGGGTCACGTGGCCGACAGCGTCGTTCCGGCCACCCCCGCGCACCTCGATGCGATCGTCGCCTACGACCGCCACTGCTTCCCCGCCGAACGACGCGCCTTCCTGTCCCGTTGGCTCACCGCGCCCGGGCACACCGCGTACCTACGGCTCCGCGAGGAGACCGTCACCGGATACGGAGTGATCAGGCCGGGCCTGGACACCCATCGGGTCGGTCCTCTCTTCGCCGACACTGCCGAGGACGCGGCGGCCGTGCTGGATGCGCTGACCGCGCACCTCGGCCCCACGGACGAGGTCGCAGTCGACATGCCCGAGACCCAGCCCGCCGCCGCCGCGCTGGCGACCGAACGTGGACTGACGGCCCAGTTCCCCACCGTACGGATGTACACCGGGCCTGCTCCTGACCTCCGTGGTGAGCGCGTCTTCGGCGTCACCAGCTTGGAACTCGGCTAGCCACAGGCCCTGCTGACGCCCCGTGCGAGCCGATCCGGCCCCTCGGGGCGTCGGGGCTGCCGCCCCGCTGCCGGGGCGCTCAGCGCAGATAGGCCAGACCCGGATGGACCGCCGCGTACCCCTTCAGCAGTCGACGGGCGACGGTGACCGAGTCCACCAACGGGTGGATCGCGAACGCCTTGACCGCTCGTGCCGCGGAACCGCTCTCAGCCGCAGCCAGCACCTCCCGTTCCGCGGCCTTCACCGCACGCACCAGGCCCGTGGCGTCCTCAGGCAGGGGCGCGACGGCCACCGGGTGGGCACCGTTCGCATCGACGAAGCACGGCACTTCGACCACCGCGTCCCCGTCCACAGCGTCCAGGGCGCCACGATTGCGGACGTTGAGGATGAGCGAGGTGCGCTGGTGGTGGGCGATGGCCCGCATCAGCGCCAGCGCCACCTGCTCGTAGCCACCGGACTCCAGGTCGTCGGCGTCCCGTTCCCCGGCACCCGCCGCCTCCCGGTTGTGCGCCATGTAGGTCGCCTCACGCTCCGCCCGGGTACGGTCCCACTGCTCCCAGGCCCCGGCGGGAGAGCGCGCCATCCGGGTGTAGAACCCTGCTTGCTGCTCCTGGAGGAAGGCCCCGCGGGTCTGGTCGGCCTCGCGGTAGGCACGCACCGCCTCACGGTTGAAGTAGTAGTAGTGCAGATACTCGTTGGGGATCGCGCCGAGCGACTGGAGCCACTGCGCCCCGAAGAGCTTGCCCTCCTCGAAGGAACCCAACAGGGCGGGGTCCCCGAGGAGCCTCGGCAGTTCATCACGGCCGTCGATCCGCACTCCGCGCAGCCAGCCGAGGTGGTTGAGGCCCGCGTAGTCGAACCAGGCCCGGTCGGGGTCCACGCCCAACACCCGTGCGACCCGGCGCCCGAGACCCACCGGGGAGTCGCAGATGCCGATCACCCGGTCGCCCAACTCCCGCGCCATGGCCTCGGTGACCAGACCGGCCGGATTGGTGAAGTTGATGACCCAGGCGTCCGGTGCCCAGCGGGCCACTCGGCGAGCGATCTCCCGGGCGACGGGCACGGTCCGCAGCCCGTACGCGATGCCACCCGCACCCACCGTCTCCTGCCCCAGCACTCCTTCGGCCAGGGCGATGCGTTCGTCGTCGGCCCGACCGGCGAGACCGCCCACCCGGATCGCGGAGAACACGAAGTCGGCGCCGCGCAGGGCCTCGTCGAGGTCCGTCGTCACGGACACGGTCGGCGCGTCCGGTACGCCCTCGGCCTGGTCGGCGAGGACACGTGCGATGGCGGTGAGCCTGTCGGCGTCCACGTCGTGCAGGACGACGTCGGTGACCCGCCCTTCGGCGCGGTCACCCAGCAGCGCCGAGTACACCAGTGGAAGCCGGAAGCCTCCGCCGCCCAGGACCGTGAGCCTCATCCCTCAGCCACCTTCACTTCCTCGCCCGGTGCGCGCCTTCGGCAGCTCCGGGGGCGTGCCGTTGATGGACGCACGTTACCCGCCTGCCCCGATCGTTTCCCGAGTACAGGCGTGCTGAGTACGGTGGCCACCCGCCCGGGCCCGACACGGGTGGTCGCCCACACATCCATCCGCGTAGCGGCCCCCTGCGGGCCCGAAGCCCCCGACGCATCACCGTTCAGAGCATCCCTCGTGGCACTACCGGACACCTGGAGCATCGATCGGGTGAGGGTGACTCTCAGGTCACTCAGCTTCGTTGGCCGATGATGTCCAGGTCAGAGGGTGTTCCTCGGAGTGGAGTCGGGCCATTCGCGGGCGGCTGACAGAGAAGTGACCACCCGCCGAGGTGCAAGTTAGGCTTACCTAACTACACTGGCGCTCCGTCGTCGCACCGCATCGACGACACCACCCAGGAGAGATGATCATGGAGCATCGGACCGCACGCGTGCCCGACCTCGGCGAACCCCGACGGACCCTGCTCGCCGCGCCGCGGGCCCGAGCCGCGCAGAGCCTCGTGCCCCCCAGCGTCCGTCGGGATCTTCGCGCGGTGGAGCCGGTCGACGCCCTGGACGACGGGGGTCGGTTCGAAGGCCCGCACGGCGAGATCGGCTCCAATGTCCGTACCCTCCTCTTCGACACCTGGGTCCACGACTTCCTCACCCAACACCCGACCGGAACCGTGGTCGACATCGGCAGCGGGCTCGCCACCCGCTTCCAACGGCTCGACAACGGGACCGTCAACTGGTTCGACCTCGCCCCTGCCGCGACAGTGCGAACCGACCCCCACGACCAGGCGTCCGAGCGTCGGCGCACCCTCACCACCTCCGTCACCGATCCCTCGTGGATCGACGTCGTGCGTCAGAGCCCCGGACCGTACTTCGTCGCCGCCGAAGCCGCACTGATGTCCCTCGACGAGGACGATGTGCGCCGTGTGATCCGGATGATCGTGGAGCGACTGCCCGGGGCGTACCTCGCGCTGGATACCGCGTCCAGTTGGCTGGTCGACAACCAGGACGGCCACGATGTGCTGGGGAAGGTCGCCGCGCGGCTGCGCTGGCGCTGCGACGATCCCACTCGGGTGGCGCAGTGGCACCCTGGCCTGACCCTCACCCAGAGCTGCACCTTCGCACGGCTACCCGCCGCCGTCAGCCGCCGGATCTCCCAGCCCCAACGGGGGATGCTCCGCGCCATGGCCGCGGTGATGCGCCGTCAGATCCAGGACTACCGCTTCAATCTCTATCAGCTCGGGACGCCGTGAGCCGACCGGGTGCACGCACAACGGCAGGGGGTGGGCCGCACCCCACCCCCTGCCCGCTCGACTCCAGCGCCCGCTCGCTACCGGGGCTGCTGGAAGGCGTCCAGGATACGCTCCGCGGCGAGGGTCGCCGTCAACTGGCCGTCCCGTAGCTCCTGTTCCACCTCAGGGGTCAGGGCCCGCACCCGTGGATGGCTGCGCAGCCGATCCGTCAGCGTGTCGTGCACCATGGACCAGGCCCAGTCGACCTGTTGGTCGCGGCGCTTTGCCGCCAGCCGGTCCGTGGACTCCAGCAGGGTCCGATGCTGCTCGATCCGCTCCCACACGGTGTCCAGGCCCATGGACTCGCGGGCACTGCACGACAGCACCGGGGGAGTCCAAGCCGCATCGACGGGATGCATCAGCCGCAGCGCCCCGGCGAGTTCCCGGGCCGCCGCCCGGGCGTCCCGCTCGTGCGGGCCGTCCGCCTTGTTGACCGCGATGACGTCCGCCAACTCCAGGACGCCCTTCTTGATGCCCTGGAGCTGATCCCCGGTCCGCGCCAGGGTCAGCAGGAGGAAGGTGTCGACCATGTTGGCGACCGCCGTCTCCGACTGCCCCACGCCGACGGTCTCCACGAGGACGACGTCGTACCCCGCAGCCTCCATCACCAAGATGGTCTCGCGGGTCGCCTTGGCCACTCCGCCGAGGGTCCCGGCGGTGGGAGAGGGGCGGACGAACGCGGCAGGGTCCGTCGCCAGTCGCTCCATCCGGGTCTTGTCGCCGAGGATGGACCCCCCGGTCCTACTGGAGGACGGGTCGACCGCGAGCACCGCGACCCGGTGGCCGAGCCCCGTGAGCATGGTGCCCAACGCATCGATGAAGGTGGACTTGCCCACCCCCGGAACCCCGCTGATGCCCACCCGCCGAGCCGCCCCGGCGTGGGGAAGCAGCGCGGTCAGCAACTGCTGGGCCAGCACCCGGTGATCGGCCCTGGTGGACTCCACCAGGGTGATGGCCCGCGCGATGTGGGCCCGGGAGCCCGCCCGTACACCTGTCACATAGTTGTCGACGTCGATCGTCGATCGCACCGGGGGCACCGACTCACACCTCGTGGCCGAGCGCGGCGGCCAATGTCCGCAACAGATCGTGCGCGGCGTCGGGAATCACCGTGCCCGGGGGGAACACGGCCGCGGCACCCGCCTCGTGCAGGGTCGGCACGTCCTGCGGTGGGATCACCCCGCCCACCACGATCATGATGTCCTCACGGCCCTCGGCGGCCAACTCCTCCCGCAGTGCGGGCACCAGGGTGAGGTGACCCGCGGCCAGCGAGGACACCCCGACGATGTGGACGTCGGCCTCCACCGCCTGCCGTGCCACCTCGGCCGGTGTCTGGAACAGCGGGCCGACATCCACGTCGAAACCGAGGTCCGCGAAGGCCGTGGCGATCACCTTCTGCCCGCGATCATGACCGTCCTGGCCCATCTTGGCCACCAGGATGCGCGGTCGTCGGCCCTCCGCCTCCTCGAACGCCGTCACCGCGGCCCGGGTGCGCTCCACGGCCGGGGACTCGCCTGCCTCTTTGCGGTACACACCCGAGATGGTACGGATCTGCCCCGAGTGGCGCCCGTACACCTTCTCCAGGGCGTCCGAGATCTCTCCCACCGTCGCCTTCGCCCGGGCAGCGGACACGGCCAGCGCCAGGAGATTGCCCTCAAGACCCGGACCGGCACCGCGTCCAGCGGCCTCGGTGAGGGCACGCAGACTGTCCTGGCACACCGCTTCGTCGCGCTCCTCGCGCAGCCGACGCAACTTGGCGATCTGCTGGGTCCGCACCGAGGAGTTGTCGACCTTGAGGACGTCGATCTCCTCATCGGTCTCCACCCGGTACTTGTTCACCCCGATGACGGGCTGCCGTCCGGAGTCGATCCGTGCCTGGGTGCGGGCCGCGGCCTCCTCGACCCGGAGCTTGGGAATGCCCGCGTCGATCGCCTGCGCCATCCCCCCGGCGGCCTCCACCTCCTCGATGTGCTGCCAGGCGCGCCGAGCGAGGTCATGCGTCAACCGCTCCACGTAGGCGCTGCCGCCCCATGGATCGATGACCCGGCAGGTCCCCGACTCCTGCTGGAGCAGCAACTGGGTGTTGCGGGCGATCCGTGCGGAGAAGTCGGTCGGCAGGGCCAACGCCTCGTCGAGTGCGTTGGTGTGCAGCGACTGGGTGTGTCCCTGGGTCGCGGCCATCGCCTCCACACAGGTGCGTGTGACGTTGTTGAACACGTCCTGCGCCGTCAGCGACCAGCCCGAGGTCTGCGAATGCGTGCGCAGGGAGAGCGACTTGGGGTTCTGCGGATCGAACGTCTTCACCAGCTTCGCCCACAGCAACCGCGCCGCCCGCAGCTTGGCGACCTCCATGAAGAAGTTCATCCCGATCGCCCAGAAGAACGAGAGCCGCGGTGCGAACGCGTCGACGTCCAACCCGGCGCCCTTGCCCGCCCGGAGGTACTCCATCCCGTCCGCCAGGGTGTACGCCAACTCAAGGTCGGCGGTCGCCCCGGCCTCCTGGATGTGGTAGCCGGAGATGGAGATGGAGTTGTACCGCGGCATCTTCTGTGAGGTGTACGAGAAGATGTCCGAAATGATCCGCATGGACGGCTGTGGCGGATAGATGTAGGTGTTGCGGACCATGAACTCCTTGAGGATGTCGTTCTGAATGGTCCCGGCCAGCTTCTCCGGTGGTACGCCCTGCTCCTCGGCGGCGACGATGTAGAGCGCGAGAACGGGCAGCACGGCGCCGTTCATCGTCATCGACACGCTCATCCGGTCCAACGGAATGCCGTCGAAGAGCTGGCGCATGTCGAAGATCGAGTCGATCGCGACGCCAGCCATGCCGACATCGCCGGTCACCCGCGGATGGTCACTGTCGTAGCCGCGGTGCGTCGGGAGGTCGAAGGCGACCGAGAGCCCCTTCTGCCCCGCAGCGAGATTGCGGCGGTAGAAGGCGTTGGACTCCTCGGCCGTGGAGAAACCGGCGTACTGACGGATCGTCCAGGGCTGATTGACGTACATCGTCGGATACGGGCCCCGCAGATAGGGCGCGATCCCCGGATAGGTGTCGAGGAAGTCCACCCCCGCCAGATCCTGTCCGGTGTACAACGACTGCACCGGAATGCCTTCCGGCGTCTCCCACACCAGCTCGGACGCGTCCTTGCCGATGGCTTCCTTGACGGCGCTGCGCCACTGGTCGTGCGAGGCCGCGGAGGCCGCCGCCCCCAGGTCGATCCCGGTGAAATCCGGAATGCTCATCACGCCACTCCCATCCGGTCGAGTGCGCAGGTGAGGACGGCGACCGCATCGCTGCCCGCGAAGACGAACTCGTCGACCCCTGCTTGGAGAAGTGCCTCACGCAACTCCCCGGGGCGCCCGGCGAGATAGACCCACTGTGCACCGGCCGCCTTAAGCGCCCGGGCGACCGGGTCGGCGTGCTCGGCGTACAGGGCGTCACTGGAGCAGATGCAGGCGAGCTCCGCCCCGCTGGCGGCGAACGCCGCTGCGACGCCGGACGCATCGACCGAAACCGGATCGTGGACGGGCTCGATGCCACCCGCCTGGAAGAGGTTGGCGGCGAACGCTGCCCGCGCGGTGTGTGCGGAGGCCGGGCCGAGCGCGGCGACGAAGATCCGGGGCCGTGCTCCCGTCTGCTCGGCATGGGCGTCGGAGCGGGCGCGCAACGTCTCGAAGTCGATGTCCCGACGCACCTTCGGCAGCCCGCCGGACCGCCCGGCAGGCGCAGGATCGCGCCGTACGGGTGTCTCCGCGATCAGCGGGTACTCACTGACTCCCGTGATCGGCTCCTTGCGCCGGGCGATCTTCGTCCGACGCGCCTGCCAGGTCTCGGAGATACGCTCCTCGACCAGCCGGCTGCGCAGGCCCGCGAGCAGGCCACCCGCGCCCTCGATCTCCTGGAACCACTCCCAGGCCGCATGCGCGAGTTCGTCCGTGAGCTGCTCCACGTACCAGGAGCCCCCGGCCGGGTCGATGACCCGTCCGATGTGCGATTCCTCGATGAGGATCGTCGATGTGTTGCGGGCGATCCGCCGGGCGAACGCGTCCGGGAGCCCGATGGCGTGGTCGAAGGGGAGCACGGTCACGGCATCCGCACCGCCGACCCCCGCGGCGAGCGAGGCGACCGTGCTCCGGAGCATGTTGACCCACGGGTCACGGCGGGTCATCATCACCGGCGATATCACTGCGTGCTGCCGTTGTGCTCCAGCCTGTGCGGTGCCGCTGACCTCGGCGATCCTGGCCCAGGTGCGTCGCGCCGCCCGCAGTTTGGCAATGGTCAGGAACTGGTCGGCGGTGGCCGCGTAGCGGAATTCCACTTGCCCGAAGGCTTCGTCGGCGCTCAGCCCGGCCGCCGTCAACTCCCGCAGCACCGCCACACCTGCGGCGAGGGAGCAGCCCAACTCCTGTCCCGCCGACGCGCCCGCCTCGTGGTAGGGCAGCGCGTCCACCGTCAGTGTCCGCAGTCCGGCGTACTGCTCCCGGTACTCCCGGGCCAGCCGCGCCGCTGCGGCGAGAGCAGCGGGGACCTCGTCGTGGGCGCCGGTCCGAGCGGCGTGCCCGAGCGGGTCGGCCCCGAGGTTGCCCCGGACCTCCGTGGCCGGTGTGCCTCGCTCCGCGTGGATGCGGAGCAGTTCGCGGCCGGCGGCCTCGAAGTCCGCGCCGGCGTCCAGCACGATCGGCGCGAGGTCCAGGTACACCCCCTCCAACACCCTGTCGAGTGCGTCGAGGGGGATGCCACCGTCGCCGACGGTGAGCCAGAGGGAGGTGACCCCGTTCTCCAGATCGGCGAGAACCGCCTCGTTGGTCCGGGCCGGGTCGGGGTGGTCATGGCGCTGGCGGACGTCCCAGCCGGCCGGGACATTGCCTTCGGCGCGTCCGCCGCGAGTGAAGGGCGCGAAGCCGGGGAACTCCCCGCCGCCCGCGCCGAGGCCCGATGCGTCCGTCGTACAAACCGCTGTGCCCGCCGTGTAGAGGGGACGGGTTGTGAGCCCGTCCTCCAGGGCCGTGGACAGCGCTTCCTCAGCTGCCGACTCCGGAACGTCCTTGCCCGTTTTCCTGAGGACACCGGCGACAAGCCGCTGCCACTGCTCGTGGGAAGGGTTCGGGAATTCGGCGGCCAGCGAGAACCCGTCATCGGGGAGGACCGTCATGCTTCGGATGCTAGGACAAGGACACAGCGGGGCAGCAGGGGCACGGACTGTGACCTTGCACTCTCTGTGAGGACTTGATCCTCTTCGTCCTATGGACTACTCCGTCCGGGGCATTGCCGACCGGGAGGCGTGCGGGTAGGAGAAGGCGCTCCGGTGCGAGGGGTGCCGACCGGATGCCTTCTGCATGTCGTCCGGGTGACATACGCAACGCGTGGGGCGTGCGGGGGAAACGGGACGGTCGTACGGTGGATGCACTGTCATCGAGGGAAGGTCGCCCTGTCATGGCCGGTGAGATCTCCTTCTTCGAACTGGGTGTGGCCGACGCGGACAAGGCCCGCTCCTTCTACCGTGAGCTGTTCGGGTGGTCCTTCACACCCGGGCCCAGCGAGGGCGGCGGCTACGCGATCGAGACACCCAACGTTGCCGGCGGTGTCCACAGCGGCGATCCACGGGCCGCCCCCTACCTCTTCTTCAAGGTCGCGGACATGACCGCCGCGCGGGAGCGGGTGATCGCGCTCGGTGGGACCGTGGACGACTTCGACCTCGGCGAGGACGAAGCGACGGTCGCCCGCTTCGGCCGGTTCACCTTCTGCCGTGATGATCAGGGTTCGCCCTTCGGCCTCCACGAGCCACCGTTGTGAGCGAGGGCGACAACTGACCGTGCTGAGCTCCTGCTGCGGGCCCTGTGACGCACGGGGCGCGGGACGGGGGCTCACGAGGGCACCCGTGGGGGAGCGCCATCGCCAGACCGCCCGCCGCGGGGATACGGTGCATGCCGCCCCCGGCCGGTCCGCCGACGCCGCTCCCCACCACGAGGACACCGCATGCGCATCGCCCTGAGCCAGATCACCACCGGCCCCGACCCGGAACGCAACCTCGTCGTCGTACGGGACGAGGCACACCGTGCGGCCGAGGCCGGTGCGCGGCTCATCGCCTTCCCGGAAGCGACCATGGCGTGCTTCGGCACCCGGCTCGCACCGCTGGCGCAGCCACTGGACGGCCCCTGGGCGGAACAGGTCCGACAGATCGCGCACGACGCCGGCCTGGTCGTCGTCGCGGGGATGTTCACCCCAGCCCCGGACGGAAAGGTGACCAACACCCTGCTGGCCACCGGACCGGGCGTCGAGGCCGCGTACGACAAGATCCACCTCTACGACGCCTTCGGTTTCACCGAGTCCGCCACGGTGGCGGCCGGCTCCGCTGTGGTGACGATCGATGTGGACGACGTCCGCGTCGGGCTTGCCACCTGTTACGACGTCCGGTTCCCCGAACTCTTCCGGGCGCACGCCGATGCCGGTGCCGTCCTGACCGTGCTGCCGGCCTCCTGGGGAGCCGGGCCCGGCAAGCGGGAGCAGTGGGAGTTGCTGGTGCGAGCGCGGGCGCTCGACGCCACCGTGTGGTTGGCGGCCGTGGACCAGGCCGATCCGAGCGCATCGGGCCGGGACGTCCCCCCGAAGACCCCTGCGGGAATCGGCTACAGCGCGGTCGTGGGCCCGGACGGGACGGTGCGGGAGCGGCTCGAAGCTGCCCCCGGGCTGCTGCTGGCCGATCTGGACCTCTCGGAGGTGGACGCGGTGCGCAAGGCGGTCCCCGTGTTGGCCAACCGTCGATTGGGATAGGCGCGGAAACGTCCACGAGGCCGGATCGTCCCCTGCCCGTACTCGGTGCAGTGGCGGACCAGACGGGCGTCCGTCCTGCCGGTGTCCGCGGTCGGCCCGTCGCCGCCGAAGTCGCCTTCATGATCGAACACCGGGCGATCAGGTCGGCGATCCGGTCAGGGCCTGGGGCGTACGGACCCCCCGCGTGATATGGCTGATTTCGTCCTGCTTCCTGAGGTCCGGGGTGAGCCCATGTGCTGGAGTGCCACGGCGGACCTCGTCGCAGGTACGGCCATCGGTGCGATCGGCGCGTACTGCGTCGTACGGGTCCGTACGCCGCGGGAGCTGCCGTTCGCAGCCCTACCGCTGTTGCTGGGCGCGCACCAGATCGTGGAGTCCGTCATCTGGCGACACGGCGGTGGTACCGGATGGGCCACCCTCACCTGGGCGGTGATCGCCCTGCCCCTGCTACCGCTGTGGGTGCCCATCGGCGTGCTCCTGGTGGCGCCCGCCGGAGCCCGGGCACGGCTGGCGATTCCCCTGGTCGCGGGGGTACTGACGGCAGGTGCGCTCTGCTACGCGCTCGCCACCCGCACGGTGGTCGCCGAGATCCGGGGAAACCGGGTCGGCTATCTGCTGGACCTGCCCCAATCCGTGCCGGTCATCGTCGGCTATCTCCTGGCGACCGTCGGTGCCCTGCTGCTGAGCGGCGATCCGATCCTTCGGCTGCTCGGCATCCTGACCGGTGTGGGTGCCGTGGTCTGCCTCGTGTTGTGGCGCACAGAGTTCGTCTCCACCTGGTGTGCGCTGGCAGCCGTCGTGTCGGTCGTGCTGCTGGTGTGGGTGCGCAACGGGCCGCATCGGGCAGGGGAGTGGCGCACGGCCGGGTGAGAGTCCGTGGCGTCCGTACCGTCCATGACATCCCCGTCCGGTTGGGCCACTTGCCCGTACCGGGCTGTTCGGTCTCACCCGGATCGCGCGCACCGACGGTGGATTCGGGGAATTCGGCGTTCTTCGTGACTCCTGGGGCAGACGCGTACTCGAAGCGTCGGCGAGGTGCCGACGACCGACGACTCAGGAGGATCGATGCCGAGTGGCAGTGTCCATGTCCTGCACCGGCCCGGTGAACGAAAGGCACGGGACCGCGAGCAGATACGCACCTGTGTTCCGGCGCGCGTCGAGCGCCCCGCGGACCACGAGCCCCAGCTGCACACGACGAATGACGCCGAGAGCCATGTCGTCCGGGGCGAGGACTGATTCGCATGCGCCAGCCCCCGCGCTTTCGAGCCGTCACACCGGACGGTCCCCACACCATGGAATGGCAGCGCGATGCCGCCTGCGCGAGTGAGGACCCTGAGTTGTTCTTCCCGATCACCGGACTGGGGCCCGAGGCTGAGCAGGTGGACCGGGCCAAGCAGATCTGCGCCCGCTGCCCGGTGGCCGACGCCTGCTACGACTGGGCCAGGAGCACAGGTCAGCGCAGCGGCGTCTGGGGTGGGGTGAACGCCACCCAACGCCGCTCCGTCAGCTACGTCGGTCCTCGCGGGCGCGTTCAGGGCGCGGGCGTGAGCTGACCTTCCGACCGTGCGAGGGCCCCCGGAGTGCACAACCGTGCACGGGGACCCCCTCGCAGTTCGACGCCGGGCCGTGCCGCGGCCAACGCGGCTGTCACCCATCAGGAGTC
This sequence comes from Streptomyces sp. NPDC059256, assembly GCF_042753785.1. Taxonomy (NCBI): domain Bacteria; kingdom Bacillati; phylum Actinomycetota; class Actinomycetes; order Kitasatosporales; family Streptomycetaceae; genus Streptomyces; species Streptomyces sp. NPDC059256. The sequence goes on along the minus strand of NZ_JBHYZO010000020.1, from coordinate 54,802 downwards.
ACCATGACCGACCAACACAGTCCCGACCAGGAGCCGGAGCGGCTCGTCCCCAGGGACCTGCCCGATCAGCAGGTACACGATGGCGATGACCCACTGGACCTGCCTCTCCCCACGTCCCCCGAGGAGTCCACAGCGCCCGACGGCCACGAGGACACCGATGCAGACCGGGACGGACAGGGAGAAGGCGCCGACGGACCGCCCCCCGACGACGAACTCCCCGAAGCGGACGAGGCCGGAGCCGGTCGCGGTGAAGCGCGCAGCGGTTCCGTCCACCCCGAGCAGCCCGTCCCCGACGAGCCGTCCGGCTGAATCGCGACCGGGGATGCGGGCCCGCCCGACTCGCAGCCTGACCGCGGGCGGGCGAACCTTTGGAGTGACACCCCTCAGGGAGAGCGAGGAACCACGGTGAACCACGCCGAACCGACCGGCTCACCGGTCGAGGTGACCATCAGCGGCTGTGCCACGGAGGACGCCAACACCGTCTTTCGCCTCCTGGCACAGTCCTACGCGTCCGACCGCGCCGCGGACGAACACGCGGAGCACGTCTCCACGGGGCACCCCACCGTGTGGACGGGAACCTTCGACGTCACGGCCGCCCCCAGGACCGCCGCCACCCCCCTCACCCTCGGCGCACCCGTCGAAGCCGAGCTCCAGGGCGGCTACTGGGCGGTCGACCGCATGCGGGAGACCCTCGCCGCGGCCTTCCACGTCAAGGACGAGGGAACGGCGGCCGGGGACCAGGAGAAGGACGTGCAGTTGCGTCTGGAGAGCCGCGCACCGGCGTCGCGCTGATATCGACAGCACCCGTTCGCAGGCCGCCGCGACGCATCGCCGGCGGCAGTCAGGCCGCCCGCGATCGTCGACCGGCCGCAGTACAGGAAGGTCACCATGCCCATCGCCACCGTCAACCCGGCCACCGGCGAGACCCTCAAGACCTTCGAGGCCCATGGCCCCGAGGAAATCGAACGGCGTATCGCCCTCGCCCGTGCTGCCGTCGATGAGCAGCGGTCACTCGACTTCGACACGCGCGCCCGGCTCCTCAACCGGGCCGCCGCACTGTTGGACGAGGACCAGGAACACATCGCGCGCACCATGACCATCGAGATGGGCAAACCGATCGCGGCAGCCCGTGCGGAGGCGGCGAAGTGCGCCAAGGCGATGCGTTGGTACGCGCGACACGCCGCGGACCTGCTCGCCGATGAGCACCCCTCGACGCAGGACGTCAACGACTCGGGGGCGGCCCGGGTGACCGTGCGGTACCGACCGCTCGGGGTGGTGCTGGCCGTCATGCCCTGGAACTTCCCCCTCTGGCAGGTCGTGCGCTTCGCCGCCCCCGCCCTCATGGCGGGCAACACGGGGCTGCTCAAGCATGCGTCGAACGTTCCGCAGACCGCGCTCTACCTCGATGACCTCTTCCACCGGGCGGGCTGGCCACGGGGATGTTTCCAGACCCTGCTGGTGGGGGCCGGTGCGGTGGAAGGAGTGCTGCGCGACCCGCGGATCGCCGCAGCCACCCTGACGGGCAGCGAGCCGGCCGGCCGCTCGGTCGCCGCCATCGCCGGCGACGAGGTGAAGAAGACCGTCCTGGAACTCGGCGGCAGCGACCCGTTCGTCGTGATGTCGTCGGCCCGTGTCGAGCAGGCAGCCGACACCGCCGTCACGGCGCGGGTGCAGAACAACGGCCAGTCCTGCATCGCGGCCAAGAGGTTCATCGTCCACACCGACGTGTATGACGCCTTCCTCCAGCGGTTCACGAAGGGAATGAGCGAACTCACCGTCGGCGATCCGTTGGAGGACGACGTACAGATCGGGCCGCTGGCGCTGGAAGCGGGGCGTTCCGACGTGGAGGAACTGGTGGACGACGCCGTGGCGCACGGTGCCACGGCGGTGTGCGGCGGCCGTCGCCCGAGCGGGTTGGACCGCGGCTGGTTCTACGAACCGACGGTCCTCACCGGTGTGGATCCCTCGATGCGGATCCACCGGGAAGAGGCGTTCGGACCGGTGGCCACCGTCTATCGGGTGGCCGATCTCGATGAGGCGGTCGCCCTCGCCAACGACACTCCGTTCGGCCTCAGCTCCAACGTCTGGACGCGCGACAAGGACGAGATGGCGCGGTTCGCCCGTGACATCGAAGCCGGTGGGGTCTTCTTCAACGGGATGACCGCCTCCCATCCGGCCCTGCCCTTCGGCGGTGCCAAGCGGTCCGGCTACGGCCGGGAGCTGTCCGCGCACGGCATCCGGGAGTTCTGCAACATCACCACCCTCTGGTACGGCAAGGAGTAGTTGCGCGAGCCCGAACCGGCCGTCGTCGGCACTTCGGGCCGACTCGGGGACATCGAAGTCGCGGGCCCTGACGCGCATGGGCGTGCGGCGAACCACCTCTGGGCCGGACAGATCTTCGTCGGCCCCGGGCCCCGGGTCCCCGGGGTGGGGCTCGCGGGCCGCCGTGGTGCGGCAGATGATGGCCGGTGTCCGCACCCGGCACGACGACTGGATCCGGACGGTACGGGACGGACCTTCCCGGTCAACGGCTGGCGCTGGCACGTCTGAGAGCACCGTGGGAAGTGATCGGTCGGGTGGTGACTCGACAGTGGTGCACATCGCCCAAGGGAAACGGCCGGCCCGAAGGGCCGGCCGTGAGGAGTGACCCCAGAGCCTAGATCCCCTGCCAGTCGGGCTTGGCAGCGAAGGTCGCGCGGAAGTAGTCGGCCAGCTTCAGCTGGGACGCAGCCGCCTCGTCCACCACCACGGTGGCGTGCGGGTGGAGCTGGAGTGCCGACGCCGGGACCAGCGCGGACAGCGGACCCTCGACTGCGAGCGCGACGGCATCGGCCTTCGCTTCGCCCGTGGCCAGGAGGACCAGGTGGCGCGCCTCCAGGATGGTGCCGATCCCCTGAGTGATCACGTGGTGCGGTACTTCGTCGATGCTGTCGAAGAACCGTGCGTTGTCCTTGCGGGTCTGTTCGGTCAGCGTCTTGATGCGGGTGCGCGAGGCGAGCGAGGAGCACGGCTCGTTGAAGCCGATGTGCCCATCGGTGCCGATGCCGAGCAGTTGGAGGTCCACGCCGCCCGCCGCGGCGAGCGCCTGGTCGTACACCCGACAGGCGGCGGCGACATCGTCGGCGGTGCCGTCGGGTCCCATGAAGGACGACTCGGTGAGCCCCAGCGGTTCGATGACCTCGCGCAGCACGACGGAGCGGTAGGACTCCGGGTGTCCGAACGGCAGCCCCACGTACTCGTCGAGCTGGCAGATTCGGGCCAGGGACGCATCCACGTCGTTGGCGCGCACCTTCGCGGCGAAGGCTTCGTAGATCGGCAGCGGAGTCGAGCCGGTCGCCACACCCAGCAGGGCGTCGGGCTTGCGGCGCAGCAGGTCGGCCATGGCCTCGGCGATCAGCTCGCCTCCGGCGGCGGAATCCGGAACGATGACAACTTCCACGAAGATCCCTGTCTCTGTATGCGTCTCAATGTGCGCAATGGTGTAGACCAATCTACCGGGTGTATGGGGTCGCTGTCGCGTATCGGGACGTGTGGGCCTGGCCATGCGGGACCGATGACCTCGCCGTACCCCTGCAAGTCGGTGCGATTCGGACGACCGCGAGGGTGTGCCGGGCTGGGTGGTCGCCCGGTGGCTGGCGCCATCGGTCATCGCGTCGGCCCGATGCCTCGGTCAACCAGCCATGACTTTCGGCCAAAGAGATGAACATCCGGCTGCTGTCAGCGCACCGTCAGATCCTGCCGAGCCGGCCAAGCCGTCGAGGTCAGCCCCGATCGCTCCGGTCTGCCAGGGTGTCGAAGTACGCCTTCTGCGCCGGGTAGTACGACTCGAATGACGGCCGGGGTGTGCCGTGCTGCGCCGCGACGAACATGTCCAGGTAGAACTCCCAACCCGGTCCGATCTCACCGAGACCCACCTGCCCCACGTCCGCCGGCAGATGATGGAGCAACTCGACCTTCGTATGCGCCTCGTCCCCCTCGGACAGGAGCAGCTCGACCGGCCAGCTGCCCGGGTCATCGTTGATCGAGACCGCGAGGCGGTGCAGCGGCTCACACGCCTCGATCAGCAGCGGCGACCAGGGCGCACCCTCTTCGAAGTTCATCTGCACCTCGATCGTGTGCCCCGGGCCGGCCTCCCCCCGCCAGGGGCCCACCCATCGCGAGGTCAGTTCCGGCTCGGTCAGCGCCGCCCAGACCTCGGCCCGGGAGCCGAGGACCGTACGGTGCAGTGCCAGGGCGGTGCCTTTCACGGTCGGCAGCAGATGCCCGGTCGGTTCGGCAGAAGTCACGATGTCCTCCAGTGGTGGAACACGGCAGCGCCGACGCCCGTCCTGGGCGTCGCCACACGAATCAGAACGGTCCACAACACGCTAGCCCCCACCACTGACAGCGCCTCATCACCCGTCGTCCCGCCCTCCGTCCGACCCGTGCGAACGGAGCGTCAGGCCGAAGCGACCGTACGACTGTTCTGTCGCGCCTGATCCGTGCGTTCCGTCTGTTCTGTCTGATCCGTCTGTTCCGTCCGGCCCTGGCCAGCGTCACTCGGCGCGCTCGTGCACATCGACCAGTCGGGCGAACACCACCACGTTGTCCTCGTACCCGTCCCGCTCGCTGTAGCGCCCGCCGCAGGTGATCAGACGGAGTTCGGCCCGCGGTCCGTCCCGATAGACCTGCTCGGCCGGAAACCCCCGCTGCGGGTACGACCGCGTCCCGTACACCTCGAACACGACGGTCCGACCGTCCTCCCGCAGCACCTCGACCCGGCTGCCCCGAGCCACCGAGCCGAGGAGGTAGAAGACCGCCGGACCGGATGCGGCGTCGACATGACCGACGATCACAGCGGTGCCCCGATCGCCGGGTGCGACCGCCCCCGAGTACCAACCTGCCCGGTCGGCCGCCGTCAGCGGCGGCGCCTCGATGGATCCGCTCCGATCGAGCCCGACCGTGACGAGCGGTGCGTCCACCCGGATCGCGGGCAGTGAGATACGACGGGGAGGAGAAGAGGGGAGAGGCGCGGCCATCGGCAGCGATAGGGGCGCGGCCCCGGGCTGCTGCGCGGCGGAAAGGCGTGGCGGCCCCGCTGCCGGATCATGCTCATCGGGGAGACCGCTGTGCACCAGGAACAGACCGAACAGCAGCACACACAGCAGGGTGCACCACCTACCGCGACGGCCCGTTCGGTGCATGGCCGATCCCCGTCCGCTCAGAGCGGGTCGCCGGAGCGCCGACGCAGCAGGACGACCCCGCCTGCGACGGCTCCGACGATCAGGAACGATCCAGGGACGACGTGTGCCGGCTCCAACCCGGCGAGGCTGCCCCCGGCACCCGCCCTCACACCGCCGTCGGGCTTCCCGATGGGCACCGACGGAGTGCGCGGCCCCGTGGTCGGGTGGGTGCCCACCTGGCTGTGGGGGCCCGTGCTCGAACTCGGTCGGGCGCCCGGCCCGCTGACGGAGAGCGTGGTGGTACCCCGTTCCCCCTCGCAGTCGAAGACGACGTCGTACTCGGCGCCCGGTTCGGCGTCCTCGGACACCGTCGCCGTGCCCGGCAGCCCCTCGCTGAGGGTCACTACGTCGAAGACTCCCGAACTCGCCGTGACGACCGGTGATTCGCAGTCGGTGGCGTTGAGGGTCACCGTCCCTCCCGGTGCGATGTCCTCGGGCGTGACGGTGAATCCGAACGAGGTGACGTTGCTGCTCTCCTCGTCCGCACTCGCGCCCGATGCCGCGTGGGCTGCCGGAGCCGTGAGGGCCAGGGCGACGGCGCAGGTGAGTGCCAGGGAAGCGGTGCCTATCGCACGCATGGTCAAATCTCCAGAAGTAGGAAATGCACCATAGTGAGATCGACGCTAGGAGGCCGGCCGCGAGCCCGCCACCTCAGCGCGGCCGTATGACGCCAACGCCCCGCCCGCACGCCTCCTCGATGCCACGGGCGAACACCTACTGCTTGCGATAGCCGTACGCCTCCGCAGCCGCTGCCTCCACCGCGTCGATGTCGCCCCCCGCCGACGCGGTCACCACGGCGGCCACCGCGCCCTCCAGGAAGGGGGCGTCCACCAGCCGCGTCCCCACCGGCAACTCGTCTCCCTCCGCCAGTAGCGCCTTCATCGTCAGGACCGCGCTCCCCAGATCGACCAGTACGGCCACGCCCGCGCCCCGGTCCACCGATGCCGCGGCGGCGGAGATCAGCTCGGTGCTGGTGCCGAGACCGCCGTCCGCGGCTCCACCTGCCGCCGCGATGGGCACACCACCGCCCCCACCGGCGAGCCCCTTGGCCAGTTCGACCACCGCAGCCGCCACGTCAGCGCTGTGCGAGACGAGGACGACACCCACCTGCGCCGCGCTCACCGGATGCCCTCCGCGCCGTCGGCCAGAGCCGCAACGATCAGTGCGGACGACGCGGCGCCCGGATCCTCATGGCCCGCGCTGCGCTCGCCCAGATAGCTGGCCCTGCCCTTGCGGGCCACCATCGGGACGGTCTCCCGGGCACCCTTCGCCGCGGCCTCCCTGGCCGCGGCGAACGCACCGCTCGTGCCGTCGAGAGCCGCTGCCGCAGGTTCGAGCGCATCCACCATGGTCTTGTCGCCGGGCTGCGCCCCGCCCAACTGGGCGACTGCCGCCACCCCGGCGCGCAGGGCGTCCCCGAACTGCTGCGGTGTCACCTCCGCCGCATCGCCGAGGGCCTTCCCCGTACGCCGCAACAGCGTCCCGTACAAGGGCCCGGACGCGCCGCCCACGGTCGAGATCAGCTGCCGCCCGGCCAGCGTCAGCACCGCTCCGGGCGTGGTGGGAGAGTCGCGTTCAAGTGCTGCGACGACCGCGGTGAATCCCCGTTGGAGATTGCTCCCGTGATCGGCGTCGCCGATGGCGGAATCCAGTTCGGTGAGGTGGCCGGCCTGCTGGTCGATCAGATCCTTGGACCGGGCGAGCCAGCGGAGGAAGAATTCTGCGTCGAGCACCTGCACTCCTGGTGGGTGAGTCGGTGGTGAACGTATCAGCGGCCCCAGCGCAGCCCGGGGGTCTGCACGGGAGCGTCCCACAGCGTGAGCATCTGCTCATCGACCTGGCAGATCGTCACGGAGCAGCCCGCCATGTCGAGCGAGGTCACATAGTTTCCGACGAGGGTACGGGCGACGGCCACGCCCCGCTCGGTGAGGACCCGCTGCACCTCCGCGTTGAAACCGTAGAGCTCCAGCAGGGGGGTGGCGCCCATGCCGTTCACCAGCACCAGGACCGGTCCGGTCGGCGGGCGGTCCTCCAGCACCGTGTGCACGGCGAAGTCGGCGATCTCGCGCGAGGTCATCATGGGACGCCGTTCCCGCCCGGGCTCGCCGTGGATGCCGATGCCCAGCTCCAGCTCACCGGGCGGGAGGTCGAAGGTGGGCGTGCCCTTCGCCGGAGTGGTGACCGAACTCAGGGCCACCCCGAAGCTCCGCGCGCTGTCGTTGACCCGACGGGCGATCGCCTCGACCTCTTCCAGCGGTGCGCCCGCTTCGGCTGCCGCCCCTGCGATCTTCTCCACGAACAGCGTCGCACCGGTGCCGCGGCGGCCCGCGGTGAACAGGCTGTCCACCACCGCCACATCATCGTTGACCAGCACCTTCGCCACGCGGATGCCCTCGTCTTCGGCCAACTCGGCGGCCATGTCGAAGTTGAGGACGTCCCCGGTGTAGTTCTTCACGATGAAGAGGACGCCAGCGCCACTGTCCACGGCGGCTGCGGCGCGCACCATCTGGTCGGGAACCGGGCTGGTGAAGACCTCGCCCGGACAGGCGGCCGACAGCATGCCGGGCCCGACGAACCCACCGTGCAGGGGTTCGTGACCCGATCCGCCACCGGAGACCAGCGCGACCCTTCCGGCCACGGGGGCGTCCCGACGGATGACGACCCGGTTCTCCACGTCCACCTGGAGTTCGGGGTGTGCGGCTGCCATGCCCCTGAGGGCATCGGAAACCACGGTCTCGGGCACGTTGATGAGCATCCTCATGGGTTCTCCGTAAGTTGTTGGGCGGCCCGGTGCACGGGGTGTGAGGGGCAGCACCCTTTGAGGGCCTTGGGCGGTCGGCGGAGGTCGATGGGGCCGGTGCTGAATCGACGTTGGCATTCGCGCTGCCCCATCAGGACGTTCCTGGCTCGACGCGGGTAGGCGCGGGGGACTGCCTTCAGTATCGGAGTCAGCACCCGATCGGGGAACGATGCGTCGGCCGTGTCGTTCCTGTCCGCCCCATCCACCGTGTCGGCGCCACTGGAGCTGTGGGAGGGCCGGGTGCTCAAACGGTCCGGTCGCGGGGCCCGTCGAAACGGACCGGGGCCTGGAAGCGGGCCCTGCGAGCGGCCCTGCGGAAGACGGTCAGCACTGCTGGGCCCGCCAGTGTGATGCACACGAAGTTGGTGACGGCGCGTCCGGTGTCCCAGCCCAGGGAGGTGGCGATGTCGAAGGCGATGTAGCGCTGCCACTGCTCGGTGAAGGGCAGACCGGGGAGGTAGGCGATCGAACTGCCGGGGTCCAGGGAGAAGGGCCAGAAGGAGAGGTTGAGCAGGAATCCGAAGAGATAACCGGAGAGCGATCCGTACACGGCGAGCAGCATGACCTCGCGGCGGCCGGTGGCCCGGGGAAGGAGCCCTGCGAGCATCCCGACGAACGCACAGCCAAACATTTGGTAGGGCATCCAGGGGCCGACGCCCCCGGTGATCAGGGCGGAGGCGAACAACGATGTGCAGCCCAGGGTGAAGCCGAATCCGGGGCCGTAGACGCGTCCCGCCAGGACGAGGACGAAGAAGACCGTTTCGATGCCCGCGGTGCCTGCTCCGAGCGGACGCAGGGCGGCGTTGACCGCGGAGAGCACCCCGAGCATCGCGAGTGCCTTGGAGTTGATGCCTCCCTCGGCTATCTCGGAGATCACCACGCACAGGACGAGGACGAGCAGCACGCCGAAGATCAACGGTGGCGCGTAGTTCGAGGCGAAGGTTCCCGGTGCGACGAGGAACGGCCAGAAGAAGGCGACGACACCGAGGAAGGCCGCCATGGCGATGACGACTGCGGCACGCGGGCCGATGCGGATCGCCGTGGCGCTGGTCGGGAGCGTCATGGGCTCGCCTCCTGGTCGGTCAGGGCCGTGGCGACCTGCGCGACGGTGAGGTACGCAAGGGGCGCAAGGATCTTCGCGACCTGCGGGGCGAAGACCGGGGAGGCGACGATGACATCGGTCGTCGGGCCGTCCGCGACGATCTCGCCCTCGGCCATCACCACCACCCGGTCCGCCGCCTGCGCGACGAACTCGACGTCATGGGTCGAGATCATCACGGCGCGCCCCTGGGACGCGAGGTCGTCGACGATGCTGATGAGCTGCTTCTTCGCCCGGTAGTCAAGTCCGCGCGTCGGCTCGTCCAACAGGATGACCTGAGGCGCCGCCACCAGTTGGATCGCCAGGACGAGCGCCAGCTTCTGCCCCTCGGAGAGGTCCCGCGGATGGATGGCGTCGTCGATGCCGGGGGCGAGCCGGTCGAGGATCGCGCGTGCCCGGGTGCCGGGGGCTTCGGCGAAGGACTCCGCGTCGGCCTGGTCGAGTTCCTGCCCCACGCTCTCCAGATAGAGCAGATCGGTGGGGGTCTGCGGAACCAGGCCGACCAGCCGTCGGGCCCCTGCCGGGGGCAGCTCTCGGGGGTCAGCCGGCTTCGAGGTCTCGGCGTCCAGGACGTGAACGGTCCCCTTCGCCCGTGGGCCGGAGCCCTGGAGTGCCCACAGGAGGGACGACTTGCCGGAGCCGTTGCGCCCCATCAGCGCGGTGACGCATCCGCCATGGAGCTCCAGGTCGACCTCACGCACGGCGGGCACCCGCTGATAGCTCACGGTGATGCGCTCCGCCGTCAGCAGCGAAGGACCTCCGCCGGTGTATCCGGGCCGGGCGGCCGGCGGCGGTGCTTCGCCGAGCCGGCTGCGCAGGGTGATGGCTCGGCGGCGGGCGTCCCGGATGGAGAGGGGGAGCGGTGACCAGCCGGCCGTCCTGCCCAACTGCACGATCGGCGGGGCGATGGATGTCGTACGGAACACCTCGGCGGGGGGCCCGGACCGCACCGTACCGTCGCCGGGCAGATGGATGACCCGGTCCGCGTACTGGACGACGCGTTCGAGGCGGTGCTCCGCCACCAGGACGGTCACGCCGAGGTCATGGACGAGCCGGGTGACCGCGGCCAGAACCTCTTCGGCCGCGGACGGGTCGAGGGCGGAGGTCGGTTCGTCGAGGACCAGGACGCGCGGATGGGCGGTGAGCACGGAGCCGATGGCCACGCGCTGCTGTTGGCCGCCGGAGAGTTCGTACAGGGCTCGGTGTCGAAGGTCGGCCAGACCCAGGAGGTCCAGTGTCTCTTCGACCCGTTTGCGCATGGTGGCGGGAGGGATGGCCAACTGCTCCATCGCATAGGCGAGTTCCTCTTCGACCGTGTCGGTGACGAAGCCGTCCAACGGGTCCTGTCCCACGACCCCCACCACGTCGGCCAACTCGCGCGGCGGGTGGTGGGCCGTGTCCCGGCCGTCGACGGTGACCCGCCCGTACAGGGTGCCCCCGGTGAAGTGCGGCACCAGCCCGTTGACGGCCCCGAGGAGTGTCGACTTGCCCACGCCCGTGTGCCCGACGACCAGGCACAGTTCGCCCTCCTCCACGGTCAGGTTCACCTCGCGCAGCACGGGCTCGGCCCTGTCCTCGTACTGGACGCTGACCTGATCGAAAGTGATCACTTGGCTGCCTCGGTGCGCTGGGGTGGGACGGATGGCGGGATCGGGGCCCCGGGAGGGGGCGAGAGGAAGCCCGCGGCTCCGGCCAGCAGGATCGCGGCGGTCGGTACGAGTGGCAGGGTGGGCCAGCTCAACGGGTAGATCGACGGGTTGAGTTCGGCGGCGTCGAAGCCGGCGTTGCTGAACAGGACGACCGCGGAGAGCACACCGCACCCGGCCACCGCCCACTCGGCGAAGCGCCAGGGATCCGGTCGGTAGGTGGTGCGGGTGACCCTGCGCCCGCCCAGCCGCAGCCCGGCGACGCACAGCACCGCCCCCACGGCCATCGCGGGCAGCCCCAACACCCTCGGCGTGGTGGCGTCGAGGAGCCCGTACGCTCCCGCGCACAGACCGCACATACCCGCCAGCATCAGCGCTCCGGTGATGCGCCGGGAGGTCCGTGTCGCGGTGCCGGCTCGGCCGTAGCCCCGCGAGTCCATGGCGGCGGCGAGCCGCAGGGAGCGTTCGAGGGCGTCTTCGAGCACGGGGACGACGATGCCGCGCAGGGCACGCATGCCCTTGGTGCGCCCCGCGCGCAGTCGTCTGGCGCGGTGGACGCGCTGCACGCTCTGGACGAGTTGGGGGGCGACGCTGAGGGACACGGTGACGGCGACGCCGAGTTCGTACAGAGCGCCGGGCAGGACGCGCAGGGCGCGTTTGGGGTTGGCGAGGGTGTTGGCCGCGCCGATGCAGCAGAGCATGCAGGCGATGCGGAGTCCGTCGGTGGCCGCGGAGAGGAGGGCCTCCAGGGAGACGGGTCCGCCAATCTCGATGCCGGCGTACCAGTCGGGAGTGGGGATGTGGGGCAGGGAGAAGAGGAAGTGGTCGTCCGGGGTGATGCCGGTGGCGAACACCGCACGGAAGACGACCCTGATCGCAACGACGATCAGGGCGAGGTAGAGGTAGTACTTGAAGCCCCGGGCCCACGGGGCCTCGGTGCGCCGGGCGGTGATGACATAGCCGAGGACCGCGATGACGAGGAACAGCAGCAGTGGGTTGTTGGTGCGGCTGACGGCGGTGGCCAGGGCGAGGGCCCAGATCCACCAGGCCACGGGGTGCAGGGTGCGGGGGAGTCGGCGTCCTCGGGCGTCCGGTGGCGTTGATCCGGTGGTGCCGGGACGCGTGAGATGCGGGGCGGAGGCCATGGAGTCCTATTCGGCGCGGCGGCGCTTGGCCGCCACGACGGCCGCACCACCGATGAGGAGCACCAGTGCGCCGCCGGCCACCACGGGGACGAAGGAGCCCGAGTCGTGCTCGGCGTCCGCGGCGGGGGCGGCGTCGACGACTCGCGCACCGTCCGAGACCGAGAGCGCCCCGGACGGTTCGGACGGTTCGGACGGGACGGGTGACGAGGGTGACGGAGCGCTTGAAGTCAGGCTCGGGGCGGCGCTCGTGGGAGCGGAGGGCACCGAGGACGGAGGGCGGGTCGGCGGGAGGGTCTTCCTGGTCGGCGCGGGTGCGGGGCGTGTCCGGGCGGGGGCGGGCCCGGTGTCGGTACCCGGTGGTAGTGGACTCGCCTTCCGGGTGGGTTGTGACCCGCCAGGCTTGCCGCCCCCGGTCGGCCTGGTGTTGTGTGCGCGCAGTTGGTCGGGGGTGACGGTCGGGCGCCCTCGGGTGCCCTCGATGTCGGTGCCGCCGAAGATCCACAGGTCGACGCTGCCGGGCTTGGGCTTGTACAGCATGGCGCCGAGTTGGCTGTACTCCCAGGTGTTCTCGCCGGGGTCCGCGTGCCAGTACGACCAGTAGGCGGACGCGGGCGGGGTGAGGACGCAGTCGTCCTGGTCGGGAGTGGGGAACTGCTTGCCGCTCCGGTGCCCGCTGTACCCGATGCGACAGATGAACGCCGGACCGTCGTGGCCGGTGCCGGTCGTGCGCCAGCCGCCCTGGTTGAGCAGCTCGTACCCGGTCGTGGGTGTGGTGCCGCACGAACGGTAGATCGGGCCGCCCCACTTGCCGAAGTCGACCGCGAGCACCACACCGGAGGAGGCGGTGCACGCTCCCATCGGCTGGGGTGCGGCTGCCGCGGATCCCGGTGTCGCACCGAGGACGATGAATGCCGTCGCCAGCGCGGCCACCGCACGCGTCGCACGGGCCGTGGATCCTGTCATGACCGCCTCCCCGGCGAAGTGCCGCGGCGGTTGCGGAACACGATGAACAGCGAGAGCCCGGCGACGGCGAGTGCGCCGGCTGCGGTCCCGAGCACGGAGGCAGGGAAGCCGGTCGTGGCCAGATCGCCACCGGGGCCGGCCGAACCTCCCGTGACGGAGCCACCGCCGCTGCCGGTCCCACCGATGTCGCCGGGTGTGACGATCTGCGGTACGGAGGGGCCGGGAGAGGGCGCGGGCGGACCGCTGGGCTGCGGGCTCGTACCGGTCAGATCACGGATGAGTACGCCGAAGGAGATGCCGGTGGTGCCTCCGACGGCTTGGGTCGAGGCCCGCAGGTCGGAGCCGCGCTGGCCTTCTTTCGCGACATCGAACCCGCCATCGGCGTTCTGTTGGGCTGCCAGGAACTTCCGTGCCTTGGCGATCTGCCGACCGTACTTCGACGAGTCCAGCGACAGCCCCTGGACGGCCAGTGCCGCCGAGTTCACCGAGTTCCCCGCGGCGCCGGGGAAGCCTCCGTCACCGAGTTGCCTGGTGGCGATCCAGGCGAGTGCCTTGCCGACGCTCGCGTCCGCCGGGGCGTCGCCGACGAGCGCCAGGGCCATGGCGGCGATGGCCGTGGAATCGACATCGGAGTCACCGGTCGCGGGGACCAGACTGGGAAAGGCGCCGGACGGGTGCTGAAGGCCCTTGAGATAGGTCACCGGCTCGGCCGCGGCGTCCTTCTCTCCGGCCCGGATCTGTGCGATGACCGCCAAGGAGTGGGCGAACACGGACGGGGCGTAGGTGTAGGCGCCCTTGGCGGCGCAGCTGCGGTCCGGGGCGGTGCTCGGCGCCGGGCACACGGCTTTCGCGAGACCCGCGATCAGGTCCTGGCCGCCGAAGTCTCGCGGATCGCGCCCGACGGCCTGGGCGAGCACGGCGGTCTTGCCGATGGATCCGCCCCCGGCGTACTTGGTGCCGATCCTGGTCCAGTCGTGCACGGTGCGGCCTTCGCCGTCCTTGCCGCCAAGGTCGAGGAAGTCCACGATCCCCCGCAGCTTGCCGTTGTTGAGGCCGGTCGCGGCGAGTGCGTAGGCGCCGTCGATGGTGAGGCCGAAGTCCGCTCGGGTCGATCCGCCGCCGATGCCGTAGTACCGGCCCTGCCGGAGGTTCGTCGCGCTGGTGAGGTAGGCGACGCCTCTCTTCAGGTCCGGGCCGTCCCCGCTTCCGGAGCCCGGGGGAGTGGGCACCGGTGCTGTGGGAGTGGGAGTGGGAGTGGGAGTGGGAGTGGGAGTGGGAGTGGGAGTGGGTGGTGTGGTCGGTTCGGGCTTCTTCGTGGTGAGGTCCGCGAGGCTCGTGTCCTTGCCCGCGAGGGTGGCGATCGCGGTCGCGTACACGACCGATTCGGTGGCGCCCTCCTCGAATCCGAAGCCGCCGTCGGGGAGTTGCTGCCGGGACAGCCAGGAGACCGCGGCGTCCGCACGCACCCGGTCGCCGAGGGCCCGCAGCGCCTGGGACGCGTACGCCGTGGCGATCACACTGCCCGTGGTGGCGCCCGTGTAGCCAGGGAAGGAGCCGTTGGAGAACTGAGCCCTGCCCAGGTAGTCGCGGGCCTTGGTCACTGCCGTGCGCTGATCGCCCGCTTTGTGGAGCGCGAGGACGGCGAGACCCGTGGTGGCGGGGTCGCCGTCACAGTTCTCACCGGGGCCGATCAGGATGCTGCTGACACTGCCGTTCCGGCACTGGAGCCGAGCCAGCCTGGCCACCGTGTCCACCGGGGGCCGGACGCCGCCACGCAACAGCGCCAGCACCCCGAGTGCCTGTCCATCGGTGTACGCCGCGTTGCGGAAGTCGCCCTTGGCGGTGCAGCCGGGTGTGTGGGTGCCGGACTCCGGGCCGCTCACACAGACGTTGTCCACCAGATCGGCGAGCAGGTCGTGCCCGCCGAAGTCACGGGGGTCTGCCTCCGCCACCGCTGCGACCAGGGCGAGGCGAGCAGCTGCCGTTGCGTCCGGCGGCTCGCTCCGACCCGCCGCATAGGCGTAGGCATCGGTGGCGGATCCCAGGAAGGCGATCGTCCTGTCCAGGGTGGCACTCTTGCCGTCCGCAGCGGCGAGGGCGAAGGCGGCCTCGGTGGTGAGGAAGTGGTTGGGCGTTTCGGAGCCGTCGTCCACCACTCGCTCACCGTCCGTCAGCTTCCCCCGCACCCAGGCGGCGGCCTTGGCGATCTTCACCTCGGCCGGTGGCACGTTGGGCACCTCGGGATCGGGCCCGGGAGTGCCACCTCCCGCTCGCACTTCGTCAGGGGTGAACGTCGGTCGCCCCGTGCTGCCACCGATGTCCGTGCCGCCGAAGACCCAGGCGTCCACGTCCCCCGGCCGGGGCCTGCGGTCCATCGCCCCGTACTGGCTGTACGACCAGTCGTCGTCACCCGGTGCGGCGACCCAGTAGGACCAGTACGCGGTCGCCTGTGGCGTGAGGACGCAGTCCTCCACGGCCGGAGTCGGGTACTGCGTACCGGAGTTGAAGGATCCGTGGCCGATGCGACAGATGAACGCCGGACCGTCGTGGCCGGTTCCGGCCGTACTGAAACCAGCCTCGTGCAGCAATTCGTAGCCGGTGGTGGGAGTGGCATCGCAGCCCCGTTCCACCGCGCCGCCGAACGGCCCGAAGTCCACGGCGACCACGGCACCGGCACTCGCGGTGCACTGCGCCATCGGGTCGGCCGCGACCGGGGGAGCGTTGACGAAGGCGACACCGGTGCCGCCGAGAAGAAACACGGCCGACAACAGCGCCACCAGCGCTGTCCGCCTTCTCCGTCCGACTCTGCCCACCACGGCTCCTCACATCAGCCGTGCGACGGCCGTGGTTGAGGGGCCGCTCCCCGAGTCATCGCAGGCGGGAAGCGCCGGTCGACCACGCCGTAGTCCGCGACGGCGCTTCTCGCTGAAAAACTGTTGCTCCAGGCATTCCGACTCGCCCGGCTCCGGCCGGGCCTACGGTTGCGGGTCAGCGCCGGATTTCGACCGGCTTTCCCTGAAGTGCAGTGCGTATCAGCCGGATTGGAACATGCAGATAAAGACAGCGTCAAGGTGACCTGAATCGCAAGTGGGTGATTCCCGGCCACCGTCGTGGCCGATCTGGTGCACTCGCCACCGCTCGGGTAGCGTCCAGGGCTGCCACATGGGGGAATCCGGTGTGAACCCGGAGCTGACGCGCAGCGGTGTGGGACGGCAAGGACCGTTCCGAGCCCGAATGCCCATGCGGTGCAGCAGCGCTCGAAGCCGTACCACGCGATTGGACGACGGCCCGAACTCGCCTCGGCCGCACGGGTTTTCCGCGGTCCTGTGCGCCCGGCGCCGGCGTCCCTGTCACCACAGGAGCAGGCCATGCACCGTCCCTCGACCTCCCGCCGCCTCACCTTGGCGGTGCCCGTAGCCATCGGGCTCATCGCCCTGACCGTGCCGCTCGCGGCGGCTACCTCCACACCGGCCCAGATCGCCACCTCCAAGACCAACGGCGTCGCCTACCTCAAGTCCCTCCAGGCGGCGGACGGTTCGTACGCGGGCTCCGGACTCTCCAACGAGTGGGCCTTCAGCGCCTTCGCCGCGGCCGGTACCGCGGTTGTGGACGTGACACCCGGTGGTGATGTGACGAAGAACGCCCGAACCGTCTATCGGAACCTGCTGACCACGGCCGGTTGGCCCGCGGCCTCACCCGTCGTCACCGACTACGAGCGGGGCACGCTGAACGCCTACGCGGCGGGCATCGACCCCGCCCGGGTGTCCGCCTCCCGCAATCTGATCGCCGATGTCTACGGCTACTGGCAAACCGCCGAAGCCGGCTACTTCGGCCCCTCGGCCAACTACAACGGCACCGTCTTCGCCGCGCTCGCGCTCGCCGGTGCGAAGACCCAGACCGGTGCTCAACGCGTGCCCCAAGCGCTCCTGGACAAGGTGACCACCCGCATCCGGGCCAACCAACACAACGACGGCGGCTGGGACTACCAGAAGGCCGAGGGCAACCCCACCCGTCTCAGCGCAGCCAGCGATGTCGATATGACCGGCGCCTCGATGGCGGCCCTGTGCGCGTCCGGAGTCCCCAACACGGACACGGACATCGTCCAGGCCAGAACCTTCCTCAAGAACAAACTGGTCCCCGCGACCGGCGCGTTCAACGCGATGTACGGGATCAACACCAACTCCAACGGATGGGCGGTCGCCGGGCTCAACGCCTGTGGCATCAACGCCCAGACGGGCGACTTCCTCACCTCCATGGGCAAGACCCCCATCGACTTCCTCATCGCCCAGCAGTACAACCCGGCCGGCGGCTTCAAGTACAAGCCCAGCGACACCGGGCCCTCCGCCTACGCCTCCATCGACGCACTCCGTGCCGTCGCGGGCGGCGGTTTCACCACCGCTCCGCCCACCCCCGTCACTCCCGGCGCGCCGCAGTGGGTCGCAGAGAGCGCCTTCACCCCCGGCACCGCCACCGAACTCGCCCTCACCGTGGACGACGGCGCAGGCGGTCTCAAGGTCTGTTCGGTCGCCTTCACCCCCACCGCAGGTACGAGCACTCTCTCAGACGTGCTGAACGCGGCGGCCTCGGCCGCCACACCGCCCGGTTGCGTGACCTCCGTGACCCCGGCGTCGGGCTCCGGCACCATCACCGCCATCAACGGCAAGTCCAACAGCGGTTCCAACACCTGGAAGGTCAGCGTCGACGGCTCTGCCTTCGCCTCTGCCACCCGGGGCAAGGTGGTCAACATCGGGGACACCATCGCCCTGCGCTGGGGAGCCTGAGCCAGGCCGGGCGAGCGGCGCCCCAGCCGCCCGACCCTCCCCGTACCCGTACCCCTACCCGTCTCCGTAGACGGAGTGTGGCGGCACTCGGACGCCCGGCGGCGATGTCAGCCTCCGGGTCCCGGACCGTCGGGAGACAGAGCTAGGCCCGTGTGCGACCGAAGCGGTTCGTCGGTCACACACGGGCCTTGCGCCGCGGCGGTCAGCGGCAGACATCGGTCAACCAGGCGGCACGCGCGAGATCGAGACCGCCGCGCCAGGCGGCGAGCGGAAGAGTGATGTCCGAGCGCGGAGCACCGCGCAGCCGGCGATGGGCGGCGTGCACCTCGGCTCGCGACACGAACCGGTCGAAGGAGGGCGGGAGCAGTGGGTTGGTCAGGACCCCGAGTTCTGCCAACCCGATCAGCACGCCGTAGCGCCGGTACTTGTCCGTGCGCACCAGCAGACCGGCCCTGGCGACGGCCTTCTCCAACTGCCCCGGCGTCGTGCCCTGCGGCTGTTCCGCCACGAGCGCGAGCAGCGCGCGCAACACGTCGACGTCCCTGTCGGTCGCCTCAGGCAGCCCATGGGTCGCTGCGGCCTCCAGATCGGGGAGGAAGTGCACCGGGACCTCGTTCCAGGACCATCCGCAGGCGATGCGCACCAGCGTCTCGGTGACGTCGATGTGCTCGATCTCGTCGAGTCCGCAGTCGGGGACGGTGCCCTTCTCGATCGGTGCCCCGGCGAGATGGCGAGCCCACGCGTACGAGATCAGGATCTGTCTGCCGCGCGGTGAACTTCCACCGATACCGGCGACGAAGGCCGAGAGCACTGCGTCGGGATGCAGTACCTGGGCTGCTCGGACCGCGCGATCAACGATTTCACCGGCCGTCCACTCCTCCTTCGCCGCGATGGGCCAGCCGAATTGATGCGCCTGTGCCAGATCGTCCTCGCCCGGTGGCAGAGCGGATCCGGTCGCGATGCCGTTGCGATTGAAGCGGTAGCCCGTGCAGCGCATGAGGAGCAGCAACTCGTCACCTTGTGGAACGTGTCTCGATATACCCGACGCCATGGCAGCAGAATATCCGGCTCATGGTTCTCCTGAATCGCCACTCTCCGACGGCGGAGTCAACGTGGGCGGCAGGTCAGCCCCTGCACGGTCACCCGGTGGAGTGACGACGTGTCCTCCCCCGGCCATGGGCTGCTGGAGGGACTCGCTTCCACGCGCCCCGACGGGGTTGGCCTCTGCTGAGATTCTGTCCAGTCGCACATAGAGCATCTAATACGGGTAACCCTGGTGATATTGACGCTGCCCGCCAATGCAATTAACTTGACTGGCAGTTAGCTGTACTCACCACCCGCGCCGCTCCCATTGAGTCAGATGCCTACCCCAAGCGGAGCATCTCGGCGCCAGGGTCATGCGTTACGCATCCTGCGACTCAAGCATTCTTCTGTCTGCTTGCAGACCCCCCGGGCGACGTTTCACTTCTGGAATTGTCGTGCCTGCCCCCGCAAGGAAGAGGAAAATGCATGTCGGAAATCTTTCCGTGGACACCCGCGGCCATCGTGTTCGACTGCGATGGCACGCTCATGGACAGTGAGCGCCACTGGCAACTGGCGCGGGATCAAGTCCTCCAACAATTTGACATCGTTGTCAGCGATGAGTTCGCCGAGCTGACCAAAGGTGTCCACTACGTCGAATGCGGCCAGCTCATGGCTGCCGAGATCCACCGCCCCGACCTCACCGAGGAGGTGACGGACCAGCTCCTCGACACCTTTCGGGCGCTGGTCGCCGAGGCTCCCGCCACCACCCCGGGGGCCGCGGAGCTGGTAGCCCGCGCCGCCGAGTTCGCACCGCTGGCCGTTGCCAGCAACTGCCCCCGCGACGTGGTGCAGGACGGCTTGGAGGCGGCCGGTCTGCTGCGCCACTTCTCGCATGTGGTCGTACCCGAGGAGCGTCTGCGACCCAAGCCGTTCCCCGACGTCTACCTCAACGCCGTCGCGGCTTGCCAGGCCGAGCCCTCCGACTCCCTGGCGGTGGAGGACTCCCTGTGCGGGATCAGATCTGCTGTGCGTGCCGGGTTGAGAGTCCTGGGGGTCGGCCCCCTCCCTGACCGCGAGAGCCTCGCGATGGTCGACCACTGGGTGTCCGCCCTCGACGATCGTCCGCTGACCAACTGGATGGCCAACCGGGCACTTTCCAGGGCGAGTTGAGGGTTGGCGCGTAAGGAGCCCGACGGCCCGATCCGGTAGGGGTGCGCGCGTCTCGAACCGCGTGGACGTCCTGCATCGAGAGATCCGTCAGTCTGGATTGACAAGGAGAGGACTGTCAATCCAGACTGACGGCTGTGGAACAAGAGGAGCTCGCACAGAACCTGGGATCACACGACCCCGCAGTTGGACTGCGTGCCGTGGGCGCGCTGCACCGCCTGGCCGAGCAGGTCGAGGCCGCGGCAGTGACGCGCGCAAGACGGCAGGGATGGTCCTGGGAACAGATCGGGGACGCCCTGGGCGTGTCCCGCCAGTCCGTTCACTCCAAGTACGGAAGGTGAGCCGATGTTCGAACAGTTCTCTCAGGAGGCCCGGGCGGCCGTCAGCGCTGCGCATGAGGAAGCCCGGATGCGCGGTGATCGCCGACTCGGCACCGAACACCTCTTCCTCGGGGTCCTGCCCACCGAAGGCGCGGCCCGAGCGGTCGGGGTCGATCTCGAAACCGCTCGTGCGACCCTGGGGGCCCTGGACCTGGCCGCGCTCGCCGTGGTCGGCATCGACGCCCGAAACGTCGAAAGGGTTGCGATCCCGGCCTCGCGCAACCGCACACCGTTCACTTCCGGTGCGCGTACGGTCGTCAAACGCACGGTCATCGAGGCGAGGAAGGCCGGTAGCCGTCGTATCGAGGCGGATCATCTGTTGCTGGCGATCCTGTCCTGCGCACGCCCCGATCCCGCCGCGGAGTTGGTGGAGGCGCTGCACATCGTCCGTGCGGAGGTTCGCGACCGTCTGCGATGAGGCCATCGGCTCGGCAACGGACGGGCGAGCAACCCTGGTCGGCCCAACGGTGGGGCAAAACCGTGGCGCCACGGTGCGGTAGCCCTCCGGTCCTCGGACGAGGAAGCACGGGATCGTCAGCGGTCGCCCGGGGTGTGCAGCGGAGACTTGCACCGTCGCAGCGCTCTCCTGCCGCAACCCCGCCATGCCGCGGGGGAGTGGCGCACCCGCTGACTGCCGCTGGTCACCAACGCGTTCACCGAGGTCAAGGGGTCGCCCGCAACCACCTTCGCCAACAGAACGCCGACCAGCAGCGGCAGGAGTGCCGAGGCCAGGGCGGTGCCGGCCGTGGTGACGTGTTCGACGCGGGGGTGCCGCGGAGCGTTGGGAACCATGGTCCTATTCGACAGCGACCCCGCCTGCTGGACATCGGCCGACGTACTCAGGTCGAACGTCCTTGCGTACTCATGCGGTGACGAGCCCGCCGACGGACCCTGGACGGAACACCGGCTCCGCGGTCACGCGCCGATGAGGCGCGCGGGGGGTGGAGCGGTTCATCTACGGGATGCCTCTGTGCCGGCACCGGGGCGGCCCGGCCGGTGTGGACTGTCGGGATGTGCTCAGCTCGATCGAGCGGCACCACGGGTGGGGTCCATGGCGGAAGACGGTTCGGGGAGGCGAGGGGTGGACGGGCGCGAAGGGGCAGGTACGGGCGCGGACGGCCAGTGGCGGCACGGGTCGCCCGCGACGGTGGGCAGCGCGGTGCTGCTCGTCCTCGCCAACCTCCTGACGGTGTATCTGATGTATCCGGCCTTCACCCCGTCGGCCGATGGGCCCTCGGTCGGCATTCCGCTGATCATCGCGTTCCATCTCGCCCTCGGGACGGATTGGGTGACGAGCGCCCTGGCACGCGCGCAGCTGGTGACGATGTGGTGGTGCGTCCCGCCGACCCTGCTCGCCCTTGCGGCACTGGGACGCATGAGCGCCTTCATCAACTGAAAGCCCCGGGAGGGCTGACGCCTTCCACGGGTGTCGGCGGTCCGATGGGATGTACGGCTGAGATCCGGCAGTGGACGCACCGCGGATCGACGGCGGGGGCGATGACGTCCGTGACCCGGCAGCCGAGGGGCTACCGGGTCACGGACGTAGGGGGTCGGGACCGCTGCTCAGGTCTCGCAGGTGACCTTGTCGCGAGGGGTGTAGCGCGTGTGGAAGGGCTCCCGCTTCACTTCTTCGCCGTTGGTACGGAAGATGCGCTCGACCGTGACGTCGAAGCCCTCCAGTGGCGTCTGCGGCTGGCAGTCCTTCGTGGCTCCGGGACGGGTGCCCGGCTCCTGCACGTTCTTCCGGGGCCCCTTGCTCGCTTCCACCGAGTCGTACTTCTTGGTGCCGAGGAAGGTGACGGTCACCGAGGTGTCGGTGGACTCGGCCATGATGTAGATGGAGTTGCCGGAGTCGTTGGCGAACTTCAGGTCGAGGCTGCCCCAGGCCACCGTCGCCTCGCGCCCCTCCGGGTACCGCTCGATGTAGAAGGAGTGGGCGCCGTACTCGACGGGCTTCACACCGGCGAAGAAGATGGCGTTGAAGACCGCGGTGGCCACGGTCGAGACACCGCCTCCGGCAGCCTTGGTGTACTTGTCGTTGAGGATGATGATCCCGTCGACGAAGCCGTTCTCCTTGGTGCGTTCCCCGACCGTCCGGTTGAAGCTCCAGGTTTCCTGCGGCTTGACCAACGACCCGTTGATGAGTTCCGCGGCCCGGCCGATGTTCTTGGTGCGGTACTCGGCCTTCTCGAACGTGGCCGTGAACGAGGAGAGCTTTTCGGTGATGCCCATCGCCGCGATGCTCTCCCGGGTGAGCTTGGGCTGGGTCTTCTTGGTGACCACTTCGCCCGTGCGGGCGGTGCCCGACTTGGTCAGCAGGGGCATCACCGCGTTCTTGAGCGAGGCGGCGGTGACCTCCTGGCCGGGCTTACCGTCTGCCACGATCTCGACCTGCTCGCCGTTCAACCGGAGCTTGGCGTCGGTGGCCTCGTTGGTGGCGTCGGATATCTCGGAGGCGACAGCGGGGTCCTTGTAGAGGCCCTTGCCATCGAGCTTCGGCAGCAGACGGCCCTTGCTGTCGGGCGTCATGTCCAGGTGCTTGCCGAGGACCGTCGGGGAGATGGTGATCCGTTCGCCGCCCGCGGTGAGGGTGACGGGCGCGGACATCGCGGGTTCCGCGAACTCGCGCAGGGCGCGATTCGTCTCCGCCGCGCCGATGCGCGGTGCCGTCTTGTGTACGGGAAGGTCGACCGGGCGGGGCTGTGCGGCCAGGAAGGAGGGGCGCAGTGCGTCGACCGAGGCGTCGAGGTTCAGCCGCTGTCCGTCGAGCGGTCGGGTCTGGCGGGGCTCTCCTGCGGCGAAGGTGATCGCGCCGTCGCGGGCCTTGCGATCGTGTTCGCGAGCCAGTTCCCCCAGGGCGGCCCGTGCCTTGTCCTCGTCGAGGTGGACCACCGGCTCGATCGCGCTGCCGTCGGAGGAGAAGAGGCTGCCGATCACGCTGATCGGGTCGTTTCCGGGACGGACCGCTTTGTCGACGGTCTCTCCGGCGTCGAAGCGGAATCCTGCTGTGCGCGGATCGAGGGAGTCCGTCCGTGTGCCGATCTTCACGGCCAGCGGGGTCGTCGCACCATCTCCCAGCTCGCGGTCCAGGACCTCCCGGGCCTGCGACTGGCTCATGCCCCCGATGTTCACCCCGCGTACCGCGGTCCCCTCGGGTATCTCATCCGCGGTGAGGAACAACCCGGAGAGATAGAGGGCGCCCACACCGACGGCCAGGGCGCCACCCGTCGCAGCGGCGGGGTGTATTCGGCGGCGCATGAGACTCCCAGCAGATGGCTGACACGGGTCCGACCGGGCAAGGCCCGGTCGGTGGGGCAAGTCCATTGACGCTACCAAGGTACATACAAGGTGAAAACAACCAGAAACTGCCCCCTTCGTGGCTGATCTTCGCTGCTGGAGCAGGGAGTGAGTGCCTTGGTACGCAGGGTGAGTTCGGATGGGGGCCGCCCGGTGTGGCGATGTCTGCCGGGGCTTGGATGGACCCGGCAGGGAGAGGGCTTCTGGGCGATCGTTGGTTTTGGGTGATCGCTCCACTACGGACGGTCAGTTCGGGTGGCGGGCGATGCGTCGGGGTCGCAGGGCGCGCTCGGTGGCTGCACCACTGGTGGGCCCCAGGGGCTCCCTGGTGGCGTTGTGGGCGCTGGCGCGTCGACCGGGGCGCCAGCGCCCGGTGACGTCCTGGGCTCGGGTGGTGTGTGTGATCCCGGCGCCGACCCTGGCACGTCATCGCCGTACCGGAGGGCTGGAGCGCCACCGGTCGTGTCCGCGCTTCAGGACGTTCGGGTCCCGTGGACCACGAACCAGATGGCTCGGGCGGTCGTCGTGCCGGCGTTGCGGAACACATGCGGTGTGAGCGAGTCGAAGGCGATGGAATCTCCTTGCTTGAGCACGTACTCCTCGTCCCCGGTGCGGATCGTCAACTCGCCCGCGGTCACGATGCCGTACTCGAAGCCCTCGTGCCCGCCCGAATGGTCGTCCTCGTTGGACGAGCCGCCCGGTTCGTACACGATCTCCAGAAAGTCCACCTGGCTGTCGGAGATGGTGGTGAGACGCTCCCACCGGACGCCGTTGCCGAAGTCGATGCCGCGCCGGCTGTCCGCCCGCTGGATCTGCGCCTGGTAGGACGGGGGCAGTAGCTGGAGGGAACGGAACCCGCCGGTCGGTGCGGCGCCCGGGGCCGCAGTCGCCCCTGTTGCGCCCTGCTCCGCCGTGGATCCCTCCCGGCTCGGTGACGGCTCCGGTCGCAACAGGAAGTCCGTGGACACACTCAGCTCGTTGGCGAGCCGATAGAGGATGCCCACCGATGGGGCTGTCTTGCCCAGCTCGATCTGTGACAGGAGGCTGGCGGAGCAGCCGATCCGACGCGCCAGTCCGCGCACCGACTCCCCCCTGTCGAGGCGCACGGCGCGAAGCCGGGTGCCGAGCGTCGTGGCGGGGGACTCCTGAACCGGGTGCGCGGTCGTATCAGTCACGACTGTCAGTCTAGGCGCTACGGCTTTTCGTGCAGTCTTACTGGACACTTTCGGCTGGGCGTAGAGAGTTCGATCTATGGTTGATTGCTGGCATATTGACCCATTGATCCGGCCGGTATCGAGGTGAAGTGAGAGCCTTTTTATGGAAAGAGCAAGCAAAGAGGTGTTTTGCCTGACTATTAATGTGATGTCCACCGTGGGTGTCCATTCATGCTTGACACCCCGTTCGGCCGGTTCGTACGCTCGCCGCGGGACGTGAGGCGCGCCACAACGAGCCCGCAGCGAGCCCACGACGGCGGTACAGGGCACGACAGAGGAGAACGTGGTGAACCGGACTCTCATTCAGAACGCTGACATCATCAGCGTCGATCCGAACATCGGGAATCTCGACGGTGCGGATCTGCTCATCGAGGGGACCAAGATCGCTGCGGTGGGTCGCGACCTGCCCACCGACGGAGCGCAGGTGGTGGACGGGCGCGGAGCGATCCTCATGCCCGGCATGGTCGACACCCATCGCCACCTCTGGCAGACGGTGCTCCGCAACATCGCGGCTGACTGGACCCTGAGCCAGTACTTCGCGGGTGTCCGGGTGCAACTCGGGGGGCACTTCCGTGCCGAGGACGTGTACGCCGGCAACCTCGCCGGTGCCTATGAGGCACTCAACGCCGGAGTGACGACGGTCCTGGACTGGTCGCACAACATGAACACCCCCGACCACGCGGACGCGGCGATCGAGGCGCTCAAGGAGACGCACGGCCGGTTCGTGATGTGTTACGGCAACGCCAACGACGAGTGGCTACCGGTGAGCGAGCTCGCTACCAACGCCGCCGATGCACGGCGGGTCAGGTCGCAACACTTCTCCAGCGATGACCAACTGGTCCAGATGGGCATGGCGCTGCGCGGGCCGCAGTACGCCACCCACGACGTCACCCGCGACGACTGGGCCCTCGCCCGGGAACTGGGCGTGCTCATCTCCGTACACGTCGGTGACGGCGCATGGGGACGCAACCGTCCGGTCGCCTGGCTCGCCGAGAACGGGCTGTTGGGCCCCGACGTGGTCTGTGCCCACTGCAACTCCCTCGCCGACGACGAGTTCCAGATCATGGCCGACTCCGGTTGCTCGGCCGCGATGACACCCGAGATCGAGATGCAGATGGGGCACGGTTGGCCCGCCACCAGACGACTCCTCGACGTGGGGATGGCGCCCTCCCTGGGCATCGACATCGCCACCTGCAACACCGGGCACCTCTTCCAGGTGATGCGTACCGTCCTGCTGGTGGAGCGCGCTTTTGCCCACGCAGAGGCAGCCCAGCGAGGTGGCGTTCTGGAGGAGCAACTCCCCCTCAACACCAGTGACGCGATCGAATTCGCCACCATCAACGGAGCCAAGGCGCTCCGTCTCGACCACCGGATCGGTTCGCTGACGCCGGGCAAGGACGCCGACGTCGTCCTGATGCGGGCGGACGGAATCGAGATGGCCCCCATGAACAACGCCGCAGGCGCGGTCGTGTTGGCCGGACACCCCGGATTGGTCGACTCGGTGTGGGTCGCCGGCCGACGGGTGAAGGCGGACGGCAAGCTGGTGGGCGTCGACGAGCGGAAGGTGGTCGGACTCGTCGACCGGTCCCGCGACTTCGTACTCGCCCAGGCCGGCGTCGAGCCGGGCGGCCGGTTCCACCCTCCGGGCTACTGAGCGGGCTCGGCTCGCCGCGCGCAGGACGCGGGCTGTACGGCCCAGCGCCCGCTGACAGCCGGCGCGTGCCGAGCGAGCCGTGGAGTCCATGACCAGGTCCCCGCCCCGCCGTCCCGGGGCGGGGACGCTCGTACCCTCCCAGGGAACCCCTCGTACCCCCCGAGGGGGACACCGAGCACCGCGCGACGGCTGATCTACCCGGGAAGTGACCAATCCTGTCGGCGGTCGGTTCCGAATGCAGGATGTGACGACCAAACGAACAGCCCTCACGCGCGCTGCGTCGGCAGGAGTGAGCGGTCTGCTGGCCGGCTTCGCCGCCCTCGCCGCGGCCGAACTGGTGGCGGCTGCCGTTCGGCCCGAAGCCGGACCAGTCACCGCTGTCGGCGGTGCGGCCATCGATCTCACTCCCGCGCCGGTCAAGGACTGGGCGATCCGCTCCTTCGGCACCAACGACAAACTGGTGCTGCAACTGGGCATCGTCAGC
Organism: Streptomyces sp. NPDC059256; assembly: GCF_042753785.1. Taxonomy (NCBI): domain Bacteria; kingdom Bacillati; phylum Actinomycetota; class Actinomycetes; order Kitasatosporales; family Streptomycetaceae; genus Streptomyces; species Streptomyces sp. NPDC059256. The sequence goes on along the minus strand of NZ_JBHYZO010000020.1, from coordinate 27,927 downwards.
GTCCTGGTGCTGTTCGCACTGGTGCTGGGGCTGCTCGCCCTTCGGCACCGAAGGGTCGGTGCGGCCGGTGTACTCGTGTTCGGCGTGGTCGGTACCGTGGCAGCCGTCAGCCGGCCCGATTCCCAGAGTTGGACCGACGCGCTGCCCTCGCTGATCGGTGCCCTCATCGGCTCCGCGGTCCTGTACCTCCTGATCGGAGCGCTCACCCCCGCACCGGTCGACGGTACGGCACCCGACACCGGACGCGATCGGCGCGCCTTCTTGATCGCTGCGTCCGCCGCGGCCGTCGCATCCGCCGGCGTCGGGACGCTCGGCCGCTCCCTCACGGCACGGCACGGCAAGGACGCCGTGGCTTCCCGTACGGCGGTACTGCTACCGCGGCCCGCCTCCGCCGCGGTGGCGATCCCGCCCGACGCACAGCTGCGCGTCCCCGGGATGAAGCCCTTCACCACACCCAACAAGGACTTCTACCGTGTCGACACCGCGCTGGTGGTGCCGAAGGTCGACGCCACCGCCTGGCGGTTGCGCATCCATGGCAAGGGCGTGCGAACGCCGCTCACACTCACCTTTCAGGATCTGCTGAACCGTGAGTTGATCGAACGCGACATCACCCTCACCTGTGTCTCCAATGAAGTCGGCGGGCCCTACGTCGGCAACGCCCGCTGGATCGGTGTGCGCCTCGCCGACCTGCTGCGCGAAGCAGGCGTCAAGCCGCCGTCGAGGGGCGGGCGGGCGGACCAGTTGGTCGCACGGTCCGTCGACGGAATGACCCTCGGCACGCCTGTCGACGCCGTGATGGACGGCAGGGACGCCATGCTCGCCCTCGGCATGAACGGCGAACCGCTGCCGTTCGACCACGGCTTCCCCGTCCGCATGGTCGTGCCCGGGCTCTACGGATTCGTCTCCGCCTGCAAGTGGATCGAGGACATCGAACTCACCACGTTCGACGACTACGACCCCTATTGGGTGAAGCGGGGTTGGGCCCGCGAGGCACCCATCAAGACCCAGTCCCGCATCGACACCCCGAAACCCTTCGCCAGGCCCGGCGCGGGCACGGTCATGATCGCGGGTGTCGCCTGGGCCCAACACCGGGGCATCGACCTGGTGGAGGTCCGGGTGGACGACGGCCCTTGGCTGCGGGCGGACCTCGCCGCCCAGCACACCGTCGACACCTGGCGCCAGTGGTCCCTGCCATGGAGGGCGACCTCCGGCAGTCACACGCTCTCCGTCCGCGCGACGGATCGCGCGGGCGAGATCCAGACGGAGAAGCGGGCCAAGACCGTCCCCGACGGGGCGAGCGGCTGGCACACGGTGGTCGTCGAAGTCGAGTGAGGCATTCGCCGATGTCCCTCACTCCTCAAAGCCGCACCAGCTCCCAGCCCAGCCCATCGCCTGGAGGAGGTACCTCGACGCGACGTCCGAGAAGTCCCCCTCACCACCCCCCTTTCGGGCACCGGGGACAAGGACCCGAACGGGCGCAGCGAACGGAACCCCACGGCGCTGGCCTGCGGGCCCGCGCCGTCCTTCGTACCGAACGAGCCCCGGAGCACGGCCCGAACCATCCACGCCCGGGGGAGGCGTGTCCGCCTGTGCACGCTGCCCGGACGGGCCGCTCCAGGAGTGCCCCGTACGGGTGATTGCCACGGCCCGGGCAATCCGGACGCCGACCGGAGACGAACCCACCATGGTCGAAGGCGTTTGAGCGGACGCAACCGACCGGTCCGCCCTGGTGAGCCCATCGGGGAGCGCGTCAGGGCGGAGTCCGACGCCGTGGCAGCGAGGGCCACCACGGCGTCGGACACCATTTCGCACCCTGAAAGGCAGTACCCCACGGCGGGGGACCGGCGTTGGACACCCGAACCACATCCCCAGACCCAGCCCTACGGAGTCCCTGTGCCTGCCATCGACAGCACCGCCACACTGGAGAGCGGCTCGCCGTCCCTCACCTGGCCCGCCGCCCTGGGAGAGAAGGTCAACGAGCGGGAGTTGACCTTCGCCGGCTTCCGCTACCTCTGTCGCACCGTACCCAGCAGCCGGCCGCGAACCGAACCCGTGCTGATCCTGGGCGGTTCGTCCCAGGACCGGTACTCCTGGGTGCGTCATGAAGCACGGCTCGCCGAGGTGGGCGAAGTGATCACCGTCGATCTGCCCGGCTACGGAACCGCGGACTTCCTGCCCGCCAGCTATGGAATCGACTTCCTCGCCGCGGCGGTCCGCCACCTCATCGACGAACTGCGCCTGCCCCGCGTCAATCTGATCGCGGCCTGCTACGGAGGTGCCGTGGGACTCCGCTTCGCCCAGCACTATCCGCATCTGCTGCGACGGCTGATGTTCGTCGGCATGACCCCCGCCATCCCCGAAGGCTACGCAGCCGCCATGCGCCGCTGGGACACCATGATCCAGCAGGGGCAGATCCAACCCATCGCACGGGAACTCGCGGACCACTTCATGTCCCCTCCTGGTACGGGGACCGTCCGACGTCATGCCGCGATCGCCCGGCTCGTCTACCAGCAGATCGCAGGTCAAGACCCCCACCAACTCGCCATGTCCGCGGAACACAACAGCCGTTTGATGCATCATGAATGGCTGCGCCCGGAGCCCGTACCGGTCGTGCCCACCCTCGTCGTCACCGGTGAGCACGACACCCTCACCACCCCCGCCATGGGCCGGGCCCTCTCAGCCGACCTGCCCGGCTCCCGGTTCCGCACCATCAAGGAGACCGACCACCTCGCCCCGCTGGAACGCATCGCCGACTTCGCCGATCTGATGGCACGCTTCTGCACGGACGACCCCCTGGAGAGCCTGAGCTACCTCAATCCGCCCGAGCCGTGCGACATCCCTCTGCCGCGCTGACCGGTCCCGCCAGGGCGGAATCGACCGCACGGGGGCGAACCGGGGAGCCCCGCTCCAGTTGGGCTCCCCCGTGGCCCCGCCCGGCCCCGTTGGAACCAGGACCGGCCGTCCTTCGTGCACCCGCGCCCTCGCCGCAGCTGGTAAGGCCGCAGGCATCGGATAGTCGTACAGCAGGACCGGCGGGAGCAGTAGCCCGGTCGCCTCGCACAGACGGTTTGCGGACCTCCAGGGCGATGAAGGACGAGAAGCCGATGTCGAGGAAGTTGTCCTGGACATCGATGAGCTGGCGACGGATGTCCCAGAACACCGGCGGCATGTATCCGTACGAGTTGCAGGAAGCCGCCGTCGGCGGATCCGTCCTTCCTCGATAGGAGCAAATCCCGCGTCCGGCAGTACCTCGCGAATCGCAGCGAGCGGCTACATCGACCGTGTCCGAGGCGGCCACCAGTGGTGGCACCGTGCGAACTACGTTCCGTTGGTCAGCGGTTGGCCCGCCCGCTCTCGATGTGTGGAACAGGATGCAAGGCCGGATCTGATCCCCGGCCGCGTGGGTCTGGCCCGGTGGCCCCATGGTCCAGTACCCGCTGCCCTTGGCGCGGACTCGCCCAACACGCCGATGAAGCGCGGAGGTTGGGGATCCCGGAGGCCCGGTCGGTGGCGGGTGCGACCGGATGGTGTGCGACGATCGGCCGTATGGGCGTCACAACGGGACGACGGGTCGGCCGGCCGCGGGCAGTGCCACGGGCGGAGAGCGGGCTGACGGTGCGGGAGGAACTGCTCCACTCCGCAGCCGGGCTCTTCACCACGCGCGGCTATGCGGCGACGACGACGCGCGCCGTCGCCGAGGGCGCCGGGATGCGTCAGGCGACGATCTACCACTACTTCCCCGCCAAGGAAGATCTCCTGGCCGAGCTGCTGGAATCGACCGTCGCGCCATCGTGGGGACTTGCGTGCAGGCTCCTGGGCGAGGTGGAACGGACCGCGGAGGATCGGTTGCGCGAACTGTGCCGCGCAGATGTCCGGCTGCTCTGCCAGGGGCCGCACGACCTGGGGGCCCTCTACCTCCTGCCCGAGGTGCAAACTGAGCGCCTCGCCGAGTTCCGCAGGGTGCGGGCGGAGCTGAAACGCGCGTACGGGCGGCTGCTCGCGGCCACCCGGGCGGGGAGTTCGCTCGACGCGGTGGAGCTGGCACTGCGTACGGACATGGTCTTCGGTCTGGTCGAAGGGGTGATTCTGATCCACCGCACGGATCGGGACCGACCGTTGGACGCTTTCGCGGACGCGGTGGCGCGGGCTGCGCTGAGGATCGTGGGAGTGGCGGACGAGGAGTGGGGCGCAGAGCGCCGACCGTGATCCGCGTGATCCGCGTGATCCGGGTGGGGTGCTCTCGGGTGCTTCGAACGTCTTTCCGATGCGCGGATGCAGACTGTGTGCGGCTGCGGCTGCGGCTGCGGCTGCGACGAGGCGACGGGCGGCTGTGCGTGCGACGAGGCGACGGACGGCTGTGCGTGCGACGAGGCGCATCGCTGCCGTGAGCGCGGCAAGGTGCTCCACGATGGGAAGTTGAACGCGTAACCTCTCAATCTCCCCCCGTATTGTCGGGTCCATCCCGATTCGCGATGATCGTCGGGCCCTTTGGACAGGGCCGGTAGGCCCAGGTCAAAGGACCTGCGGCCAGCCCTGGGGGACCTGCGGCCCCTCGCACACATGCGTACGGACGCTCATGCTGGATAGCGGGATCACTGACGATCTCAACCGCTTCTGGAGGTACCTACCATGTCTCGCACCGTCATCGCCGGACTCGATGGCTCCCGGGAGAGCTTCGCCGCCGCAGAATGGGCCGCCCATGAAGCGAAGCTGCGGGGCGCGTCGCTGAAGCTGGTGAACGTCTGGGAGTCGGTGCCACTGGTCCAGGCGCCGTTCCTGAGCGCCGAGAATGAGCAGCAGTGGGCGGAGCAGTTGCCCCGCGAGGCCGGCGAGGAGCTGCGGAAGGTCCATCCGGAGCTCGACATCACCGTCGAGCAGTTGACCGGCCGCCCCGCCGACGTCCTGCCCGAGCTCACCAAGGATGCCGAACTGCTGGTGCTCGGCTCCAGCGGCCTCGGCGGTATCACCGGCTTCCTGGTCGGTTCCGTGGGGCAGGCGGTGGTCTCCCGCGCCGAAGGCCCGGTCGTGCTCGTCCGCGCCCTGACAGCGGCTGACGACACGAACGGCACGAACAACGCGAACAACACGAACGGCACTGACGGCGCCGGAACGACCGGAACCACCGGAACGACCGAAGGCACTCAAAACACCGACGGGGCTGAGGCTGCGGACTCCCGAACCGGCCGGGAGGTCCAGGGGGACCCCGAGGGCCCGGTCGTCCTCGGTTTGAACGCCAATGAACCCGACGAGGCCCTGATCCGGTTCGCCTACGAGGCGGCGCAGCGTCACGGGCTGCCCCTGAAGGTCGTCCACAGCTGGAACCTGCCGCCCTACTTCGCCTATGGACTGCCCCCGGACCCGCAGCTCAACGCCGAGCTCGGACGGATCGAGGCAGAGACCCTGACCGAGGTGCTGGACGCCTGGCGGCCCACGTACCCGTCGGTCGAGGTCCTGGAACAGTCCGCACCGGGCAAGGCCGTCGAGCAGTTGGTGGAAGCCTCGCGGGGAGCCTCCCTCCTGGTCGTCGGGAGGCGGATGCGTCGGGCGCCGTTCGGTGGCCGCATCGGGTCGGTCGCCCACGCCGTCCTCCACCACGCCACCGCACCCGTGGCGGTCATCCCACAGCAGTGAGCATCCGGCGAACCAGGCGAGGAGCACGACCATGAAGGCAGCAGTCGTACGGGAACTGGGTGCGCCCCTCATCATCGAGGAGCGCCCCGACCCGGAGCCCGGGCCCGGTCAGGTCCGCATCAGACTTGAGGCGTCCGGACTCTGCCACACCGACATCCATGCGGCGCGCGGTGACTGGCCCGTCAAGCCGTCGCCGCCGTTCGTCCCCGGTCACGAGGGCGTCGGCATCGTGGAGGCGCTCGGGGACGCGGTCGAGCACCTCACCGTCGGCCAACGGGTCGCAGTCCCCTGGCTCGGCCGTGCCTGTGGCCGCTGTGAGCACTGTCTCTCCGGCTGGGAGACCCTCTGCGAGCAGCAGATCAACACGGGCTACGCCAACGACGGCGGGTACGCCGAGAAGATGTTGGCCTGGGCCGACTTCGCCCAGGTCGTCCCGGAGGGGATCAGCCCGCGCGATGCAGCGCCGCTGACGTGTGCGGGAGTGACGACGTACAAGGCGCTCAAGGTGGCCGATGTGCGTCCGTCCCAGCTGGTCGCCATCTCCGGTGTCGGCGGCCTCGGCCATCTGGCTCTCCAGTACGCCAAGATCGCAGGGGCGACGGTGGCCGCCATCGATGTTACGGACGCCAAGCTGGAGCTGGCGAGGGAACTGGGCGCCGACATCCTGATCGACGCCCGCAAGGAAGACCCCGCCGCACGGTTGCAGGAGTACGGCGGCGCCCATGCGGCGATCGCCCTGGCCGTCAACGAGCAGGCGTTCGCAGCGGCCTACGGCGGGTTGCGCCGCGGTGGGAAGCTCGTGCTGGTGGCCATGCCGGCTGAGGGGACGATCGAACTGCCGATCTTCCCGACCGTGCTCAACGGAATCAGTGTCATCGGCTCCATCGTGGGAACCCGACAGGACCTCGCGGAGGTCTTCCAACTCCACGCGGCCGGCCGGACCCGAGTGATCTCCGAAGTCAGGGAGCTGGAGTCGGTGAACGAGTCGTTCGACGACGTCCTGAGCGGTGACGTGGACGCACGGATCGTGTTCGAGTTCGCCCACGCCTGACCGCGGCGCCGATGTGCGCCGACGCCACCGGGTCTTCCACTCCACCGCGCGGAGTGGAAGACCCGGTCGGCGATCAGGACGTCAACTTCGCCGCATGATCGGGGACGTACGTCTGGAGGTCACGCGGCGGGCGCACGTACCCCGTCGACGGCGGCCGGGCGGGAATCTCGATGACCGGCAGCGGCACCTCCGAGTAGGGCACCGTCGACAGCAGATGGGCCATCATGTTCAGACGCGCCCGACGCTTGTTGTCACTCTCCACGACGTACCAGGGCGCTTCGGGAACGTCGGTGTGGACCATCATCTCGTCCTTCGCCCGCGAGTACGCCTCCCAACGGGTGATGGACTCCAGGTCCATGGGGGACAGCTTCCACTGCCGCGTCGGGTCCCCCAACCGCTTGCGGAACCGCAACTCCTGCTCGGCGTCGCTCACCGAGAACCAGTACTTGCGCAGCAGGATGCCGTCCTCGACGAGCATCCGCTCGAAGATGGGGCACTGGTGGAGGAAGCGCCGGTGCTCCTCCTTGGTACAGAAACCCATCACCTGCTCCACCCCGGCCCGGTTGTACCAACTGCGGTCGAACAGGGTGATCTCCCCGGCGGACGGTAGGTGCTCGATGTACCGCTGGAAGTACCACTGACTGCGTTCACGCTCGGTGGGTTTGGGCAGGGCCACCGTCCGCGCGACCCTCGGGTTCAGATGCTCGGCCACTCGCTTGATGGTGCCGCCCTTGCCCGCGGCGTCCCGGCCTTCGAACACCACCACCAGCCGCACGCCCTCGACGCGCACCCACTCCTGGAGCTTGACCAGCTCGGTCTGGAGCCGCAGCAACTCCTTCTCGTACACCGCACGAGGAATCTTTGCCGCGGCCCGCGTCGGTTCGTCGCCCATACCGCTGTCGCCTCCCGGTCGATGTCACTCTTCCGATGATCTTACGTAGTCGGGTGCCGAAGCCTTAGATACGCACCGCCGACACCGCCGACACCGCCGGGAACGATCGGACACTGGCGCCGCCGTGCCCGCCCCGCCCGCGATGTGATGCGATGCGATGCGGATCCGGTGGATCCCCTGGGCCGACAACCATCGCGGCTACGGCGCTGACCAGCACCTTTGCCCGACCACAGCCCATCGCCGGCCCCCGCAACCCGGGCAGCCGCGTTGCCGAGCCCGCCCGGGTTCGGCATGGTGGGAAGGTGGTACGGGAGTGATGCCCGGGCCGGGAACGCGAAGCCGGATCGGATCGTTCTCCCCGCAGTAGACCGACCGCGGCAACCCCGGCTGCGGCGCCATCCAGGACCTGCCGTCGATGCGGACCAGATATGGCTGCTTCCCGAGTTGTCCCGCTGGCGCTCGTAGGAGCGCTCATAACCGTGCTCGCGGGCTGTTCCTCGGCCGACGCCTCCGCCGAGGACACCAGTACCGCGAGCGCACGACCCACCATCGCCGCAACGCTCAGCGCCGGGCCCCTGCCTTCCAGTGCAGCGCCCGCGGCAGTGGACGGCACGGCGGGGCAATCCGCCCCGACCCCAGCCGACGACCCGCCGAAGGTGCAGCCGGCGACGCTTTCGATCCCCGCAATCGGCGTCGAGGACCTCCGGGTCGTGCCCTACGAGGGCACCACCGACGATGCACCGGGCACCGCCATCCAGAACCGGGGCGTCGCCGCGAGCCCGTACGGCGACGAGGGCGGGGTCGGGCCGGGCGAGATAGGGAACTACCTGGTCACCGCCCACCGGCTCTCCGCGGGAGGCCCGCTCCGCGACCTGCCCGACCTCCAGAAGGGCGACACGGTCCGTGTCACCGCGGGCGGCACCACCTACGAGTACGAGATCACCGAGACCCGGCAGACATCCTTCCGGTCCGCGGACTCGCTGGCCGAACAGCGTGCCGCCGTGCCGGGGAAGCCGGGCGAGAAGCCCACCCAGGCCATGATCACGATATCGACCTGCGCCACACCGGAGGACGACGCAGCAGGCAACTTCTGGCGCGACGGCTTCGGCAATCCCGAGCATCGCATCGACAAGATCGGTGTGCTCAAGGCCCGTTGAGCCACTTCCGTCTGCCGCCTCGACCTCAGCCCGCCGGTGGCCCACCCAGGTCGCGGCTCCGGGGCGGGCCCATCAGCGCACGGACCATTCGGCTCCGAGCAGATGACATCACTGCCGCCAGAGCGCCCTCGCCAGCGCCAGCCGGATCACCCGACCCCTCCTGAGCGCGTACTTCCCGATGAGCATCACCGCTGCGGGGGCAGCGGCGACACCGCGAGGGAAAAGGAGTGCCCGGCCGGATCCGAGTAGATCCGCACATCGCGCGGACCACTGTTGTCCTTGGTGTCCACCGGTCTCGCACCCAGACCGATGACCTCCCGCTCCGCCTCGTCCATGTCACCGCGCTCCACCAGGATGCGCAGATGGGCCTGCTGCGAGTCCTCCGGGCGGGGCCAACTCGGCGGTGCGTAGCCGAAGTCCCGACGGATGGCCAGATGCACCCCGCGATGTCCGATGATCTCCACGAAATCGGGGTCACTGCCGATGTGCACCTCGGCACCGAGCAGTTGGGCGTAGAACTCCGCCAACTCCACCGGCTCGGCGCAGTCCAGGACCAGCACACTTGTCTTCTCGACCGTCATGGCCGCTCGTCTACCCCCGAGCGCGTCAGCCATACGGCGGAAACGGGTACCGATCCAGGTCACCTCAGGCGCTCTCCGTCCACGCCAGCAGGTCGGCTGCGCTCCAGGTGTTGATCACTCGATCCGCCGGAACCCCGGCCTGCTCCGCCCGGGCACAACCGATGCCCTGCCAGTCCAGTTGTCCCGGGGCGTGTGCGTCCGTGTCGATGGCGAAGTACACCCCGGTCTCGACGGCCAACCGCAGCAGCCGCATCGGCGGATCGAGCCGCTCGGGTCTGCTGTTGATCTCCACCGCCGTACCGTGGGCCGCGCACGCGTCGAAGACGCGCTGTGCGTCGAACTGCGACTCGGGCCGCCTACCGTCACCGCTCGACGCCCGCCGCCCGCGATGCTCCCGCCCGATTAGCAGCCGCCCCGTGCAGTGGCCGAGCACGTCCACCAGCGGATTGGAGACGGCCTCGACCAGCCGGCGGGTCATCTTGGCCGACTCCATCCGCAACTCCGAGTGGACGGAGGCCACCACCAGGTCCAACCGGTCCAACAACTCCGGCTCCTGGTCCAGCGAGCCGTCCGTCAGGATGTCGCACTCGATGCCGGTGAGGAGCCGAAAGGGCGCCCACCGCTCATTGAGTTCCGCCACGACCGCCAACTGCTCCCGCAAGCGCTCGGGCGAAAGACCGCGCGCAACCGTCAGCCGTGGCGAATGGTCGGTCAGCACGGCCCAGTCATGTCCGAGGGCGATCGCGGTGCGTCCCATGTCCTCGATCGGGCTGCCCCCGTCCGACCAGTCCGAATGTAGATGGCAGTCACCCCGCAGCAAGGCGCGCAACGACTCCCCGCCCTCCGCCAGCGGTACTGCCGCCTCCTGCTCAAGCCGTTGGAGGTACTCCGGCACCTGCCCGACGAGTGCTTCCCGCACCACCCGCGCCGTCTTGGGTCCGACGCCCTTCACCCGCTCCAGGGAACCCGTCGCGCTGCGCCGTGCGACCTCCTCCGGCGGCATCGTCCCGAGGACGGTCGCCGCGGTGCGAAACGCCCGTACCCGGTACGTCTCCGCACGGGAGCGCTCCAGGAGGAAGGCCACCCGCTCCAACGCCTCCAACGGTTCCATCCAGGGCTCCTCCAGCAACGGCGACGCACCTCGCGACCGCGTGGTGAACGGTCACTCCCACTCTGGCCCCGAGTGTCCGCAACGGCACGCCGAGACCGCCGGTCGCCCACCCCGCGACCCCCCCTCGCTCGACCGACGAACCGTTCCTCCAGGAGTTGTTCGCGGGTGTTGTTCGAATGGGCGAGCTGGACTTTTCTGCGGTGCTCGAACGGCCATCGGCAAGAGCGGGGGGTTTGGAAGCGCGCTGGCGTGCAACACGCAGTCGGGAGGCGCTATGGCTGATGGAACCAAGAAAACCCAAGATCAACCGCAGGGTCAGGACCGGGGTGGCACATCCACACCGGGTCCGATGAAAGTGCTGCGCGGGGCCTGTGCCCAGCTCGCCGAGCTCACCGGCAGGGAGGCCGAATCGGTCTCCTCGTTCGAACGGAAGGAAGGCGGTTGGGTGCTGGAGGTCGAGGTGCTCGAAATGGCACGCGTCCCCAGTACGACCAGCCTGCTCGCCACGTACGAGGTGACGCTCGACGAGTCCGGCGAACTCAGCGGTTACCGACGCGTCCGCCGCTATCAACGCGGCCGGGCGGACCCGGACTGACCGTACGGGACGCCGCCCGGGATTCCGTGCCCGCACGCGCACCACATCGAGAAGGAATCGACAGAAGGGCTGGCAGATGACCGTGGTACCGGCACAACAGCAATCGCGAGGCTCGGGAGGCGGCTCCAGCGGCCTCTACGACGTCCTCGAACTCGTCCTCGACCGGGGGCTCGTCATCGACGCCTTCATCCGGGTCTCCCTGGTGGGCATCGAGATCCTCAAGATCGACATTCGGATCGTGGTCGCCAGCGTCGACACCTATCTGCGCTTCGCCGAGGCGTGCAACCGCCTCGACCTCGAAGCAGGACCGCGCAAGGACCCGGGCCTGCCCGACCTCGTCGGGGAGATGACCGAGTCCGGAGCACGCGGCAAGACCAAGGGCGCGCTCTCCGGAGCGGCCCAGACCATCGCGGAGTCGTTCCAGCAGGGCCGTGACGAAGAGGACGACCAGGGCGAGCGGTCCGAGGCGAAGCCGCGCGCCACCCGCACCCGGCGGACCGCGACCCGCAAGCCGAAGGAGGAGGAGTCCGCATGAGTCTCTACGTCTACGGCATCGCACGTAGCTCGCACCCGGACCTGCCCGAACATGCGGCGGGCGTGGGCGACCCACCGCGCCCCGTCCGCGTCGTCAGCCAGGGCCGCATCAAGGCCCTGGTCAGCGACGCACCCGAGAAGGTGCGCCCCAAGCGGCGGGATCTCCTCGCCCACCAGGACGTACTGCGCCAAGCGGGGGAGTCCGGGCCGGTCCTGCCGTTGCGTTTCGGCGGTGTGTCACCGGACGACCGCACACTCCTGTCGGTTCTCGCCGACAAGGAGGAGTACTACGTCGAGCGGCTCGCCGCCCTCGACGGCAAGGTCGAGTACAACATCAAGGCCACTCACGACGAGGACGCCGTGCTGTACCGGGTCCTCTCCGACGATCCCGCCTTGCGTGAGAGCGTCGAAGCCGGGCGTCGGTCGGGCGGCGCATCGCACGAGGAGAAGGTGCGGCTCGGTGAACGCATCGCCCAGGCCGTCCAGGTGCGGGAAGCGCACGACGCCCAACTCGTCCGCACGTCCCTTGAGGGACTGGCCGAGGAAGTGAGTGCCGGGCCGCAGAGCGTCGGATGGCTGACGAACCTCTCCTTCCTGGTGGCCCGGGACCGCAGTGCGGAGCTGGTGAACGCGGTCGACGCCCTGCGTCAGGAACAACCGCACCTCTCGCTCACGGTGACCGGCCCGCTGCCTCCGTACAGCTTCGTGGAGTGAGTGATGGGCCTCATCGGTGAGTTGCTCCTCCTGCCCGCCGCACCCGCCCGCGGCTCCTTGTGGGTGCTGCGGCGGGTGGTGGAGGAGGCGGAGCGGCAGTACTACGACCCCGCCGCCGTACAGGGCGAACTCGGGCGACTCTCCGAACAGTTCGAGGCGGGCGAGATCGACGAGGAGACGTTCGACCGCCGGGAGGACGAACTCCTCGACCGGCTGGAGATCGCACAGAACAGAGAGCAGGGACGATGAACAACAGGGTGGCACTGGGCCTAGCCGTGGGTGCGGGATACGTACTCGGGCGCACGAAGAAGGCAAAGTTGGCGTTCGCGGTCGGCACGATGGTCGCGGGCCGGCGGATGAGTGCCGGCCCGGGGGCTCTCGGCCAGCTCATCACGCGCCAGCTCGGAGAGAATCCGCAGTTCAAGGCTCTGCGAGAGCAACTGAGTCAGGATCTCGGCGGCGTGGGCAAGGCCGCGACGGGCGCTCTGATCAGCAGGCAACTGGACGGGCTGGCCGACCGGCTGCACGAACGCACGGCGGGCGTGCAGGACCGGGTGAAGAACGCCATCGCCCCCTCCAAGGCATCGGACTCATCGGACTCAGATGACTCCTCCAGCCGGCGGTCCTCGGCCAAGGCCAAGGCCGCTGACGAGGCCGTCGATGACGAGGCCGTTGATGACGATGCGGAAGAGCCGTCAGACGCGGGCGATGCGCGGACGTCGACGGAGGAGCGGGAAGACGCCGAACGCCCGGCGCGACGCACCGCCAAGAAGTCGGCGACGCGAGCGCAGCCCGCCAAGAGGACAGCGGCCCGGAAGTCGGCGAAGGCCCCGGCCAAGCGGACCGCCCAGAAGGCGGCACCGAAGGAGAGGCGCAACCGTGGCTGAGAACACACGTCTGCTGAGTGCGGACCATCCCGCCGTACAGCGACTGAAGGAAGAAGCACAGGACTATCTGGCGGCACGTGCGGAGCAGGCACTGTCGTCCACGGGCCGGATGCTCGGTCGGGCGACCACCCGACTGAACGACATCGCCGACGGCGGGCCTGGGCTCGCCCATCTGGCCAAGGAGAGCGGACGCAAGACCGCCGAAGGCAAGGGTCCGGTGCGTACGGCGGTCGAGGTGGGCGCGTCCCATCTCAAGGGGAAGGTCACCGAGACGCTCAAGGGCCTCGGCGGCAAGGGAGGCAAGGGCGGAGGTGGCAAGGCCCCGGTCGTCATCATGGAGTCCGTGGACGTGGGGGTGCCCGCGCGGACCGCGTACGACCAGTGGACCCGCTTCCAGGACTTCGCCTCGTTCGCCAAGGGGGTGCGGAGCGCGACCGCAGCCGATGACACCTCATCGGACTGGCAGGTCAAGGTGTTCTGGTCCAGCCGTAGTTGGAAGGCCCGCACCACCGAGCAGATACCCGACTCCCGTATCCAGTGGACGTCCGAGGGAGCCAAGGGCAGCACCAAGGGAGTGGTCACCTTCCACTCCCTCGGTGAGAACCTGACCAGGGTCCTGCTGGTGCTGGAGTACTACCCGAAGGGCCTGTTCGAGAAGACCGGCAACCTCTGGCGCGCACAGGGCCGCCGGGCGCGGCTCGACCTCAAGAACTTCGCCCGACACATCTCGATGCGCGGCGAGGCCGAGGACGGGTGGCGCGGTGAGATCCGCGACGGGGAAGTGGTCCTGAGCCATGACGACGCCCTGGCGGAGGAGGAGGCCGAGGAATCGACCGGCGCGGATGCCGAGGAGGACCAGGAATCCGTCACCGGTGATTCCGATGGCCCCGTTGGTTCGTCTGAGACCGAAGAGGACCCGGACGGCGAGTACGAGTACGAGTACGAGGATGCGTATGACGACGAGTACGGCGACGCCGAGGAAGATGCGGAAGAAGACGCCGAGGAAGAGGCCGAGGAAGATGCAGAGGACGCCGAGGTAGCCGACGCCGACCCTGAGGATCTTGAGGATCTTGAGGACGAGAACGTCGAGGAAGAGGAAGACGCCGAAGAAGAGCCCGAGGACGAGGAGTACCTCCAGGAGGACGTCGAGGAAGAGCCCGAGGAATCCGCCCGGTCCGGAAGCCGTGGTCGCCGATGAGCATCTCCGGCAACCTCCCCGACCCCTACGCCTCGCAGGGGGGAGCTGCGAACCTCGCCGACATTCTCGAACGGGTGCTCGACAAGGGGATCGTGATCGCGGGCGACATCCGCATCAACCTCCTCGACATCGAACTCCTCACCATCAAACTGCGGCTGGTCGTCGCCTCCGTCGACAAGGCCAAGGAGATGGGCATCGACTGGTGGGAGCGCGATCCCGAGCTGTCCAAGGGTGCACGGGAGACGGAACTCGCCGCCGAGAACGAGCGGTTGCGTCGACGCGTCGCCGAGCTCGAACCGGCCGCCGCGACGCCCGCACCCCAGAGGTCGGGAGAGTCCGCATGAACGAGCTCCGCTATGTGTACGCCGTGATGCGGCCCTTCAGCGCGTCCCTGCCCGCCGATCTGCGCGGGGTCACGGGCAGCCAGCCCTACCAGTTCCGTCATGACGATCTGTCCGCCGTGGTCTCGACCGTATCGGCGGACGACTTCGACACCGATCCCCTCAAGGAACGGCTGGAAGACCTCGACTGGCTCAGTGACACGGCACGCGCCCACGCAGCCGTGGTCGGGGCCCTCGTCTCCCTGGGTTCCCCGCTCCCGTTGCGCCTGGCCACGGTCTGCCGCGATGACGACGGAGTAAGGCGACTGCTCGACTCCGGGCGCGATCGGTTCCGCACCACGCTGGAACGACTCGACGGGCGGGTCGAGTGGGGGGTGAAGGTGTACGCGCGCAATGCGGCCACCACCGCTGAACCGCCGGCGGGCGCTGGGCCCGCCAAGAAGCCGATCGACCACGCACCGGGCGCAGGGCGCGACTTCCTCCGGCGCCGACTCGGCGAACGCCGCAGGGAGGAACACACCTGGCAGTCGGCTTTCACCGTGGCCCGGACCCTCCATGAGGAGCTGACCGGTCGGGCGGAGAGCTCCCGTCTCCACCGGCCCCAAGAGGCTCGCCTCTCCGGTGCCAGTGGACAGAACGTCCTCAACGCCGCCTATCTCGTCCACCGGGATCACAGCGCCGACTTCATCGGTGGGGTCCATCGGCTGCTGCCGAACGACGGCGGCCTCAGCGGTGAGATCACCGGGCCCTGGGCGCCCTACTCCTTCACCGATGACCAGCCGCCCACGGAGTTCGACGGAGCCCTGCGGGGCGAGTCGGCGCGGGCGACGGGGGAGGGGGAGCGATCATGACTTCCACCGTTGGGGTCGACCCCCTGGCCGAACGGCAGGTCGCCCTCGTGGACCTCCTCGATCGACTGCTCGCGGGCGGCGTGGTGATCAGCGGGGACCTCACCCTGCGGATCGCCGACGTGGACCTCGTACGGATCGATCTCAAGGCCCTGATCAGCTCGGTCTCCACCGAGGTCCCCTCACCGTGGGAGGGCAGCCGATGAGCCGCGAGCGCGCCGTGGAACTGGGCCCCGACACCGTGGAGAGGGATCTCGCCCAACTCGTGCTCACGATCATCGAGCTGCTGAGGCAACTGATGGAGCGTCAGGCACTCCGTCGCGCCGAGACCGGTGAGCTGACGGGTGAGCAGGAGGAGAAGATAGGGCTCACCCTGATGCTGCTGGAAGACCGGATGGACACCCTCCGGGAACGGTTCGGCCTGGAACCGGGCGATCTCAACATCGACCTCGGCCCCCTCGGTCCGCTCCTCCCTCGGCAGTGAGGCGGCCTCCACGCGTTCGAGGCGCACGGTCCGCCACTCGATCGCCGAGACTCCAGATGGCCCACGACACCGCTCACGATCTCGTGCATTCCATGGAATTCCTCCACGAGCCGTGCTCACGGCGCCCCCAACGGGAACGGCAGTACTTATGAGCCACATGCATCAGGAGCCCAGGGGAGGCGGGGCGCGACGGCGCCCGGACGCTCCGTACCTCTTCGCGTCCCACCTCCGCCGCCCCAGCCGGGTGGCCGCCCGTGCCTGAAGCGCGGTCGGCCACCGGCCGGTTGGCGAGCTCGATCCGCCGCATCCGCAGCGAACCCGCGGTCACCCAGACCCTGCGTTCCACCGCAGCCGCGACCATCGCCTATGCCGTCGCACTCTGGCTGAGCAGCGAACCAGCGCCCCTCACCGCGCCCCTCACGGCACTACTCGTGGTCCAGGTGACCCTGTACTCCACGCTCACCACAGGTATCCGACGGGTGAACTCCGTGGTGGCCGGGGTGCTGATCGCCAGCGCCTTCAGTGTGTTGGTCGGCCTGAGCTGGTGGAGCCTCGGGCTGATCATCCTGGCGTCGCTCATCGTCGGTTACATGGTCCGCGTCAGCGAGTTCGTCCCCGAGGTGGCGATCAGCGCCATGCTGGTCCTCGGTGTCACCCGGGTGGCGGACACCGCCTGGGACCGTGTGCTGGAGACCCTGATCGGTGCGACCGTCGGACTGCTGTTCAATGTGCTGTTCGTCCCCCCGGTGTGGATCGGTACGGCCGGGGCGTCCATCACCGACCTCGCCCGCAGAATGCGCCAACTGCTGATCCGCATGGGCGAGGAACTCAGTGACCACGTTCCGGTGGAGACGGCCGCGGCCCGACTGCACGAGGCGCGACGACTCGACAACGACGTCGCCGAGGTGGACGCGGCCCTCCGCCAAGCAGAGGACAGCGTGCGGCTCAATCCGAGGGTGAAGGAAGGACTGCTCAACCGCGTGGTGCTCCGCACCGGCCTGGACACCCTGGAGATCTGCGCCGTGGTGCTCCGCGTGCTGGCCCGGACCATGACCGACCTGGCCCGCGAGCGTGACGGCGCACTCTTTGACCCGGAGGTCGGACGTTCGCTCCAAGAGCTCCTCGGCCATGTCGCCGACGCCTTGGTGAGCTTCGCCGTCCTCGTCACCTCCCAGGTCAGCGAGAGCGCCCAGGCGGCGGAGGATCGACTCGCGGGAGAACTGGCGGCAGCCGTCACCAGCCGGGAGCGAACCGCGAACCTCCTGCTCGACGGCGTACGACACCACCCCGACCATTGGCAGTTGCACGGCGCGCTGCTGACCGAGGTCGATCGGATCCTCGATGAACTCGATCCCGCGCACCGGTCGCGACGGCTGATGGAGGAACTGGACCGCAGCGCACGTGAACAACGTGAGAAGTACCCCAGGATCACAAGGGTCCGGCAGTGGACGAGCACCAAGCGGCAGCGGCACACGGCGGCGCGCTGAGCCGTCGCGCCGCCGTCCCGGTTGAAGCGATGGGGGACTCCGACCCCCTCCGAGCTGGCCGTCCCTCCTCCGGGCGGCCGGTTGCGGTGTCCAGTCAGATCTGCGCCACGTCATGCATCCCACTGGTCGAGCAGGTCGTCGACCGTGCCCGGCGGCGTCCCTCGCGCATGGAGCGCCTGTTCCGTCCAGAGCACCTTGCCCGTGGCGGTGTAGCGGGTGCCCCATCGCTCGGCCAACTGGGCGACCAGGAACAGACCGCGTCCGCCTTCGTCGGTGACGGCGGCCCGGCGCAGGTGCGGGGCGGTGCTGCTGCCGTCGGACACCTCGCAGATGAGGCTCGTGTTGTGGATCAGCCGAACGGTGATGGGCTGAGCGGCGTAGCGGATGGCGTTGGTGATCAGTTCGCTCAGGATGAGCTCGGTGGTGAACGCGATGTCGTCGAGGCCCCAGGACTCCAGCTGGCGCGCACACGCATTGCGGGTCACGGCGACGGCGGCGGGGTCGGACGGCACCTCCCACTGGGCCACGAAGCGCGGATCAAGAAGACGCGTACGGGCCACCATGAGCGCGATGTCGTCGCCCGGGTGCTCGGGCAGCATCGTGTCGAGGATCTCCTGACAGGTCTCCTCCGGCCCGAGCCCGGCCTTGCCCGCCACCGCGGCGCGCAGAAGGGCGAGCCCGGAGTCGATGTCCCGGCGTCGGTCCTCGACCAGACCGTCGGTGTAGAGGATCAGCCTGGACCCTTCGGGTAGTTGGATCTGCGTGCTCTCCACCGGAAGCCCGCTGCCGGCTCCCAGCGGCGGCGAGGGGGAGAGCCGCGGGTAGTACGCCGTGCCGTCGGGGAGGGCCACGACCGGTGGCGGGTGACCCGCGCTGGCCAGGGAACAGCCTCCGGTGATCGGGTCGTAGACCGCATACAGACAGGTCACACCGGTGACCTCCTGGCTCCTTTCATCGGTGGTGTGGTCCAGGTCCATCTGCTCCACCAACTCGTCCAGATGGCCGAGGATCTCGTCCGGGGCGAGGTCGAGGGAGGAGAAGTTGTGCACCGCGGTCCGCAGCCGCCCCATGGTGGCTGCGGCATGGAGCCCATGGCCGACCACATCGCCGACGACGACGGCGACCCGTGTGCCGGGTAGCGGGATGACGTCGAACCAGTCGCCTCCGACCCCGGCCTGCGCCGGCAGATACCGGTGGGCGACCTCCAGGGCGGTCTGGGCTGGCAGCCCGCGCGGCATGAGGCTGCGTTGCAGGGTCACGGCCAGCGAGTGTTCCTTGGTGTACCGGCGGGCGTTGTCGATGCACACCGCGGCGCGGGCGGTGACTTCTTCGGCCAGGGCGAGATCGTCCTCCTCGAAGGGCTCGGGCTTCTCCGAACGCCAGAAGCTCGCCACGCCCAGCACGACGCCGCGTGCGGACAGGGGTGCGCTGATCAGCGAGTGGATGCCGTAGTCGAGGATGCGTTGGGCCCGTTCGGGATCCTGGGCGCGCCAGCCGGCGGCCCGGTCGAGGTCGCGTTCGACGACGGCCCGACCGCTGGAGAGCCCCTGCACCTGGGGGGTGGAGTCCACGAGCTGGATCAGTTGTCCCTGCGGAACCAGCGGATGGTCGTCCCTGACGCCCGTGATGGCGGTTCGTCGGAGCACACGCTCGGTCCCCTGGAGTTCCTCCCCGCGCAGAACGGGTTCCGCCAGATCGACGGTGACGAAGTCGGCGAACTGGGGTACGGCGATCTCGGCCAGCTCCTGGGCGGTACGGGGAACCTCCAAGGTGGTTCCGATCCGTACGGAGGCGTCGTAGAGGACTCTGAGTCGGCGCCGGGCCGCATCCGCGCTGCTGGAGAGCGCCAGCAACTCGGTGGAGTCCCGCAGGGTGGCGACACTGCCGGCCGGACCGTACCTGGAGGTGGGGCGCTGGTTGACCGCGAGCAGCCGCCCGCCGGCCTCGTGCATCTCATCCGCGACGGCACGCCCTGACGACAGGAGCTCCGCGATGCCGTCGGAGAGGCCGAGTTCCGCCACCTTGCGGCCGTCGGAACCCGTCGGCAGATCGAGCAGTCGATGGGCCTCGTCATTGGCCAGCACCATCCGCCCCTCGCGGTCGACGATGACCACGCCCTCCTTGACGGCGTGCAGCACGGCGTCGTGATGCTCGTACAGTCGGGTGATCTCTGCCGGACCGAGGCCGTGGGTCTGGCGCAGGAGTCGCCGGCTGAGCAGGGCCGCACCCGCGGTGGAGACGGCGACCGCACCGACGGCGCCGCCGATGACCAGCGGCAACTGCTCCGCCGCCGCGCTGTTGACCTCGGCGATGGTGACCCCGGCACCGACGGCACCGACCACCGTTCCGTCTCGCTTCCTGACGGGGACGTACGCCCGGATCTGCGGTCCGAGCGTGCCCACCCTCGTCTCGACGACCGTACGCCCGGCGAGGAGCGGGGCGAGGTCCCGAGAGCTGGGTTTGCCGATGCGGTCCGGGAAGGGATGTGTGTAGCGCAGTCCGTCCCGGCCCACGACGACGACGAAGTCGACGTCCGAGCCCTTCCTGGCCTCTTCGGCCCCGGGTTGGAGCAGGGCCGTGGGATGGTCCGACTCCAGGGCGGGGGCGACACCGGGGGAGCTGGCGAAACCCTGGGCGACGGCGAGCGAGCGGCTGGCCGCTTCCTGCTTGCTCTCCCGCTGAGCGAGGATGAGGAGCAGGGCGACCGCTCCGGCGGCCAGGAGCACCACGACGATGATCTGTAGGACGAACATCTGGCCGACGACGCTGCGGACCCTCAGGATCGAACGTCTGCGCGGGCCCTGTTTCTGAGTGGCCCCAGAGGCACGCGCGTTCTCATGTGGAGTGGACGAGCCTTTTGATCCTGGCATGTCGCATTTCTACATGTTTGCTGTCTCTTCGTTAGATAGGGAGAGCTCGGTTTCCCTGTCTTTTCTCGCCCGTGGCCGTGTGGAACGGACACCCATCCGGCGCTGATCAGCGCTGATCGATGCTGACTCGCCCATGGGGCCACCCTCCTTGATGTCATGGGACCCATCTCGACGCAGCGCGCCGATACCGGGTCGTCTTCCCATGGTCGTGCCGACGATGCGCAGAGCCGGGGTCCAGAGTGATCAGCTCCCATGGAACGGCTGCGCCCGGTTCTGGGCATCGACCTACCGATCGCCGACGGTCCGGGCCCGGTCATCGTGTGCTCACACCATTCGGAGATGGGCGTGGACGGTCTTCCCCGTGGACGTCGGGGTGACGGTCACGACATCGCACAGTCGCTGGATGAGGGGCCAGCCGTATCCGCCGGGGGCAAAGTCCCGTGCGGGAAGCGCGGCGCGGGGGAACTCCACGGAGTGGTCGCCGACCGTGATGCACAGCGTGGCCTCATCGCGCAGTTGCGCGGAGAAGGAGGCGACACCACCGCCGTGACGCACCGCGTTGGTCACCAGTTCGGAGGTGACCAGGAGCGCATCCGTGAGCGTCGTGCTTCTTGCGTATCGGTCACCGGACCCGAGGAGTTGGCGCACCACGTCCCTGGCGGCTGACGCGGTGACCGGGAGTCCGGTCCGCTCGATGGTGGTGTTGTCCGTCGTCACGCGCACCTCCTTTTCCGTGGGCTTGTCCAGTCCCTCGTGATCCGTCTGCCCGCATCAGCCCATTCCCATAGGGGCTGCGTGAGGTGATTTCAACGTGGGACCCGTTCGGAGCCCTGTCAGCGCGAATTCCAGAGCCAGCTGTGTGGATTCGGTGACCGTGAGGTGATCGGAGGCGTAGATGACGAGCGGGGCGGTGCCCTCTATCGGAAACGCTCACCCGGTCCCCCTGCCGCGACACACCCGGTCTGCGCGGGCGTTCCGTCGCCGTCCGGCCAACGGTCCTCGGGACGGCCGGTCGACACGGCAGCGTTCGTGCTGATCGGCCGCCCGAGGGCCGACGCGCCGCCGGGGTGGGGCCGGCCGTTGGCCGGTCCGTGGTGGTCGGGTGGTGCTTCCCCTCGATTCGGGAGTTTCGTCGAAGGATCTGTGGGCACTGTGGGGACATCCGGAACCAGCCGGATGAAGATCAGCCCCGGGTCGGCGGCCAAGTCCACCCGCCCGGGACAGCGCACCCGCTTCTGGGGCGCCGGACACAGGTCAGAAGGGAGAGGCCCATGGTGTCGGGAGTCTCTGGGCACCCCCGAGAAGGGGAAGCGGCCACGGGTCGCTTCGGCATCGAGGTGCGCCCCATGGCTGGCGCACTGGTTGTGGTGCTGGCAGGAGAACTTGACCACGACACGGCTCCGCCGCTGCGTGATGCCCTGGCCGAGGGTGTCGCCGCAAGGCCGGGCAGCATCGTCGTGGACTGCGCAGAACTGGGATTCTGCGATTCGACCGGCCTCAACGTGCTGTTGCGGGCGAGGATCGAGGCGCAGGAGGCGGGCAGCGTACTGGAACTGTCCGCACTTCAACCCCAGGTGGCCCGAATGTTCGACATCACCGGTGCGGACACCGTATTCACGGTTCACGACAGCCTGGACGCGGCTCTGACGGATCGGCGGCAGTCATAGCGGAGGAGCTGATGGGCACACACGTCCGCGGGCAGGGACAGACCCGGCGACTCGGGCTGTTCGGAACCAGAGGGGTGGTGGGCCGCTGTCGGGACTTCGCCTCCCGGGCGCTCGCCGACTGGGGGTGGACCCCAGCGGCGGGCGAGGCCGCCAGGCGGGCCGACGATGTGCTCCTGGTCGTCTCCGAACTCGTCACCAACGCCTGCCTCCACGCCGGCGGTCCGACCGAACTGGTGCTGCGCCACACCGCGGAAGGCGTACGCATCGAAGTAGCGGACCGCAACCCCCAGCCCCCCGAGCCACGGGCGCGGGAGGTACGACTCCCGGGTGGCCACGGCCTTCTCGTACTGGAGAGGCTGGCGGACAGTTGGGGCTCGACACCCCTGGGGGAGGGCAAGGTGGTCTGGGCGACCCTCGGCCCTGCACCACACATCAACGGGACGGGTAGCCGCCCGGGCCCACCGGGCTCGGACTGAGCCGCTCGCCGGCGACCCGGAGACCACCGGCCGACCGCCGATCAACCCTAGACGAACCAGATCAACCGCGACTGAATCAATCAACCCGTCCCCTGACCGCGCGGTGATGACCGGGCCGGATCGCAACGTCCCCGTCGAACGTGCTCGGGTGGCGAGCCAGAGGCACGCATCGGGCCCGGTTCGCACCAAGGCGACACCCGGGAGTCCGGTTCGCCTCCGCGCGCTTCGAGTCGTACGGTCGGGTTCGAGTAGCCGTACCGGCCCGGGCGCCCCGGGCGGGTGGTGAGGGCATCCCACCGAAACATTCGCGTCATGGAAGGCACCGTCATGGGCTGGGTGAAAGCGAAGATCAAACAGGCGATGGGCAGCAAGAAGGAAGCCGATGGCATCGCCCTCCACAACGAGGAACTGAAGGAACGCGGGCGCCGCGAACGGGAACAGGCGCGAGCCGAGGCAGAACGCCTCCGGGAGAATGCGCGGCACCGGCACGAGCGGTGACCGACCGCGCCCGGACCACAGAGCCGTGAGCGCGGGGCGCGAAGTCGACGACCGCGCTCCCGTCCGACCGGGCGGTCGAGGGCTTCGACGAGGGCCTGCACCCCACGACGGCACCTGGTCACGGGGCGTCCGTCGTGGGGTGCTCACTGCCCCTGGCGGGCTCGGCCGGAGTAGACCTCCCGCAGGGCACCACGCACCTGTGCCGGTGGAGGCGGACCGTACGCACTCTCGACGATGTGGCGTGCGACCTCGCGCAGTTTGGTGTTGCTGTGTTGGGAGACCTGGACGAGGATCTGCCAAGCGTCCTCGGGGGTGCAGGAGGTGGTCGCCATGATGACCCCCCGTGCCATGTCGATCACCGGGTGAGAGGCCAATGCCTTGCGTAGACCCGCGATCTCGTTGCGCAACTCGTCCACACCGAGCGCGGACGGATCGGGGCCCCCACCCGCAGTGCCCCGAGTCGATGCGGGGGGCACCTCTCGACGCGAGGCTGTCGTCTGCTCACGGGAGTGCTCCACCGCAGATTGTGCGGGCACGACGGGTCGGGGAGCGACTGCGGGCCCATCGGCGGCGCTGGCCTCCGCACACCGTGACCAGCCGCCTTCGGGCAGCACTGAGGGCGACCGCACACGGTCTTCGTCAGGTGCTTCGGTGGACGGGTCCGATGTCGGCGCGCTCTCGTGCGCGGGACTTCGTGGCCCCTGCGAATCAGTCCCTCCGGCGTCCATCGAAGGCCCTCCCCCTCCCTCGTCCGCCATCGGCACCTTCGGGTGCCGTGGCTCAGACGCGCTTCTGCCCCGCGGCTGCGGCGGACACTCCCGCCGGGCAGGTGGTAGTGGCAGTGCGTCACTGAAGGCTCAGACCCGGGCGGTGACGGTGAACAGTGCGCCGTCGGGATCGCGCAGCGCGGCTTCCGGCCTGCCCTCCCTGGTCGTACGCCGTTCGAGGACCACCCCGCCGCGATCCTCGGCCGCCTGCGCCGTGGCAATGACATCGGCCACGGGAAAGTGCACATCCCAGCGGGGGCGGATCAGCGGATTGGGCGCGGCACCCTCCGCCCCCGAACTGAGCCGTGCCAGTACATGGCCATCGCTGACGAGGACGACCTCGTCGTTCTCGTACCGCACATCGCAGCGCCCCGGATGCTCGGTCGCCCAGTCCAGCACTTCTCCGTAGAAGATCGCGGCCTCGAACGCGCTGCGCGTGCGGAGCAGCAGCCAAGCGGGTGCGTCCTTGTGGCCGGACTGCCAGTCGGGAAGTCGCGCACCCTCCCAGATGCCGAACACCGCGCCGTCGCGGTCCGCCGCCAGGGCCCCGCGTCCCAGGGAGAATGCCAACGGTCCCACCGCCACGGTGCCACTGCGCTCCCGGATCCGTGCCGCGGACACATCGGCATCGGCAACCGCGAAGTACGGGGTCCACGAGATGGCCATCTGGAGCCGGGGTGCGAGGGCGCCGATGCCAGCCACGGGAGAGTCGTCCTGGAGGGCGACCGTGAATTCGTCGCCGAGCCGCCCCTTGCGGAAGGTCCAGCCCAGGACCTGGCCGTAGAACTCCTGTGAAGCCCGTAGGTCACGGGCCATGAGGCTGACCCAGCAGGGCGCTCCGATGACCTCCGCGCTCGATGCCATCGCGGGAGCGGCTTCTCTCTTCTGTGTCATCGCGATCATGTCCTGGGGTCTGGGTCTCGGCACACTCCCGGCACGGCGGCGGGCCCCGGGGGGTACGGCTCCCTCATCCTGCCTGCACCGCGGCGACCGCGCGAGTCGCTGCCTCCTGCGACGGCGGGACCGACGGGGGTGGACACCCGTGGCCCTGCTCGGGGCGGCCGAGTTGCACGGCTCCCCTCCAGGGTGCCGGATGGTGCGACGGACCCACGAGTACCCGCACCGGCGTTGTGACACCGCGATCGACACCATCGACCGCGGTGTGTCGATGCCGCCGAGCGGGACCCTGTCCGCATCAGGACTGAGGAGAGCAAAGGAGTGCGGGTGCGATGACAGAGGCTGCCAACCACCACCAGGGCATCGAGGCTGTCCGGCTGGGGGACCAGGAATTGATAAGAGAACTGGAGAACATCCACCGCAGCAGGCACGACACACTGCTGTACGGATCGCCGGCCGCTCTCTCCGCCCACACCACCCGGATGGCCGAGTTGGAAGAGGAGTATGTACGGCGGCACCCGGACCGTCGCGTCTCGGCGGGCAGGACACGCGAGGGCGCTCGTGCCCGTACCCCGCGCAAACAGGTCTGACGTCCGTGGCACGCTACCGGCCTGTCCCGGAGGGATTCCGCGCGACCTGATCCGCTCCGGCGGCATCTCGACGGTTGAGTCAGAAGCCGGACCGGCTTCGCCCTTGACGGGACTCGACCGTGGGACCCGAGGGTGGCGGTGTCCGACCGCCGCATCCGCATGCGCTGCAACTTCCCGCGCTGCCAACGGTGCTGACGGATGGGACAGCAGTTCGATGGGCGCCATCTTCGGCCGATGGTCGCGGAATGATCGCTGCTGCCCCGGGTACCTGCGAAATACCAACTATCCGTCCCGCAACAGGAAGGTGAGACCTATGGGCCTGGGAGGGTGCATCATCCTGATCGCCGTCGGGGCGATCCTGACATTCGCCACTGACTGGGAGATGAAGGGCGCCAACCTCGATGTGATCGGCCTGATCCTGATGGCCGTCGGATTCATCGGAGTCGTGACCTTCGCCAGCATCGCCAAGCGCCGCCGAGTCGTGGTGCCGTCGGCGACTCCCGTCATCGATGAGGGGCGGGGCGACCGTCCGTACTGACCCCAGACGATGAGATCGGCCGGCGCCGAAGCGGGAAGCAAACCCCTGCGGCCCGGGAAGGAACGTATCTGCCCCGGGGTGCTGGGGTGCTGGGGTGACGGGGTGCCGGTAAGAACGCTGTCACGCAGCCCCGGTCGGCGCCGGTTCACCGGCGAGCATCCCCCATGTCGTCAGCGAGATCCGGTAGATCCACGCGGAGTACTTCGCCATGCCCGCCCCGCACTTCCGGAACTGCCGCAGTAAATCCTGCATTTACTGCGGCAGTTCTTCCGGTCGCCGTTGAGCGGCTGCGGTGAGCAGGTCGGCGAGGTCCTTGAGGGCCTGTCGCAGTTCGTCGGGGTGGTGGATGGTGAAGGGCCATTCCAGGGAGGCGAGTAGGCGTGCCATGACGTCCAGCCGATCTGCTTGTGCGCGTACGAGGACGCCGGCGGGCTGGGCGGTGAGGGTCACCGCTGATCGGGGCAGCCGGCGGGCGATCTCATCGAGAGGACCGTGGATCGTCACCTCAACCTGCCAGCGGTAGGAGCCTTGGGCCAGGGTGGAGGTCAGGTGGGCGACGGGATCGAAGCCGTCGGGTGCGGTGAAGCGGCGGGTCCGGGGGGTGGTGGAGGCGATGCGGTCGATGCGGAAGTTCCGCAGGCTGTTGCGGAGGTGGTCGTGGCCGACGACGTACCACCGGCCGGTGTGAAAGACGACGCCGTAGGGGTCGATATCGCGTTCGGTGTGTTCCTGCCGCCAGGACCGGTGGCTGATGCCAACGGTCGTACCGGCGCGGGATGCCTGGGCCAGGGCCAGTAGGACGCCGGTTCCGGGTGTCTGCCCGATCACGGCGTTGGCGGTGAACGACAGGGTCTCCCGCATGGCGGCGAGCGGTTCGCGCATGGCGTGCGGAAGCACCCGCTCGATCTTGGCCAGGGCACCGGCACTGGCCGGTGCGGTGGTGCCCATGCCGAGGCGTTCGGCCGCGAGCAGGCCCAGGACGACGGCGAGTGCCTCGTCGTTGGTGAGTACCAGGGGTGGCATCCGATAGCCGCGGGCCAGGCGGTAGCCGCCGTAGCGACCGCGTTCGGCTTCCACGGGGATGCCCAGTTCCCGCAGGTGGGACATGTACCGGCGCACCGTGCGGACATCGGTGTCCAGACGGTCCGCCAGCTCCGTCCCGGTGAGTCGGGCGTTGGACTGGAGGAGCTCCAGCAGGGTCAGCACACGGGTGAGGGGATGCGACATGGATCACTTAACATTTCAGGGCGGATTCTGTCCTGTATTGACTCTACGCTCCCCGCAGCACCTACTTCTGGGAGATCACATGGCCACCTTCGTACTCGTTCCCGGCGCCTGGCTCGGCGCGTGGGCCTGGGAAGACACCGCCCGCACTCTGCGGGAGAGGGGCCACACGGCGCTGCCGCTCACACTGACGGGCCTGGCCGAGCACGCCGACCAGGCCGGACCCGAGACGGACCTGAACACGCACATCGCGGACATCACCGGCTTCATCAAGGAGAACGGTCTGCGCGATGTCACGCTGGTCGCCCACAGCTACGCGGCTGCCCCGGTCACCGGGGCGGCCGGGCGTCTCGGCGACCGACTGGAGCGCGTGATCTACGTGGACAGCGCCCCGTTCACCGCAGGCATGTGCATGCTCGACCTCATGCCGCCGGAGGCAGCGGACCAACTGACCCGGCAGGTCTCCGCTTCCGGCGACGGGTGGCGGCTGCCGATGCCGCCCTTCGAGGTCCTGGGCCTGTCCGGAAGCCTCGTTGGGCTCGATGAGGGACACCGGGATGCTCTGCGCTCGCGTGCCACCCCTCACCCGTTCGGCACCTACACCCAGCGCCTCGCCGACCCGACCGAGCCCGGCGCCGGCGTGGACCGTGTCCTGATCCCCTGCCATGACTTCACGGGCCTGCTGGATGCCGGGATACCGATGCTGGCCTACCTGAACCAGCCGCCGTGGCGGCGCTTCGACCTGTCCACCGGGCACTGGCCGATGCTGTCCACGCCCACCGAACTCGCCGACATCCTCGACAAGGCCGTTGCCTGACGGCGGACTCAAACCACACGAGTGCCCTTGCGAGATCACCGCCGGCGCAGGGAAGGGGGGGCAGACGAACGA
>NZ_JBHYZO010000019.1:0-121124 GCF_042753785.1 Streptomyces sp. NPDC059256 | reverse complement strand
CCCCAAGACCCGCACCCCCACAGAGCAGCCCCACAACACACGCTCCACCCGGAAACACCCAGCCCGTCCGGCGCTTGAGGACGGAACCCTCCACCCCCCAAGGTGGAAACCAGGCACGGGCCCACCCGGAAACAGCCAGGCCCGCGGCTCTGGCCCCACCTCAGCCCGTCCGGCGCTTGAGGACAGAACCCCCGCCCCCCAGGGCGGAAACCCACGCACGGGCCCCACCCGAAAACAGCCACCCCCCTCACCCCAAAAATCTCACCCCCTCCCCCACCTCCCAAGCCGTGATCGGTGTGCCGTGGCTCGCTGCCCGGCGGGCTGATAGGCCGTGGAGGTAGGCCGCGAGCGAGCCCGCGTCCCGGGCGTTGAGTCCGGTTGCCAGCAGCGAGCCCGCCAGCCCCGAGAGCACGTCCCCGCTCCCAGCGGTCGCCAGCCACGGCGTCCCCATGGGGTTGGCCCGTACGGCGGTCCTTGGTTCGGGGGAGGCGATCAGGGTGGTGGAGCCCTTGAGGAGCACTGTTGCCCCGTAGCGTTCGGCCAGTTCCCGTACGGAGGCGAGCCGCGCCGACTCCACCTGGTCCCGGGTGGTGCCGAGCAGTGCTGCGGCTTCCCCGGCGTGCGGGGTGAGCAGGGTGGGCGCGGCCCTGCGGCGGACGACGTCGGCGTCCAGCAGTCGCAGTCCGTCGGCGTCGACGAGGACGGGCACATCGGTGGCGAGGGTTTCCGCCACCGCCCCGATGTCCTCGCCGAGGCCGGGACCGACGACCCAGGACTGCACACGGCCGGCCTTGGCGGGTGGCCCGGCGTGGACCAGGGTCTCGGGGAAGCGGGCGATCACCGCGTCGGCGGCCGGCCCCACGTACCGCACTGCTCCGGCCCCGCCGCGCAGTGCCCCGGCGACGGCGAGCACCGCCGCGCCCGGGTAGCGGGCGGACCCGGCGACGATGCCGACGACTCCGCGGCGGTACTTGTCGCTCTCCGCGGACGGGCGGGGCAGGAGTTGTGCCACGTCCTCGTGTTGGAGCGCCTCGACATCGGGCACGGACGGCAGTTCGGCGTCGAGCCCGATGTCGATGAGCCGTACGGTCCCCGCGTATTCACGTGCCGGGTCGATGAGCAGTGCCGGTTTGTGGGTGCCGAAGGTGATGGTGGCGTCGGCGCGGAGGGCTTCGCCGGTGACTTCCCCGCTGTCGGCTTCAACACCGCTGGGCAGGTCGACGGCGACGATCACGGCGTTGGATCCGCGGGCCGCGCGGGCGATGGGAACGGTCTCGGGCCGTAGCCCGCCCCGGCCGCCGATGCCGGTGATGCCGTCGAGGACCAGGTCGGCCGTAGCCAGTACCTCGAAGGGGTCGTCGGCGATCCGCCCGCCGGCGGACGTGAAGGCGGCGAGTGCACCGGGGTAGGTGCGTTCGGGTGCCAGGAGCACGGCGCGGACACCCGCTCCGCGACGGGCGAGGCGTACGCCCGCGTAGAGCGCATCGCCCCCGTTGGCTCCGCTGCCGACGAGGAGGACGACCCGTGCTCCGTACACCCGGCCGAGGAGATCGGCGCAGGCGGCGGCGAGTCCGGCGGCGGCCCGGTGCATCAATGCATCGGGCGGAAGCCGGGCCATCAGTGCGGCTTCTGCGGTTCTGACGGTCTCCACGCGGTGAGCGGTACGCATGCGTTCGAGTCTGCCCCAGGGCGCGTCTCCCCGCCCCTCGCGATGCCCGTGCCGCCCAATTGCGCCAGCCGTTGGCTGAGTTGTCGATGAAGCCGTGGGGGCGGTGGAGACCGGGGAGGGCGGTGCAGGCTTGACGCCACTCTTGGTTCAACTTAGGTTTGCCTTACCTAACAGGACTTGCCTCGACGTCCGTTCTGCGAAAGGTGTATCCCCCATGCGTACGCTCGCTCGCACCGCCGGCCGCGTCGCCACGGCCGCCCTGGGAGCTGTCGCCCTCACGGTGGCACTGGCAGCCCCCGCTTCTGCAGCGACCGTCAATCGCACCATCACCGACGGCGGTTCGACCTACAACCTGTCCGTGACCGCGCCGTCCACGGCTGCCGCGTCCGGCACGAACGTCACGGTGAGCGGCAGCGGCTACAACCCGAGCCAGGGCGTCTACGTCGGACTGTGCGTAGTCCCCGCAGGCGTGAACGTCAGCAATCCCGCCACCTGGACCAGCAAGCCCACCCCCTGTCTCGGCGGTCAGGACCAGGCGGGCACGACCGGCGCCTCGCACTGGGTCAACAGCGACTGGTGGTGGATGTCGCCGAACAACGCCTCCCCGTACACGGTCGCCAGCGGCCGGGGCAGCTTCTCGGTGTCGATCCACGTCAAGGCCCAGATCTCCTCGACCATCACGTGCGGCCAGTCCGGAGTGACGTGCGCGATCGTCACCCGTGCCGACCACTTCGACAGCAACGACCGCAAGTACGACGTCTACGTTCCGGTGACCTTCTCCTGATCATGAGACCTCGTACCGACAGAACCCGAACCAGCGGATTGACGGCCGCCGCGCTGCTGATCGCGGCGGCCTCGATCAGCGCCGCCACGAGCAGCAGCGCGGCGACGGCCGACCCCGGCGGGGCCACCGGCCCCACCGGGCAGAAGCTGACCGTCTCCGCGACCAAGGACATCGACCCCACTGGCCAGAAGGTGACCGTCACCGGATCGGGCTATGCGCTGGACAAGGGCGTCTACCTCGCCCTGTGCGCAGTCCCCAAGCCCGGTGAGGCGCCGAGCCCCTGCCTCGGTGGAACCGATATGTCCGGCAGTTCGGGATCGTCGTACTGGATCTCCAGCAATCCACCGGACTACGCCCGTGACCTGGTGAAGCCGTTCACCGTCCAGAGCGACGGCAAGGGCTCCTTCACCCTGGAGATGACGCTCAAGGCCAAGGACAGCAGCGCCGACTGCACCCAGCGGGCGTGCGCCGTCGTCACCCGTGCCGACCACACCCACTCCGCCGACCGCGACCAGGACGTCATCGTCCCCATCACCTTCGGCAGCGGCGGTGAGCCCACCCCCGAGGTCCCGGCCGGAACGGTGCGCCACCAGGCCGTACGCACCATCACCCCGGCTCTCGGCGGCGCCAACGACGCCGAGGTCGACCCGGCCAGGGGACATCTCCACATCAGCTCCGACAGCGGTTCCCAGAGCCGGCTGACGACGTACGACACCACGACCGGCGAGGTCGTCGGCGCCTCCGTCGAACTGCCGGGACCCGCCACGGTCATGGCCTTCGACCAGGAGCGCACCACCCTCTACCTGGGGTTGACCGACCGGGTCGCCTCCTACAACACCGCCACCAAGGTCTTCACCGACAGCCTCGCCACGGTCACCGGCAACATCAAGCACCTCGCCGTGGACCCCGGAGCGAACCGGCTGTACGTCACCAATCAGCAGACCCGTTCGGTGACGGTGTACGACACCGGGACCTGGCGTGCGGTCGGTGACCCCGTGGCCCTCCCGTTCCTGCCGGCGGGTCTCGCCGTCGACACCGAGCGGCACATCGGTTACGTCACCTACGTGGGCGGTGCGATGGAGAACGGCGCCCTGGTCTACCGCAATGTGCTCAACGCCATCGACGGCGCCACCGGGAAGCTCGCCAGCAGCCTCAGCCTGGGCACCACCGCACTCGGCAGCATGGGCGTGGCGGTGGACTCCACGACGGCCACTGGCTACGTCGCCAACCTGGCCGCGGGCACGGTCTTCACCGTCGACCTCCGGAAGAACGAGGTCACCGGCACCCTGACCGTGGGCGCCAACCCCAGGTCGCTCGCGTACGACCCGGGCACCAAGACCCTGTACGCCGCCCAGACCACCGCGGGCACGGTGGCCGTGGTCGACCCGGTGCACAACAAGGTCACGGAGACCCTGACCACGGGTGACGGCCCGGACGAACTGACCCTGGACCACGGGCGGCACACGCTGTTCACCGTCGCGTCGGGCACGGTGGCCCAGTCCCAGCGCCAGGTCTCACCGACCGTGACCACCCTCCCGAAGGCCGTCTCGGTCCAGGTGGGCCAGCAGGCCGTGTTCCGTGCGGCAGCGGAAGGCTTCCCCGCTCCCACGGCGAGTTGGGAGGTCAGTACGGACGGGGGCGAGATCTGGCAGCCGGTGGCGGGCGCTACCGGCGCGGAGTTCGCGTTCAAGGCGGCCACCGAGCACGACGGCAACCGCTATCGGGCCGTGTTCTCCAACCCGGTCGGCAGCACCCGCTCCGACGCCGCGGAACTCACCGTGTCGGCGATCCCGGAGCCCTCGCCCACACCGACCGAAGAACCGACGGACGGGCCCACGGAGGAACCAACCGACAACCCAACCGACCCCACCGCACCCACCGACACCGCCGGCGCCTCGGGCGGGACGGACCCCGAGCCCGATCCCACCGCACACTCCGGTGGGACCACCGACGGGGGCGGGAACAGCATGGGCGGGAGCGCGGGGGGCGCTTCCGTCGGCGGGGGCGGCAGTCTGGCCGCCACCGGTTCGACGCTGTTCCCCCTCTCCATCGCCGCAGCCGCACTCACCGCCCTGGGCGCGGCAGCGGTGGCCCTACGCCGCAGGACACAGGCGTAGGCCAGCCGGCGCGGCCCCCTCCCGTTCATCGGCCGGGAGGGGGCCGCGTCTTGTGCTTGGACGGCCCGGCACAACGCGGGCCCGATATGAACGCGGGCCCGATGCGACGGATGCTCATGGTGAACCGTGTGAACTGCGCCTACCCCTCGGCCACCACCATGGCAGAGGCGACCCCCGCGTCATGGCTCAACGAAATGTGCCACGACCGCACCCCGAGCGCCTCCGCGCACGCCGCGACCGTCCCGTACACCCTCAGACGGGGCCGCCCGCTCTCCTCGACGTACACCTCGGCGTCCGTCCAGTGCAGTCCGCTCGGTGCGCCCAGTGCCTTCGCCACGGCCTCCTTGGCGGCGAACCGGGCGGCCAGGGAGGCGTATCCGCGCTGTTCGCCGCTGGGCAGCAACAACTCACTCGTCAGGAAGAGCCGCTGGGCCATCGCCGGCGTACGTCTCAAGGACGCCGCGAACCGGTCGATCTCGGCGACGTCGATCCCCACCCCGATAATCACTCACTCACTCCACTGTCACTGATTTCGCCAAGTTCCGCGGCTGGTCCACCTCGTTGCCGCGGGCCGTCGCCAACTCGCAGGCGAAGACCTGCAAGGGAACGGTAGTCACCATCGGCTGGAGCAGCGCGGGAGTGACCGGGATGCGGATCAGATGGTCCGCGTACGGCTCCACCGTGCCATCGCCCTCCTCCGCGATCACGATGGTCCGGGCACCCCGTGCCCTGATCTCCTGGATGTTCGACACGATCTTGTCGTGCAGGATCGGCTGGCCGCGCAGGGAGGGCACCACGACCACCACCGGCAGGTCTTCCTCGATCAGTGCGATGGGGCCGTGCTTGAGCTCTCCGGCGGCGAACCCCTCGGCGTGCATGTACGCCAGTTCCTTCAGCTTGAGCGCTCCCTCCAGCGCCACCGGGTAGCCCATGTGCCGGCCGAGGAAGAGGACGGTGTCCTTCTGCGCCAGCGAGCGCGCCAGTTCCCGTACGGGGCCCATGGTCTGAAGCACCCGCCCGACGGCGTCGGGAATGTCCGCCAGTTCCCGGATCACGGTGCGCACCTCGTCGGCCGTCTGGCTGCCGCGTGACTGTCCGAGATACAGGGCGACCAGGTAGCACGCCACCAGTTGGGTGAGGAACGCCTTCGTGGAGGCGACGGCGACCTCGGGCCCCGCATGGGTGTAGAGGACCGCGTCGGACTCCCGGGGGATCGTCGAGCCGTTCGTGTTGCAGATGGCGAGCACCCGGGCGCCCTGCTCCCTGGCGTGCCGCAGGGCCATCAGGGTGTCCATGGTCTCGCCGGACTGGGAGATGGCGATCACCAGGGTCCGCTCGTCCAGGATGGGATCGCGGTAGCGGAACTCGCTCGCCAGCTCCACCTCGCACGGGATGCGGGTCCAGTGCTCGATGGCGTACTTCGCGATCAGTCCCGCGTGGAAGGCGGTTCCGCAGGCCACGAGCACGACCTTGGTGACCTCGCGGAGCACCGACGCCGGGATGCGGATCTCGTCGAGCCGCAGTGCCCCGGTCGTGTCGATACGTCCGAGGAGGGTGTCGGCCACGGCCTTCGGCTGCTCGGCGATCTCCTTGAGCATGAAGTAGTCGTAGCCGCCCTTCTCGGCTGCCGAGGCGTCCCAGTCCACGTGATAGGAGCGGACTTCGGCCGCCGCACCAGCGAAATCGGTGACGGTCACCCCGCCGAGGCGCAGCTCAACCACCTGGTCCTGGCCGAGTTCGATCGCGGACCGGGTGTGGTCGATGAAGGCGGTCACGTCCGACGCCAGGAAGAACTCGCCCTCTCCGACCCCGACCACCAGCGGCGAGTTGCGGCGGGCTCCGACGACCACGTCGGGCGCATCGCTGTGCACCGCCACCAGGGTGAACGCCCCTTCGAGCCGTCGGCAGACCTGGCGCATGGCCTCGGCGAGGTCCCCGCAGGACGAGAAGGACTCGGCGAGCAGATGGCCGACCACCTCGGTGTCCGTCTCGGAGATCAGCTCGTGCCCTCGGGTGGCCAGTTCGGCGCGGAGGACGGCGAAGTTCTCGATGATTCCGTTGTGGACGACGGCGACCCGTCCGGCGTTGTCCAGATGGGGGTGGGCGTTGAGGTCGGTCGGGGCTCCGTGGGTGGCCCACCGGGTGTGGCCGATCGCGCTGAAGCCGTCGGGCAGGGGTCTGTCCTTGAGTTCCTTCTCCAGGTTGACGAGCTTGCCCGCCTTCTTCGCGGTCGCAAGGCCCCCGTCGGCGAGCACGGCCACGCCCGCCGAGTCGTAGCCGCGGTACTCCAGCCGCTTCAGCCCCGCGATGACGACGTCGAGAGCCGACTGTCCACCGACATATCCCACGATTCCGCACATGCCCGCAGCCTAAGGCCAACCCCCTCGGCCCACCCGGGCGTGGCACGACGGGCGGTCAGCAGGTAGCCCGCAGGCACCCGTCCAGCCGCTGGGCACCCACCCGTACGGCGGAAGCAACCGACGGGCCGGGGCTAAGGCGATGCGTGCATCGTGCACTCCATGCACGGTGCTGGTGGGCAAGCCCGCTTCACCGTGATGTTCTCCACCATCCACAACGGACTCCGAGCGCCCACAATGGCGAGGTGATCACTTCGCCGTCGCACAGTGCGCCTCGCAGGGCAGAGCATCCGTCGACCCCGTACGTCGACCTCAGCCGCGCGGAGTGGAGCGCTCTGCGGGACAGGACCCCACTGCCCCTCACCGCCGAGGAGCTCGAACAGTTGCGCGGCCTGGGCGATGTGATCGACCTGGACGAGGTACGCGACGTCTACCTTCCGCTGTCGCGGCTGCTCAACCTCTATGTGCGCGCGACAGGCGAACTGCGGGGCGCCCTGAACACCTTCCTGGGCGACGCGGGTCACGGACAGGGCGAGCAGCCCGGCACCCCGTTCGTCATAGGGGTCGCCGGGTCGGTTGCGGTGGGCAAGTCGACCGTGGCCCGGCTCCTCCAGGCGCTCCTCGCCCGCTGGCCGGAGCACCCCCGGGTCGAACTGGTGACGACGGACGGCTTCCTGCTGCCCATGAAGGAGCTCCAGGCCCGCGGGCTGATGTCGAGGAAAGGTTTCCCCGAGTCGTACGACCGCCGGGCCCTGACCCGTTTCGTCGCCGACATCAAAGCGGGCAAGGACGAGGTCACCGCCCCCGTCTACTCCCATCTGATCTACGACATCGTCCCCGGCGAACAGCTCACCGTGCGCCGCCCCGACATCCTGATCGTCGAAGGGCTCAACGTCCTCCAGCCCGCCCTGCCGGGCAAGGACGGCCGCACCCGCGTGGGCCTCGCCGACTACTTCGACTTCTCCGTCTATGTGGACGCCCGCCCCGAGGACATCGAGCACTGGTACCTCAGCCGGTTCCGCAAGCTGCGCGAGACCGCCTTCCAGAACCCGTTCTCGTACTTCCGCAAGTACACCCAGGTCTCCGAGGACGAGGCCCTGGACTACGCGCGCACGATGTGGCGCACCATCAACAAGCCCAATCTGCTGGAGAATGTGGCACCCACCCGCGGCCGGGCCACGCTGGTCCTGCGCAAGGGCCCCGACCACAAGGTCCAGCGGCTGTCACTGCGCAAGCTCTGACCCCGCACCCATCCCGAGGAGTCCCACGGCGTGCTGCACCTGCGTCTGCTCACCCCCGCCGACCGCACGTCCGAGGTCCTCGGTCTCATCGACAAGACGGTCGGCACCGCCCATCTGGTGGTGGTGCCGGGTGCCGCCCGTGACCCCCAGGGCGATCTGGTGCTCTGCGATGTGGCACGGGAGGCGGGCGACGAGTTGATCACGGGCCTGCGGGACCTCGGGATCGACGCCTGCGGTTCCATCTCCGTCGACGACATCGACCTCTCCCTGTCCACCCGGGCCGACCACGCCGAGGAGGAAGCTCCGGGCGAAGGTGCGGACGCGGTGATCTGGGAGCAGCTCGTCGGCGCGACGCACGAGGAGTCGACGCTCTCCGTCACCTATCTCGCGTTCCTCTCCCTGGCCACGATGATCGCGGCCTGCGGAGTGGTCCTGGACAACGCGATCCTGATCGTGGGGGCGATGGCGGTGGGTCCTGAGTTCGGCCCGCTGGCCGGATTCTGCACCTCGCTGGTGCAGCGCGCTCCACGGCTGGCGTGGCGCTCGTTCTCGGCGCTGATCGTGGGGTTCGCCGTGGCCATAGTGATCACGGTGGGCTTCAGCCATCTCATGACGTGGCTGGGGCAGTTCGACGCGGCGAAGTTGGAGGCGGACCGGCCCAACACCGCCTTCATCTACCAGCCCGATGTGTTCTCGTTCGTGGTCGCGCTCCTGGCCGGGGTGGCGGGGACCCTCTCACTGACGTCGGCGAAGTCCGGAGCGCTGGTGGGGGTGGCGATCTCGGTCACCACCGTGCCGGCCGCGGCCAATGCGGCGGTCGCCTTCAGCTTCCAGGAGTACCGCCAGGCGTGGGGTTCCACGGAACAGCTCCTGTTGAACCTGGGCGGGATCGTGCTGGCCGGTACGGTGACGCTCCTGGTCCAGAAGGCGCTGTGGGCCCGCCGTACCGCTGGTCCCCGCCTTCGGGGCATCTGAGGGCCCCATCAGGGGCCGGGGAGGTACGAGGCGCCACCGGCGGACACCAGTCGACCGCCGGAGCCGTACGGCCCCTTCCGCGGGTTCCGGCCGGCCCGTACGTTCTCGCCGGGAACAGCGCTCCTGTCGACGGCGTTGGGTGCGACCGCTGCACGATGCCTTTGGCCCGTCCGGCGCCCGGGCGACGAGCAGCGGTCCCCCATCCGTCCGATGTCTATCCGAGCGTGGACTTCACCGCGTCCGCCAGCCGCCCGGCGACCGATCGGGCCTGCTCGATGTCCGCGGCCTCCACCATGACCCGCACCAGCGGTTCGGTGCCCGATGGGCGCAGCAGCACCCGTCCGGTGGCGCCGAGTTCGCGTTCGGCGTCCGTGACCGCGTTCGCCAGTTCCGCACAGGTGTGCACACGGGACTTGTCCACGTCGGGAACGTTGATCAGGACCTGGGGCAGCCGGTCCATCACCGCCGCGAGGTCGGCCAGGGAACGGCCGGTCGCCGCGACCCGGGCGGCGAGCATCAGACCGGTCAGCGTGCCGTCGCCGGTGGTCGCGTGGTCGAGGACGATGACGTGTCCGGACTGTTCGCCGCCCAGCGCGTAGCCGTGCTCCTTCATCGACTCCAGGACGTACCGGTCGCCGACACCGGTCTGCACGATCTCCAGACCCTCGCGTTCCATCGCCAGTTTGAAGCCGAGGTTGGACATCACCGTGGCGACGACGGTGTTCCCGCGCAGTGTTCCCGCCTCGCGCATGGCGATGGCCAGCACGGCGAGGATCTGGTCCCCGTCAACCTCTTCGCCGGAGCCGTCCACGGCCAGGCAGCGGTCGGCGTCACCGTCGTGCGCGATGCCGAAGTCGGCCCCGTGCTCGACGACAGCGGCCTTCAGCTGGTCCAGATGGGTCGATCCACAGCCGTCGTTGATGTTGAGTCCGTCGGGGGCGGCGCCGATGGTGATGACCTCGGCCCCGGCCCGGGCGAATGCCTCGGGTGACACCTTCGCCGCTGCCCCGTGGGCCTCGTCGAGGACGACCTTCAGCCCGTCGATCCGGTTGGGCAGTACGGACATGAGGTGGGCGACGTAGGTGTCGAAGCCCTCGTCGTAGTCGCGCACCCGTCCCACGCCCGCACCGGTCGGGCGCTCCCAGGGCGCGCCGGTGCGGTGCTGCTCGTACACCGTCTCGATGCGGTTCTCCAGATCGTCGGCGAGCTTGTGGCCGCCGCGGGCGAAGAACTTGATGCCGTTGTCCGGCATGGCGTTGTGGCTGGCGGAGAGCATCACGCCGAGGTCGGCACCGAGTGCACCGGTGAGATGGGCGACTGCTGGCGTCGGCAGCACGCCCACCTTCAGTACGTCCACTCCCGCGCTCGCGAGCCCCGCCACCACGGCGGCCTCCAGGAACTCTCCCGACGCACGCGGATCACGTCCGACCACGGCGGTCGGCCGATGCCCCTCAAAGGTCCCCGCCTCGGCGAGCACATGCGCCGCGGCGACCGAGAGACCGAGCGCGAGCTCCGCCGTCAGGTCCGCATTGGCGACACCGCGCACACCGTCCGTGCCGAAGAGTCGTCCCACAGCTGTCCTCCGAAATACTCCGTGAAGCTTCGTGATGCTCCGAGAATGCAAGCTTATGAACGCTTCAAGCCCGTTCTACGACCAGTGGTCCCAGTGGTCATGGAAAAACGTACGCCCCCGCGGCACTGGGTGCCGCCGGGGCGTACGTAAAAGAACAGACCGAGCAGGCGATTAGCGCTTGCTGTACTGCGGAGCCTTGCGGGCCTTCTTCAGACCGGCCTTCTTGCGCTCGACCGCACGGTCGTCGCGGCTCAGGAAGCCTGCCTTCTTCAGCGGGCCGCGGTTGTTGTCCACGTCCGCCTCGTTCAGCGCGCGGGCCACACCGAGGCGCAGGGCGCCGGCCTGGCCGGAAACGCCGCCACCCGAGATACGGGCGACAACGTCGTAACGGTCGTCGAGCTCAAGCACCTTGAAGGGCTCGTTGACTTCCTGCTGGTGCACCTTGTTGGGGAAGTAGTCCTCAAGGGTGCGACCGTTGATCTTCCACTTGCCGGTGCCCGGAACGATCCGGACGCGGGCGATGGCGTTCTTGCGACGGCCCAGACCGGCGGCCGGCTGGGGGTCGCCGAAGCGGGATGCGAGGGACTCGGAGGTGAACTCGCCCTCGACGGGCACCTCCGACTCGAAGGTGGTGACCTCTGCGTAGGTCTCTTCGCCCTCGACGGGGATTTCAGCGGTGGTCTCGGCCACGATGCTCCTCAGATTCTTTTCGTCTTAGGGGGTGGCCGGAACTACTGCGCGACCTGGGTGATCTCAAACGGAACAGGCTGCTGCGCAGCGTGCGGGTGGTTCTCGCCCGCGTAGACCTTCAGCTTCGAGAGCATCTGGCGACCCAGGGTGTTCTTGGGGATCATGCCCTTGATGGCCTTCTCAACGGCCTTCTCCGGGCTCTTCGCCATCAGCTCGTCGTAGCGGACGGAACGCAGACCGCCCGGGTAGCCAGAGTGGCGGTACGCCATCTTCTGGGTCTTCTTGTTGCCGGACAGGTGAACCTTGTCGGCGTTGATGATGATGACGAAGTCGCCCATGTCCATGTGGGGGGCGTAGATCGGCTTGTGCTTGCCCCGGAGGAGGTTCGCTGCCGTTGTCGCCAGACGGCCCAGGACGATGTCCTGCGCGTCGATGATGTGCCACTGGCGCGTGACATCGCCGGGCTTGGGGCTGTACGTACGCACGGTCGTAGCCTTCGCTTCTTCAGTGAGTGGGTCTCCCTGGGCCCGAAAGCCCGGAGAGTGGGTCCTGACAAGGCCGCCCGGTCGATCACAACAGCTCTGGTGACACCTCGGGGACGCAACCCGGATGTCTACCGCTGGTCATTGACCGGTGGACCGGCGTAAGGGCCCCTCACGTGAGATAGAGCAAGCCAATACGCATAACGAAGCAGAAGCTTACCCGGGGCCCGCCGGAAGGGTCAAAACGCGGTTGTCGCACCTCTCCGAGGTCCGGTGCCGCGACGCTTCGCAAAGGGTGGGACACACGGCGAAATCACCGCAGGTCACCGCCATCGCAAAACGCTTGAGCCCCAGGAGCCGTCAGACTACGCCAAGGCCGTGTCCGTGCATCCCATGACCC
This sequence comes from Streptomyces sp. NPDC059256, assembly GCF_042753785.1. Lineage (NCBI taxonomy): Bacteria > Bacillati > Actinomycetota > Actinomycetes > Kitasatosporales > Streptomycetaceae > Streptomyces > Streptomyces sp. NPDC059256. Next base: position 108,836 of record NZ_JBHYZO010000019.1, on the reverse strand, counting down.
CCAGCCCTCAGCCCCCCAGCCCTCAGCCCCCCAGCCCCCAGCCCCCGGGCTCTGAGGCGTAGGACCCAACAGCAGACCGGCCGGTCCCCCGCCATGGTCGCCCGCCGATCCCGACGAGAAGCCCGGACCCCTCAGCACGACCAAAGACACGAACGAAGACACGAACGACAAGAACGACGAAAGTCGACCCCTGCGCCCACTTCCGGCGCCTGTGACGCCCCTCTCACTTCTCCTAGGGTCCCGCCATGCAGCAGCTGAGCGAGTTCCTCGTCACCCAGAAGATCACGCCGATGGTGAACCGCTATCTGGTCGCCACTCCGGAAGGCGGCACGGTCCTCGCCTTCGCCGAGCAGAAGCGGCTCGCCCTCAAGGAACGGGTCACCCTCTGGAGCGGCGAGGACCGCACCGAGGAGATCTGCACCTACCGCGCCCGCAACGTCATGGACCTAGGACCCACCTGCGATGTCACCGGCAGGGACGGCGAGGCCATCGGCTCCTTCCGCAAGGACGTCACGTCGTCACTGCTCCGCTCCACCTGGCAGCTCGCCCCCGAAGACGGACTGCCGGCGGTGGGCACCGAACGCAGCGGGGGCATCGCCATCGCCCGACGGATAGGGAAGGTCGCCGATGTCGTCCTGCCGTTCACCGTCCCCCTGCCGTTCGTCTTCCACTTCGACTTCGTACGGCAGGACCGACCCGTCCTGAGCGTCGAACGGATGTGGGGGGTGCGGGACCGCTACCGCGTCCAGATCCACGATCCGGCCCTGGACCGCAGGCTCGCCCTCGCCCTCAGCGTGGCCCTGGACGCCTTCCAGTCCCGCTGACGGCCCCGAACACCGCCCGGGCCGCCCAGGAGCTACCGGGCGCGCTCCACCCGCCGCTCGTCCCACACAGGGCCGTCGGTCTCCCGCACCACCCCGTCCGAACCGAACACCAGATAGCGGTCGAAGGACTTCGCGAACCAACGGTCGTGCGTCACCGCCAGCACCGTTCCGTCGTACACCTCAAGCCCGTCCTGCAAAGCCTCGGCCGACTCCAGGTCGAGGTTGTCCGTCGGCTCGTCCAGCAGGAGCGCCGTCGTACCGGCGAGCTCCAACAGCAGGATCTGGAACCGCGCCTGCTGCCCGCCCGAGAGCTTGTCGAACGGCTGGTCACCCTGCCGCTCCAGCTCATAGCGGCGCAGGACCGACATCGCACCGCCCCGGTCCTTGGCCTGTTCGGTCCACAGGATGTCCACCAGGGTCCGGCCCAGCAGTTCGGGATGGGCGTGGGTCTGTGCGAAGTGCCCGGGCACCACCCGGGCACCCAGCTTCCACGTGCCCGTGTGGGCCACCGATCCATCGCCCGCCAACAGCCGCAGGAAGTGCGACTTGCCCGAGCCGTTGGAGCCGAGCACGGCGACCCGCTCGCCGTAGTAGACCTCCAGGTCGAACGGCTTCATCAGCCCCGTCAGCTCCAGACCCGTGCAGGTCAGGGCACGCACCCCGGTCCGGCCGCCGCGCAGCCGCATCCGGATCTCCTGCTCGCGCGGCGGCTCCGGCGGCGGGCCCGCATCCTCGAACTTCTTGAACCGGGTCTGCATCGCCCGGTACCGCGACGCCATGTCCGGGCTGATCGCCGCCTGCTGCCGCAACCGCAGGACCAGCGCCTTCAGCCGGGCGTGCTCCTCGTCCCAACGCCGCTTGAGCTCCTCGAACCGGGCGAACCGCTCCTTGCGGGCGTCGTGGTACGTGGCGAACCCGCCGCCGTGCACCCAGACGTCCGACCCCGCGGGGCTCGGCTCCACACTGACGATCTTCTGTGCGGTACGGGCGAGCAGCTCACGGTCGTGGGAGACGAAGAGGACCGTCTTGCGGGTCTCCTTCAGCCGCTCCTCCAACCAGCGCTTACCGGGTACGTCCAGATAGTTGTCCGGCTCGTCCAGCAGCAGGACCTCGTCGGGGCCGCGCAGCAGTGCCTCCAGGGCGAGCCGCTTCTGCTCACCGCCGCTCAGCGTGCCCAGCAGTCGCCACTGCGCCTTGTCGTACGGCACACCCAGCGCCGCCACGGTGCACATGTCCCAGACCGTCTCGGCCTCATAGCCGCGCGCTTCCGACCAGTCACTGAGCGCCTGCGCATACGCCATCTGCGCGGCTTCGTCGTCGACGGTCATGATGCGCTGCTCGGCGGCGTCGACCGCGGCTGCGGCTTCCCGCACCCGGGGTTGGGCGAGGGACACCAGCAGGTCACGTACGGTCCGCTCGTCGCGCACCGAACCGATGAACTGGCGCATCACCCCGAGGCCACCGCTGACGGAGACCGTGCCGCTGTGCGGCTGCAACTCCCCGGAGATCAGCCGCAGCAGGGTCGTCTTGCCTGCGCCGTTCGCTCCGACCAGGGCGACCACCGCCCCGTCGCCCACTCGGAACGAGGCATCCGCGAGCAGCACCCGCCCGTCGGGTAGGTAGTACTCCAGGTGTGCTGCTTCGAGATGTCCCATGTCCCCCATAGTGACGGCCCCTCCCGCGCAACCCCAACCGGTTTAGGATTCGCAGCATGAGCTTTGGCCAGGGGGGACCTCAGTGGGGGTCCGGCGGACAGCATCACGACCCGTACAACTCCCGTCAGGGAGCGCCCGATCGGTTCGATCCGTTCGGTGCGCAGCGGTCGGCGGGGGATCCTGACACACCGGACTGGGCGGCCCTGGCCGAGGCGTCCGCGGCCCGGGCCCGCCGCAGGCGCTGGCTCATGATCGGTGGTGGGGCGCTGGCCACGGCCGCGATCGCGGGAATCGTGGCCACGGCGATCGTCAGCTCCAACGACGACGGCGACGACCGTGCGCAGAACACCTCCAGCGAACTGCCCGGCCCGGAGAACCTGCCGAGCGGCAGCGGCGGTCCCGACCCGTCCTTCTCCTCGGTCGCCCCCGCTCCCCCGCCCGATCCCAAGGACTTCATCTCCAGCGAGACGAAGGACACCGCCCCGCTGAGCGTCGACACCCTCTTCCCCGGCAGGAAGCTGACGATGACCGGGCGCTCGTACGCCAAGGGGGCGACGGCCCGCACCGGCACCTGTACCGCGGCGGTGCAGGGCGGTCTCGGGCCGGTGCTCGCCCGTAACGGCTGTGACCAGGTCTTCCGCGCCACCTACAGCAAGGACGGGGTGGCGGTCACCGTGGGAGTGGCCGTCTTCGGCAAGGAGAGCGAGGCGAAGGCCGCCATCGCACAGCGGGTGCGCGGACAGAACCTCGCCCCCCTGGCGGGGGCGGGCGTCAACACCTTCTGCAAGGCCGGTCCTACCTGCCGCTTCACGGCCAACTCCTACGGCAGGTACGCGTACTTCACCACCACCGGCTACACCACGGGCAAGGACGTGGTGACGGGCGACACCAAGGCGTTCCAAGCCGGCGATGACCTCGCCGAGTTCGTCTTCCGACAGATCGTGGCCCGGGGCAATGCACAGGCGTCAGCAGCAGCCGTCGCGCCCGCCGGCTGACAGCGGCAGCGAACGCCGGTTGCGCGCCTCCACGTTGCGGGCCGCCAACAACTCGTCAGCGGGGTAGCCGACCTCTTCGAGGGTGAGGCCGTGGGGGCGTACGACATGGACGGCCGAGTCCCGTACCCCTGCGGCGAGCACCGTGGCGGGCCACTGCACCGGCCGGTGTCCGTCACCGACGAACAACAGCGCACCCACCAGTGAGCGCACCATGTTGTGGCAGAAGGCGTCGGCCCGCACGGTCGCGATGATGACCCCGGCGTCGTCCCGCTGCCAGGAGAACTGCTGGAGGGTACGGATGGTGGTCGCGCCCTCGCGCTTCTTGCAGTAGGCGGCGAAGTCGTGCTCGCCCACCAGCCGCCGTGCGGCCTCGTTCATGGCGTCGACGTCCAACGGCCAGTCGTGCCACAGCACATGGCCGCGCAGCAGCGGATCGACACCACCGGGGTTGTCGGTGACCCGGTACGCGTAGCGCCGCCAGATCGCCGAGAAGCGTGCGTTGAACCCCGCCGGTGCCTCCGCGACCCGCCAGATCCGCACATCGCGCGTCAGCCGCCCCGCGAGCCGCTTCAGCAGCTTCTCCTTGTGCTCGGCCCACAGCTCATCGGGCACGTCGACATGGGCGACCTGCCCGCGGGCGTGCACCCCGGCGTCGGTCCGCCCCGCGACGGTCAGCTCATGGGTCCGCGCGGACCGGGTCACCGTGCGCAGCGCGTCCTCGATCTCGCCCTGTACGGTGCGTCGCCCTCCGGCCTGTTTGGCCCACCCGGAGAAGTCCTTGCCGTCGTACGACAGGTCCAGCCGCAGCCGGACCCAGCCGGCCGCCACCTCATCACTCACGTGTTCAGTTCCTCTCAGGGCCCTCGATCCCACCGAGGGCGCCGGACAAGCGGAACGGGTCCGCTCCCCGAAGGGAACGGACCCGTCACCAAAGACGCGATCAGGCGTCCTTGGACTCCTTGGCGTCCTCGACCGGCTTGGCGTCCTCGACCGGAGCGGCCTCGTCGGCAGCGTCCTTCTTGAGGGCGTCTTCCTTGACCGCGCGCTTGGCGGCGGCCTCGGCCTCGGCGACGGTCGCCTTCTTCGCGATCTCGCCCTCGACGAGCTCGATCACGGCCATGCGGGCGTTGTCACCGCGGCGGTTGCCCACCTTGGTGATACGGGTGTAGCCACCCGGGCGCTCCGCGTACCGCGGCGCGATCTCGGTGAAGAGCGCGTGCACGATGCCCTTGTCCGTGATCGTCTGAAGAACGAGGCGACGGTTGTGGATGTCGCCCTTCTTCGCCTTGGTGATCAGGCGCTCGGCGACCGGACGCAGGCGGCGGGCCTTGGCCTCGGTCGTGGTGATGCGGCCGTGCTCGAACAGCTGCTTCGCAAGGTTCGCGAGGAGCAGACGCTCGTGCGCGGCGCTGCCGCCCAGACGGGCACCCTTGGCGGGCTTCGGCATGGTGTTTCTCCTTGTGTGCTGCACCGGCCGTACCAGGTACCGGTGTCAGTTCCCCCGAAGCGGCTGCCACGGGGAAGTCATTCGGCATCCGTACGGGACGCGGGTGGCGTCCCGTACGGATGCTCGGTGGTGCTTAGTACTGCTCGGTCTCGACGAAACCGGCGTCCGCGTCGTCGTCGGCGCCGAAGGCGTCAGCGGCGGCGGTCGGGTCGAATCCGGGCGGGCTGTCCTTGAGCGCCAGGCCCATGCCGGCCAGCTTCGCCTTGACCTCGTCGATCGACTTGGCACCGAAGTTGCGGATGTCGAGCAGGTCCGCCTCGGAGCGGGCGACGAGCTCGCCCACCGAGTGGATGCCCTCGCGCTTGAGGCAGTTGTAGGAGCGAACGGTCAGCTCCAGCTCCTCGATCGGCAGGGCCAGGTCCGCGGCGAGCGCGGCGTCCGTCGGGGACGGACCCATGTCGATGCCCTCGGCGTCGATGTTCAGCTCGCGGGCGAGACCGAACAGCTCGACCAGGGTCTTACCGGCGGAGGCCATGGCGTCACGCGGACGCATCGCCTGCTTGGTCTCGACGTCGACGATCAGCTTGTCGAAGTCGGTGCGCTGCTCGACTCGGGTCGCCTCGACCTTGTAGGTGACCTTGAGGACCGGCGAGTAGATCGAGTCGACCGGGATGCGACCGATCTCCTGGCCGACCTGCTTGTTCTGCACGGCGGAGACATAGCCGCGACCGCGCTCGACGGTCAGCTCCATCTCCAGCTTGCCCTTGCCGTTCAGGGTGGCGAGGACAAGGTCGGGGTTGTGCACCTCGACACCGGCCGGGGGCGCGATGTCGGCGGCGGTGACCAGACCCGGGCCCTGCTTGCGCAGGTACATCACGACCGGCTCGTCGTGCTCCGAGGAGACGACCAGCTGCTTGATGTTGAGGATCAGGTCGGTGACGTCCTCCTTGACGCCCGGCACGGTGGTGAACTCGTGCAGGACACCGTCGATGCGGATGGACGTGACCGCCGCACCCGGGATCGAGGAGAGGAGCGTACGGCGGAGGGAGTTACCGAGGGTGTAACCGAAGCCCGGCTCCAGCGGCTCGATCACGAACCGGGAGCGGTACTCGTCGACGACCTCTTCGGTCAGCGACGGACGCTGAGCGATCAGCATGGGGGAATCCTTCAGTCGTGGGCGCCCGCTATTTGACGCCCGACGGATGTCTTACAAGGGTACGGGCGGCACGACCCGAAGGAGCCGTACCGCCCGTAACCACAGCCACTCAGCTCAAGCGAGCGTCAGACGCGACGACGCTTGGGCGGACGGCAGCCGTTGTGCGGGGTGGGGGTGACGTCCTGGATCGAACCGACCTCAAGGCCAGTGGCCTGGAGGGAGCGGATCGCGGTCTCACGGCCGGAGCCGGGACCCTTGACGAAGACGTCGACCTTGCGCATGCCGTGCTCCTGCGCGCGGCGGGCGGCCGACTCGGCGGCCATCTGCGCGGCGAAGGGGGTGGACTTGCGCGAGCCCTTGAAGCCGACGTGGCCGGCGGAGGCCCAGGAGATCACGTTGCCGGACGGGTCCGTGATCGAAACGATGGTGTTGTTGAACGTGCTCTTGATGTGCGCGTGGCCGTGAGCGACGTTCTTCTTTTCCTTGCGGCGCACCTTCTTGGCAGCGCCCTGACGACCCTTGGGGGGCATCTATATCTCCTACGGGAGGTGGTCGGTCCTACAGCGAAGACCGCTTGGCTGTGCGGCGCCCCGGGCAGTCCCCGGGATTCCGCAGCGTCCGCTGAGGACTACTTCTTGCCCGGCTTCTTCTTGCCGGCGATGGCGCGACGCGGGCCCTTGCGGGTACGAGCGTTGGTGCTGGTGCGCTGGCCGTGGACCGGAAGTCCACGACGGTGACGCAGACCCTGGTAGCAGCCGATCTCGACCTTGCGGCGGATGTCGGCCTGGATCTCGCGGCGGAGGTCACCCTCGGTGCGGAGGTTGGCGTCCACGTACTCGCGGATCTTGACCAGGTCCTCTTCGGCCAGGTCACGAACGCGGGTGTTCGGGTTCACGCCGGTCGAGGCGAGGATCTCCTTGGACCGGGTACGCCCGATACCGAAGACGTAGGTGAGTGCGATCTCCACACGCTTTTCGCGCGGGATGTCAACACCGGAAACGCGTGCCATTCAATGGCTCCTGTGTGATCGGGGGTCTTCCGCAGAACCACTCCCTGGCCGCCGACTCCGTGCTGGAGTGGTACGACCGGGTCTCCGGCCCCCGCCGGAGGTGTCGCCGACCCTTATGGGCTGGGCGGGCTCTGCGTATGTACGAATTCGCTTGCGTCGCGCGAAGAACTGCGAGGTGCAGAAGTCGGCGTGCGTCAGCCCTGGCGCTGCTTGTGGCGCAGGTTGTCGCAGATGACCATGACCCGACCGTGACGGCGGATCACCTTGCACTTGTCGCAGATCTTCTTGACGCTCGGCTTGACCTTCATTGGATGTCAGGTTCTCCGGGTCAGTGCCATCGCCCCCGTGAAGGGGACCAGGCAAGATCTACTTGTACCGGTAGACGATCCGGCCACGCGTCAGGTCGTACGGAGACAGCTCCACCACGACCCTGTCGTCCGGAAGGATTCGGATGTAGTGCATCCGCATCTTGCCGGAGATGTGCGCGAGGACCTTGTGACCGTTCTGAAGCTCCACCTTGAACATCGCGTTCGGGAGGGACTCGATCACGGTGCCCTCGATTTCGATGGCACCTTGCTTCTTGGCCACGCTTCGCCCTTCGAATCGGCTACCTTGATCAGCTCCCGTCCACCGTGTGCGGACACACGGGTACACGAGAGCCGACGCATCAGTCTACGTCAGGGCATTCGAAAAGACGAATCCTGGAAGCTTGCCCACTCGTAGAGATCGTTACTCGGCCGATTCCAGAACCGAATCGGCCATCCGGCAACTGAGGGTCACCGGAGCTCGGGTTCCAGCCCGCATTTCCCTAGGGCGCACTACCCAGGAGAAGGTCTCACCAGCAAGTGCGGCGCCAGAGCGGAAGACCCATAGCGGTTCACCCGTACGAGTCCGTGCCCACGCCTCCGCCCGCCCTGACCCTGCGCCACCGGCGACGGGCCCTGCTCAGCCCAGCGGGTCGGGCGCGGCCGTGATCCCGAGTTCGGCGAGCTTGGCCCGGCCGCAGTCGGGCGAGGTGAGCACCAGCGGGCCCTCCGCGGTCACCGCGACCGAGTGCTCCCAGTGCGAGGACCAGGTGCCGTCGGTGGTGATCACGGTCCAGTCGTCGGCGAGGACCTCGGTCTTCGGAGTCCCCAGGGACACCATCGGCTCGATCGCCAAGCAGAAGCCGGGCACCAGCCGCGGCCCCTTGCCCCGCTTGCGCGAGACGTAGTTCAGCAGATGCGGATCCATGTGCATCTGGGTGCCGATGCCGTGGCCGCCGTAGTCCTCGATGATCCCGTACCGACCGCCACCGGGCTTGGGCTGACGGCGGATGTACGTCTCGATGGCGCGGGAGACGTCCACCAGACGGCTGCCGGACTTCATCGCTGCGATCCCGGCCCACATCGACTCCTCGGTCACCCGGGAGAGTTCGATCAACTCCGGGGCGTGACCGGTGCCGACGAACGCCGTGTACGCGGCGTCCCCGTGCCAACCGTCGACGATCGCTCCGGCATCGATCGAGATGATGTCGCCGTCCTTCAGGACGGTCTTGTCGTCCGGGATGCCGTGGACGACGACCTCATTGGCCGATGTGCAGATGGTCGCGGGGAAACCGCCGTACCCCAGGAAGTTCGACTTGGCGCCGTGGTCGGCGATGACCTTGCGGGCCACCTCGTCCAGATCCCGGGTGGTCGCGCCGGGGACGGCGGCCTCGCGCGTCGCCGCGTGGATCGCAGCCACGACCAACCCCGCCTCGCGCATCTTCGCGATCTGCTCCGGGGTCTTGATCTCCACCATCGCCTTGCCTTCCACCTCTGTCTTGTCCGGTACGGCCCGTGCGGTCCTCGCTCAACAGTACGGCCGCGGCGTCCATCGGACACCGCGGCCGTACCGTGACGGTCAGGACCTTCAGGTCTTGTCGACCTCGGCCGTCTTCTACTTCAGTGCTTCTTCAGTGCTTCCATCGCCCGCTCGGTCACATCCGCGACCTTGCCGAGCGCCGAGATCGTCACCACGAGGCCCTGGCCCCGGTAGTAGTCGATGATCGGCTCGGTCTGGGTGTGGTAGACCTCAAGGCGCTTGCGGACGGTCGTCTCCGAGTCGTCGTCGCGCTGATACAGATCGCCACCGCAGACGTCACAACGACCGTCCACCTTCGGGGGCGAGTACGTCACGTGGAAGACATGGCTTGAGTCATTGCGGCAGATGCGGCGGCCCGCGATCCGCTTGACGACCTCGTCCTCGGGGACCTCAAGGTCGAGCACCCCGTCCAATGTCATGCCCTCGGACTTCAGCATCCCGTCGAGCGCCTCAGCCTGCGAGACGTTGCGCGGGAAGCCGTCGAGCAGGAACCCGTTGACGGCGTCCGGCTGCTCCATCCGGTCCTTCGCCATGCCGATGGTGACCTCGTCGGGAACCAGCTCACCCTTGTCCATATAGGACTTGGCTTTCCGACCGAGGTCGGTGCCCTTGCTGATGTTGGCGCGGAAGAGATCGCCCGTGGAGATGTGCGGGATCGACAAGTTCTCGGCAAGGTACGCAGCCTGCGTTCCCTTGCCGGCACCGGGTGGTCCGACGAGGACGATTCGCATTAGCGGAGGAACCCTTCGTAATTGCGCTGCTGGAGCTGGCTCTCGATCTGCTTCACGGTCTCCAGACCCACACCCACGATGATGAGGATGCTCGTCCCGCCGAACGGGAAGTTCTGGTTCGCGCCTCCGAAGCCCGCCAACGCCATCGTCGGAACAAGAGCAATCAGACCCAGGTACAGCGAGCCCGGCCAAGTGATCCGGTTGAGCACGTAGCTCAGATACTCGGCAGTAGGTCGACCAGCCCGGATACCCGGGATGAAGCCACCATACTTCTTCATGTTGTCCGCGACTTCCTCGGGGTTAAACGAGATTGCCACGTAGAAGAACGCGAAGAACACGATCAACAGGAAGTACGCAGTGATGTAGTACGGGTGGTCGCCCTTGACGAAGTACTGCTCGATCCATGTCTTCCAGGAGGAAGTGCCGCTGGAGAACTGTGCCACCAGCGCCGGGATATAGAGCAGCGACGAAGCGAAGATGACCGGAATCACACCCGCCTGGTTGACCTTCAGCGGGATGTAGGTCGAGGTGCCACCGTAACTACGCCGCCCGATCATCCGCTTCGCGTACTGAACAGGGATACGACGTTGTGCCTGTTCCACGAAGACGACCAGGGCGACCATCACGAAGCCGATCAGAATGACCGTGCTGAACTCGATCCAGCCCTTGGCGAGCTTGCCGCTCTCCTTGATGGCCCAGAGGGCACCCGGGAAGCCGGCGGCGATCGAGATGAACATGAGGATCGACATGCCGTTGCCGATGCCGCGGTCGGTGATCAACTCACCGAGCCACATCACAGCGGCGGTACCCGCGGTCATGGTGATCACCATGACGACGGTGGTGTAGATGGTGCGGTCCGGCACGATCTGGCTGGCGACCGGGCAGCCGCTGAAGAGTGCACCGCTGCGAGCGGTCGCAACCAGACCCGTGCCCTGGAGCACGGCGAGGGCCACCGTCAGATAACGGGTGTACTGGGTGATCTTCGCGGTGCCGGACTGACCCTCCTTCTTGAGGGCCTCCAGCCGCGGAATGACCACGGTCAGCAGCTGCAGGATGATGCTCGCCGTGATGTACGGCATGATGCCGAGCGCAAAGATGGTGATCTGCAGCAGCGCACCGCCACTGAACATGTTCACCAGGCCGAACAGACTGTTGTTGTTCTGCTGGGCCAAGTTGACACAGGTCTGAACGTTCTGGTAATCGATGCCCGGTACCGGGATGTGAGACCCGAGTCGATAGAGCACGATGATGGCGAGCGTGAAGAGCAGCTTCTTGCGCAGGTCGGGCGTCTTGAACGCCCGGGCGAACGCGGTGAGCACGGTGCCTCCTGCGACCCCCGCGCTTCTGCGTCAGAGGTGACGGTCTTGAGGATCGATGAATACGAATCAGGAAATCCGCACGATCCCGATGGGGCAGACCGTACGGGGGTTCTTTACAGCAACATCGCACGCCACCTTACCGGCGGCAGTGCCCCGCTTGGAACGACCAACCGGGGATGCCCCATTTGAGAGGCATCCCCGGTCGGTGTTCAGCTTCCCACCACAGAACTTGTGTCAGACAAGCTCGGTGACGGCGCCGCCAGCGGCGGTGATCTTCTCCTTGGCGGAGCCGGAGACGGCGTCAACCGTCACCTGCAGCGCCACGGAGATCTCGCCCTGGCCCAGGACCTTGACGAGCTGGTTCTTGCGGACCGCACCCTTGGCGACCAGATCGGCCACCGTGACTTCGCCACCCTCGGGGTAGAGCGAAGCGAGCTTGTCCAGGTTGACGACCTGGTACTCGGTACGGAACGGGTTCTTGAAGCCCTTGAGCTTCGGGAGGCGCATGTGGAGGGGCATCTGCCCGCCCTCAAAGCGCTCCGGAACCTGGTAACGGGCCTTGGTGCCCTTGGTTCCACGACCGGCCGTCTTACCCTTCGACGCCTCACCACGACCGACACGGGTCTTCGCGGTCTTGGCACCGGGGGCCGGACGGAGGTTGTGGACCCTCAGCGGGTTCTGCTCCGCCATATCAGTCAACCTCCTCGACCGTCACGAGGTGGCGGACGGTGTGCACCATGCCGCGGAACTCGGGACGATCCTCCTTGACCACCACGTCGCCGAGCCTCTTCAGGCCGAGCGAACGCAGCGTGTCACGGTGGTTCTGCTTGCTGCCGATGTACGACTTCTTCTGCGTGATCTTGAGGCGGGTCATTACGCACCCGCTCCCGCACGTGCACGAAGCAGAGCCGCGGGGGCGACGTCCTCAAGGGGCAGACCACGGCGAGCCGCGATCTCCTCGGGACGCTGCAGGCCCTTGAGGGCCGCCACGGTCGCGTGCACGATGTTGATCGCGTTGTCGGAGCCGAGCGACTTCGACAGGATGTCGTGAACGCCGGCGCACTCCAGAACGGCGCGCACCGGGCCACCGGCGATAACACCGGTACCGGGGGAAGCAGGCTTGAGCAGAACGACGCCCGCAGCCTTCTCGCCCTGGATCGGGTGAGGAATGGTGCCCTGGATGCGGGGGACCTTGAAGAAGTGCTTCTTGGCCTCCTCAACACCCTTGGCGATGGCGGCCGGCACCTCCTTGGCCTTGCCGTAACCGACACCGACGGTGCCGTCACCATCGCCCACCACGACCAGCGCGGTGAAGCTGAAGCGACGACCACCCTTCACAACCTTGGCGACGCGGTTGATCGCGACAACGCGCTCAACGTACGCGGTCTTCTCGGCGGCAGCTGCGCCGCCGTCACGGCCCTTCCGGTCCCGCCGCTCGCCGCCACCGGCACCGCTTCCGCGGCGCTGGGGTCCAGCCATTGGATCTACCTCTCTCTGTTACGTCCGCTAGCTCCGGAACCGGGGCCTAGAACTTCAGCCCGGCCTCGCGGGCGGCGTCAGCCAGAGCGGCAATCCGCCCGGCGTACTGGTTGCCACCACGGTCGAACACGACGGCCTCGACACCAGCGGCCTTGGCGCGCTCGGCGACCAGGGCGCCGACCTGCTTGGCCTGGGCGCTCTTGTCGCCCTCACCACCGCGGATCGAGGTGTCCAGGGTCGACGCCGACGCCAGCGTGTGGCCGGCGATGTCGTCGATGACCTGCGCCACGATGTGGCGGTTGGAACGCGTCACAACCAGGCGCGGGCGCTCCGGCGAACCGGAGATGCGCTTGCGAACGCGGATGTGGCGGCGCTTGATGGCGGCGCGCTTGTACGCGTCACCCTTGGCGATCTTCACACCGTATGCCATGGCTTACTTACCCGCCTTTCCGACCTTGCGGCGGATGACCTCGCCCGCGTACTTGACGCCCTTGGCCTTGTACGGGTCGGGCTTCCGCAGCTTGCGGATGTTGGCGGCGACCTCGCCGACCTTCTGCTTGTCGATTCCCTCGACAGAGAACTTGGTCGGCGACTCGACCTTGAAGGAGATCCCCTCGGGGGCCTCGACCAGGATCGAGTGGCTGTAGCCGAGCTGGAACTCCAGGTTGGAGCCCTTCGCGGCGACGCGGTAACCAACACCGCTGATTTCGAGCGCCTTCGTGTACCCCTGGGTCACGCCGGTGATCATGTTGGCCACCAGCGTGCGGGACAGGCCGTGGAGGGCCTTGTTCTGACGCTCGTCGTTGGGGCGGGTGACGCTCAGAACGCCGTCCTCACCCTTCACGATGTCGATCGGCGCGGCAACGGTGTGGCTCAGGGTGCCCTTGGGACCCTTCACCGCGACCGTGCGGCCATCGATGGTGACGTCCACACCGGCGGGAACCTGGATGGGGAGCTTGCCGATACGCGACATTGCTATTCCTCCGTTCCCGACTACCAGACGTAGGCGAGGACTTCCCCACCTACGCCCTTCTTCTGCGCCTGCTGGCCGGTCAGGAGACCGTGGGACGTGGAGATGATCGCCACGCCCAGGCCGCCGAGGACCTTCGGCAGACTGGTGGACTTCGCGTACACGCGCAGACCCGGCTTCGAGATCCGCCGGATGCCCGCGATGGAGCGCTCCCGGTTGGGACCGAACTTGAGCTCCAGGACGAGGTTCTTGCCGACTTCGGCGTCCTCGACCTTCCAGCCCGTGATGAAGCCCTCCTGCTGGAGGATCTCTGCGATGTGCGACTTGATCTTGCTGTGCGGCATGGTCACGGAGTCGTGGTACGCCGAGTTCGCATTCCGCAGACGCGTCAACATGTCTGCGATCGGATCAGTCATGGTCATGAATTGGCCTTCGGCCTCTCTCGCCGGGGTTTCCTGTATGCGCCATCCCTCTCCCCACACTGGGGCGGGACGGGTGCGGCGCGGGGACCTACGGCGTAGTAAGTCGTTCAGGGCGGCGGACGCCCAACCCTCCTAGCCTAAGCCATGGAAGGACGGGCCTCCGCCTACCCTCTGCTTACCGAGAGCGTCCAGTAATCCCAAACTCCGGCCCGGTCGCCCGCGGGCGACCCTGAAGGTCACCGTCCGGGGACCGGGTGGAAGGGTTTACCAGGAGCTCTTGGTCACGCCCGGCAGCTCGCCACGGTGAGCCATCTCACGAAGGCACACGCGGCACAGGCCGAACTTGCGGTACACGGAGTGGGGACGACCGCAACGCTGGCAGCGCGTGTAGCCACGCACGCCGAACTTGGGCTTGCGGGCGGCCTTGGCAATGAGAGCCTTCTTTGCCACGGCTCACGCCTCCTTGAACGGGAAGCCGAGGTGACGCAGGAGCGCGCGGCCCTCAGCGTCGTTGGTCGCCGTGGTAACCACGGTGATGTCCATACCCCGGACGCGGTCGATCTTGTCCTGGTCGATCTCGTGGAACATGACCTGCTCCGTGAGACCGAAGGTGTAGTTGCCACGGCCGTCGAACTGCTTGGGGGACAGACCACGGAAGTCGCGGATGCGCGGAAGCGCGAGCGACAGGGTGCGGTCCAGGAACTCCCACATGCGGTCGCCACGGAGGGTGACGTGGGCACCGATCGGCTGACCCTCACGCAGCTTGAACTGCGCGATGGACTTGCGGGCCTTGGTGACGGCCGGCTTCTGACCGGTGATCGTGGTGAGGTCCTTGACGGCACCATCGATCAACTTGGAGTCGCGGGCGGCGTCGCCCACACCCATGTTGACCACGATCTTGACGAGCCCGGGAACCTGCATGACGTTCTCGTACGAGAACTCCTCAAGCAGCTTGCCCTTGATTTCCTCGCGGTACTTCGTCTTGAGACGCGGAGTGGTGGTGGTAGCCATCAGATGTCCTCACCCGTCCGCTTGGCAACGCGGATCTTGTTGCCCTCGTCGTCGAAGCGGAATCCGACGCGCGTCACAACCTTCTTGCCGTCCTTCTCCACGACGAGCTGAACATTGCTCACGTGGACGGGGGCCTCGGTGGTGACGATCCCGCCGGTCTGCGAACCACGAGCGGTCTGGCCGGCCTTGGTGTGCTTCTTGACCCGGTTGACACCCTCGACCAGGACACGGTCCTCGCGGGGGAAGGCCTGAATGACCTTGCCCTGCTTGCCGCGGTCCTTACCGGTGATGACCTGAACCAGGTCGCCCTTCTTGATCTTCATGCTTACAGCACCTCCGGCGCGAGCGAGATGATCTTCATGAACTTCTTCTCGCGCAGCTCACGGCCCACCGGGCCGAAGATACGGGTGCCGCGAGGGTCGCCGTCGTTCTTCAGAATGACAGCGGCGTTCTCGTCGAAGCGGATGTACGAGCCGTCCTGGCGGCGGCGTTCCTTCACGGTGCGAACGATGACCGCCTTGATGACGTCACCCTTCTTCACGTTGCCACCGGGGATCGCGTCCTTGACGGTGGCAACGATGACGTCACCGATGCCCGCGTAGCGGCGACCGGAGCCACCGAGAACACGGATGCAAAGGATTTCCTTGGCACCAGTGTTGTCGGCGACACGCAGTCGCGACTCCTGCTGGATCACGTGTATCTCCTGTTTGTCTGCCGGTTCCCCGGGGGACCGCTGAGCGGCCCCCCGGAGCCTGGCGGAACTGACTCGAAGGGTTACCCCTTCAAGTAATTACTTGGCCTTCTCAAGGATTTCGACGATGCGCCAGCGCTTCGTCGCCGAGAGGGGCCGGGTCTCCATGAGGAGAACACGGTCGCCAACGCCAGCGGCGTTCTGCTCATCGTGTGCCTTGAGCTTGCTCGTACGGCGGATGACCTTGCCGTACAGAGCGTGCTTCACGCGGTCCTCGACGGCAACGACGACGGTCTTGTCCATCTTGTCGCTGACAACGAGACCCTCACGGGTCTTGCGGAATCCGCGGGCAGTGTTCTCTTCAGTCACATTCGTCTCGCTCATCAGGCGCTCTCCACCATCTCGATGCCCAGCTCGCGCTCACGCATCAGGGTGTAGATCCGGGCGATGTCCTTGCGGACGGCCTTCAGCCGGCCGTGGTTTTCGAGCTGGCCCGTCGCCGCCTGGAAGCGGAGGTTGAACAGCTCTTCCTTGGCCTCGCGGAGCTTGTTGAGGAGCTCCTCGTTGCCCAGCTCGCGCAGCTCAGACGCCTTGGTTCCGGCCGACATCACGCCTCACCTGCCTCGCGCCGAACGATGCGGCACTTCATCGGAAGCTTGTGAGCAGCGCGGGTGAGCGCCTCACGAGCAATCTTCTCGTTCGGGTAGGAGAGCTCGAACATCACCCGACCGGGCTTGACGTTCGCGATCCACCACTCCGGGGAACCCTTACCGGAACCCATGCGGGTCTCGGCGGGCTTCTTGGTCAGCGGGCGGTCCGGGTAGATGTTGATCCAGACCTTGCCGCCACGCTTGATGTGGCGGGTCATCGCGATACGCGCCGCCTCGATCTGGCGGTTGGTCACGTACGCCGGAGTGAGGGCCTGAATGCCGTACTCGCCGAACGCAACCTGCGTACCACCCTTGGACATACCGCTGCGCTTCGGGTGGTGCTGCTTGCGGTGCTTGACCCTACGGGGGATCAGCATTTCGGTCAGGCCTCCGTTCCGGTGCTCTCAGCCGGAGCAGCGGCAGCGGCGTCGGCCTTGGGGGCCTCGGCTGCGGCGTTCTGCTGCTGCGGCTTACGGCCGCGTCCGCCACGCTCGCCACCGCGGCCACCACGGCCGGCCGGGCGGT
The DNA here is from genome assembly GCF_042753785.1 of Streptomyces sp. NPDC059256. NCBI lineage: Bacteria > Bacillati > Actinomycetota > Actinomycetes > Kitasatosporales > Streptomycetaceae > Streptomyces > Streptomyces sp. NPDC059256. Next base: position 92,107 of record NZ_JBHYZO010000019.1, on the reverse strand, counting down.
CAGCGCCGCCACGAGCCGGGCGGTTGCCAGCGCGGGCAGCAGCGTTCTCAGCGCGGACCTCGGCGATGTTCTTGACGTCGCCCTTGTAGATCCAGACCTTCACACCGATGCGGCCGAAGGTGGTCTTGGCCTCGAAGAAGCCGTACTCGACGTTCGCACGAAGGGTGTGCAGCGGCACACGGCCCTCGCGGTAGAACTCCGAGCGGGACATCTCGGCGCCGCCGAGACGGCCACCACACTGGATCTTGATGCCCTTGGCGCCGGCCTTCATCGCCGACTGCATGCTCTTACGCATGGCACGGCGGAAGGAGACGCGGGAGGACAGCTGCTCGGCAACGGCCTGGGCCACGAGCTGAGCGTCAACCTCGGGGTTCTTGACCTCAAGGATGTTCAGCTGGACCTGCTTGCCCGTGAGCTTTTCGAGGTCGCCGCGGATGCGGTCGGCCTCGGCGCCACGGCGGCCGATGACGATGCCGGGACGCGCGGTGTGGATGTCCACCCGCACGCGGTCACGGGTGCGCTCGATCTCAACCTTCGAGATGCCGGCGCGCTCCATGCCGGACGTCATCATCCGACGGATGGCGACGTCTTCCTTGACGTAGTCCTTGTACAGCTTGTCGGCGTACCAACGGGACTTGAAGTCCGTGGTGATACCGAGCCGGAACCCATGCGGGTTAACCTTCTGGCCCATTACCGGGTTCCTTCCTTGCTGCTGACGACCACGGTGATGTGGCTGGTCCGCTTACGGATCCGGTAGGCGCGACCCTGTGCACGCGGGCGGAACCGCTTCAGGGTCGGGCCCTCATCCACGTACGCCTCGCTGATGACCAGCGTAGAAGCGTCACTGTGGTCGTAGTTGTGCGCGGCGTTGGCAATGGCGCTGTCCAGCACCTTGCCCACCGGCACGCTCGCGGCCTGCGGGGCGAAACGCAGGACCGCCTGAGCCTCCGTGGCATCCATGCCACGGATGAGGTCCACCACTCGGCGGGCCTTCATGGGCGTGACGCGGATGTACCGCGCTTGGGCCCTGGCTTCCATGGTTGTCCCTTCAGTGTCTGACACGTTCGTCATAGTCGTTTCCACCCCGCGTTAGCGGCGCTTCGACTTCCGGTCGTCCTTGACGTGGCCTCGGAAGGTGCGAGTCGGCGAGAACTCACCGAGCTTGTGGCCGACCATCGACTCGGTGACGAACACCGGGACGTGGATCTTGCCGTTGTGCACCGCGATCGTGTGGCCCAGCATCGCCGGGACGATCATCGAGCGACGGGACCAGGTCTTGATGACGTTCTTGGTACCTGCTTCGTTCTGTACGTCCACCTTCTTGATCAGGTGGTCGTCGACGAAGGGCCCCTTCTTGAGACTGCGCGGCATCTAAACCCGCTCCTAGCGCTTCTTGTTCGTCTTGCGGCGGCGGACGATGTACTTGCTGCTCGCCTTCTTGGGAGAACGAGTACGACCCTCCTTCTGACCCCACGGGCTGACCGGGTGGCGACCACCGGAGGTCTTGCCCTCACCACCACCGTGCGGGTGGTCAACCGGGTTCATCGCGACACCGCGGACGGTCGGGCGAACGCCCTTCCAGCGCATACGGCCGGCCTTGCCCCAGTTGATGTTCGACTGCTCGGCGTTGCCGACCTCGCCGATGGTGGCGCGGCAGCGAACGTCGACCAGCCGGATCTCGCCGGACGGCATGCGGAGGTGGGCCATGGCCCCCTCCTTCGCCAGCAGCTGCACGGAGGCACCCGCGGAACGGGCGAACTTCGCGCCGCCGCCGGGCCGCAGCTCGATGGCGTGGATGGTCGTACCGACCGGGATGTTGCGCAGCGCCAGGTTGTTACCGGGCTTGATGTCGGCGGTCGGGCCGTTCTCGACGCGGTCGCCCTGGCTCAGGCCACGCGGCGCGACGATGTAGCGCTTCTCGCCATCTGCGTAGTGCAGAAGGGCGATGCGCGCGGTGCGGTTGGGGTCGTACTCAATGTGAGCGACCTTGGCCGGCACGCCGTCCTTGTCGTGACGACGGAAGTCGATCACGCGGTAGGCGCGCTTGTGGCCACCGCCCTGGTGACGGACGGTCACACGACCGGTGTTGTTACGGCCGCCCTTGCTGTGCAGGGGGCGGACCAGCGACTTCTCCGGCGTGGACCGCGTGATCTCGACAAAGTCGGCGACGCTGGAGCCACGACGGCCCGGAGTCGTCGGCTTGTACTTGCGGATACCCATTTCTCAGTCCTCGTCCGATTCCGGACGACTCGACCTCACTTAAGAGGTCGGGCCGCCGAAGATGTCGATACGGTTGCCCTCGGCAAGGGTCACGATGGCGCGCTTGGTGTTGGCGCGCTTGCCGAAACCGGTGCGGGTGCGCTTGCGCTTGCCCTGCCGGTTGATCGTGTTGACCCCGGTGACCTTGACCGAGAAGACCGCTTCCACGGCCTGCTTGATCTGGGTCTTGTTGGCACGCGGGTCGACGATGAACGTGTACTTGTTCTCGTCGAGCAGTGCGTAGCTCTTCTCGGACACGACCGGCTTGACGAGGAGGTCACGCGGGTCCGTGTAGGTCTTGCTGGTAACGGTCGCCGTGGCGTTCTCGGACATCAGGCGTCGCTCCCTTCGGTCTCAAGGGCCTTGTCGGGGCCGGACACGAAGGACTCGAAGGCAGCCTGAGTGAAGACCACGTCCTCGGAGCGGATCACGTCGTACGTGTTCAGCTGGCCCGGCTCCAGGATGTGCACCTGGGGCAGGTTGCGGGCGGACAGCCACGCGGCCTCGTCGGCGCGGTCGACGACCAGGAGCAGGTTCTTGCGCTCCGAGATCTTGCCGAACAGCGTCTTGGCGGCCTTGGTGGAGACCTCGCCCTCGATCACGCCGGTGACGACGTGGATGCGCGAGTTGCGGGCCCGGTCGGTGAGGGCACCGCGCAGGGCGGCGGCCTTCATCTTCTTCGGGGTCCGCTGGGAGTAGTCACGCGGCACGGGGCCGTGGACGACGCCACCGCCGACGAACTGCGGGGCGCGGGTCGAACCCTGACGGGCACGGCCGGTGCCCTTCTGGCGGTACGGCTTCTTGCCACCACCGCGGACCTCGCCACGACGCTTGACCTTGTGCGTGCCCTGGCGGGCAGCGGCCAGCTGCGCGACGACGACCTGGTGGATCAGCGGGATGCTGACCTTGGCGTCGAAGATCTCGGCCGGGAGCTCAACGGTCCCGGTCTTGTCGCCTGCGGGCGACAGAATGTCAATGGTGCTCATAGTCCTCAGGCCCCCTTGGCCGCAGTGCGGACCAGGACCAGGCCGCCGTTGGGACCAGGAACCGCACCCTTGATCAGGAGCAGGCCCTTCTCCGCGTCAACAGCGTGAACGGTCAGGTTCTGTGTGGTGACCCGCTCGTTGCCCATACGGCCCGCCATGCGGAGGCCCTTGAACACACGGCCCGGGGTGGCACAGCCACCGATGGAGCCGGGAGAGCGGTGCTTGCGCTGGGTACCGTGACCGGCGCCGAGGCCCTTGAAGTTGTGACGCTTCATGACACCGGCGAAGCCCTTGCCCTTGCTCTTGCCCGTGACGTCAACCTTGACGCCGGACTCGAACACAGCAGCGGTGATCTCCTGGCCGAGCGTGTACTCGCTGGCGTCGGAGGTACGGAGCTCCACCAGGTGGCGGCGGGGGGTCACGTCGGCCTTGGCGAAGTGGCCCTTGAGGGGCTTGTTCACCTTGCGCGGGTCGATCTCGCCGAAGGCGATCTGGACCGACTCGTAGCCGTCGGAGTCATTCGTACGGACCTGGGTCACAACGCAGGGCCCGGCCTTGACGACGGTCACCGGGACGACACGGTTGTTCTCGTCCCAGACCTGGGTCATGCCGAGCTTCTCGCCCAGGACGCCCTTGATCTGCTTTGCCATCTCTTCCGCGCCTCTCAGAGCTTGATCTCGATGTCAACGCCGGCCGGAAGGTCCAGGCGCATCAACGAGTCAACGGTCTTGGGCGTCGGGTCGAGGATGTCGATCAGGCGCTTGTGCGTACGCATCTCGAAGTGCTCGCGCGAGTCCTTGTACTTGTGCGGCGACTTGATGACGCAGTACACGTTCTTCTCAGTGGGCAGCGGCACCGGGCCCGCGACCGACGCACCAGTACGCGTCACCGTCTCGACGATCTTCTTCGCCGACGAATCGATGACCTCGTGGTCGTAGGCCTTGAGCCGGATGCGGATCTTCTGTCCCGCCATGGCTACTTCGTAGTCCTGTCTTTTGTATGGACGCTCTGCAACTCGGTGAGTCCTGCGATCCCCTCCGACCCCCGCGGTCGGGCGTGTCGCACACCCTCTACGTAGATATCCCGAAGGATTTCCCAACCAAGGGGGTGCGGGCCTGGCCCGCGAATCGAGGGAGAACACCCACCGAGCGCTTGGCTGGTACCCCGCTGACGCTTCCCGGAAGATTCCCGTACGTCCGCTCCAGCGCTGCCCAGGAGGCAGATGGGGCGACGAGTACTGTGGGACTCGCTTCCGGTCCTCCCGGCGGGAGGCGCGCAGCATCGGCACTCAACCGAGCAACCCGGATAGTCTGCCACACGGGGTTGCAACCTGGCCAATCGAGCCGTAGAGGCTACCCCACGTCACAGAGAGCCACACACGGGGAGCCTGCGGGTGGGGGCGAGCACCATCAGTGCCCGGACAGGCGCTTAGCGTGATCAAGGCCCGGCGGCGGTGCGGTACGGGATGAACCCTCGGGTGGACGCCGGAACGGGGTTGCTACGCCGGAACGCCGTTACTTCGAGTAGACCCGCTCCACCATCGGTGTCGCCCACTCCGGAAAGACGTCCCGTGCGGGAAGCGGCGGGGCCGGGGATGTGCCGATCCCCGGCGAACCCGGTGGAATCTGACGGTGAGCGTACTGGCGTGACCACCAGAGCCAACGCCGCACGAACTGGTTGGCGCTCCACACCATGACCAGTCCACCTCGCAGCTCGGAAACCTCGGCCCAGTAGGTAGCGAGAAGGGCCGCCCGGGCCGAAGCGATCTCCTGGGCAGCCGGCTTAGAGTCCTCGGTCAGTTCAGTTCCGATGGCGAATCCCGCATGAGGGCTACCCCTCAGCAGAATGTCGCAGTCCCTGAGCACTAGTTCGAGAATCCGAAGCGGGACAAGTTGCGTCTGCCGCTCCAGATTTTCCAGCAGGCCGGCAAAGTCATCTGCCAGGACGGATTCCTGGCTGGGCGTCACACTGAGGCACCGGATTGCCTCACTCTCCTCGGGCCCACCACTCAGCATGCCGAGATAGGCGAGCGCCCTCGCCACCTGCCATCGGGTGAGTGAATCCATAAGCCTGATGCGGGATGGCCGAAAAGCCGGCCGCGTCGGCCAATCGACAGCGCACACATGCGGCTGCAAAGACGCAAGGCCGGGGTGCACCGGTGCTGGGTAGAGCGGCATATTTCCACCCGAGGCCAATCGAAATCACAGCCAGTTTGAAGTGAGCACGGGCGAGACAGCACCATTCTTAGCACCGCTAAATCCTAATCCACCATGACGGCAGCCATTACGGCCCTACAGTACTCGTCAGGCGGTACGTACGCATGCGCCTCCACATAGTGCACGATCATGACCGGCGAGGCATAAACGACGCCGTTTCCCGTCACCCGAATCTCTCCACTGGCGATGAATAGATCACCCCGAGACGTGTTGTCCCTCGCGGTTTGAAAGTCTGGACACAATTCACAGAAATGCATACCACGCTGAATGTTCTCCGCACCCGTACCCAACACAGCGAGCGCCTCAACTAGGCCCTCGGGCGCAGCTCCAGTCACATATGGGTGAATCTCATCTAGCCAACCCACGTTCAGCATTGCGGGCTGAGATTCCGTGTACTCATAGGGGCTCAGATCGGGGAAATAGGTCACACTTCTCACCTTGGCCTAACGTGTTCGCGGCAAATCAAAACATGCACTGCACCCATTCCGTCCCTAACGATTTCACTCAGAAACGTCGGAGAATCCACCGTGATCGACTTGCTGCTGATCGCCAGGTTCTTCGGAACGTCAACCGTATAGTTGGGCAAACTCTTACCAGGACCGAACGTCTCTACGGGCGGATGATTTCCTCCCGTTTCAATATCGTGAGCAAATCTGTCACCAAGTCGCGCACCGTCCTCGACATAAAACTTCAGCCAGGTCCCCGACGGAACAACCATATCTCCCGACCCGAATTGATAGTACCCATGCCCAGAGATTACCTGGGAATTATCGCTCCTACCTGTCTGGGTAACACTCTTTGCCCACGCTTCGCCCTTCCCCTCACCATGCGAGGGGGGTTGTGGCCGCCGATCCTGCTCCGCCGGACAGGGCGATAGTCCGAGCGGATCCGTCCAGGTGTGGGGGTTGTGCGGGTAGGTGGTCGGATTGGGGGCGGGGGTGAGGCCGAGGGGGTCCGGGGTGAGGTAGCGGGCGGTTTCGGGGTCGTAGTGGCGGAAGTAGTTGTAGTGGAGCCCGGTTTCGGGGTCGTGGTACTGGCCGGGGAAGCGTAGGGGCGTGTAGGTGGTCGCGTCCCGGTTCCAGGTCGTGGTGCCCCAGAGGGTCGCCCGGCTGTACCAGGCGATCGTGCCCGACTCGTCGATGAGCTCACTGGGGGTGCCGACGAGGTCGGTGGTGATGGCGAAGAACCGCTCGTCGATCGTGTCCTGGGAGGCGTCCGCGGTGAGGATGCGTTCGGTCTGGGCGAGCGGGCGGCGTCCCTGGTGGTCCCAGGTGAGGGCGACGGGGTGGGGCAGATCGTTCGAGGTGGTGATCTGTTCGGCCAGAGTGGTGCCGTCCCAGCTGAAACGCGTCTCCTCGACGACCGAATCACCATCCGGTGCGAGCCGCTGTTTGGCGGTGCGCCGGCCCAGCGGGTCATAGCGGTAGCGCCAGCGGGTGCCGTCCGGGGTGGTGACGGCGGTGAGGCGGTCCTCCGCGTTCCAGGTGTAGCGCCAGGTGTCGGGCCTGCGGGAGAGGCGGGTCTTCTGGCGCAGGGTGATGCGGCCCGCCGAATCGTGCTCGTAGCGGACGTTCCCGGCCCGGGTGAGGTTGGTCCCGGCGTAGGCGCGGGGCCCGGTGGCTTCCTGGCCGGGGTGCGTCGTGGGCCAGGAGGCAGCCGTCTGGTTGCCGGCTTCGTCGTACGCGTACGTCTCGGTCCAGTTCGCGGCGGTGACCGAGGTGACCCTGCCCGCCGGGTCGAGGTCGAAGCGCTGGGTGCCGCGAAGGTCGTCGTCGAGTGAGGTGAGGTAGCCGTCGGCACGGTAGGCGTAGGCGCGGCGGTTGAGGACGCGTTCGCCGGCGGTGGAGATCTCGGTGGCGAGCCGGCCGGCTTCGTCCCACGTGGAAGCGGTGCGCAGCATGTCGCCGAAGGTGCGCTCCAGCTCCCGCCCGGCAGCATCGTGGGTGAAGGTGATGCGATGGTCACCACTGGTCAGCAGGGTGGGACGGCCAGCTGGGTCATAGTCGTAGGTAGTGGCCCGGCCGCTCGGAGTCGTCCGGCGCGTTCGGCGACCCAGCGCGTCGTAGGTGTAGGTGGTGGCGAGGCCGTTGAACTGTTCGGTCTTGGCAAGTCCTCGGCGGTCGTACTGGAAGACCAGTTCGCCGTCCGGGCTGCTGGCCCTGAGCAGGCGTCCGGCGCGGTCATGCGTGTACTCGGTCACCTCCCCCGCCGCGTCCTTGCGGATGACCTGCCCGACGGAGTCGTGTTCGTAGGCGACGCGCGCACCGAGCGGCGTCGTACGCGCCGCGAGTTGCCCGGCCGGGTCGAGGCTGTAGGTGAGCGTGCGGCCGTCGAAGTCGGTTTCGGAGGTGAGCCGCCCGGCCGGGTCGTAGGTGTAGGACCAGTTCAGCCCCTGTGGATTGGTGACCTGGGTGAGGCGCAGCTCGCGGTCGTGCTGGAACTCGTAGCGCACCCCGTCGGGGTCGACGCGGGCGGACATGACGTCGAAGTGGGTGTGTTCGAAGCGGGTGGTCTGGCCGAGGGGGTCGGTGTGGCTGGTCCGGTTGCCCTCTCCGTCGTATGTCCAGGACTCGCTGGTTCCGTCCGGGCTGGTGCGGTGGGAGAGCTGGCCGTCGACGGTCCATCGAAGGGTCGTGATCGCACCGAGAGCATCCGTCGCCCGTATCGGTCGGCCGAAGGGGTCGCGCTCGATACGGGTGGTGCCGCCGAGCGGATCGGTGACCTCCAGCAGCAGTCCCGCGGCATCGCACCGAACCGTGGAAACCGCGCCGAGCGCATCGGTGACCGACGTGAGACGGCCGTGGGGGTCATAGCCGTAGCTGGTGGTGTGACCGGCCGGATCGGTGAGCGCGGTGCGGTTGCCCCGATCGTCGTACTCCTGGGCCCAACGTGCTCCATCCGGACCGAGGAGGGTGACGGGGAGCCCCAGCGCATTGCGCGTCGTCGTCAACTCGCCGCCGTCCGCCCGTACGACGGTGGCGAGTCGGCCGTCCGTGTCGTAGCGGAAGGCGGTGGTACGGCCCAGCGGATCGGTGCGGGTGAGTGCTCGACCGCGGCCGTCGTAGGTGAACCGGGTCGTGTGGCCGAGCGGGTCGGTGGTGGCGAGGACACGGCAGTTGGTGTCGATGAGATGCCGGGTGGTGTGACCGTCGGCGGTGGTGAGGGCGGTGGTGCGATGGCCGGTCGCGGAGTCCGGGAGGCCGTAGGCGATGGTCAGTTGGTAGTGACCCGCTTCACCGCCCTCGCCGATCACCCGGTCCTGTTCGTCGTAGACGTAGTCGTAGCGGCTGCGGTTGGAGTCGATCCACGTGATGATCCGACGCCGGTCGTCGTACGTGAAGGTGAGCGTGGCACCGGAAGGCTTGGTGACGGTGGTCAGGTTCCCGTCGTCATACCCGTAGGACATGACCGGGTGCGGTCCGTCCGGGGCGTCGAGTGCGAGTGAGGTGACTCGGTCTTCGTCCAGGGACAGGGCAAGACGGTGACCAGCCGAGTGGACGAGTGCGAGCGGTACGCCGTCGGGGGTGCGGTCGAAGGTGATGGTGTTCTGGTTGCGGTCGGAGATCTGAACCAGCCAGGCGTCACCGTCGTCCCCGGGTTCACCACCAGGTGGTGCGGTGAAGTGACGCGTCAGTCCACTGTCCGGGTCGGTGATCGTGTAGTCGCCGGCTTCGTCCCGAGCAAGGGTGCAGCGGCTGATGCCGCTCTCGGGAAGAGTGGGCAGTCCGGGGACGGGGTGCGGATAGGTCAGTAGGAGCCCGTCTGCGGTGACATGGATGACTCCTGCGGCGTCGACCTCAAGGCGTTCGTCGACCGTGGAGGACCAGGAGGGCCCGAAGAAACGGCCTGCACGGTAGCCCGACTCGACTCGACGGGTGAACAGCAGCGGCAGGGCCCCGGGCAGCATCACATCGGTCTGCGGCAGGAACATCCGCCCCGAGGCGAGGTCGACCGGATCGGTGTTGGTGGTGGTGCGTTGGCCGTCCTGGCGGTTGTGGGTGCCTTCCGGAGCATCGTCGACCGCCTTGCGGGCGCGACTGGCATCGGCTGCGAGGTCCGCCGCCTCCTTGGCGACCCTGGCTCCCTTGACCGCTGCGCCGCCGCCGCCCGTGGCTGCGGTGAGCAGCAGATCGGGCACCAGACGGCCGATGCCCTCGGCCGGGTCCTTCATGAAGCCGGTGACCATCTGCTTGCCGGCGCCCCACGGGTCGTTCGCCACCTGCACCAGACCGGCCGCGGTGTTGTTCAACGCCAGCGCGTACTCGGCCGGGTGCGTGAGGTTGTAGGGGTCGAGCGGGTTGACGCTTCGGACGAAGTTCACCAGCCCCGCCGTGCCTTTGATGACCCCGCCGACGAAGTGGGACTGGATCACCTCCATCTCGTTGAGTCCGCTCACCGCCTGCTCGTGGTACGAGGGCTTCGGCGGCGCCGCGTCGCGTGCTGCGCGCACCGCGGTACGCGCGGTCTCCGCGGCGCTGTTGCGCTGTTTGCGGGCTTCGCCGAGGAGTTCCTGAGCCTCTTTCATCAGCGCCGTACCCGGGTCCTTGAACTCGCCCGGGCGCGGCGGCAGCGACGAGGGGTCTCGTTGGTCGGGGGCCATCGCGTTGTACGCCTCGGCGGCCCGGTTGAAGGTCTCGTGCTTCGCCTTGTGCGCGTCCCACGCGTCTTCGGACGCCTTGGTGCCGGCCTTCCACTTCTCGATCGCCGTCTGTGCCTGCCCCTGCGCCCACTCGACGGTCGACGCGAACGCCTCCAGGGCACCTGCGGCATCCCCGTACGCGTCTGCGCCCTTGAGCCACTTCGGCGGTTCGATCGCCACCGTCTCCCGGAACGCCTCCGCCGCCTCCCCCTTCACCGAGGACGAGTCCAAGCCCTTCAGACCCTGGGCCACCGTCGTGAAAGATTTCTGGAAGTCCTTCAGATGAGCTGCGGTGGAGCGGAGTTTGGACGGAGAGCCGTAGATGAGTTTGGTCTTGTCGTCCGTCTGCCCCAGGTCGAGTTCATCGACCTCGGCACCCATTCGGTTGGCGAGCGACCGGGACTTTTCCCGCACCCAGTCGGCGCCCGAGTCCCATCCCACGTCCTTGAGCCGGTCCGCCGTCCAGTCCCCGGCGTCCTCGACCCGGTCGCCCGCCCACTCGGTGGCGTCCTCTACGGCGTCCTCAACCACATCTGGGGTCAGATCGCTGACCAGATCACCGATACCCATGACTTAGCTCCCCCGTCGCCCCCGCGAGCCAGGCTCAGGCGCTCCGACCTACCCGACCTCTACCAGCACCGTAGGAGGCCACGACTCAACCACAGCAGACGGTTTTTGGCCTCGGCGGTGGCCGAATCTCGCCAACGCGCGCATGTCACGCTCTTTCCTACGGGGAAGGCTGCGGTGGGCTGCGCCTATCTGGTGGGCGAAGTCGAGGGGATGCTCGTGGTGGCGGACCAGAAGTCGGACCGGACGTACGGGTCGGGGACGACGGAGCCTTCGAAGGGGGTGCCGTTGGGGGTGGTCTTAGGGGCTTCCACCTCGGAGTTGATGAAGCAGGGAGTTGTGATCCCGAAGAAGAATTGCCCCTTCTTCCCCACCATGGCAACCAAGCGGAAGTCCTCGGGGGTACTGGCGTAGATCGCTGGAAAGGTCTTGTTTCGGTTGACCCCGGTGATCTTGTAGCCCTTCTCCTTCCAGTACCGCTCGATCACTCCCAGTAGGCTGCCGCGTCTGGCTTCGGAGATCACGGTCATCACTGCCACGCGACGTGTAGCCGAGCCTGTCTCTTTGCCGTCAATGGTGTAAGAGTCGCAGCCACTCTCCGTGGAGGCATCGTGCACCCAGTTCACCGCGGGCCGAACCGAACTCATGGTGCCCATGATGATCGCGTCAGCCTGCTCAGCAGCCTCCTGCAAACTGATTTTGCTCACCTTGTCCCTGCCGCTTCCTTCGCCATCGGACACCCCACAACCCGCCAAACTCATGGCCAACACGACGGCCACAGCCGTCCTGGCTACCCTCATCGATGCTCCTGAGTGGTGATCGCGGACCCCTGGCCGGCGACAATCAGTGCGATGTTGTTCGCGGACTCCCAGTCCTTCTTGGGATTGAAGTAGTTGGAGTGCGCTGGCATCTGGACACCATTGTCGAGGTGCATACCCGGGCCGTCGTCAACTCTGAATCGCCGGGCGCCAAAGTCCGCGTGAGCGGGGTCGGTCCCGTAGTAGATCTGGCTCCCATCTGTTGCGACATTCCCGACGAGGAAGCCGCTGGCCCCTCCGATGACAGGGCCCAAAGGAGTCACACTTCCGATGAGTGCGCCGGCCTGAAGCCCCTTGGAAGAGTTCTGATCGGGGGCCCTGGTGACCGGGTCGTTCTCGGCCGCACCTACATAGACCCGATCACTGGACACACCCAAGTCCTCGGCCGTCTGCGCCCCCGTACCGGGACTGCCAACCAGAATGATGTTGTCCGCGCCCGGGATGCCTCCCTCCCTCTGAGCTGCCATGCCCACGGTGAGGGAGCCGTAGGAATGACCAATAGCTGTCATATGAGGATCGCCGTGCTGATTGGTAGCGCTTAGGCCGGCCATGAATTCGTTGTATGCCGGTGCGCCTGCTCGCGCATCCCTGTCACTTGCCACAGCCAGGTTGTCGAGGACCTTCTCCGCTGGAAGCTGCGGAGGGTCATACCCGAGCCACACGATCGACGCACTCGGAGCACCCAGGCGAGCGGTGTTCATTGCGGTGTCCCGCGCCCGCTGGATGTCATTTCTGGCGAAGTCCGCATCAAGGGAAGTCGCCAACCCAGGAACGTAGGCCGATACATTCTTCATGGTGTCCGGGTTGCCGAAAGACACAATGGCCCGCCCCAACCCCTCGTCCCCGATCCCCAGCAGGTACATCGGCGGCACACCCGGCTTCGGTTGGGCACGCAGCTGTTCGTCGATGCTCTTCAGCCCCGCCAGTTGGTTCTGTGAGCGCTCGTCCGGCTGCCCCTCCAGTTTGCCGATCAAGAGTTGGAGGTTGTCCCTGTTCGCCGTGTCCCTGATCTCAGCCGGGATTCCGTCCAGGTTGCCGATGCGGTCCGGGTAGGTCGCCAGGAGTTCTTCGCGGTGTTCCTGGGTGAGGCCGTCCCACCATCCCTTGCGGGCGGCCGGGGTTCCGCAGTCCGGGATGGCCTCCGGGAGGTATCCCTTCGCCGCTGTCCGGACGGCTGCTGCGTCGTGTGCCGCGTCCGTCCAGGTGGCCTTGGTCACGGCGAGACCCGGTGGGGCTTTCAGCGCGGCCAGGATGCGGCTGAAGCGGCCGTCGATCTCATTGGCGTTGCGGGTAGCGTCCCCGATGGCATCGGCGATCCGCTGGGCCTCGGCCTGGTGCGGGTTGGGGCCGATCAGCGGGGACGGTTGTTCGAGGACTCCGAGGCGGCGGGTGGTGCCGCCGGCGGCCGGCTGGTCCAGGATGTTGTTGCCGCCCGCGGGATAGCTGACCGAGCCGTCGGCGTGGACGGTGAACTTGCGGTTCGTCGCGTCTTCCAGGGCGAGATTGAGCCGTCGCTGTTCCTCGCCCAGTTCGTGGGCGAGCGCGTTCAGGGTCGTACGGATCAGACCGCATTCCGTGTACGCGTACTCGAAGTTGCGGTCGAGTTGTTTGAGGCGCCCCAGTGCTGCATCGGCCGCCTCTCCGACTTGGGATTCGGCCAGCGCATTGATCATCTGATTGCTGATGCGGTCCCGGGCGGCGTCGGCCTGGTTGCTGGCCACTCCCCAACCGTCGGCCGCGCCCTCTAACTCGGACAGCTTGAGATCACGCAGCGTCTGCCAGGTCAGCACGGCTGCTACCTGCCCTTCTCAGCGGGCGGGGCGGCCTTCTGGAAGGACGACTTCACGGCCTTCTCGTGCTCGCCCTGATCCGTGGCGACCTGTTTGAGGACCGGTGCCAGGGAGCCGCATTCATCACGTACGGCTCCCAGCCGCTTCTCCCAGGATGTGAGGACGGCTCTCAGCGCTCCGAGGCTCGCGAGTCCTGCCGTACCCGTATCAACTCCGCTGTGTGCCGCTCCGAGCTTGGCGTTGGCGCTCGCGGTGTTGGTGCGCAGCACTGCGGCTGCGGTGGCCGCCGAAGTCCAGGGCTGGGCCTCGTGCTTGAGGTCTCCCGTCGCGCCTTTGGCTCCCGGTTCACCAGGAGAGCCGGCGACGGACGCGAGCGACATGCCCGTACCCGTGCTGTCCGTGCGGGGCTGTCCCGCCAGATGTAACAGTTCCTGCCATGGGTCCGCCCCTGTCCCGGTCATGCCCGTCCCCCTCGTCCGGTGTGCTTCCGGCGGTCACGCTAGAGGGTCGGGAAAGGGGCGTTGGGTTCTTCAGCGCACGTTGGCGGAAAGAAAACCCGCTGGTCATAACAGATGCTCTGGGCTTGATACAAGGGTGCTCACGCTCACCCTTGTGGGCTAGGGGCCCGGGCTTGGGCTCAGCTGACCGCTGCACAGGCACGATGGTCGGAAGCCGCGCCGAGAAGCGCGTCCCCCGACCGTCGCGTCCTTCATCAGTCCTCGTCCGTCCTACCGCAGTCCGCTGTCGATCGCGGTCAGCAGCTCGGCGTTGTCCGTGTCACCGCGGAGGTTGGACAGGAAGGCGCCGCCCAGGCCGTACTGCTTGGCGTAGGCCATCTTCTCCGCCACCGTGGCCGGGTTGTCGTAGGACCACCATTCGATCCCGCAGAGGGCGTACGCATGTCCCACGGCCACCCGGGCACCGGGGCACCTCGTCTTGATGTTCCGGTAGTCCTCCAAGCCCACTCCGAAGGTGCCGTAGGCGGGTCCGGAAGCCCAGGCGTGGGGCTGGAAGTCGCGGACGCCTTCCCAGCCCCGGGCGTGGGACGCAACGCCGAACACGATCTTGTTCGGGTGGACTCCCCGGGCAGTCAGCTCGCGATAGGTCCGGTGGGCGTTGTTGTCGAGCTCGTCCACCCATCCGTGCATTGGAGCGTGCAGGAAAGCATGACGGCCCTGGTAGCCCGTGGGGGTGTAGTAGTCGTAGGACTTCACGTTGATCCAGTCGAGGTGCTGGGCGGCCCCCGCATGGTCGGCGTTGTCGAACACCAAGCCGCTGGTCCCGTAGATCGTGGCGGTGACCAGTTGCTCGCCCAGTGCGGTGCGCGCCGCCTGCGCCAGGGTCCGTACGGCATGGGGCCCGCCGGTCTCGCAGGCAGCGGTCACGGGGCACGTACCGGGGAGCTCCCAGTGCAGGTCGATGCCGTCGAAGACCCCCGCCCACCGACGGTCATTGATGAGCTGGGCACAGGATGCTGCGAACGCCGAGGGGTTCTGAAGCGCCTGTGGGAAGCCCGCCGAGTACTCGCTGCCGCCGAAGGACCAGAGGATCTTGAGCTGCGGATGCAGCTTCTTCAGCTTTCGCAGCTGGTTGATGTGACCGCTGAGCGGCTGGTCCCAGCTGTCGCCCTGGCCGTCGACGCTCTGTTCGGCCGGGACCGTACGCTCCAGCGCCCGATAGGTGTCGCCGACGGCACATTTACCGTTCTGGATCTTCCCGGATGCGTAGGTGAGGTGAGTGAGCTTGCCTGCGCTTCCGTTGGTCACGACGTTCTTGACGTCGAAATTCCGTGACCAGTGACCGTCTTCGGGAAAGACGCCCATTTTGACGGGGTACGCGGGCGGCGCGGGAATCGTTCCCGTCGTACGCGCCCTGAAGTGCTGACTCGAATAGCCTTCCACTCCATTGTTGCCTCTGGCGACCACGCTGAACGAGTATTCCGTGGCCACATTGAGTTGGGTGGCGGTGAAGCTCGTTTCCGTCGTGGTTCCCTGGCTGCGCCCGTCGCGGTACACGGTGTAGTAGGCGATTCCGCCCGGCGCGGTCGAGGGCGTCCAGCCGATCTTGATGGTGGTGTCGGTGACCGCCAGGGCGCTGAGGCCACCGGGCGATGTGGGCAAGTCCACCGCCTTCGTCACACCCCTGGCCTGCCGGTCCTGTACGTCCGCCTGTGCGCTGGTGGTCAGACCGGCGAGCAGCCCGAGGGGGAGCGCCACCGCCCATAGGGCGAGAGCCCTACCCTTTCTCGACCGCACCGTAAATAAGCCGACTTTCACTGTCGCTCCTCTGTCGAATCCGGAATTTTGGAGTACCGAAATGAGGGCATGAAGAACCGCATCGCCACGCAAACCCGGTCTCCGGTGACCGCGGCAAGTGGAGGTTAGGACTGGCAGAGTGCAAGGGTCAATGACTCTGAATCGTTTACGGCAAGATGAAGCAACTCTCATTCCTCATCTGGCCTCAGCTGATGCTCCGCATTTCAATGATCCAGGTATCGCCTGAGTGAACTGGCCCAAATATCCAGGCGAGACCCGAATGCGTCCCGATCACGGACAGAAAGGGCAACCGCGTCTTCTTCCGGTTTGACCGCCGACCTCGGCCCCGGATGGTGTCCGTCGCCGAATTCCCTGTGGCTCCAAGGGAAAATCGCTCGATCGCCCTGATCAACTACTTCTACAGTGGCCCGGCACATCCATCGTCAGCGCCGGGGGCCGATCATCATGCGGACGCACTATCCACGCACACCGCATCTGCCCTGGTCGCCGGGTGCCACGTCCGACGATGTACGGACCGGTGATCTGGCGCATCTCATCGGCCGTGAAGTGGTCGTCACCGAGAAGCTCGACGGCGAGAACACCACGCTGTACACGGACGGACTGCACGCCAGGTCCCTCGACTCGGCCCACCATCCCTCACGGGCCTGGGTCAAAGCCCTCCACAGCCGTATCGCCCATGAGATCCCGGCCGGCTGGCGCATCTGCGGCGAGAACGTGTACGCCCGGCATTCCCTCCCGTACGACCGGCTCGACGGCTACTTCTACGGGTTCTCCGTCTGGGACGCGCAAGGGCGTTGCCTGAACTGGGACAGGACGGTCCCCTTCCTGCGGGGATTGGGGGTTCCCGTGCCGGCCGTTCTCTGGAGGGGCGTCTTCGACGAGCGCGCCTTGCGTGCCCTGCGGCTCGATCTGTCCCGGCAGGAGGGATACGTCGTCCGGACCGTGGAGGGCTTCACGGCCGGCGACTTCCCGCACTCCGTGGCCAAGTGGGTGCGGGCCGGACATGTGCAGACCGACACCCACTGGATGCATGCGGCGGTCGTCCCCAACGGTCTGGGGCCAACTGCCGCGCTCTGGTCCGTACGCTCCGGAGGCCCGGCGAACGCCGCTGAACTCGCCGACGCGATCGGCGTGGGCTCGCAGGCGTCGAACCGGCTGCTCGCCGAGGTGGCGGAGCGACTGGAGCGTTCGGGCGATGTGCGGTTGACCGCGGTCCTCGCCGCCCTGTTGCACGGGGAACACCGATCCACCCTCGCGGCCAGGTTGCGACCCGCGTTGGGGATGCGGCTCGCCCGTCGGGTCGCGGATGTCGTCGGTCTCGCCCCCGGCCTGCATCGCCCCTACCCCGACAAGGAGCGCCGCACTGGTCTGTTGCGACTGTCGTACGCCGCTGACCTCGATGTTCTGCACTCGGTTGCCGCGGCGCTCGCGCAGAGCGCGGAGGAGCGGGAGCAGGTCGAGTGGTCAGCGCTGTGTGCGGACGAGGTCCGCAGTTGGGACCCGCCGCGGTTCGACGAACTGGCACCGGATGCGGCGGACCGCTGCCGGGCCGAGGCGCGGGACGCCTATTCGGAGGGTCGGATCAACGGTCCGGAGGAGGCCGCGGCAGCGACCTGGCGTTGGCGCGACGGTGACTTCCCCCGCCTGGTACAGATGGTCGGCCCGTCGGGCAGCGGCAAGAGCACCTTTGCCCGCGGGCTGGGCGCCGGCACCGTCATATCCCTCGACGAACTGCGGGAGGAGGCTGGGTCACGTGTCGACCAGCGGGGAAACAGCGATGTGCTGCGGACCGGTCTCGACCGGCTTGATCGGGCACTGGCCGCGGGCGGCACGGTCGTCTGGGACGCCACTTCGATCAATCGACACCAGCGCGCGCTGGTGCACAAGATCGCTCGGCGCCGCAATGCGCTGGTCACCCATGCGGTCATGGTGATGGACGAGGAACAGTTGAGGCGCCGTAACAAAGGTCGTGCCCATGCGGTGCCGGACGAGGTGCTGGAGTCCCAACTGCGACGGTACGAGCCCCCGTACCCGGGCCAGGCGCATCGCACCTGGTACATCGGCCCGGACGGGACCGTCGAAGACGCATACGGGGACCGCGACGAGAACGGCGGCAGGGACAGGGATGGGGAGGGGGACGGCCATGCAGACGAGTGAGGGGCTCTACCACCGGGTGCGCTGGGATGCCCGGTTCGATCCGGCCAGATTCACCCTGGGCGTGATGCAGCGCGGCGCCGAGCCCAAGCGGGTGCCGCTGACGTCGTTCGTACCGGGCGGGGAGGTCCCCTGGCACCGGGTGCTGTTCTTCGAGGCCGACGGCGAGGTGGTGTGGGACCGGCGGACGGGAGTGGACCGTATCGACCTCACCGACGCCGGACGGATGCAGGCCCCGCGCCGGCTCCCGTCCCCCTTCTTCGAGCCGACCACTCCCCAGAACTGGGACGGCACCGCCTGGGGTGCCACAGCCGTCCCGCGCTCGGGCTCGTCGACTCTGCGCGTGCTGACCTGGAACACCCTGTGGGACCGGTACGACGCCGAACTCCTGGACACCGCACGGCGCCGACCGCTGCTCCTCGAAGTGCTGCGGAACGCGGGCGCCGATGTGATCGCGCTCCAGGAGGTGACATCGGAACTCCTCAGGTTGATCCGGGCGACGGAGTGGGTCCGGAAGGACTACACGCTGGCGCCGGGCGGACGCGATGTGGACGAGTACGGACTGCTACTCCTCAGCCGTCTGCCGGTGAGAGAAGCCGGACACCATGTCCTCGGACCGCACAAGGCGCTGTCGGCGATCGTGGTGGAGTCGGAGCCCTACGGCCTGGTCACGGTCGCGGTGACCCATCTGACCAGCGACCACACGGCGGAGGGTCCTGCCATACGGGTCCGGCAGTTGGACGAGACGGCTGACGGGCTGGCCGCGCTGGAGGGCCCGACAGTGGTGCTGGGCGACTTCAACGACATCGGCAACACCGCGGAGTTGAGGCTCGGGCTCACCGATGCATGGACCTCGGTCCATGGCTCGGACGACCAGACGCCGACCTTCGAACCGTGCCGCAACCCGCTGGCGGCCTTGTCTTCCCTCACGGGCGGTTCGGGCAGGTTGGACCGAATACTGCTGCACGGCGCAGAAGCGCGACGGGTGGTGCTCAGGGGAGACATCCCGGACGCGGACGGCCTCTTCGCCTCGGACCACTACGGAGTCGAGGCGGACCTCGGCCCGCTGTCCGATCCCTTCGTCGAGACCACGGCCCGTCAGGTACGAGAGGTGTTCGCGGAGGGCATGGTGCATCTGGTCGGATCACGACGGCTGGGGTGCGCCCTGGCCGACGGCGATCTCGACCTGATCGCCGCACTGCCGGGAGAGGTCGCGATCGCGGCGGTCCGGGACCGACTCGCCACGGCCGTACCGGAGGCCACCGGCCTCCGGGTGGTGGAGGGCGCCCGGGTGCCGGGCGTACGGTTCCGGGTCGGCGGGCTGGGGGTGGACCTGGCCGTCGTCGGTACGGATGAGATCCCTCCCGATGAGGCCGTGGCGCGCCGGTCCGAGCTGGGCCGATCGGCGGCCGTCGCGCTGAGTGCGGTCAGCGATGCCCAGGCGGTTCTGGACCTGGTGGGCGCGCGGCGCGATGCCTTCGCCCGGCTGGCCCGGGAGGTGAAGGCATGGGCTCGCGCCCGCGGTCTGGACTCCGCGCCCTTCGGCGGGGTCCCGGGCATCGGCTGGGCGGTGCTGGCCGCCCGTACCGTGTGCGAGCAAGGCGCATCATCGGGGCCTGAGCTGCTGAAACACTTCTTCGGCAGCTGGGCGGCCTGGGACTGGCGCACGGCGGTGGGCGGCCCGGACACCGAGCTCCCGCTGACGGTCATGACCCCGAGCGAGCCCGTCCGCCCCTGTACGGAACGGGTGAGCACCGCCGGCCGTGACCTGATCGCGGAGGAACTGTTCCGCGCCTGGGAGGTCATGGAGACGCACACCGATCCCTGGCCCGAACTGCTTGCCGTACCGCCGTTGGATTCCCGCCACCGCCAATGGCTGGTCGTGACGGCACCCGAGGACCAGACCGGTCGCGTACGGGGCCGGATGCACGGCCTGCTCCGGGCCTTGGAGGAGGCAGGAGCCTCGTCCGTCCACGCCTGGCCGCGCCCCTTCACGACCAACCCGGTGCGGTACGCGATCGGCCTCGGCCCCAGGGCGTTGGACGCGGCCCGGCTCACGGATGTGTCCGCGGACTGGGTACGGGGGCTGGCTGGGGTCACGCTGGCGCCGTGGGAGGAGGCAGGCGCGCCACGTCTGCGGTGACACGGGCCCCGCTCGGAAGCCTCAGGCCGAAGGACCCTCCACTCGCCACCGGATCCAGCGCTCGCCACCCGATCCGGGGCTCCTCGCGGACGGACGTCGGTTCACGGCGAAAGCCCGCTCCGCCCCACACTCGGGGTGCGGGGAGAGCGGGCTTCGACGCCGCGTTACCAGTGCCGATGATCAGAACGGCGGCCCGTGGCTCCCGAGGGTCAGCGACCGTCGGTGGCGACCAGCGGCAGCGGGGCCCAGTAGCCCTTGAGGCCACCAGCGGTGATCCGGATCATGGGCCGGCCGTTCACGACCGCGCGCCGATCAAACGGCGCGTTGGACTCCTTCGCGAACTTCACCGTCTTCAGCGTGCCGGTCTTCCCGTCCGCACCGAACTTCACGCAGGTGATGTCCACCCCGGCGGGGAACGTCGCGGTGCGCTGAGGGTGGTAGGTCGTGGGGACGTACTCACCGCGCAGGAATGCCTTCGGGTACGCCTCGCCGATCCACCAGCCGCTGTACGCGCCGCCGTTGATCCGGTAGTAGATGCCGCGTCCCTGGATACGGCGGCGGATGTTGACCGGCGCCTGGGTGGCCCTGGCGAAGGTGACCTTCTTCGTCGCTAGCTGCTTGTCCTTCTTCGACTCGTGCCAGCCGTAGTTGCCCGCCGCGTCCAGCGTGTCGAGCTTGTACAGGGTGTGCGATCCGGCGGCAATCGCCGCGACGGAGCCCGAGCGCAGTCCGAAGGCGGGGAAGTCGTCGACCAACTGGTCGTGCTGGTAGGCCAGGCGCGCGCTGCCGGTCTGCCAGTGGAGTTGCCGCATCAGGTTGATGTGGTGCTGGTGGTAGGTCGGCGCGGGAATCCGGTGGGTGTCGCAGTAGTACGAGAACCAGCGGCTGTTGCGCAGATTGGGGAAGTGGTCGCGGATCGTGACGATCGAGCCGTCGTACAGCTCCTGGGCCAGCGGGTTGCCCGTCGCGACGAAGTAGTCCCAGAGCCCGAACATGGCGAAGATCATGCCGTTGTACGTGTAGTCGCCGGTGCCGGGCTTCGCCCCCGGGTACTCCTGGATCCAGAGGTAGCCGTCCTTGTCCCGGTTCACTGCCCACGGCTTGCCGTCGTCGGCGCGCAGCAGAGAGGCGAAGGCACCGTCGGCGGCAGCCTTGTAGAGGGTGCGCTCACTGCTGGTGATGCCGTTCAGCTCGGCGAGTTGTACGAAGAGGCTGATCGCCTCGCCCTGGGCCATGCCGGAGTACCAGGGGGCCTTGTAGTCGACGCCGCTGTGTTTGGCGTGCTTGAAGTCGAAGGGGTACGGGAAGTACCAGGCACCCCGGGCCTCGACGCGCTTGTCGATGAGCCGCTTCGCCTGGGCCTTGGCGCGCTTGAGGAAGAGCGCCTTGCGGGTGGCGTTCGTCTCGGTGCGATAGCTGGCGATACAGCCGAGCCCGAACTGCGCCTGGGTGACCGGCTGGTCGTAGCCGGGGGCGGTCCGCTTCGGGCGGTACATGATGGCGCCCGCGGCGTCGAGGTACGTGTACTCCGTGTTGGGTGTGACGTTCTCCCAGCGGGTGGGACGGTCCCGCCAGGGGCGCATGTACTCGGGTAGATCGGTGGCGCACTCGTAGCCGCCGGTCTTGAACTCGAACGGAAGGGTCTTCGGCACGGCCGCCCTCGCGGCCCCCGGGTCCACGGGCTCGTCGGCGTACGGAATCGACCGGGCGCGGGGCGGTGAGACAAGACCGCCTTCGAGCTGGTCCGGCAACGGCGGCAGCGGCGGCTCGGTGCCACCGGGAACGGTGGGCAGGCTCAGCGCGAGCGAACGAGGCATCCCCTGGAAAGGGTCGGCCGGCGAGGGCTCGAACAGCCCGGTGGCCTGAGCGGTGAACGTGCCCCCTCCCACCACGCCCGCACCCGCGATCGCCCCTCCCGCTACGCGAATGAAGCCTCTGCGGCCGATTTCCGCTCGTCTCTTCCCAGCCATGATGAACAAACCCCCCATGGGTGTAGCCAAGGGACAACTAGGGAGGATCCTATGCCGTGACCTGCGATAATTCGGTCGAATCATGAGAGTGCATGCAGTGCCCATCCGATACAGACATGGCTAGAAATGAAGCAACTCCCCTATATGTAGGGGAAGTTGCGCCATGACGTGCAGCTGATTCCAGCCGCAGATATCCATCCTTCTTGATGGTTTCAGCCATCGCGCGACGTCTGTTGACGAGGAAGACACACGACCTCGGCCCCGGCCCGGAACCGGACCCATGGCGCTGCCGGACGGGAAACTGGCCCCGGTCATCCGATCTTCCTGGCGTCGATCCCACGGGCGCTCCGCGCCGCCGCGGGAAGCCGCAGCGCCGACCGACGGCAGGGGCAGGCATCCGCTCCGGGCGGATATCACCAGGGTGATTCAGGCAGCGGCGGGTGAGACACCCGCCCGATACCGGCCAGAGCCATCGAACAGAACGGCCGTCACAGCGATCGTGCAGAGCGCGCGGGCCCCGACCCCCGCCCACCGGGCCTGCCAGGCACGGAGCGTGGCGCAGCGAGGTCCACGGTGGGTCCGGCTACCGCCGTCCGCCTTCGGGGACGGCACGCGTCCCGGCCATCGACAGCCCCGCGGCAGTCCCACCTGTGGGCCTCCCGTACCCAGCCGAGCAACCCTCCATGTCGATAATCCGTCTAGTTGATCGCGAACGGGTCTGACCAACCCGTTCGCACTCAAATCACACCACTGCATCGCAGACGGGGGCTTCTTGCCGGCCCGCTGCGGGGGGAAGCGGACGGAGCACACACCCACGTGAACGATGGACTTGCCCATGCCCAGGTGACGCATGCCCGGACACGGAAGACCAGCCCACGGCGGCGCAGCATCCTTGCCGCGCTCGGTGTCACCTCGATCGCCGCCGGGGCGCTCAGCGGCTGTTCCGTACCCGCGCCCCAGCGGCCCGTGCCCGCCGCTGACCCCGCTCCAGGCATGGCCATAGCCAGCTCCCGACGCGCCCAGTTGATGCAGATAGTCGCCCACCCGGACGACGATCTGTACTTCATGAACCCGGACACCGAACGGCTGTTGGACGCGGGGGTCCCGCTGCTGTCCGTGTACGTCAGCGCGGGCGAGCACACCGGCATCAACAAGATCCCCGGACGGCATCACCACGGGCCCGAGGACCGGCCCGGCTACTCCTCCGCCCGGCACCAGGGACTGCGGCAGGCGTACGCGACGCTGATCGGACTCGACAAGTTCAGCGACTGGACCAAGGGAGTCATCTCCCTCCGTGGCAATCGGCTCGCCGAGATCAACACCCTCACCAACGGGCACCGCCGCGTCGAGTTGGTCTTCCTCAATCTGCCGATGCACACCGGCCGCCGCTGGATGGCGTTGCCGAGTCTGTGGCGTGACAGAGGCGTCGGCGTACAGACCGTGATCGCCAAGGACTCGCCCCTGCGCAAGACCGTCTCGTACGGACACCAGGGGCTGATCGACGTCCTCGTCGGGCTGATGGAGCAGTACCGGCCGACCGTCATCCAGACGCTCGACCCCGATCCGGACATCCAGCACAGTGACGAGCGCACCCGCAAGCACGACAGCGAGCAGCCCGGCTACTCCGACCACGCGGACCACACGGCCGTCGCCTGTTTCAGCTGGGCGGCGATGGTGCGGTGGGTCGCTGAGGCCACGGCGGACGGTGGGCGGGTGCCCGGGTTCGTCGCGCAGGCGTTCCGCGGCTACTACAACCGGCACTGGCCCAAGAACCTGCCCCCTAGGGTGTTGAAGGAGAAGGCGGCTGCCCTGGTCCCCTACGGCGGTGATCCGGGTTGGGAGTGCGGCAACGCATCCGGTTGCGGTGACTACAGCGTGAGCGGTGACCGTCCGCTGAAGAACAGCAAGGGATGGGTGCGCTCCACCCACCACCGCTACCCCGGTGCGCGACCGGTCGTCGCCGTGGAGCGGACGGAGCGCCTGGCCGCGTACGGGGTGCTCGGGCTGCGTGCCGTCCGCTGGCGGGAGACCGCGCCGGGCAGCGGCCGGTGGGGCGCCCCCGACGACCTCGGCGGTGGACCGCTGGCTCCCGCGCTGGGCTCGGCGGTGTTGGAGGACGGCCGACAACTCCTGTTCGGGCTGCGGTTCGCGGCGCTCGGTGGGCGTGGCGCGGAGAACCGGCGCGAGATAGTCCTGCTGGAGGAGCGTGCCCCGGGCGGCGACTTCCGGGCCTGGCAGGGGCTGGGCAATCCGGAGTACAACGACGATCGCGGACGGCGTATCGGCGTCCCGGTCGCGGTGACCGCGGCGGACGGCCGGGTCCATTTGTTCGTGCGCACCGCCGACAAGCGGATCAGTACGCGCGTACGGGACGTGGACGGCGGCTGGAGCGCCTGGCGCATTCTGCTGAGCGAGGAGATCCAGGACGGTCTCGCGGCCGTCGTGGATCGCGCCGGTCGGGTGCACGTGTTCGCGGCCGGGCGGGACACCGTCCAGCACTGGGGGCAGGAGTCCCCCGGCCAGGACGTGTCGATCCGTACGCCAGCGCCGGATGGTCACGGCGTACGCTTCCCGGCTCCCGGCGGGCCGGTCGCCGCGCTGGCGACGAGCGACGGCGGTGTTCGGCTGTACTACCGGCAGCCTTCGAGCCCACTCGTGACGTCGATCCACACGGACGGGTCCCGCCAACACACCGAAGCGACGGGGTACGGGCCGTTGAGCGTGGCTGCCACACCCGGCGGGCCGGTCCTCCTGGAGCAGGACCTGGGCGGCCGGCCTCGGCTGCGTACCGCGAAGGCGGCCCTGTCCCCGAAGGGGCCCTTCGTGATCACGGGTACTCCCGCGCTGATGGTGACGGGCCACGGGCCCACGGCCGTCGGGATCGGGGCGGACGCCCGACCGTGGTCCTGGCAGGCACGGGGCGTCGCCAAGGAGACCCGTCCGATCAGCAAGGTCTGAGACCGGCCCGGATCCACCACGCTCGGAAGCACGAACATGCGAAGAGGCCCCACACCTTCCGGTGCGGGGCCTCTCCTTGGTGCTCGTTGGGAGCTACCAGGTCAAACCGTCAAAACTACTTGACGATCTTGGTGACCTGGCCGGCGCCCACGGTCCGGCCACCCTCACGGATGGCGAACTTCAGGCCCTCTTCCATGGCGACGGGCTGGATGAGGTTCACCGTCATGACGGTGTTGTCACCCGGCATGACCATCTCGGTGCCCTCGGGGAGGGTCACCACGCCGGTCACGTCCGTGGTACGGAAGTAGAACTGCGGGCGGTAGTTGTTGAAGAACGGGGTGTGACGGCCACCCTCGTCCTTCGACAGGATGTACGCCTGGGCCTCAAACTCGGTGTGCGGCGTAACCGAACCGGGCTTGATGATGACCTGGCCGCGCTCGACGTCCTCGCGCTTGATGCCACGGAGGAGCAGACCGACGTTCTCGCCAGCCTGACCCTCGTCGAGCAGCTTGCGGAACATCTCGATGCCGGTGACCGTGGTGGTGGTCTTCTCGGTCTTGATGCCGACGATGTCGACGGTCTCGTTGACCTTGAGGACACCACGCTCGATACGACCGGTGACGACGGTTCCACGACCGGTGATCGTGAAGACGTCCTCGATCGGCATCAGGAACGGCTTGTCGACATCGCGCTCAGGCTGCGGGATCGACTCGTCGACGGCGGCCATCAGGTTGAGGACAGACTCGCCCCACTCCTTGTCGCCTTCGAGAGCCTTGAGCGCCGAGACCTTGACGACCGGAAGGTCGTCGCCCGGGAACTCGTACTCGGAGAGGAGCTCACGAACCTCAAGCTCAACGAGCTCCAGGATCTCCTCGTCGTCCACCATGTCGGCCTTGTTCAGCGCGACGACGATGTACGGAACGCCGACCTGGCGAGCCAGGAGCACGTGCTCCTTCGTCTGCGGCATCGGGCCGTCGGTGGCGGCGACCACCAGGATGGCGCCATCCATCTGCGCCGCACCGGTGATCATGTTCTTGATGTAGTCCGCGTGACCCGGGCAGTCGACGTGCGCGTAGTGACGCGACTCCGTCTGGTACTCGACGTGCGCGATCGAGATGGTGATACCGCGCTGACGCTCCTCAGGAGCCTTGTCGATCTGGTCGAAGGCCGAAGCCTCGTTCAGGTCCGGGTACTTGTCGTGCAGCACCTTGGTAATGGCGGCCGTGAGGGTCGTCTTACCGTGGTCGATGTGACCGATGGTGCCGATGTTGACGTGCGGCTTAGTCCGCTCGAACTTCGCCTTCGCCACTGGGGTCCTCCTGGGGAGTGGTTCTGTACGCCTTACTCATCGGCGCCAGGTGATCTTTGCTGGGATGCCGGGGCCGGGGGCATTTCCTTGGAAAACTCTCGTAATCGGCTGGAATGCCCCAACGGCTCCGGTGATAAGCCTAAAGCGTCTACTCGGAAGAGTTACTCGCCCTTGGCCTTCGCGATGATCTCCTCGGCGACGTTCCGCGGAACCTCGGCGTAGGAGTCGAACTGCATCGAGTAGCTTGCGCGACCCGAGGTCTTGCTGCGGAGGTCTCCGACGTAGCCGAACATCTCCGAGAGCGGCACCAGGCCCTTGACGACCCGGGCACCGGCCCGCTCCTCCATGGCCTGAATCTGGCCACGGCGGGAGTTGATGTCACCGATGACATCGCCCATGTAGTCCTCGGGCGTGGTGACCTCGACGGCCATCATCGGCTCAAGAAGCACGGGGCTCGCCTTACGCGCGGCCTCCTTGAAGGCCTGCGAACCGGCGATCTTGAACGCGAGTTCGGAGGAGTCGACCTCGTGGTAGCCACCGTCGAGGAGCGTGACGCGCACGCCCGTCATCTCGTAGCCGGCCAGGATGCCGAACTGCATGGCCTCCTGCGCGCCCGCGTCCACCGAAGGGATGTACTCCTTGGGGATGCGGCCACCGGTGACCTTGTTCACGAACTCGTACGAGGCGTCGCCGCCCTCGATCGGCTCGATCGCGATCTGCACCTTGGCGAACTGACCGGTACCACCGGTCTGCTTCTTGTGGGTGTAGTCCACGCGCTCGACGGCCTTGCGGATCGTCTCGCGGTACGCGACCTGGGGCTTGCCGACGTTGGCCTCGACCTTGAACTCGCGGCGCATCCGGTCGACCAGCACCTCAAGGTGAAGCTCGCCCATACCACCGATGATGGTCTGGCCGGTCTCCTCATTGGTGTGCACCTGGAAGGAGGGGTCCTCCTCCGCGAGACGCTGGATGGCAACACCCAGCTTCTCCTGGTCACCCTTGGACTTGGGCTCGATCGCGACCTGAATGACCGGCGCCGGGAAGTCCATGGACTCCAGGATGACCGGGTTCTTCTCGTCCGCGAGCGTCTCACCGGTGGTGGTCTGCTTGAGGCCCATGACGGCGACGATGTCGCCCGCGCCCACCGACTCGATCTCCTCACGCTTGTTCGCGTGCATGCGGTAGATCTTGCCGATGCGCTCCTTGCGGCCCTTCACGGAGTTCAGGACCGCGGTGCCCGCGTTCAGGCGCCCGGAGTAGATCCGGATGAACGTGAGCTTGCCCAGGTGCGGGTCGCTCGCGATCTTGAACGCAAGAGCCGACAGCGGCTCGTCGTCGGACGGGCGACGCTTGACGACCAGCTCCGGGTCCTTGACGTCGTGGCCTTCGATGGCCTCGACGTCCAGGGGAGAAGGCAGGTAGCGCACGACCGCGTCGAGCAGGGGCTGAACGCCCTTGTTCTTGAACGCGGTGCCACAGAACACCGGCGTGATGGTGATGCCATCGGACTTGCCGGAGGCGATGGTGATACGACGGATCGCCGCGTACAACTGCTCCTCGGTGGGCTCGGTGCCCTCCAGGTACAGCTCCATCAGCTCTTCGTCGTTCTCGGCAACCGTCTCCAGAAGCTTGCCGCGGTACTCCTCGGCAGCCTCGGTGTGGGTGGCCGGGATGTCGACGACGTCGTACATCTCGCCCTTGGTCGCCTCGGCGGACCAGACGAACGCCTTCATGGTGACGAGGTCGACGACACCCTTGAAGTCGGCCTCGGCACCGATGGGCAGCTGCATGACGATCGGCACCGCGCCAAGGCGGCTGCTGATCATGTCGACACAGCGGTGGAACTCGGCACCGGTGCGGTCGAGCTTGTTGACGAAGCAGATGCGCGGCACGCCGTAGCGGTCCGCCTGACGCCAGACAGTCTCGGACTGGGGCTCGACACCCGCAACACCGTCGAACACGGTGACAGCGCCGTCGAGGACGCGGAGCGAACGCTCCACCTCGACGGTGAAGTCCACGTGACCCGGGGTGTCGATGATGTTGATCGTGTGATCGACCTCATCGAGCGGCCAGTGGCAGGTCGTCGCGGCGGACGTGAT
Source organism: Streptomyces sp. NPDC059256 (assembly GCF_042753785.1). Taxonomy (NCBI): domain Bacteria; kingdom Bacillati; phylum Actinomycetota; class Actinomycetes; order Kitasatosporales; family Streptomycetaceae; genus Streptomyces; species Streptomyces sp. NPDC059256. The sequence goes on along the minus strand of NZ_JBHYZO010000019.1, from coordinate 63,923 downwards.
CGTGATGCCGCGCTCCTGCTCCTGCTCCATCCAGTCCATCGTGGCAGCGCCGTCGTGGACCTCACCGATCTTGTAGCTCACACCGGTGTAAAACAGGATGCGCTCGGTGGTCGTCGTCTTGCCCGCGTCGATGTGGGCCATGATCCCAATGTTGCGGACCTTGGCCAGGTCAAGCGAAGTGGTGGCCATATGGCTCAGTCTTCTCTCGGTCTCGATGTGGGTAGGGACTACCAGCGGTAGTGCGCGAAGGCCTTGTTGGACTCGGCCATCTTGTGCGTGTCCTCACGCTTCTTGACCGAAGCGCCGAGGCCGTTGGAGGCGTCCAGCAGCTCGTTCATGAGGCGCTCGGTCATGGTCTTCTCGCGGCGTGCGCGGGAGTAACCGACGACCCAGCGCAGCGCCAGGGTGGAGGCACGACCGGGCTTGACCTCGATCGGCACCTGGTAGGTGGCGCCACCGACACGGCGGGACTTGACCTCAAGCGAAGGCTTGACGTTCTCCAGCGCGCGCTTCAGGGTGATGACCGGGTCGGCGCCGGTCTTCTCACGAAGACCTTCCATGGCGCCGTAGACGATCCGCTCGGCGGTGGAACGCTTGCCGTTCAGCAGGATCTTGTTGATGAGCGACGTCACCAGAGGAGAGCCGTAGACCGGGTCGATGATGACCGGGCGCTTCGGGGCGGGGCCCTTACGAGGCATTCTTACTTCTCCTTCTTGGCGCCGTAGCGGCTGCGGGCCTGCTTGCGGTTCTTGACACCCTGGGTGTCGAGGGAACCGCGGATGATCTTGTAACGAACACCCGGCAGGTCCTTCACACGGCCACCACGCACGAGCACGATGGAGTGCTCCTGCAGGTTGTGTCCCTCACCCGGGATGTAGGCCGTGACCTCGATGCCGGAGGTCAGACGCACACGCGCGACCTTACGCAGGGCCGAGTTCGGCTTCTTCGGGGTGGTCGTGAACACACGCGTGCAGACGCCACGGCGCTGAGGAGAACCCTCAAGTGCGGGCGTCTTGTTCTTCTCGACCTTGTCCTGCCGGCCCTTCCGGACCAGCTGCTGGATCGTAGGCACTACTTCTCCGGTTTCTGTGTGCCGTTCAGTGAAACTAACCTGGAACATCTCCGACCCACGCGGTCGGGTGTGTCGAAGCTGCGAGGCTTCCGCCGACGTAGGCAGAGAGGCGCAGATTGCGGTGGCCGTTAGAAGACTCGCCATGCGGTTGAGGACACGCACACGAGCCCAGGCACACCCCAGGCACAAGGTGAGAGCGTACCTACCGCATGGGCTGCGGTCAAAACAAATGCACACGCACGGGAGAGCGGGCCGTTCCCCGGGGAAGAGGCCGTTCGGGGGCGGGGCGCCGGGGGACCTGGGAGGGGAGCCCCGGGGGATGCGGAACCGGGGGCCGCACGGGTCGGAGAGGGCGAAGGGTACACCGTTACGCCGGGTCACCGTCGGGCGGGGCGGGCGGGGCCTCCGGTGCGTCGGGTACGTCCGGTGTGTCGGGCGCGTCGGGGGGTTCGCGGCGGGGGCGGCGGGACCGCGCGGTGGGGGTGGAGGGGAAGTCGAGCCGGGGGATGGTGGGGACCTTGGACTTGCGGCTCTTGGGGGCGAGGGAGGGGGGCCGGGTGGTGGGGGTTCCGGTGTCGTCGTCCTGGCGGTGCTGGCGGTGCTGGCGGCCCTCACGGTTCCGCCGGGCCTGCTGGTCGTGCTGGTCGTGCTGGTCGTGCCGGGCCTCGGGTGTCGCGTCCTCGCCGTCCTTCATGTCCTTGATGCCCTTGATGTCGGACCGGGGGCGCGGGTGCCGGGGGCTGTCGCGGGCGGGGTGGTCACGGTCCGGGCCGCCGGCGGCCGTGCGGGGGTCCGGAGGGTGACGGCCGGCCGGGTCGTCCCCGGCGCCGCCGTCCGCCGGGTACCGCCCGCGCTCGTCCTGCGGGAAGGGGATGACCGCCGCCTGACCGGGGGTCCGGCCCACCAGCCGGAGGGGCCTGGCGGCAGCGGCGGCGGCACGGGCCTCCTCCAGCGCGGGGCCGTACTCGGCCACCGCATCCCGCCACCCGCTGGCGTACGCTGCTATCTCGCGCCGGTCCAGCTCCTCCCGCAGCAGCACAGCGACCTCGGCGGGGGCACGGTCCTCCAACAGTCGGCCGAGCAGGGCGAGCAGCCCCGGAAGGTCCTCCGGGGACGCGGCGGGACGGGCAGGGACCTGTGACGCGCCGTGCCGTGCCTCGTCGCCCTCGGCCATCCGTATCTCTCGCCGCATCTCTCGCTCGCGTCCCATCGCTGCCCATCCCGCCCACGCGATCGGAGAGCAGGCCTCGGCAACACCTCTGATCCTTGGGGGCGTACGTACGGCCTGTGTGAAGCTGAAGTACAGGCTGTGACAGCTTACTGGGGGCCGAAAACGAGTGCGGGGGCCGCCGCCCGGTCAGTCCTTGGCGAGAGGGGCGCGGCGGGCCGGGGCCGGCGGCAGGAACTGGCCGGCGACCCGGATGAACATCTCCCGCTGGTCATCGGGGATGCCGAGCCCGGCGGCGGCCTCCTCCAGGGTGAGCCTGCGGCCCCCCGGGGCGGCCGGCGCCGCCCCGGCGGCCGAGTCGGCCTCCAGGGGCAGGGGTAGATCGTCCTCGGTGAGCCGGCCGGAACGGATGAGCATGTCGCGCACCGGCACGTCGAGCACATGGGCCAGCCGCCGGGTCGTCTCCAGGTCGGGCATGCTCTGCCGCTGGAGCAGCCGGGTGATGGCGGCGCGGTGGACCCCGGCCTCGTCGGCGAGCCGCGACTTGCCGCCACCCCGCGGGCTGTCGATGTCGAAGCCGCGGGCACGGATGAGCTCCTCGACCCAGGCGGCGAACTGATCCAGATCATTGGCGGTCACGGGTGGTCGCCTCCCTCCGAAGCGGACCTCAGACTATCGCGCTTGCGCGCACGGAATTACGTGATTCCGCGCGCGCACAGTGGGGATTCTGCGGAGATACCCCCTGTTTTGATTGCGCGTGCGCGCGCAACGTGCCAGTGTGCGGAACCGCAACGACCCCCGCAGAGTCAGGAGTTGCCGTTATGCCCCTCCCCGATTCCCTGGAGTCCGCCGGCTGGCGCGCCGCCGCCGCGTGTGCGGGACTGCCCCCGCACATTGTCTTCGCCCGACGAGAGTCGGAGGCCCGACCTGCACTGAGAGCCTGCGAGCGGTGTCCGGTGACCCGCCGCTGCGAGGAGAGCGTGGCACCGGCCGCGAGCTTCTTCGACGGGGTGAGCGCGGGGCGGCTCTGGCGCAATGGGCGGGTGGTGAGGTTGCGGGGTGGGGGTGTTGCGGGCTCGCGCGCTAGTGGGGTGGGGGCGTACGGGGACGGCGGGATGTAAACCCCGGTGCGGCGAGTATTCGCCCTACGCCGGGGGCGGGTGCGGGACCCCTGCGGGGCGCGTAGGGCTCCTCCGGTCGCCGCTCGCGCGCCCTGCGGGACCCGGGTCCCGGGTCCCGCAGGGCGCGCGGCCCTGTGGCAGAGGGTCCGTCCTCACACTCCCCCAGAGCTGCCTCTGGGAGGTGCCCCCGGACAGGGCTGGATTTGCCCGGCCCCGCCGACGAACCCGACCGCCTTCGACCTCGCCACCGAGGGAGGCGCACCCGCCGGCCCCGCGGGGAACCCGAGCAAACCCAGCCCCGCCGGCCCCGCCGGGAAACCCGAGCAAACCCAGCCCCGACGGCGATTGCGGCGCGGCGGCTCGGCGCCCGGCCGACGTACCACCAACCCGACCCCGGAGGCCCCATGACCACCCCCACCGACGCCACCCACTGGCTCACCACCCTCACCCACCGCTTCCCCCACCTCCTCACCGAACTCTCCCCCGGCTCCTCCGGCCCCATCGGCGGAGCCGGACGAACCACCCGCACCCACGCGCCCGCGCCCCTGCGTCTCCATGTGTCCGACGCCATTCGGGACATCACCGACGGAGTCGTCGAACTCGACGAGGCCGTCCACGAACGCCTCGGCCTCGGCCGCCCCCGCAAGGCGCGGGTCCCCGAGCGCCTGGCCCGGGTCGCCTCGCTCGTCGGCCGGATGGCCGACCACCCCGACCTCGTCGCACACATCGCCGACGAGGCCCGCCGGATGGCGGGGCGCTGCGCCCGCGCGGTCGGCGACGGCGAACCGATGACCCGCCTCGGCGGACGCTGCCCCTGGTGCGACTCCGTCTCCCTGCGCGCCTTCCCCGACCGGCTCGCGGTCCTCTGCGTCAACCCCGGCTGCCGGTGCGGCTCCGCCGTCTGCGGCTGCGGCGCGGACCCCGCGTACCGCCACAGCTGGAAGGAGGGCGGCTGGGACGCCCTGACCGGCACCGACCCGTCCGAGATCGCCGCCGCCCTGGACACCACCGGTGAAGGAGTACGCCGATGAACCCGTCCACCCCTCTGATCACCGGCGCCCTCGCTGCCACCGAGGCCGGCGTGGTGCCCGCCACCATCCGCAAGTGGGTCCAGCTAGGCCATCTGACACCCGCCGGGCGGCGCGGCCGGGCGCAGCTCTTCCGGCTGGATGAGGTCTTTGCCGCGGAGCGCGCGACCCGTCGCAGAGCCTAGGCCGACGGCCGGACGGCCGGACGGCAGGCCGGCAGGACACAGAGCAGAGAAGAGGCGGTCACCCCTCCCCGGGTGGCCGCCTCTCCGCGCATTTGCTGCGCGCGCGCACGAACTGGTTGCGCGTTCGCACGATCTGCGTCACAGTTGGTGCAGCGGCGGAGCTGTGCCCCTTCCCTCCAGGGCCCGGCTCCGCCGCCCGCATGTCCAGGACGAATGTCCCGAGGAACAGGAGTGACGCCTCGTCATGAACCAAGTCCCGAACAAGTTTCCCGATGTGCAGAAGATCGTCGTGGATCTCCTCACCCAGAGCCTGTCGGCGACGGCGGGCGTGACGGTGGTGGAGTCCCCGCCGGTCGGCTTCAACGGCACCACGAAGACGGTCGTCGTCTCCCGCCGGGGCGGGGCCTGGATCGACGACCTCCACCTCGACCAGCCGCTGATCGAGCTGGAGGTGTACGGGCCCACCAAGTCCGACGCCCACGTCCTGGCCAACGACGCGCGAGCCGCGCTCCTCGGCATGGCCGGCAGGGTCATCGACACCTCCGTGCCGAAGACGACGATCACCGATGTCAGCGAGGCGGACGGCCCGCGCTGGCTGCCGGACTACGTCTACACGGCGGCCAACCGCTACCTCTGCATCCTGCGCCTGTTCCTGCGCACCGACTGACCGGCCGCGCACTCGCCACCCACAGACCAGGCCTCGCCAATCCGGCGGGGCCTTTGCCGTACCCGCGGCAGCCAACCCAACACCCAAGGAGTTCCCATGGCAGGCAACAACTCTTCCGAGATCCGCGTCGCCGGCACCGGCCGTGTCCTGGTCGCGGCGGTCGGCGCCGCCGCGCCCAGCGCCTTCTCCGCCAACCCGGCGGCCGACTGGGGCGCCGCCTGGACGGACCTCGGCTACACCACCACCGACGGCGTGACCTTCGCCAAGAAGGACAAGCTCGACCCGGTGGAGACCTGGCAGGCCATCAGCCCGGCGCGGTTCGTCTACTCGGACCGCGATCTGACGCTGAAGTTCGCGATGCTCCAGTTCAACGAGGACACGCTGCCCTTCTTCATCGGCGGGTCCAAGTCGGATGTGAAGCCCGTGGGCGCCGGCACCTCCGGCGTCTACAGCCTGGACATCCCGGACGGCCCGACCTTCGACGAGCGTGCGCTCGGCCTGGAGTTCACCGACGGCAAGGACATCACCTACCGCTTCGTGATCCCGCGCGGCCAGGTGACCTCCGCCGACGACGTGAAGCTGGCCCGCAAGTCGGCGGCCTCGCTCGGTGTCACCTTCACCGCGCTGTCCCAGGGCGCGACGGCGCCGCTGGCGACCTTCCTGATGAAGGACCCGGCGTACTCCGTCACCCCGTAACACCCGCCGGACCGGGGCCGGCCCTCTCCACGGGCCGGCCCCGCCCCCGCCCGCTCCCCCGCTACCACCACCTGGAGGCACACCCATGGCCCGCTTCGACGTCAACGCAGCCCGCGCCCAGCGCCTGGAGTCCGTCGGCACGACCTGGTCGTTCGACCTGGACAAGGACACCTTCGAACTGCCCACCGAGCTGAGCCGCGCGACCGCGAGGGCGCTGCGCGAGCTGGACGACAACGATGTGGACGGGCTGCTGTCGCTGCTCATGGGCGAGAAGCAGTTCGCGCGCTTCGAGAAGCACGACATCACCATGCAGGACATCGCGGCGATCCTGGACGCCTACGGCAAGGAGACCGGGCTCGGCCTGGGGGAAGACTGAGCCTCGTCGAGTTCACCGATGAACACGCCGAGGCCCTCGAAGCCGATCTGCTGCGCCACTACGGCGTGGACCTCCTCGACTGGCACCGCGGACGGCTGTCCTCCCGCCGGCTGTCGGTGCTGATCGAGCACCTGCCGCGGGACAGCGCGGTGAACCGTGCGCTGCACGGGGAGGCGGCGGAGTGGTCGGTGACCGATCACTTGCTGGCGGCGGTGGTGGATCATCTGGCCGCCGCGAACTGGCTCTTCACCAGCGTCCACTCCGACGACCCGCCCGACCCCCCGGACCCGGTCCCGAGGCCGGGCTCCGCCCCCTCCGAAGAGCCCGAGGCCGAACCGGACTCCCCGCCCGCGAGCGCGGACCTGGCCCGTTTCTTCGGTATGGGCTGACCGCCGGTCCGGTGGGGCTCGCAGGCAGGCCCGCCGCACCGGAGAGGCTCGGCCACAGAGCCCCAGTGAGGTGCACCCATGGCACGAGACATCAAGGCAATCGACGAAGCCCTGGTCAAAGTCGAGAAGGAGCTGAAGGAGGGAAAGGATGAAACCCGCTCGACGGTAACCAGGCTGAAAAATTCCGAGACCCATGTGGCGGAGATCTCCAAGTCTTTTGCGAGGAGATCCGAAACAGTCATCGAAGAGATCGCCAAGACCAAGGCGTACATGACTGACACCAAGGTCTCCATAGCCCGGACCGAAGCAATCATCACCGACACCAGGGTCGACATTGCCCTCACCGATGCGGACATCACCCAAACCAAAGCAGACATCGCCCTCACCGAGGTTGACATATCCAAGACCAAAGCGGATATCGCCCTCACCGAGGTTGACATATCAAGGACCGACGCCAGAATCACCCAGACCTACGCGGAATGGAGCCACAGCAAGACTCAGTACAACACCGCCCTAGTGGGACTGGGTGGCACTCTCGCCGTCCTGACCGCAACAATCGCCCTCTTCAAGGTGGACGAAAAAGGCATCACCATTCTGGGTGCCACTCGGGAGTGGGGCGGTCCGCTCGGAAGACTGTGGAAGAAATTCCTGGAAAAGGTCGAGGAGAAGTGGGCCTCAAAAGCCCAGAAAAGACAACGCCGACGCGACGCCTGGGTCGCCGATCAAATCGACAGAGCAGTCCTACACTACAATCTGCAACTCGGACTTCTCACCGACCGCAATTGGGCAAGTCAGATCAATAAGATCCGGGGAGCCTCGGAGGCCCTCAGAAACGAACAGGGGAGATCGCAACAACAGCAGGTGGCCAATGCACCCGTCAATAGAAGAACGGGAACCACCCGAGTCATTCAGGGAATCGACCATTCGCAGCCTCAGGCCCGAGGCGTCGCCGCCGATGTCAGAGTCCTGCGCGACACCCTGAACCAGCTCATCACCATCCTTGCCTAAGGAGCCCCATGACCCTCGCCTCAGCCGCAGGGCGTGCCTCCGGCTCCCTGCGCAATCTCAAAACCCAGGCCGACACAGCCGCCACCTCCACCCAGAGCGTCGGCCGCGCCGCCACCACCGGAAAGACCGGGCTCGACAAGCTCCGCTCCTCCGCGCAGTCCTCCGCCCGGGAACTCAAAACGCTTCAGCAGAACGCCGACCGTGCCGAGAAGTCCGTCGCCAGGGCCGGCCGGGCCGGGCAGACCGGTGGCACCCAGATCGGGAAGTTCAAGGGCGGCGCCGACAACGCCGCCAAGGGGATGAACGGCCTCAACACCTCCATGAAGGGCAATATCATCGCCCGGCTCCTGGAGCTGTTCGCCCCGCTCATCGAAAAGGTCGTCAGCATGGCGACCCAGTCGAAAACCATGCAGAAGGTGCTTAAAACCGCCTTCGACGCTGTCAAGAAGGTCATCGAGACCGTCATCAAGGCCATCGGCCCGATCATGAAGGGCATCGGCACGCTCTTCAAGAACGTCTGGAACGGCATCAAGAAGGCGGTCTCCACCGTCGTCGACGCCGTCTCCAAGGTCGTCTCGAAGACCTTCAACGGCATCAAGAAGGTCATCTCCGGCGTCATGGACACCGTCAAGTCCGTGATCTCCAAGGTGTGGGGCGGGATCAAGAAGATCATCAACCCGGTCATCGACTGGGTCCGCAAGGACATCCCCAAGGCGTTCACCCACGTCAAGGAGAAGCTCTCCTCCATCTGGAGCGGCCTCAAGACCATCGCATCCAAGGCGTTCGACGCCGTCAAGGGCGCGGTCAGGACCCCGATCAACGGCGTCATCGACCTGATCAACTCCGCGATCGGCAAACTCAACGGCATCAAGGTGAAGATCCCCGGCTGGGTCCCGGGCGTCGGCGGGAAGACCTTCGGGGTCAGCCTCCCCCGGATTCCCCGGCTCGCCGAGGGCGGCGTCGTCACCCCCCGTACCGGCGGTGTCCCGGCGATCATCGCGGAGGCCGGCGAGGCCGAGGCCGTGCTCCCGCTCTCCAAGCTGGACCGGCTGCTGCGGCACACCGCCGCCCGAACCCGGGCTCGGACCGTCGCCACCGGTACCGCCGGATTCCATATCGAGCACTACTACGCCGCCCCCTCCACCGATGTGAAGGACACGGCGAAGGCCCTGATGTTCCTCGCGAAGGCTCGCGGATGAGCGCCCTCGCCCTGCGCCCAGTCGACCCGGTGCGGGATCTGCTCGCCGGGATGGTCCGGCCGCTGAACCAGCTCCGCGACCAGGTGAAACAGGCGACCCAGGGCGCCCGGTCGGCGGTGAACGGCATCCGTACGGCCTCCGGGAGCGTGGAGCGGATCAAGAGCGCGGGCGACTCCGCCCGGGGCGCGGTCAGCGGGCTGCGGGCCGGGGCCACCGCCTCCGTACGCCCGGTCGGTGCCGTCGGCACCAGCGCCACCAGGGCCGCGCCCGGGCTCCGTACCCAGGAGCGCTCGGCCAGGTCGTCCAGCGGCGCGGCGGCGGCGCTGGCCGGCGGGCTGGGCGGTCTCGTCTCCATCACCGAACTGCTCGGCGCGGCGGGCGTCACCACAGGCCCGCTGATGACCGTGCTCGGCGGCGGCCTGATGGTCGGGGCCGTCGCCGTCACCAGCATCAACGTCACCATGCGGGCCAACCCGATCGGCTTTGTCGTCGGGCTGCTGGTGCCGATCACCGCCTATCTCATCGAGTTGGCCGTCAACTCCGAGACCGGGCAGCGGATCATCAAGCAGGTCTTCGACCACGCACTGAGGATCGTCAAGCAGATCGCCTCCCACCTCCTCCCGGTGGTCAGGATCTACGGGACTCTCGTCGCCACGGCGTTCGGCGTCGTCCGCAGCGTTCTGACCGGCGATGTGAGCGGCATCGGCCGGAACATCGGCAAGGCATTCCCCGCCGTCCGCGACGGTGTCCGGAAGGCGACCGACGCGGTGAGCGGGATCATGCGGCGCGCCTGGGACGGGCTGAAGGGCGCGGTCAGGCCGGTGGTCGACTGGATCACCAAGGACATCCCGTCCGCCTTCACTCGGGTGAAGAAGGCCACCACCGACACCCTCGGCGGCATCGGCCAGTTCGTCACGACCGGACTCCAGGCCATCGTCTCGGTGCTCAAGGGCCCGATCGAGGGGCTGGTCTCCTTCGCCAACTGGGTCATCGACGGGCTCAACAGCCTCAGCTTCAACATCCTCGGCAAGAAGTTCGGCATCCACTTCGACAAGATCCCGATGCTCGCCGAGGGCGGTGTGGTGATGCCGCCCAGCGGCTCACGGCCCGGCTCTGTCACCCCGCTGGGCGCCGTCGACGCACTGCGCGCCGCCGAGCGCGGCAGCAGGGTGCCGGAGCCGCGCCGGGTGCGGCTCGAAACCTTCCGGGAGCCGGCCGGAAGCAGCGCGTACGCGGTCGCCGAGGATCTTCTCTTCCTCGCCCGCGCCGCCTGAGCCCGCGCTCCGTGTGCCGTGTGCTCCGCGTGCCGCGTGCCGCGTGCTCCGTGTGCCCGCTCGTGCCCCGCGCCCCGTACACGCGCCGCGCCGTGAGCCCGCGCCCCACGGCTCGTACCGCCCCCGCCCGAGAAAGGCGACCCCATGACCGACACCACCTCACCACCCGGCTCACTGATCGGCCTCGACGGCCAGATCCAGTGGGCCGGACTGCTGCTCGGCCCCGGCACCCCCTTCCAGATCGACCGGGACGGCCTCACCGGCTGGGCCGACCTCCCCTCCCTCGACAGTTCCGACGCCGACCGGCCCACCGCCCACGGCGCCTGGCCCGGCGCCCGCTGGGCCAGGCCCCGGTCCGTCTCCGCCGGAATCTGGCTGCTTCCGGAGGCCGGCGCCGGCGCCGCGCCCGGCGCCCCGGCGGACTTGCTCGACACCTTCATCCGCGCCTTCGGCACCGGCTCCGCCGACGCTGAACAGTGGCTGGCCGTACGGCTGCACGGCCGCACCACCGCCGTCCGCGCCCGGGTCACCCAGCGCACCGTCCCCACCGACCGGCGTTTCGCGACCGGCGGTGCCACCAGGGTCTCCGTCCAGTGGACCGCGACCGACCCGCGCCGCTACGAGCCCGAGGCCCGGACGGTCTCGCTGGGGCTCCCCCGCCGGGGCAACGGCACGACCTATCCGTTCACCTACCCGGTGGACTACGGAACCCCCGGCTCCGGCGGCTCGGGCTCCGCCGTCAACAGCGGGACGACCGAGACCTGCCCGGTCGTCGAGTTCACCGGCCCGGTGCGGCGGCCCCATCTGCTCAACCACACCACCGGGCGCTCCCTGGAGTACGACATCGTCCTCGGCCCCGGTGAACGGCTGACCGTCGACACGCGCGAGGGCACGGTGCTGATCGGGCCGCGCGCCTCCCGGCTCCACACGGCCACGGCCGTCAGCAGCCCGGAGCAGTCCTTCGTCCTCCCGCCCGGTGAGAACCGGCTCGACTTCCGCGCCCTGGACGGCGACCCCACCACATCCGCCCAGCTCACCTGGCGCGCGGCCCACCTCTGACAGCTCTGAGGAGAAGAAGACCATGACCGTACGTGTAGGACGACTCACCAGCGGAATGACCCCCGAGGACCACCGGCTGGCCGCCTCCACCGCCATGGCACCGGCGGGCGCCCTCGCCACCACAGGCGGCTGCCTGCCGGGCGGCCTCGACCTGGCCCCGGTCCCCGGCTCGGCCCTCCAGGCGACGCTGTCGGCGGGCCGGCTGTGGGTGCAGGGCACGAACGGAGCGGCGCAGGGCGGATACTCCGTCACCATCGACGCCCCGGTGTCGCTGACCTTCGGCGCGGGGCACGCGACCTACAGCAGGATCGACTCCGTGGTCGTCAGGGTCGCCGACCCGTCCCACGACAGCACGGTGACCGTCTTCGGCGGCGAGGTCCTCGTCGTCCAGGGCTCCCCGGCCGGCACCCCCACGGCCCCCACTGTCCCTCCCAACAGCCAGAAGCTGTATGACGTCGTGGTGGGGAAGGAGAGCGTCGGACTGGACTGGGTCACGGGGGTCCTGGACCGGCGCCGCTACACCGCCGCGCTCGGCGGCATCGTGCCGCCCGGCTCGGGTGTCGCCTTCAGCGGCAGCCACAACGGGCAGTACCGGGACAACGACGGCGTACTGGAGCGGTGGAACGGCACCGTCTGGGAGCCGATCCTGCGGCTCGGCACCAGTGGGCAGCTCCAGCTCGGGGATGTCCGCGTCTACCGGGACGGCGGGACGGCCGCCGCGACCAACGCCATCGTGCGCGCCTACCGGTCGGCGAACGAGGATGCCATCTCGGTACGGAGCGCGGTGGGCGACACGGCTTCCCGGCTTCTGGTCAAGGGGGACGGCGCCATCCAGTGGGGTGCGGGAGGCTCGACGCCCACCGATGTCCAGCTGTCCCGCACCGCACCCGGCGCCCTGAGGGTCAATGGTGACCTGGTGGTCCGCACCCACAAGGCGCACTACGGCGAGAGCGGAACCGCCTACTTCAACTTCACCGGCGTCCGCGCGCATACGATGGCCATCACCTTCGGCACTCCCTTCCCCACCGCTCCGAGGGTCTACACCAACATCAATTCGGGGCACGCGGCGGCCGAGATGTGGAGCAGCCGCGCCCACAGCGTCACGGCCACCGGCTTCCAGCTCTACGTCTACAACCCGAGCGGGACATGGTCGTGGTCGAACATGCCGATCTACTGGTCGGCCTTCGCCGCATGACCGCGACCGGCCCCTACCGCGCGCTCTTCTGCGATCTGCGCACCGACCGCCCCATCGACATCCTCCCCCTGCGGGATGTGACGATCGACGACTACATCGGCCGCCCCGGCTCCCTCTCCGGAACCCTGCCCGTGCCCAACCCCGAACTCGCCGACCGGGTACGGCAGATCGAGGAGGGCAGGACCGCCGTCTATCTGGAGCGCGACGGCGACCTGTGGTGGGGCGGCATCGTGTGGACCACCACCCTCAGCGCCGACGAGAAGGGCGGGCTCTCGCTCGCCGTCCAGGCCGCGACCTTCGACTCCTACGCCGCCCGGCGCCGTATCCGGGCCGATCTCACCTATGTCCAGCAGGACCAGCTGGAGATCGCCCGGAGGCTCTGGCAGCACATCCAGTCCCGCCAGGGCGGGAACATCGGTGTCAGCTTCGGCACCGAACTGTCGGGTGTGCCGCGCGACATGACATGGCGGGACGGCGACGAGACCCCGCTGGACGAGGCGGTCAAGCAGCTCGCCGAGGCGGAGAACGGCTTCGAGCACCACATCTCCGTCCACCGCGACCCGGTCACCGGCGGCCGGGTGAAGCTGCTGCGGCTCGGCCACCCCAAGGTGCGCAACGGCTCCACCGATCTCGTGCTGGACCGGCCGGGGGCGGTGCTGCGCTACGCCTTCCCCCGGGACGCGACCCGGGGCGGCAGCACCGCCCGGGCTCGGGGCGCCGCCGCCAACAGCGACCAGAGCCAGGAGAGCCGGCCCGCGCTGTCCCGGGAGCACGTCGCCCAGGACCTGATCGACAACGGGTACCCGCGCGTGGACCTCTCGTCGGACCACTCGTCCGTCACCTCCGTGAAGGCGCTGGACTCCCTGGCCACGGCACAGCTCGCCGAGGCCAGGGGGGCCGTGGTCATCCCCGAGGTGACCGTCCGGCTCGACGACCGCGACCTGGTGCCCCCGATGCTCCTGGGCCGCACCGTGCGGCTGCGGATCACCGACGAATGGCACCCGGACGGGCTCGACGCCCGCTTCCGGATCATCGGGATCAAGGTCGCCCCACCGCAGCGCGGACGCCCGGAGACCGCCGAACTGTTTCTGGAGGCCGGCTGATGACCGCTCTGCCCGAGGACCTCATCGATCTGATCCGGGAGCTCCAGCGCAAGGTGCAGCGGCTCTCCACCGCCGTCGCCGCCCGCCCCGCGCTCAACGAGATCACCAACGGGGACGTCACCATCAGCGGCGGCGGCAGTCTGCTGGTGACCAAGCCCGACAAAAGCGTCCTGCTGCACATCGGCGCCATCGGGGCCGCCGGGGAGAACCCCAGGGAACAGGGCGTACGCGTCCTCCGCACGGACGGCTCGGAGGCTCTGACCGTCTCGGGGAAACCCACCCAGGCCGTGAACATCCGGGACCGCTTCAACAGGATCGTCCTCGCCGACGACACCCAGTCGGGCGGCCTCGCCCGTCCCTACATCCCCATCCCCCTCTACCCGTCCCCGATCAGGATCACCTCGACCACCTGGACCCGGGTGCTCCAGGGGGGCATGTACCTCCAGCACCCGAGGATCGCGGTCGGTGTGTGGATCCAGGCCGACGCGAACACCACTGTCGAGGCGAGAGTCCGCTACCTCACCGCGAACGACACGGCCGTGGAGATCGGCGACAGCGTTGGGGTGAGCGGGGGCAGCCACGCACAGGAGGTCTCCGCCCCGCACGGCCAGGCCCCCTACACCTGGAGCAACCTCCAGATCGAGGGCCGGGTGGTGACCGGGACCGGCGGGGGCGCGGTGGGCGTGCTGTACGCCGAGGGCCGCCAGTCCTGACCTCCCGTACCCGAGAAGGAGCCCCCGCGTGTCCAACGATGTGATCGTCTCCCCCGGCGGCGAGCTGCTGCTCCCGCCGGCCCCCGAACCGAACATCCCCCCTCCGGGCCCGCCTTCCGAACCCTCGGCCCAGCCTCCCAACGAGCCCCATGCCGCCCCGCCCCCGCCCGTCTGACGGAAGGACGACCTCCATGGCCACCCCCCTCACCCCCGCCCGGCTGCTCGCCGCGCTCCGGGCCGAGGGTGTGACCGTCGTCGAGCACGGCGGCTGGCGCACCCACCACCGCAACCACGCCGGCGCCTGGGGTCCCGTGAACGGGGTGATGATCCACCACACCGTCACCCGGGGCACCGGCTCCTCCGTACGGCTCTGCTACGACGGGTACGCCGCGCTGCCCGGGCCGCTCTGCCACGGGGTGATCGCCAAGGACGGCACCGTCCATCTCGTCGGCGCCGGACGCGCCAACCACGCCGGCGGGGGCGACCCCGCTGTCCTCGCGGCGGTGATCGCCGAGGAGTACGGCGACCGGCCGCCCGCCCCGGCGGAACACCAGGGCAGCGCGGGAGCCGTCGACGGCAACGCCCGCTTCTACGGCTTCGAGTGCGTCAACCTGGGCGACGGCGCCGACCCCTGGCCCGACGCCCAGCTCGACGCCGTCGAGCGGGCGTCGGCCGCGCTCTGCCGGGCCCACGGCTGGGGCGCCAGGAGCGTCATCGGACACCGGGAGTGGTCCGACCAGAAGGTCGACCCGCGCGGATTCACCATGCCGGAGCTGCGCCGGCGGATAGCCGGGCGGCTCGGCGGGCCGCCCGCGCAGGAGAAGCCCCCCACTCAGGAGAGACCTCCCGCGCAGGAGAGCCCGGAGCCAGGCGTACCGAAGCCGGGCGCACCGGAGCCGGGCGCACCGGAGCCGGGGAAACCAGGGAAGCCCCGTCTCCAGCCCTTCCCCGGGGCGGGCTTCTTCACCGCCCGGACCAGCTCCCCCGTGATCACCGCGATGGGGCGGCGGCTGGTCGCCGAGGGGTGCTCCGCCTACACCTCGGGCCCCGGCCCGCGCTGGAGCGAGGCCGACCGGCGCTCCTACGCGAAATGGCAGCGGAAGCTGGGCTTCCGGGGCGCCGACGCGGACGGGCTGCCGGGCCATGCCTCCTGGACCGCCCTGAGGGTCCCGTACACCGGGAAGCGCTGAGGGACCACCGGAAGGCGCCGGGAACACCCGGGAGCCCCCCGGGACCACTGACGCCACCGGCACCACCACCAAAACCCACCGAAACTCATAGAAACCCGCCAATCCCCGCCGACCAGAGGAGACCGGAGAAGTGTCCGAAGCCGCCAAGCGCACGGCGCGCACCGTCCTCCAGAGCGCCATCGGCATCGCCGTCGCGCTCCCCGCGATCGTGGACGCCTCAGGGCTGCCGGCCGCCCTGCCCTGGGTAGCCGGAGCCCTGGCCGTCGCCGCCGCTGTGACCAGGGTGATGGCCCTGCACGCCGTACAGCGGCTGCTGCCGTCCTGGCTCCGCAGCGAACCGTCCACAGGAGCCGCCGATGGCCGAGTCTGAGCCGAAGAGCGCCCCCTTCACCGTCGCCGTGGAGCTGGAACGGCTGCACGGCACGCTGGAGGCCGGGTTCGCCCGGGTCGACGGCTCGCTCGCGCTGCTGGTGCAGCGGAGCGACCAGACCGACAAACACCTCGCGGACATGGAGTCCCGCATCGACGCGCTGGAGCGCGCCCGCTGGCCGCTGGCCAGTATCGCCGCGCTCACCGCCAGTGTCGGACTGATGCTCGCCGTCTGGGAGCTGGCCGGGCGCTGACTCCCCCGACCCCCGTCCGATACGCCGAAAGGGCGGTCACCCCGATACGGGGTGACCGCCCTTTCGCTGTTCTCGCTACCGCTTACTGGTTGTACGGACCGTAGTCGTAGTCCTCCAGCGGAACGGCCTGGCCGGAGCCGGAGCCGAACGGCGAGTAGTCGATGTCGTCGTAGCCGACGGCCGAGTACATCGCGGCCTTGGCCTCCTCGGTGGGCTCCACCCGGATGTTGCGGTAACGGGCGAGGCCCGTACCGGCCGGGATGAGCTTACCGATGATGACGTTCTCCTTGAGGCCGATCAGGGAGTCCGACTTGGCGTTGATCGCCGCGTCGGTCAGAACCCTGGTCGTCTCCTGGAAGGACGCCGCGGACAGCCACGACTCGGTGGCGAGCGAAGCCTTGGTGATACCCATCAGCTGCGGACGGCCGGAGGCGGGGTGACCGCCCTCGGTGACCACACGACGGTTCTCCGTCTCGAACTTCGAACGCTCGACCAGCTCGCCGGGCAGCAGCTCGGCGTCGCCGGACTCGATGATCGTCACTCGGCGCAGCATCTGCCGGATGATGATCTCGATGTGCTTGTCGTGGATCGACACGCCCTGCGAGTTGTAGACCTTCTGCACTTCGCCGACCAGGTGGACCTGAACGGCCCGCTGACCGAGGATGCGCAGCACGTCGTGCGGGTTGGTGGCACCGAAGGTCAGTGCCTGGCCCACCTCGACGTGGTCGCCCTCGCGCACCAGGACCTTGGCACGCTTCGAGATCGGGAACGCCGTCTCGTCGCTGCCGTCGTCCGGGGTGACGACGATCTTCTTGGTCTTCTCGGTCTCCTCGATGCGGATGCGGCCGGCCGCCTCCGAGATCGGGGCGACACCCTTGGGCGTACGGGCTTCGAAGAGCTCGACGACACGGGGCAGACCCTGGGTGATGTCGTCACCGGCCACACCACCGGTGTGGAAGGTACGCATCGTCAGCTGGGTACCGGGCTCACCGATGGACTGGGCGGCGATGATGCCGACCGCCTCACCGATGTCGACCAGCTTGCCGGTGGCGAGCGAACGGCCGTAGCAGTACGCACATGTGCCGACCGCGGACTCACAGGTCAGGACCGAGCGGGTCTTGACCTCCTCGACGCCAGCGGCGACGAGGGCGTCGATCAGGACATCACCGAGGTCGACGTTGGCAGGCGCGATGACCTTGCCGTCGACGACGACGTCCTCGGCGAGCATCCGCGCGTACACCGACGTCTCGACGTCGTCGGTCTTGCGCAGACGGCCCTCGGTGTCCTTGGTGGCGATCCGCAGCTTGAGGCCGCGGTCGGTGCCGCAGTCCTCCTCGCGGATGATGACGTCCTGCGAGACGTCCACCAGACGACGGGTGAGGTAACCCGAGTCGGCGGTACGCAGGGCGGTGTCGGCCAGACCCTTACGGGCACCGTGGGTGGAGATGAAGTACTCCAGCACGGACAGGCCCTCACGGAAGGACGCCTTGATGGGACGGGGAATCGTCTCGTTCTTGGCGTTCGACACCAGACCACGCATACCGGCGATCTGACGCATCTGCATCATGTTTCCACGAGCACCCGAGTTCACCATCATGAAGATGGGGTTGGTCTTCGGGAAGTTCGCGTTCATGGCCTCGGCAACCTCGTTGGTCGCCAGGGTCCAGATCTTGATGAGCTCGTTGGTGCGCTCTTCCTTGGTGATCAGACCGCGCTCGTACTGCTTCTGGACCTTCTCGTCCTGAGCCTCGTACGACGCGACGATCGCCTTCTTCGCCTCGGGCACGACGACATCGGAGATGGCGACGGTGACACCGGAGCGGGTCGCCCAGAAGAAGCCGGCTGCCTTCAGGTTGTCGAGCGTCGCCGCCACGATGACCTTGGGGTAGCGCTCGGCGAGGTCGTTGACGATCTCGGAGAGCTGCTTCTTGCCGACCGAGTAGTCGACGAAGGGGTAGTCCTCGGGCAGCAGCTCGTTGAACAGCGCACGACCCAGGGTCGTCCGCAGCCGGAAGCTGTCTCCCTGCTGCCAGTCGGGCTCGCCCTCTTCACGGGCCGGCGGGGTCCAGCCGCGCGGCGGGATGGTGCCCACCGGGAAGCGGATGTCGACCTTCGCCTGCAGGGACAGCTCACGGGCGTCGAACGCCATGATCGCCTCTGCGGTGGAGCCGAAGAACCGGCCCTCGCCCTTGACCTCGCGCTCCTCTTCGTCCGTGGTGAGGAAGAAGAGGCCGAGCACCATGTCCTGGGTGGGCATGGTGACCGGACGGCCGTCGGCCGGCTTGAGGATGTTGTTGGAGGACAGCATCAGGATGCGGGCCTCGGCCTGCGCCTCCGCGGAGAGCGGCAGGTGCACGGCCATCTGGTCACCGTCGAAGTCCGCGTTGAACGCGGTGCAGACGAGCGGGTGGATCTGGATGGCCTTGCCCTCGACCAGCTGCGGCTCGAATGCCTGGATGCCGAGGCGGTGCAGCGTGGGCGCACGGTTCAGCAGCACCGGGTGCTCGGCGATGACCTCTTCGAGGACGTCGTACACCACGGTGCGACCGCGCTCGACCATGCGCTTGGCCGACTTGATGTTCTGCGCGTGGTTCAGGTCCACCAGGCGCTTCATCACGAACGGCTTGAAGAGCTCCAGCGCCATGGCCTTGGGCAGACCGCACTGGTGCAGCTTCAGCTGCGGGCCGACGACGATGACGGAACGCGCCGAGTAGTCGACTCGCTTGCCGAGCAGGTTCTGACGGAAACGACCCTGCTTGCCCTTGAGCATGTCGCTCAGGGACTTCAGCGGGCGGTTGCCGGGACCGGTGACCGGGCGACCACGACGACCGTTGTCGAACAGCGCGTCAACGGCCTCCTGGAGCATCCGCTTCTCGTTGTTCACGATGATCTCGGGGGCACCGAGGTCGAGCAGACGCTTCAGACGGTTGTTCCGGTTGATCACCCGGCGGTACAGGTCGTTCAGGTCGGAGGTCGCGAAGCGGCCACCGTCCAGCTGCACCATCGGACGCAGGTCCGGCGGGATGACCGGGACGCAGTCCAGCACCATGCCCTTGGGGCTGTTGCTGGTCTGGAGGAACGCGGAGACGACCTTGAGGCGCTTGAGCGCACGGGTCTTCTTCTGGCCCTTGCCGGTGCGGATGATCTCGCGGAGGCGCTCGGCCTCCTCGTCGAGGTCGAAGGACTCCAGGCGCTTCTGCAGCGCGGCGGCGCCCATCGAACCGTCGAAGTAGGTCCCGAAGCGGTCGCGCAGCTCGCGGTAGAGCAGCTCGTCGCCCTCCAGGTCCTGGACCTTGAGGTTCTTGAAGCGGTTCCACACCTCGTCGAGGCGGTCGATCTCGCGCTGGGCGCGGTCGCGGAGCTGCTTCATCTCACGCTCGGCGCCTTCGCGCACCTTGCGGCGCACGTCGGCCTTGGCGCCCTCGGCCTCAAGCTCGGCCAGGTCGGTCTCAAGCTTCTTGGCGCGGGCTTCGAGGTCGGCGTCGCGACGGTTCTCGACCTGCTGGCGCTCGACGGAGACGTGGGCCTCCAACGAGGGCAGGTCGCGGGTACGACGCTCCTCGTCCACGAACGTGATCATGTACGCGGCGAAGTAGATGACCTTTTCCAGGTCCTTCGGCGCGAGGTCCAGCAGGTAGCCCAGGCGTGAGGGAACGCCCTTGAAGTACCAGATGTGGGTTACGGGGGCGGCAAGCTCAATGTGGCCCATCCGCTCGCGGCGCACCTTGGCGCGTGTGACTTCGACGCCACAGCGCTCACAGATGATGCCCTTGAAGCGGACGCGCTTGTACTTACCGCAGTAGCACTCCCAGTCCCGGGTCGGACCGAAGATCTTCTCGCAGAAGAGTCCGTCCTTCTCGGGCTTGAGCGTGCGGTAGTTGATCGTCTCGGGCTTCTTGACCTCGCCGTGCGACCACTGGCGGATGTCGTCAGCGGTGGCCAGGCCGATCCGAAGCTCGTCGAAGAAGTTGACGTCGAGCACTATGCGTCAATCCCTCTCAGGGTTGTGTCTCAAGGTGGTCTGTACGGGTCCGTGGGAATTCCCCCCACGGCAGAGTCCTAGGGGGAGGCGGCCGGGACCTCTCTCACGAGTGGTCCCGGCCGGACCCGTCAGACCTCTTCGACGCTGCTGGGCTCGCGCCGTGACAGGTCGATGCCGAGCTCTTCCGCAGCGCGGAAGACGTCCTCGTCGGTGTCGCGCATCTCGATGGACATGCCGTCCGATGACAGCACCTCCACGTTGAGGCACAGGGACTGCATCTCCTTGATGAGCACCTTGAAGGACTCAGGGATGCCGGGCTCGGGGATGTTCTCGCCCTTGACGATGGCCTCGTAGACCTTCACGCGACCGGTGACGTCGTCGGACTTGATGGTCAGCAGCTCCTGGAGGGCGTACGCGGCGCCATAAGCCTCCAGCGCCCACACCTCCATCTCTCCGAACCGCTGGCCACCGAACTGGGCCTTACCGCCCAGCGGCTGCTGGGTGATCATGGAGTACGGGCCGGTCGACCGGGCGTGAAGCTTGTCGTCGACCAGGTGGTGGAGCTTGAGGATGTACATGTACCCGATGGAGATCGGGTCCGGGAACGGCTCGCCGGAGCGGCCGTCGAACATCCTCGCCTTGCCGGACGGCAGGACCATGCGGTCGCCGTCGCGGTTGGGGATCGTGGACTCGAAGAGACCGGAGATCTCGTCTTCCCGGGCACCGTCGAAGACCGGAGTCGCGACGTTGGTGCCGGCAGCGACGTCGTCGGCGCCGATCGCCTTGAGCCGCTCCATCCACTCCTCGTTGCCCTCGACCTTCCAGCCCTGACTGGCGAGCCAGCCGAGGTGGATTTCGAGGACCTGTCCCGGGTTCATTCGGGACGGCACGCCGAGGGGGTTGAGGATGATGTCGACCGGGGTGCCGTCCTCCAGGAACGGCATGTCCTCGATCGGCAGGATCTTGGAGATGACGCCCTTGTTGCCGTGACGGCCGGCGAGCTTGTCACCATCGGTGATCTTGCGCTTCTGGGCGACATAGACGCGGACCAGCTGGTTCACGCCCGGAGGAAGCTCGTCGCCCTCCTCGCGGTCGAAGACGCGTACGCCGATGACCTTGCCGATTTCGCCGTGCGGCACCTTCAGCGAGGTGTCACGGACCTCACGGGCCTTCTCACCGAAGATCGCGCGCAGCAGGCGCTCCTCCGGGGTCAGCTCGGTCTCGCCCTTGGGCGTGACCTTGCCGACCAGGATGTCTCCCGCGACGACCTCGGCACCGATGCGGATGATGCCGCGCTCGTCGAGGTCGGCGAGGACCTCTTCGGAGACGTTCGGGATGTCCCGGGTGATCTCCTCGGGGCCCAGCTTGGTGTCACGGGCGTCGACCTCGTGCTCCTCGATGTGGATCGAGGAGAGGACGTCGTCCTGGACGAGGCGCTGCGACAGGATGATCGCGTCCTCGTAGTTGTGGCCTTCCCACGGCATGAACGCCACGAGGAGGTTCTTGCCGAGGGCCATCTCGCCCTGCTCGGTGGCCGGGCCGTCAGCGAGGACCTGGGCCTCGATGACCCGGTCGCCCTCGGAGACGATGACCTTCTGGTTGACCGAGGTTCCCTGGTTGGAGCGGGAGAACTTGGCCACCCGGTAGGTGGTGTAGGTGCCGTCGTCGTTGGCGACGGTGATGTAGTCCGCGGAGACCTCCTGGACCACACCGTCCTTCTCCGCCTTGATGACGTCACCGGCGTCGACCGCACAGCGGTACTCCATGCCGGTTCCGACCAGCGGCGCCTCGGCCGTGATCAGCGGAACGGCCTGACGCATCATGTTCGCGCCCATGAGGGCACGGTTGGCGTCGTCGTGCTCCAGGAAGGGGATCATGGCCGTCGCGACCGACACCATCTGGCGCGGCGAGACGTCCATGTAGTCGACCTCGGCCGGCGGCACGTAGTCGACCTCGCCACCACGGCGGCGGACCAGTACGCGCGGCTCGGTGAAGCGCATCTCGTCGGAGATGGTCGCGTTCGCCTGGGCGATGACGAAGCGGTCCTCTTCGTCAGCGGTCAGGTAGTCGACATCGTCGGTGACCTGGCCGTCGACGACCTTGCGGTACGGGGTCTCGACGAAACCGAACGCGTTGACCCGGCCGTAGGAGGCGAGCGAGCCGATCAGACCGATGTTCGGGCCTTCGGGCGTCTCGATCGGACACATGCGGCCGTAGTGCGAGGGGTGCACGTCACGGACTTCGAAGCCGGCCCGCTCACGCGAGAGACCACCCGGGCCGAGCGCCGACAGACGGCGCTTGTGGGTGAGACCCGAGAGCGGGTTGTTCTGGTCCATGAACTGCGACAGCTGGCTGGTGCCGAAGAACTCCTTGATGGAGGCGACGACAGGCCGGATGTTGATCAGCGTCTGCGGGGTGATCGCTTCGACGTCCTGGGTCGTCATGCGCTCACGCACGACGCGCTCCATACGCGCCAGGCCCGTACGGACCTGGTTCTGGATCAGCTCGCCGACGTTCCGCAGACGGCGGTTGCCGAAGTGGTCGATGTCGTCGGTCTCGACGACGATCTGCGTGCCGGACTCGCCGACCGTCTCGGTCTCACCGGCGTGCAGCTTGACCAGGTACTTGATGGTCGCGATGACGTCGTCGGTGGTGAGCACGCCGGCGTCCAGCGGCTCGTCGGCCCCGAGCTTCTTGTTGACCTTGTAACGGCCGACCTTGGCCAGGTCGTAGCGCTTCGGGTTGAAGTAGAGGTTCTCCAGCAGGGTCTGGGCAGCCTCACGGGTCGGCGGCTCGCCCGGACGGAGCTTGCGGTAGATGTCGAGCAGTGCGTCGTCCTGGCCCTGGGTGTGGTCCTTCTCCAGGGTGGCGCGCATCGACTCGTACTCGCCGAACTCCTGGAGGATCTGCTCGGTCGTCCAACCGAGAGCCTTGAGGAGGACGGTCACGGACTGCTTGCGCTTGCGGTCGATGCGGACACCGACCATGTCGCGCTTGTCGATCTCCATCTCCAGCCAGGCACCCCGGGACGGGATGATCTTGGCGGTGAAGATGTCCTTGTCGGACGTCTTGTCGATGGAGGAGTCGAAGTAGACACCCGGCGAGCGCACCAGCTGGGACACCACGACACGCTCGGTGCCGTTGATGACGAAGGTGCCCTTGCCCGTCATGAGCGGGAAGTCGCCCATGAAGACCGTCTGGGACTTGATCTCGCCGGTCTCGTTGTTGGTGAACTCGGCGGTGACGAAGAGCGGCGCGGCAAAGGTGAAGTCGCGCTCCTTGCACTCGTCGATCGAGTTCTTGGGAGGCTCGAAGCGGTGATCCCGGAAGGTCAGGGACATCGACCCACTGAAGTCCTCGATCGGAGAGATCTCCTCGAAGATCTCCTCCAGACCGGACTTGGTGGGGACGTCCTGTCCACTCTCAAGAGCAGCCTCGACCCGAGCCTTCCAGGCGGCGTTGCCGAGCAGCCAGTCGAAACTCTCGGTCTGGAGCGCGAGAAGGTTCGGAACCTCAAGAGGCTCCTTGATCTTTGCAAAGGAGATGCGCAGCGGGGCAGTGCTGGCGCCATTGTTCGTATTCGCGGTCGAGGCGTTGCGCGAGGCGGCCAAGAGGGGGTCCTTCCGAGGGCTCGGACTCACTACGCGCGTACCGGTCCCAAGCGAGGCACAGAGATGGAAGTCCCAGGTCAGGGATGGATCAATCCGTTGTGCTGATGCGAGGGGATGCCCCTGGTGACGGGCAGGGGGCAGTTAACAGGCAGCGCAAAGGGTCAGTGTAGCCACTTGGCACACTGATGTCCAGTCCGGATATTCAGGACCCTCGTTGTTCTCAACTCCGCGCTACTTCGCGCCGTACGGCGCACATCGATACTGCCCACTCGGCCGCCGATCCATGCCTCGGATACGGATCGTTGTGGCGGCGCGTCCTGAGAATTGCGCGCTGCGTGCGGTTCGTCAAGGCCCCCTCCCCCCGGCTGGCTGCTGGGATCGTCACTGACCAGGGGCTGACCTGGGCCTGAGGCGCACGGTGAAGATCACCATACTCGGCGGTGCCAGAAGTGCAACGCAGCCCCCGCGGTACGCCGAAGGGCGACCACCCGGTTGGGTGATCGCCCTTGGCTGAGCCCTTCACGCCCCTCCGGGGTCCTGGAAGGACCGGGAGGAACCCGTGCGCCACGGACGGATCAGCAGAACTGCTGGCACCGTGGCGCAGAACTCACAGAGTCACTGAGTGACGCTGAGGTGGTTCGGGGTCACTTGACCTCGACGGAGGCGCCAGCGCCCTTGAGGGACTCGGCAGCCTTCTCAGCGGCCTCCTTGGCGACCTTCTCCAGGACGGGCTTCGGGGCGCCGTCCACGAGGTCCTTGGCCTCCTTCAGACCCAGGGAGGTCAGCTCACGCACGACCTTGATGACCTGGATCTTCTTCTCGCCGGCACCGGTGAGGATGACGTCGAACTCGTCCTGCTCCTCGACGGCCTCGGCGGCGGCAGCAGCGCCACCGGCGGCGGCAACGGCGACCGGGGCAGCGGCGGTGACGTCGAACTTGTCCTCGAACGCCTTCACGAAGCCGGCGAGCTCAAGGAGGGTCATGTCCTCGAACTGGGCAAGCAGGTCGTCCTGGCTGAGCTTCGCCATGATGGGCGATCCCTTCACTAAATCGGCGTGTGCCGGATGTATATGACGGCGGGCGTTCGGCCCGCTGCGATCAGCGCATGGGAACAGCGCTGATCAATGCGCGAGCCGAATTACTCGGCACCGCCCTGCTCGGCCTGCTTGGCACGAAGCGCCTCCGCGGTGCGGACGAACTTCGAGGGAAGCGCCTGGAAGAGCGCGGCAGCCTGGGACTGCTTGCCCTTCATGGCGCCCGCCAGCTTGGCGAGCAGAACCTCGCGGGACTCGAGGTCCGCAAGCTTCTTGATCTCATCGGCGGACATCGCCTTGCCATCAAGGACACCGCCCTTGATGATCAGGTTGGGGTTGTCCTTGGCGAAGTCACGAAGACCCTTCGCCGACTCCACCGGGTCACCGGTGACGAAGGCAACCGCCGTCGGACCGTTGAACAGGTCGTCGAGCGTGTTGATCCCGGCCTCGTTGGCCGCAATCTTGGTCAGCGTGTTCTTCACCACGGCGTACTGGGCGTTCTCACCGAGTGAGCGGCGCAGCTGCTTGAGCTGTGCCACGGTGAGACCCCGGTACTCGGTCAGCACGGCGGCGTTCGAGCTGCGGAACTGGTCCGCCAGCTCGGCTACCGCGGCAGCCTTGTCGGGCCTTGCCATGAGCATCGGCCTCCTTCCGGGTGATGAGGACCGCGCGGACCCGAAGGAGGAAACTGTGCAAAACGAAACGCCCCGGCGCAGGCGCACGGGGCTGAGCTCGACCGAATGGAACTCGGGAGCTTGACACTGTGTCACCTGCGCAGGCCGTCCGCAGCTAGCGGATTCCTTCGGTCGCCGCACTCTCAGAAGAGCACGCGGCAACGACCAGCGGTCTTTGGCTTCTGGGGAAGACTACGTGAGCGGTTCCGTTAGAAGCAAATCGCCCTGTACGGCCTGGTCAGGGTGGGTGTGCCCAACCGAGGAAGACATTGCGCGGGCATCGATCGGGCCCGTGCCACCGCCGGGAACCCACTCGCTCCGCCGGACGGCGATTCTCGGCCATCGAACATGACCGTGGCCCTCCCCCGAAGCGCTCTCCATGTCGGCCCGGCAGCAAGCCCGCCACAGAAGCACCACCAGCCCCACTGAGAACACCGGAGCCGACCGATGGGGCGACGCGAGCCGAGCAACGTGGACAGGCCCGCCAGCGGGCTGCCAGGGGCGCGCGGCCCGGCACCCCACGACCCCACGAGTACGGCGAGCCGCACTGGATTCGGTCGTCCCGGAAGTCACCGCACCACCCGTCCTCGGGATCCCCGGGTTCTACTTCCGCCGGGCGCGACCCTCAGAACCCGTCAGGATGCCCGACAAGCGCCCTCAGACTCGGGGCTAGCTCTGGGTGGAACCCTCGTCGAGCTTCTCCAGCTCCTTCATCTCCTTGCCGAGGTCTCCGAGCTGCTTGAAGAGCTCCATCAGGTCTGCGGTCTCACCGGCCGGCGGAGCCTTCACCGACGCCTTGGTGCCGTAGTCGGAGTAGTCGGCGCTGGTGACGAGCTTGCCCTTGCCCTCGGGGAAGTTCATGGTCACGTTCATCCGGACCGGATAGTCGTCCTTGTTGACCCAGACCTCGGTCTCGAAGCCCTTCATCTTGGACTTCTTCATCTTCGCCAGCAGGTCGTCGCGCTCCTTCTTCTCCAGAAGGTCGAGCTTCGACTTCATCATCTCTTCGAAGGTCAACGTGCCCTTGTAGTGCTGGGTCTGGACGCCGTCGATCTTCTCCTCGCCGACCTTCTTCACATTCGGCGAGTCCAGCAGGAGCGCGAGCTGCTGAGCCGGGTCCTGGTTCATGTCCTCCATGCCCCCGGTCATCTGCTTCTGCAGCTCGGGGTCGCCCGACATCTCGGCGATCGCCCCGAAGTCCATCTTCATCCAGCGCTTGCCGTCCATCTCCTTGGCGGACTTGGCGCCCATGTCCACGTAGATGACGTTGTCGACCATGACCATGCGCGACTTCCCGGGCGCATCGGCGATGTCCTCCATGCCGGTCACGGTCATGTCCATCAGCACGGGGTCCCAGCCGACGACACCGGACATCTGCATGTCGAGCTTCTCGCCGCCGGCCGTGCCGTCGGAGCCCTTCATGCTGATGTCGACCTTCGCCGACTTCGCATCGGCGGTCTTCTTGTGCGCGGCCGTGAGGACCTGCGCGACGGAACGATCCTTCGTGCCCGACTCACTGCCACAACCGGCCACGCCGGCGATGACGGCGACCGCCGTCAGCGACATGCCCGCGCGCTTCCATGCGGTCTTGCTCATGCCCCACCCCTTGAAGATCTCTTTACGAACGTTTGAACGGTATCCGACGCCTATGACACCGGCGCAACAGAAAAACCGGCCCCCTCACCTCGTAAGAGGCTTGGGGACCGGCTTTCGTTGTACGGAAACCCGCGACTGCTGTGTGGATCACACAGCGGCCGGGTCCTCCTCGACGAGGAGGTTGCGGGTGCGGTTGGCGTCCAGCGGGATACCGGGGCCCATCGTGGTGGCCAGGGTCGCCTTCTTGATGTAGCGGCCCTTCGCAGCGGACGGCTTCAGACGGAGGATCTCCTCCAGCGCCGCGGCGTAGTTCTCGACCAGCTTCGTCTCGTCGAAGGAAACCTTGCCGATGATGAAGTGGAGGTTCGAGTGCTTGTCGACGCGGAACTCGATCTTGCCGCCCTTGATGTCCGTCACAGCCTTGACGACATCGGGGGTGACGGTGCCGGTCTTCGGGTTCGGCATCAGACCACGCGGACCGAGCACGCGGCCGAGACGACCGACCTTGCCCATGAGGTCCGGGGTGGCGACGACGGCGTCGAAGTCCAGACGGCCCTTCGCCACCTCGTCGATCAGTTCGTCGGCGCCGACGATGTCGGCGCCCGCGGCACGCGCGGCCTCGGCACGGTCACCGGTCGCGAAGACCAGGACCCGGGCGGTCTTGCCGGTGCCGTGCGGAAGGTTCACGGTGCCACGGACCATCTGGTCCGCCTTGCGCGGGTCGACACCCAGACGCATGGCGACCTCGACGGTCGCGTCGAACTTGATGGACGTGGTGTCCTTGGCCAGACGGACGGCCTCAAGCGGGGCGTACACGCGCTCCCGGCTGATCTTGGCGTCCGCAGCGCGGAGAGACTTGCTGCGCTTCACTTCAGCTCCTGTATTTCAGGTATGGAGTTGTGGTGCGGACCAGCGCTGGCCCTACCACGGAGGTCAGACGGGGGGCTGTCAGCCCTCGACCGTGATGCCCATGGAACGGGCGGTGCCGGCGATGATCTTCTCGGCGGCGTCCAGGTCGTTGGCGTTCAGGTCGGGCATCTTGGTGGTGGCGATGTCGCGGACCTGGTCGCGCGTCAGCTTGGCGACCTTGGTCTTGTGCGGCTCGCCGGAGCCCTTGTCCACACCCGCGGCCTTGAGGATCAGCTTGGCGGCCGGCGGAGTCTTGGTCACGAAGGTGAAGGAACGGTCGTCGTAGACCGTGATCTCCACCGGCACGACCATGCCACGCTGCGACTCGGTCGCGGCGTTGTAAGCCTTGCAGAACTCCATGATGTTGACGCCGTGCTGACCCAGGGCGGGGCCGACCGGCGGAGCCGGGTTGGCCGCGCCGGCCTGGATCTGGAGCTTGATAAGCCCCGTGACCTTCTTCTTCTTGGGAGGCATTGCTCTCTCCGGGTCCTAGTGAGAGTTTCCAGCACTCCACCCGATCATCCGGATGGAGGCATACCGCACAACGATAACGGGTATAGGTGCGCGGATAAAAACCGACAGGTCAGAACGGCCGCGAGGGCCGTTCTGACCTGGTCGGAAGCTGTTGCGTGCGCAGTGAACTGCGTACGGCTAGTTCTTCTGGATCTGGTCGAAGCTCAGCTCGACCGGCGTCTCACGGCCGAAGATCTCGACCAGGCCCTTGACCTTCTTTGAGTCAGCGTTGATCTCGTTGATGGTCGCCTGGAGCGTGGCGAACGGACCGTCGGTGACGGTGACCGAGTCGCCGACCTCGAAGTCCAGCACCTGAACCTCGACGCGACGGGCAGGAGCGGCCTTGCCCTCGGCCTCGGCGGCCTCGCGCGCCGCCTTCTCCTCCGCCTCGGGGGCGAGCATCTTGACGATCTCGTCCAGCGTCAGCGGGTACGGGTCATAGGCGTTGCCCACGAAGCCGGTGACTCCGGGGGTGTTGCGGACGACGCCCCAGGACTCGTTGGTGAGGTCCATGCGGACCAGGACGTAACCGGGAAGCTTGTTCTGGCGGACGTTCTTACGCTCGCCGTTCTTGATCTGGACGATCTCTTCCTCGGGCACTTCGGCCTGGTAGATGAACTCCTCGACGTTCAGCGAGACGGCACGCTGCTCCAGGTTCGCCTTCACGCGCTTCTCGTAGCCCGCGTAGGTGTGGATGACGTACCACTCGCCGGGGAGCAGACGCAGTTCATCGCGGAGTGCGGCGATCGGGTCGACCGGAGCCTCGGGCTCGGCCTCGGCGCTCGCGGCGTCTTCGGCCTCAACGGCGTCGTCGGCATCAGCGTCGGCCTCGTCGGCGTCCGCCTCTTCGGAGTCAGTGTGCACAGCAGCCTCTTCGGCCGGCTCACCGGCCGCTGCGTCCGCAGCCTCGGCCTGGTCCTCGTCGGCCGCCTCAACGATGTCGAGCTCGTCCTCTGAGGACTCGGCGGATTCGAAGCTCTCGCCCGGCTCGACGGCCTCGTTCAGGTTCGGGTCAGACACGGTGGCTGCTTCTTTCTGGATACAGATGGGTGGAACGTACGAAAGGCTGCCGCCATGCCGACGCCGACGCCCTCCGTGGGATCAGCCGAAGACGTACTTGACGGCTTCCTGGAATCCATAGTCCATCACGGTCACCAGACCGATCATGATGACAACGAAGACAATCACCACTGTGGTGTATGTCGTCAGCTGATTGCGCGTAGGCCAGACGACCTTGCGCAGCTCGGCGACGATCTGCCGGTAGAAGAGCGCGAGACGGCCCAGAGGGCCCTTCTTTCCACGCTTACCGCCCTTGCGGGACTTCTTCTGAGGCGCTTCGTCCTCGGCATCAGGCGTGTCGATGGAGCCCACGGCGTCCGTCACTTTCTTTCACCTGATTCCGGGTCGTGGCCGTGCCGCACCCGGTGGAGCCGCACGGCGGTTCATCTACTGCACGTACATGCGCACACAGCCTGGCGAAGGCTTGTGTAGCAGGGCCGGAGGGACTTGAACCCCCAACCGCTGGTTTTGGAGACCAGTGCTCTACCAATTGAGCTACGACCCTTTGTGGCTTCCCCAACCTACCGTATCCAAGGATGTGGTCGGTGCGGGCCAACGACGAGTGAGTGTACGTGGTCGTCGGCCCGACGTCGAACAGATAGCCCCCCAGCGCTTCTTGCGTCCCTCTTGTACCGACCTGGCACCCACTCCGCACCGACCCGGTGCGCTCCCGGCGGGTCGAGCGACTGCCGACCTGGGGAGCGCCGGATGTCCGCGGGGCGAAACACTTGTGCCGGCCATGATTGCCGTCTGGGACGATGGATCGTATGAGCGCTGCAACCTCTCCCACCGAGCGCCGGGTCTCCGCGCGCATCGCCGCGATCTCCGAGTCCGCGACCCTCGCCGTCGACGCCAAGGCGAAGGCCCTCAAGGCCGCCGGACGTCCGGTGATCGGCTTCGGTGCCGGTGAGCCCGACTTCCCGACGCCCGACTACATCGTCGAGGCCGCGATCGAAGGCTGCCGAAACCCGAAGTTCCACCGCTACACCCCGGCGGGCGGTCTGCCGGAGCTGAAGAAGGCCATCGCCGAGAAGACCCTGCGGGACTCCGGCTATGAGGTCGACCCGGCGCAGATCCTGGTGACCAACGGCGGGAAGCAGGCGATCTACGAGGCATTCGCCGCGATCCTGGACCCGGGTGACGAGGTCATCGTGCCCGCTCCCTACTGGACCACCTACCCCGAGTCGATCCGGCTCGCCGGCGGTGTGCCGGTGGACGTCATCGCCGACGAGACCACCGGCTACCGGGTCTCGATCGAGCAGTTGGAGGCCGCGCGCACCGAGCGCACGAAGGTGGTCCTCTTCGTCTCCCCGTCCAACCCGACCGGCGCCGTCTACAGCCGGGAGGACACCGAGGCGATCGGCCGTTGGGCCGTCGAGCACGGGCTGTGGGTCCTCACGGACGAGATCTACGAGCACCTGGTGTACGGGGACGCGACCTTCACCTCGCTGCCCGCCGTGGTGCCCGAGCTGCGCGACAAGTGCATCGTCGTCAACGGCGTCGCCAAGACGTACGCCATGACCGGCTGGCGCGTGGGGTGGGTCGTGGGCCCCAAGGACGTGGTGAAGGCCGCGACCAACCTCCAGTCGCACGCCACGTCGAACGTCTCCAACGTGGCGCAGGCCGCGGCCCTGGCCGCCGTGTCCGGGAACCTGGACGCGGTCGCCGAGATGCGTGAGGCGTTCGACCGCCGCCGACAGACCATCGTCCGGATGCTCAATGAGATCGACGGCGTCGTCTGCCCCGAGCCCGAGGGCGCCTTCTATGTGTATCCCTCGGTGAAGGCCCTGCTCGGCAAGGAGATCCGCGGCAAGCGCCCGCAGTCCTCGGTGGAGCTGGCCGCGTTGATCCTGGATGAGGTCGAGGTCGCGGTGGTCCCGGGCGAAGCCTTCGGCACCCCCGGCTATCTGCGCCTTTCCTACGCCCTGGGTGACGAGGATCTCGCCGAGGGCGTCTCGCGCATCCAGAAGCTGCTGGCCGAGGCCACTGACTGACGGTTCAGGCCACGGGTCCTTTTTCGAATCGGCTCCTGTTCACGGGCGACGCTCATGGACAGGAGCCGATTCTTCGTTCGGGCAAGGACCCGATCAGGGAATCCGGTTACCTCTCGGCGTGGCGGTGCGGCAAGATCCTGGAATGGACCATGTACGTGACGTCAGCCGGCTCCCCAAAGCCCATCTCCATCTGCACTTCACCGGCTCGATGCGGCCCTCCACCATGCTCGAACTGGCTGATAAGTACGGCGTCCACCTGCCTGACGCCCTGACCGGGGGCGAGCCTCCGAAGCTGCGCGCCACGGATGAGCGCGGCTGGTTCCGCTTCCAGCGCCTCTACGACATCGCCCGCTCCTGCCTTCGGAGTCCCGAAGACATTCAGCGACTGGTGCGGGAGGCCGCCGAGGAAGACGTCAGGGATGGTTCCGGTTGGCTGGAAATACAGGTCGATCCGACGTCGTACGCACCTCTTCTCGGCGGGTTGATCCCCGCCCTGGAGATCATTCTGGACGCGGTGGACCGTGCGGCGCGTGCGACCGGTCTGGGGATGCGGGTGCTGGTCGCAGCGAACCGTATGAAGCACCCGCTGGAGGCCCGTACGCTCGCTCGTCTCGCCGTGCGGTACGCCGACCAGGGCATCGTCGGGTTCGGGTTGTCCAATGACGAGCGCCGGGGCATGGCCAGGGACTTCGACCGCGCGTTCGCCATCGCCAGGACGGGCGGCCTGTTGGCCGCGCCGCACGGCGGGGAGCTGAGCGGCCCGTCCTCGGTGCGGGACTGTCTGGATGACCTCCACGCGGCCCGGGTCGGTCACGGGGTGCGGGCGGCGGAGGATCCCCGGCTGCTGCGGCAGCTCGCCGATCGCGGTGTGACCTGCGAGGTCTGCCCTTCGTCGAATGTGGCCCTTGGCGTGTACGAGAAGCCCGAGGACGTGCCGCTGCGGACGTTGTACGACGCCGGTGTGCCGATGGCGCTGGGGGCGGACGACCCGCTGCTGTTCGGTTCCCGGCTGGCTGCCCAGTACGACTTCGCGCGCAGGCACCATGCCTTCACGGACGAGGAGCTGGCGGAGCTGGCCCGGCAGTCGGTGCGGGGTTCGGCGGCGCCCGCGGACGTACAGGGCAAGCTGCTGGCCGGGATCGACGGCTGGCTGGCCGACTGACCGACTGACCGACGGCTCGTCACGCGGGCGGGCGGATACCGCCGAGCAGGGTGCGGGCGAGATCGGCGGCGAACGCGTCGAGCGGGGGCGCGGCCACTCCGCCCTCCGCGCTGTCGTAGGCGAAGGCCCGGTGGGCGCATGCGCCGAGCAGCAGGGAAGCGGCGGCGTAGGTGTCGGCGTCCGCTGCGATGCGGCCCATCTCCTGCTCGGCCCGCAGATACCGGTCGAGGCCGTGGATGGGCTTGTGTGGCCCGGTGCCCAGGGCGCGCAGCGCGGCTTCGTGTCGGGCCTTGAGTCGGGGGTCGGCGTACAGCGATGCCGCGATCGGGACCGTCTGGGCGTAGAACCGGGCAGCCTGTCGCGCCACTTCGACGAGATTGCCTTCGATGCTTCCGGTGCCGGGGCTCGCCGTGAGATCGCTCAGCAGCGGACCCAGCTTCGGCAGCCGTTCGTCGAGGACCGCGATGAACAGTTCCTCCTTGCTGGCGAAGCTCTTGTAGAGCGCGGCCTCCGAGCAGGCCGCCGCCCTGGCGATCTCCTTCGTGGTGGTGCGGGCCAGCCCCAGGCTGAGCATCAGGTCGTACGCGGCGTCGAGGATGCGGGCACGTGCCGGCGGTTTCTGCATGGTCCTCTTTGTGTCCTCTGACAGAAATCGATCTCTGGACTTGACGGGTGAGTGAGTACTTACCCACCCTAGGGGTGAGTGAACACTTACCCCCTTGGAGGCGTGACCGATGAGGTACACCGTTTTCGGAGCGACCGGCGGAGTCGGTCGGGAAATCGTCACCCAGGCACTGGCCGCCGGCCATGAGGTGACAGCAGTCGTCCGCGATCCGTCGCGCTACACCGTCAGGAGCCCCGGCCTCACGGTGTTCCAGGCCGACCTGGCGAAGCCGGAGACCCTACGGCCGGCCGTGGAGGGCCGGGACGCCGTGCTCTCCGGTCTGGGTGCGCGCACCCGGGCTGACGCGGGGATCGCCACGACCCTGACGCGCGCGGTGTTGACCGCCATGGAGGCGGAGGGCACCCGTCGGCTGGTCGTGGTGAGCGCGACACCCATCGGCGGATCCCCACAGGGGGAGAGCCTGCTCGACCGGATATCCATGAGCGTGGTCTCCGCCGTGTTCAAGGACCTGTACCGGGATCTGCGCGCCATGGAGGCGGCGCTGGCCAACAGCGATACCGACTGGACCGCCGTACGTCCGCCCCGGCTCCTGAACAAGCCGCTGACCGGCGTCTACCGCACGGAGATCGGGGGCAACCCCCGGGCCGCCCGGACCATCGGACGGGCGGACGTGGCCCATGCGATGCTCGCGCAGGTGGCCCGGAGAGAGACGGTGGGACAGGCCGTGGGAGTCGCTTACTAGGCGCACCGGCCCGACGGTCGCCCCGGCCGGGATCGCGGGCCCAGAGCGCCAGAGTGGATGCAGACCCGAGCTAGTCGGATCCGAGGCTCACACCGATGGTCACCGGCTCGTTGACCAGGGTGATCCCGAAGGCGTCCTCGACTCCGGCGACGACCTCCCGGGCGAGGGCGAGCAGATCGTCCGTGGTCGCCGCCCCCCTGTTGGTGAGCGCGAGGGTGTGCTTGGTCGAGATGCGGGCGGGGCCGCTGCCGTATCCCTTGGTGAAACCGGCTCGGTCGATCAGCCAGGCCGCTGAGGTCTTGGTGCGCCCCTCCCCCGCGGGGTAGGCGGGCGGGGCAACCTCGTCACCGAGGCGTTCCCGGACTCGATCGAGGAAGGTCGTGTACTGCGCGGCGCTCAGGATCGGGTTGGTGAAGAAGGACCCGGCGGACCAGGTGTCGTGGTCCTCGGGGTCGAGGACCATGCCCTTGCCCGCACGCAGCCTCAGCACGGCGCGGCGCACCTCGGCGAGATCGGCCCGGTCGCCCGGCTCCACACCGAGGAGTCGGGCGGTCTCCGCGTACCGAATGGGTGCGGAGAGCCCATCGGCCTCTTCCAGCCGGAAGCGGACCCTCAGGACGACATGGCGGTCGGGGTGTTCCTTGAAGCGGCTGTGTCGGTAGGAGAAGTCGCACTCGGCGTTGGCGAGGGTGACCGTCCGGTCCTGGTGGCGGTCGTAGGCGACGACCTCGGTGATCGTCGAGGAGACTTCCTGGCCGTACGCTCCGACGTTCTGGATCGGGGTGGCTCCGGCCGAACCGGGGATCCCGGCCAGGCATTCGATGCCCGCCAGTCCCTCGGCCACGGAGAGGGCCACGGCGTCCGTCCAGGTCTCGCCCGCGGCGAGTTCCAGTTCGGGGCCGTTCACCCGGCATCCCTGGGTGGCGATGCGCAGGGCCGTTCCCTCGAACCCCTTGTCGCCGATGACCAGATTGCTCCCGCCGCCGATGATCAGCAGCGGGGTGCCGGTGGTGTCCGCTTCCCTCACGGCCGCGATCACCTCATCGTCCGTGGTGGCCGTCAGGAGCCGGGTGGCGGGACCGCCGAGCCGGAAAGTGGTCAGGGGGGCGAGGGGGGCATCGTGGAGTTCCTGCACGGGACAAGGGTACGGGCCCGGAGCACGCCGCCCCGGGGTACGGCTCTCGACGTTCGCCGTGGAGAGCCGCACCGCGGTATCGGCACCCGTGGCCCGACGACCGCTTGCCCATGGACGGACGCCCGCAGACGGGGGTCGACGTTAGACGGTTGCCGAGGAACGGGCAGGAGTACGGGCCGGGGGGAGTTCATCCCGGCCCGTACTCCTGCCCGTCCGTCCCTCCATCAGGAGAGCGGCGACCGCGCCGACAGCCACCGCCCCGGCGCCGATCCACAGGGCGGGCACTATGCCGTCCGTGAACGTCCACGGAGTGCCGTATCCCCCCTGGGCGGCGAACACCGCCGCCAGCGCGGCGACGCCCAGTGCCCCGCCGACCTCCCGGAGGGCGTTGTTGGCACCTGACGCCATGCCCTGCTCGGCAGGTTGCACGCTGGACATGACCAGACTGGCTGCGGGCGCGAAGAAGAGCGCCATACCGAGCCCACCCGCGATCTGCGCCGGCAGCATCGCGGCGTAGGACATCCCCGGCTCCAGGACGAGTGCGAAGAGTCCTAGGCCGATCGCCTGGAGGGTGAGGCTCGCGATGATGATCGGCCGGCCGCCGATCCGGTCGGAGAGGTACCCGGCGAGCGGGGAGACGAGGAGCGGCATTCCGGTCCACGGCAGCATCCGCAGCCCGGCCTCGGTGGGCGAGTATCCGAGGACGCTCTGCATGAACTGGCTGAGGAGGAAGATCGATCCGAACATGCCCAGGTACATCAGCATGCTCGCGGCGTTGATGCCGGCGAAGGTCCGGTCGCGGAACAGCCGCATGGGCAGCATGGGACGCCGGCTGACCGCGCCATGGCGGACGAACGCCAGGAGCAGCGCGACGCCCACGGTCGCGCTGGTGACCACGCCGACGCTGGTCCAGCCGTCCACATGCCCGTTGACCAGGGCGTAGACGACTCCGAACAGACCACCGCTCACCAACAGGGTGCCGGGGACGTCGAGCCGGGGGTTCGGTGCGTGGGACTCCTCAAGCCGCATCCGGGCGAGGGGGAGCAGGGCGAGACCGATCGGCACATTGAGCCAGAAGATCCACTGCCAGGAGATGTGTTCGGTGAGACTGCCGCCGATGAGGGGGCCGCTGGCCACCGCCACTCCGGTCACCGCGCCCAGGATGCCCAGGGCCGCGCCCCGGCGTGCGGGCGGAACGGCGACCGTCAGCAGGGTGAGGGCCAGCGGCATCATGATCGCGGCGCCGACGCCCTGCACCGCGCGGGCGGCGATCAGGGAGTCGATGCTGGGGGCGAGGGCAGCGCCGGCGGAAGCGGCGGTGAAGATCGACAATCCGATGGTGAAGAGTCGACGACGGCCGAAGCGGTCGCCGAGTGCGGCACCGAACAGCAGCAGCACGGCGAAGGTCAGGGTGTAGGCGCTGACCGTCCATTCCAGGTCCGCCAGCGCCCCGCCGAGGTCATCGCGGATGGCGGGTAGTGCGGTGGTGACGACGAGATTGTCCAGAGCGGCCATGAAGCCTGCG
This sequence comes from Streptomyces sp. NPDC059256, assembly GCF_042753785.1. NCBI lineage: Bacteria > Bacillati > Actinomycetota > Actinomycetes > Kitasatosporales > Streptomycetaceae > Streptomyces > Streptomyces sp. NPDC059256. The sequence continues at coordinate 27,296 of NZ_JBHYZO010000019.1, read as the reverse complement.
GCGCTCGTGATGACGATGGCCCAGGCGGTGCCGCCTCGACGTGCCGATGGTGGCTGGGTCACTGCTCCCCCATTTGATTAGTAATTGATCACTAACTTTCATGGACAGAAAACTCCCCGGTTCAGCTGGAAGGGGAGAAGGTCAGCCCTCCCCACTCAGGGAAGGGCGAGGACCAGAAGGCCAGAAGGCCAGAAGGCCAAGAGGTCAGGAGGTCAGGAGCTCGGGAGGGCGGGGGGTCGGGAGGTCTGATCGACATGGGCATCAGCTCGTCGGGGGCAAGCGGCCGACAATCACGTACCGTCACCATCGCGCGCCTCATGGACGGCGGGGTCGACGTCCGGGATGAGTCCTTCCACCACGGACACCTCAGAGTTCTCAGGCACCCTGGAGGCTCCAGGCGCCTCGGGCGCCACCGGTGGGAACTCGCCGCCGAATCCGGCCCACACCCGGTGCTCACTGGGAAATCCCAGGGTCGCCAGGGTGTTGATCAGCATGCCGGCGCTCATGAATTCCGTGGTGGCCTTGAGGTCCCCCCCGAACGCGAGGGACGCCCGGTCCCAGATCTCGGCCCACTCGGTGCGGATCAACTCGCCGAACTCATGGTCGCCGACCGCTTCGGCCGAGGCCACGGCGACATACATCTGCATCTGCATCAGCAGCCGCTCATGATCGTCGAGAAGCTGCTGATATGCCTCGGCCATCACATCCTTCGGCGGGGCCTCGGGCTGCTCGGCCAGGGCGTCCGAGAACGCCATGACGGTCTCTTCGAGGCAGCGCACACTCGCGGCGAGGAACAATTCCCGCTTGTTCTTGAAGAGGCGGAAGAGGTACGGCTGCGAGACGCCGACCCGTTTGGCGATGGCCTCGGTCGAGGTGCCGACGTAGCCGCCCATCGCGAACTCGCTGATCGCCGCGCGGATGACGCTCTCGCGTCGCTCCTGTGCACTCATCCTGACCATGCAAGTAAGTTAGTGACCAATCACTAAGTATGTCAACCGTCGCGCGGACCGCGGATTTGAGCGCCACATGCATCAGGGGTGCCCCTCCTCGGAAGGGCACCCCTGATGAAACGCACACCGATCAGCCGAGCTGCACCACGGCACGGGACATGGTCAGAACCTTCTCGCCAGCACTCGTCGCCACCAGGTCGACGCGTACCCGACGGTCTTCCAGCAGGGCCGCGACCTTGCCACTGACCTCGATCACGGCGCCCTTCTCGTCGTTCGGCACGACGACGGGCTTGGAGAAACGGACGCTGTACTCCACCAGCGCGCCCGGATCCCCGGTCCAGTCGGTCACCACACGGGCCGCCTCGGCCATGGTGAACATGCCGTGGGCGATCACATCAGGAAGCCCAACCCCCACTGCGAACTTCTCGTTCCAGTGGATCGGGTTGAAGTCCCCGGAGGCACCGGCGTACCGAACCAATGTGGCGCGGTCGACGGGGAAACTCCGCACGGGCAGCTCGGTACCGACCTCGACGTCAGCGTAGGAGATCTTCCCCGTCATCACGCCTCCTCGGCGGCACGCGCCACCAGCTTGGTCCACGCGGTCACCACGTGCTCACCGGCTTCGTCGCTCACCTCGCCGCGAATGTCCACGACGTCATTGCCCGCCAGCGTCTTGATGCTCTCAATGGTGGAGACGACGGTCAGCCTGTCCCCCGCCCGTACTGGTCTGGCATAGGCGAACCGCTGGTCACGGTGGACCACACGGGCGTAGTCGAGACCCAGGAGCGGGTCCTGGACCACGGCTTCGGCAGCCCGGAAACTGATCGCGAAGACAAAAGTCGGCGGAGCGATCACATCGGGGTACCCGAGCGCCTTCGCGGCCTCTTGATCGACGTATACGGGATTGTCGTCCCCCACCGCCTCGGCGAACTCGCGGATCTTTTCCCGGCCGACCTCATAGGGCGAGGTGGGCGGATAGGTCCGCCCTACGAAGGACTGGTCGAGCGCCATGAACTGGCTCCCTCCTGACAGATTTGACCATTCTGATCAACGGCCCGAGTTATCGGGACGCCGGGCCGTCGCAACAAATGCCACGAGGCCGCCCCCGAAAAAGGGGGCGGCCTCGTGGGACGAACCTGATCAGCGCGTCTCGCGATGCGCAGTGTGCGCCTTGCAGCGCGGGCAGTGCTTCTTGAGTTCAAGACGGTCCGGGTTGTTACGCCGGTTCTTCTTGGTGATGTAGTTCCGCTCCTTGCACTCCACGCAGGCCAGCGTGATCTTCGGGCGGACGTCGGTGGCAGCCACGTGAGTGCTCCTTGGACGGACTTAAACGACAGATGTTGAACGCATAAAAGAGTAGCCGATCGGAGGACCGACCCCGCAATCGGCTACTGTGTGTAGCGGTGACCGGACTTGAACCGGTGACACAGCGATTATGAGCCGCTTGCTCTACCGACTGAGCTACACCGCTGCGATATCAGTTCACCTCGCCCGAAGGCGAGGATCACCGACATCAGAGCCCCAATACGGAATCGAACCGTAGACCTTCTCCTTACCATGGAGACGCTCTACCGACTGAGCTATTGGGGCGAGCGATGAAGACATTACACGGTCGCCCACCGATCGCCCAAATCCGTTTCGTCGCCTGATGGCTGCGGCGACCGCTTTGCTCTCACAAGCCCTCTGCGGACCCGGCGGCAGCCCCCTGCACGGCGGCTCGAAACCGGCTGCCGTCCCGTCGCGGAACGCTGCGCCGACCAGCACTGCCACCCCGTGAACCCTGCGCACGGCCACACCGGTACGACTATTCCGCTCTTCCCCGAAGCCCACCCCTAGCGCCCCTAGGCTCGTCTCACGCTGTGTGATCTTCCCCCTCGCTCACACGCCCGAGCCCCGACCTCCCCCGCAGGAGCGCGATGCCCGACAGCCAGCCGCAGTCACCCGGCGGCGCCACCGCCGACACCACCGCGCTGCTGCTGTGCGGCGCCCGGCTGACGGACGGCCGCACCGTCGACGTACGACTCGGCGGCGGGCGGATCGAGGCGGTCGGCACCACGGGCAGCCTGAGCCCGCACTGCGCGCGCGTGGACCTCAGCGGCTATCTGCTGCTCCCCGCCCCCGCCGAACCGCACTCCCACGGCGACACGGCCCTCACCGCCGACTCACCCGGCCCGGTCTCGTACGAGATGCAGGAGGTCCAACGCCGGGCCACCGAAGCCGCCCTGCTCCAACTGGGTCACGGAGCGACGGCACTGCGCTCCCACGTACGGATCGGCGATGTGCAGGGGCTCGGCCCGCTGGAAGCGGTCTTGCAGGCCCGGCGCTCCCTGCGCGGACTGGTCGACCTGACCACCGTGGCCGTGCCCAGGCTGCTGACCGGAGTTGCCGGTTCGGACGGTCTGGCGATGCTGCGCGACGCCGTGAAGATGGGTGCCGCCGTCGTGGGCGGCTGCCCCGACGCCGACCCCGACCCGACCGGATATGTGGAATCGGTGCTGGAAGTGGCCGCCGAGCACGGCTGTCCGGTCGACCTCCACACCCACGGCGACGATCCCGCGCGGCTCGCCCGGCTCGCGGCGATGGCCGGCGGTCTGCGCACGGGCGTGGCGATCGGACCGTGTGCGGGCCTGGCCCGACTGCCACGCGCCGTGGCCGCCCGGGCGGCCGACCAACTCGCGGCGTCCGGGGTCACCGTGGTCTGCCTCCCCCAGGGCGGCTGCGGAGCGATGGAGCAGCGCGGCACCGCGCCCGTACGACTGCTGCGAGCGGCCGGAGTAAGGGTCGCGGCCGGCAGTGGCGCCCTGCGGGACGTGGGGAACCCGGTGGGGCGCGGCGATCCGTTGGAGGCGGCCTATCTCCTGGCCTCCCAGGCCGGATTGCGGGCCCAGGACGCCTATGCGGCGGTCGCGTCGGGGGCACGTGAGGTGATGGGGCTGCCGGAGGTACGGGTGGAGGCCGGCTTCCCGGCCGAGTTGCTCGCCGTGCGCGGGGAACAGCTCTCCGCCGTGCTGTCCCTCGCGTACAGCAGGATCGTGATCCATCGCGGTCGTGTGGTGGCCCGTACGAGCGCCGTACGGGAGTACTGCGACTCGGCGGTGGCCGTGGCGCTCGAACTACCGCGGCAGGGACGGCCTTGACCTCCTCGGTGCGACGGCAGGCGCCGGCCGCCGTTCACGCCGCGGCCACGGTGCTGTCAGGCGCAGGACGGGCTTCGGACGTACGGTCGTAGACATGCGCATTGTGATTGCTGGAGGACACGGTCAGATCGCGCTCCGACTGGAGCGGCTGCTCTCGGCAGGCGGGCATGAGGTCGCGGGCATCATCCGCAACCCCGACCACGGCGCGGACCTGCGTGACGCGGGGGCGGAACCCATCGTGCTGGACCTTGAGTCGGCCTCCCTCGCCGAGGTCACCGAGGTGTTGAAGGGCGCGGACGCCGCGGTCTTCGCGGCGGGCGCCGGCCCGGGCAGCGGGGTCGCCCGCAAGGACACGGTGGACCGGGCCGCCGCGGTCCTGTTCGCGGACGCCGCCGAGCAGGCCGGTGTGCGCCGCTACCTCATCGTCTCGTCGATGGGCGCGGACTCCGCCCACCAGGGCAACGAGGTCTTCGACGCCTATCTGCGGGCCAAGGGCGCCGCTGACGACGACGTACGGGCACGGCCGCGGCTCGCCTGGACGATCCTGCGTCCGGGCATGCTGACCAATGACGCCGGTACGGGACTGGTGGCGCTGAAGGCTTCCACCGGCCGGGGGCCCGTGCCGCGCGACGACGTGGCCGCCGTGCTCGCGGAACTGGTCGAGACGCCGGCCGCTGCCGGGCTGACACTGGAGTTGATCAGCGGATCGGTTCCGGTGGTGGTGGCCGTGAAGGACATCGCAGGCAACTGATCCGGTCCGGCCGATGAGTCGACGGCCGGCAACCGGTCTCACTCCGGGGGAGCCTTCGTCGGCGCCCCCTGCCGCCCTGCTCCTACTGCTTGAGGTATCGCCATGTCAGATGTGACGCCCGTGGTCGTCGAACGGACCGAGCAGCCGTACGCCTTCATCCGCGGCTCGGTCCGAATGGACTCCTTTGACCAGATCGCCGACCGACTGGGGGAGCTGATCGGGTGGCTGATGGCCCATGAGGCAGAGTTCGCGGGAGCACCGTTCTTCCGCTACAACACCGTCGACCTGGAGGGTGAGTCGGAGGTCGAGGCGGGCATGCCCGTCGTGTCCCGGCCGGAGCCGGAGGGTGACATTCGCGTCGGCACACTGCCCGCGGGTCGCTATGCCACGCTCACCCACGTCGGCCACCCGGACGAACTCTTCGACGTGGCCGACGCACTGCGTTCCTGGGCCACCCGCGAGGGCCTGGAGTGGGACATGACGGAGGTGGCGGGGGTGGAGCGCTGGGGCTGCCGGCTGGAGTCGCATCTGACCGACCCCCGGGTGCAGCCGGATCTGAACAAGTGGGTGTCCGAGTTGGCCTTTCGGCTCGCGGACCAGTAGACGAACGTCGACCGCCTCCGACCGGCTTCCACGCCGGTCAGAGGCGGTCGGGGAACCCCTTGCCGCCGCCTTGCCCAGCGAGGACAGGCGAGCCGACACGGCCGATGGACCTCACTCGGACCCGATCGCCGCCTCCATGAGCTTCTTCCACCCCGTATCGCCGAAACCGCTGATCATCAACACATCCCGGTAGTCCCAGTAGGCTTCTTCGAGGATCTCCAGGTACCGGTCCACATCACCGGCCGCGAAGAGCACGATCGCCGTCTGCACGCGATCCACTTCCCAGGCGACGGAGGATCGGCCCCACTCCTCCAGCAACTCGATCACCACCGCCGCGATTTCCGGGTCCGGGAAGTCCCGGTGCACTCGGGCTCGCACCCTTGGGCTCACCTCGGCCGACTCCTCCACGACACCCCTCCCAGGATCCGCCTGCACGGGCCGACACCCTTGCTGCATCCGGGCGTCCGTGCTCGGGCCCACCCTCCCACTCGGCGCCCCACCAGCTCCCATCGCATCCGAAGCGCGGGCGTTCGGGTTCTTCCCGGGGTCCGCTGGCGCGGCCGATCGCCTCCGTACGCACATCGGCGTTGTCATCGGTGCATTCCGTCGGCTCGACGTCTGAGGAGGCATCGATGAACGAACCGATCCTCGCCCGTCACTCCCTCGCCCTCGCCCTGCCCAAGGCCGCCCCGGCCATCGCCACCTCCAGCGTGCTCGTCCTCGGCCGGATCTGGAACGCCAACGGGGCCGAACACTCCATCGGCAATGCGACCCTCATGGCGCTGCTCGCCTTCGGAGCGGCCACGGCCGGCGTTTTCGCCGCAGCCGGTCGCGGCGGCAACGAGGTCATCGCGGGAACGGCGTTCGCCCTGTCCGGCGGGCTCACCCTCGCGGGCGTCGCCGGATACGCCGACGGCCTTTCCCTTCCCGTCCTGTTGTGGGCGCTGGCCACCGCCACGGCGTACGCCCTCGCCGCCCGGCACTGGCGCACGGACCGCCGCATCGCCGTGGCGCACGAACACAGCACGGTCGAACGCCGGGAGGTGCACGCACACGTGGAACGCGTCGAGGCACTACGGGCCGGAGCCAGGATCGAGACCGCTCGGGTGGGTGCCGCCTACGCTGAGCAACTCGCCGCTGCCCTCCTCACCCGTGCCACGCTCCCCGGCTTCGACCCCGCCGCGGTCCATGAGGCGGGCCTGCCCAGACTCCCCGCCGCGGTCCATGAGGCGGGCCTGCCCGGACTCCCCGTCGGCGGTGGCGTCGGTGACTCCTCACGCCTGGCCCAGGCGGATCCGCACAGCACTTGAGCTGACGCCGCCTCAGAAGCACAGCGTACGGACGTGTTGTGTTCCCGGCGCCGCCGACTGAACCTGTGGGAAGTGGGGCCTCAGGAAGTGGAGCCGTCCGGGCCGTCCGGCACGGAAGGAGAGGGGGCCACGGGGCGGCACGGTGCAGGAGAGCGGCTACGGAGAGGTCTGGGCCCGCGCCTGCGCGGAAGCCCTCTCCCCGCAGGCGTCGAAGCTGGCCAAGCGTCCCTATGATCTTCGCCACGCGACCGTTTCCCCCTGGCCAGCTCGGGTGTGGAGCCCCAACTCGTGGCGGAGCGTGCGGGACACAGCGTGGCGGTGCTGTTCCGCGTCTACGCGAAGCCCTTGAAGGGAGTCGACGAAGCGGCGAACTCCAAGATTTCGGCGCGGCTCCGGGAACGGACCGAACCCCTCTCGTAGCGGTACCGACCGTCATCGCAGGTGAAGCCGCTGCTTCCCGTCCACGTCTCATCCACAACAGCTGGTAGAGAGCGGGAGCGAACGAGACAGAGCGAGACGGTAGACGTCGCTTGCCACACGTACACAGATGGCCCCTGATCGGCGTTTCCGCTGATCAGGGGCCATCGTCATCACGTGGCGGCGCCAGGATTCGAACCTGGGTAGGCTAAGCCGACGGATTTACAGTCCGCTCCCATTGGCCACTCGGGCACACCGCCATGGGATATCGCCTCGAACGTACCGCTGTAGTGCGGGTTCCTTGGCGACGACGTAAACGATACCCGATGTCCGGGGGTGCTTCGCCACTGGATTGATCAGCCCTTGGGGCGGGTGCGGGTGGCTAGGCTTGGCCGAGCGGTTCGGGGACTCCGGCCGCCCTCCACACACCCGATTCAAGGAGCCACAGGACATGGCCGACTCCAGTTTCGACATCGTCTCGAAGGTCGAGCGGCAGGAGGTCGACAACGCCCTCAATCAGACGGCAAAGGAGATCTCCCAGCGCTACGACTTCAAGAACGTCGGGGCGTCGATCGCCTGGTCCGGCGAGAAGATCCTGATGCAGGCGAACTCTGAGGACCGGGTCGCCGCGATCCTCGATGTGTTCCAGACCAAGTTGATCAAGCGGGGCATCTCGCTGAAGTCGCTGGACGCGGGCGAGCCCCAACTGTCCGGCAAGGAGTACAAGATCTTCGCCTCCATCGAGGAGGGCATTTCACAGGACAACGCCAAGAAGGTCGCGAAGATCATCCGTGATGAGGGACCCAAGGGCGTCAAGGCCCAGGTCCAGGGCGATGAACTCCGGGTGAGTTCGAAGAGTCGCGATGACCTCCAGGCGGTGCAGGCGCTGCTGAAGGGTCAGGACTTCGAGTTCGCCATCCAGTTCGTGAACTACCGCTGATCGATCACCGGGGAGCGGGCGGATCTCTGGTCCGCCCGCCCTGGTGCGGAGCAGGTGCCATGTCGGATTCCTGCCAGCCCAGAGCGGGGTGAGTGGAGCAGACTCGTGGTGTGCGGTGCGGACGGCACTGCAAGCGTCACTGCGGGCGCCACTGCGAGGGAAGGAGCGCCGATGACCGCGGCGAGGGTCTACACGACCATGGAGAGTCCGTTGGGCGATGTGTTGCTGACGGGCGAGGAATCCGCTTCGGCCCCGGGCGGCACGGCGCTGGCCTCGGTGTCGCTGCCCGAGCAGAAGGGCGGCGTACTCGTAGCGGACGGGTGGCTGCGCTCCGCGACCGCTTTCGGTGAGATCGAGCGGCAGTTGGAACGCTACTTCGCCGGCGAGCTCACGGACTTCGCCCTCCACTACGCCCGCGGCGGTACGGAGTTCCAACAGCGGGTGTGGCAGGAACTGGACCGGATCCCCTATGGGACGACGGTCACCTACGGGGAGATCGCCCGGCGGATGGGGGCGTCCAGGATCGCGGTCCGGGCAGTGGGCAGTGCGATCGGACGCAATCCGCTTCTGGTGGTGCGACCGTGTCACCGGGTGATCGGTTCGGATGGAGCACTGCACGGGTACGCGGCGGGCCTGGAGCGCAAGGAGCACCTGCTGCGGCTGGAAGGTGCGCTGGTGGCATGAACGGCGGCTCCCGATGAGCGGGGACGCCCTGTTTCCGCGCGATCCGGTCACCCTGGGCCCCGGCGCCGTACATCTACCGGGGTGGCTGTCGATCGAGCAGCAGCGAGCGTTGGTGGATGCGTGCCGGGCGTGGGCCCGTGGACCGGTGCCGCTCAGGCACACGGCGCTTCCCGGTGGTGGTGTGATGTCGGTGCGGACGGTGTGTCTGGGGTGGCACTGGTTGCCCTATCGCTACAGCCGAACCGCGGACGATGTGAACGGCGCCGAGGTCGCGGCCGTCCCCCACTGGCTGGTGGAGTTGGGTCGGTCCGCGCTGGTAGCGGCGTACGGCGAGCAGTACGAAGCCTCGGACTACACGCCCGATGCGGCGCTGGTGAACTTCTACGACGGCGCCGCGCGGATGGGGATGCACCAGGACAAGGAGGAGCGTTCCGATGCTCCGGTCGTGTCGCTGAGCATCGGGGACAGTTGCGTCTTCCGGTTCGGCAACGCCGAGAACCGGGGGCGTCCCCACACCGATGTGGAGTTGCAGTCCGGAGACCTCTTCGTCTTCGGCGGGCCTTCCCGGTTCGTCTACCACGGGGTGCCGAAGGTCTACCCGGGGACGGGTGACCCGGCGACGGGCATGAACGGCGGACGGTTGAACATCACCCTGCGTGAGACCGGGCTGGCCGGCTGAGAGCAGCCCGGTCCAGGGGTCAGCGTGAGCGCGAGTGGCCGAAGAATATGCGGTAGACGACGAGCAGCACCAAGGAGCCTCCGATGGCTGCGGCCCAGGTGGCGCCGTCGTAGAACTCATTGGTGATCGGCCGGTCGAGGAAGCGGGCGGAGATCCAGCCGCCGACGAAGGCTCCGATGACGCCGATGATCGTGGTGCCGATGAGTCCGCCCGGGTCGCGCCCGGGGAGCAGGATCTTGGCGATGATCCCGGCCAACAGCCCGAGAACGATCCAGCTGATGATGCTCATGCCCTGAACCTGCCTTCCCTGCGGAATTCGTCGCTCACGCGATCCATAGGTCGTTTTGAGTGGTTCACCATGAGACGCGAATCTTGTACCCGATGGTTGCGATCTCGGCGGATGAGCCGATGTGATCTTCGCTGGGCCATCGTGGATCACTCGCACTCCGGTCTTTCGATGGACGTCTGCCCAGCTCAGGACCGATCATCCAGGGAGTCACCAGGTTGCAAGGCAGGCACCCGCGGCTGTTCCGGGTGGGCGACGCGCTGTGGTCAGCGAGTGGCGAAGGGCTGGTCCGTCGGCACGATCTCCTTGCCCAGGGGCAGGAGGGATACCGGGATCAACTTGAAGTTGGCGATGCCCAGTGGGATGCCGATGATCGTCAGGCAGAGGGCTATGCCGGTCACGATGTGCCCCAGGGCGAGCCACCAGCCGGCGAGGACCAGCCAGAGCACGTTGCCGACGCACGAGGGTGCCCCGGCGTCACGTCGGTCCACGACCGTGTAGCCGAACGGCCAGAGGGCGTAGATCCCGATGCGGAAGGCGGCCATACCGAACGGGATGCCGATGATCGTGATGCACAGCAGCGCACCGGCGAGGAGGTAGCCGAGGAACATCCAGAAGCCGCACAGGATGAGCCAGATCACATTCAGGATTGTCTTCATGGTCAGCGACCTGCCATCTGTTCTAGTCGGGCGATCCGCTCCGCCATGGGCGGGTGGGTCGAGAACATCTTGGTCAGGCTCCTGCCCGGCCGGAACGGGTTCGCAATCATCATGTGGCTCGCCGTCTCCAGACGCGGCTCCGGAGGCAGCGGAAGCTGTTTGGTGCCGGCGTCGAGCTTGCGCAGTGCGCTCGCCAGGGCCAGCGGGTCACCGGTCAGCTGAGCGCCGGAGGCATCCGCCTCGTACTCGCGGGAGCGGCTGACGGCGAGCTGGATGATGGAGGCGGCGATCGGCCCCAGGATCATGATCAACAGCATTCCCGCGAGCCCTGGGCCGTCGTCGTCGGAGCGGCCCACCGGGATCAGCCAGGCGAAGTTCGCCAGGAACATCACGACGGAGGCGAGCGCACCGGCGACCGAGGAGATCAGGATGTCCCGGTTGTAGACATGGCTCAGCTCATGGCCGATGACTCCGCGCAGCTCCCGCTCGTCCAGGATGTGCAGGATGCCTTCCGTACAGCAGACCGCCGCGTTGCGCGGGTTGCGGCCGGTGGCGAAGGCATTCGGGGCCTGGGTGGGCGAGATGTAGAGCCGTGGCATGGGCTGGCGGGCGGCGGTCGAGAGCTCACGGACGATGCGGTAGAGCGCAGGCGCCTCGAACTCGCTCACGGGGCGTGCCCGCATGGCCCGCAGGGCTAGCTTGTCGCTGTTCCAGTAGGCATAGGCGTTGGTGCCGAGCGCCACGGCGAGCGCGACGAGCAGTCCCGTACGTCCGAAGAAGCTACCGAAGGCGATGATGAGTGCGGACAGTCCCCCGAGGAGTACGGCGGTTTTCAGCCCGTTGTGCCGGCGGTGCACGGTAGGCCCTCCAGGTGGTGCGGCAGGGGAACCCTTGTGATGGTGCTGTGGTGGTGCTCCACTCTCCAGTGGACCCTTCTGTACTGGTCAACGCCAGGCGAAGGGCCCTAGTTCCCTGGTGGGGCTAGGCCGCGGGCTGAGCCGTACGGGTGAAGGTCAGAACAGGCTGGTGGCCGCGAACCGCAGGACGAGCTGGGGGTAGCCGGAGAGGGCCACGCCCACGGCGGCCGTCAGGGCGATCGCCAGGGTGACCGCCCTGGGCGTGCGTCGCAGTGCGAGACGTCCGCGGCCCGTGTCCATCGCGGATGCCGAATCGGATGCCGACTCAGGCGCTGCCTCAGGCGCTGCCTCGGGGGTGCGGAAGAGGATCGCCGTCCACCGAAGGTAGTAGTAGAGGGCGATCACCACATTGATGGCCATGACCACGGCGAGCCAGCCGAGCCCCGCGTCGACGGCCGAGGAGAAGACGGTCACCTTGGCGAAGAGGCCGATGATGCCCGGAGGCAGGCCGGCGAGGCAGAGCAGGAAGAAGCCCATCGCGAGGGCGGCGAGCGGGCGGGTGGAGTAGAGGCCGCGGTAATCGGAGATCCGGTTCAGCGGATGGGTGCGCGAGACCAGCGCGGCCACCGCGAACGCACCGAGGTTGACCGCCGCGTACATCAGGGCGTACGCCACGGTGGCGCCGATCTGGTCGTCACTGGAGTACGCGGCTGCCGCGATCGGGACCAGGATGTAGCCGGCCTGACCGACGGATGACCAGGCCAGCAGGCGTACGGCACTCCAGGGGCGGTCCGCGGACTGGCGCAGTGCGGCCACATTGCCCGCGGTCATGGTGAGTGCGGCCAGTACGGCGATGGCGGGGCCCCAGACGTCGGCGTATCCGGGGAACGCGATGACGGTCACGAGGATGAGGCCGGAGAATCCGACCGCCTTGCCGACGACGGACAGATAGGCCGCGATGGGCAGCGGTGCGCCCACATAGGTGTCCGGGACCCAGAAGTGGAACGGGACGGCCGCCGTCTTGAAGGCGAAACCGATCAGGGTGAGGGCGACGCCGGTCTTCGCGAGGGTGTCCAGCTGTCCGGAGACCTCGCCGATCCGGGTGGCGATCTCGGTGAGGTGGAGGCTGCCGGTGGTGCCGTAGACGAAGCTCACGCCGAGGAGGGAGACGGCCGTGGCGGTGACCGACGAGAGGAAGAACTTCAGTGCCGCCTCGCTGGAGCGACGGTCTCCCCGCTTGAGGCCGACGAGCGCGAAGGCGGGCAGGGAGGCCACTTCCAGGGCCACGATGAGCGTGGCCAGGTCCCGGGAGGCGGGCAGCAGCGCGGCTCCGGCAGCGGAGGCGAGCAGGAGGAACCAGAACTCGCCGGCGGGGAGATCTCGGCGGGTGTCGCTGAGGGCCAGGAGCGCGGTCAGCAGGGCGCCGCCGAGGACGAGGAGTTGGATCGCGAGCGTGAAGTGGTCCGCGACGTAGCTACAGGTGTCGGGAGCGGTGGTCAGACAGAACGTCTGCCGGTCACCGTCGCTCAGCGGCACCAGGGCGATGAGGGCCGCGATCAGGCCACCGATGGCACCGAGACCGAGCCAGCGCTTGTGGGCGGCCGGTACGAACAGGTCGGCGACCAGGACGGCCAGCGCCACCACGGCGGTGATGGTGGGCGGAGCGATGGCGACCCAGTCGACCGACTGGACGAGGTTCGGGACGTCCGCCGCGAGGGCGGTGACGTCGGGGAGCGACGCGCCGGACGCCGGGGTGCCGGAGTCCGCGGCCGGGCCGATCGCGCCCTGCGCTGCGGGTCCGGTGACCGGTGCTGTGAGCTCCTGGGCACCGGCGGGGCTGCTCGTGTCCATGGCGGCTGTGGAAGGGGCGATGGCCATGATCACGAGTTGCCTCCTGCGAGGAGCTTCTGCACGGCCGGGTCGGTGAGACCGAGGAGGACAGCGGGCCACAGTCCGGCCAGGACGGTGAGGGCGACCAGCGGGGACCAGGTGGCGAACTCGTAGCGCTGCACATCGGCGAAGGGCTCGGTCGCGTGCTTCTGCTGGATCGCCCCCATGCAGACGCGGCGCACCACGATCAGGAGGTAGGCGGCGGTCAGCAGGGTGCCGAACCCGCCGATCGCCATGAAGGTGAGGAAGGCGGGCCGGTTGAGGCCGTCCGCGGGGTCGAAGGCGCCGAACAGCGCGAGCATCTCGCCCCAGAACCCGGCGAGGCCGGGCAGGCCGAGCGAGGCGATGGCGGCGAAGGCGAGCAGTCCGCCGAGCCGGGGGGCGCGACCGTAGAGGGCGGCGCCGGTGGCTCCTGCGAGCGTGTCGAGGTCGGCCGTTCCGTAGCGGTCCTTGAGCGCTCCGACCAGGAAGAACAGCAGGCCGGTGATGAGTCCGTGGGCGATGTTCGCGAAGAGGGCCCCATTGACTCCGGTGGGGGTCATGGTCGCGATGCCGAGCAGGACGAAGCCCATGTGGCCGACGGAGGAGTACGCGATCAGTCGCTTGAGGTCGCCGCCCGCGCCTTCTTTGGCCAGCGCGAGACAGGCCAGGGAGCCGTAGATGATGCCGACGACCGCGAAGGCCGCGAGGTAGGGCGCGAAGGTCTGCATGCCGTCGGGTGCGATCGGCAGCACGATGCGGACGAACCCGTACGTGCCCATCTTCAGCAGGACGCCCGCCAGCAGGACCGAGCCGACGGTGGGGGCTGCGGTGTGGGCGTCGGGGAGCCAGCTGTGCAGGGGCCACATCGGGGTCTTCACTGCGAGCCCGATGCCGATCGCAAGAACGGCGATGAGCTGCGTGGACGCGGTGAGGCCCCGGCCGTTGTCAGTGGCGAGTGCCACCATGTCAAAGGTGCCGGCCTTCAGCCCGATCAGCAGCAGGCCGAGCAGCATGACCACGGAGCCGAGCAGGGTGTAAAGGATGAACTTCCAGGCGGCGGCTCGCCGTTCGCCACCGCCCCAGCGGGCGATGAGGAAGTACATCGGGATGAGGACCATCTCGAAGGCGAGGAAGAAGAGCACCAGGTCGAGGACGGCGAAGGTCGCCAGCGTCCCCGATTCAAGGACGAGCAGCAGGGCGACGAACGCCTTCGGCGAGGGGCCCGAGGGCATCTTGAAGTAGCTGTAGAGCGCGCAGAGGAAGGTCAGGAGCGCGGTGAGGACGACCAGGGGGAGGGAAATGCCGTCGACACCGAGGTGGATGCGCACGTCGAGTGCGGCGATCCAGCTGATGTCCGTCGTGGCCTGCATCCTCGACGGCTGGTCGTGGTCGAACCCGATGGTGAGGATGACGGCCGCGATCAGGACCGCACCGGTAACGGTGACGCCGTGGCGCAGGACCGCCTGGTCGGGGCTGGTTCCGCGCAGCCCGGGCGGGGCCGGCAGCAGCGCGGCGACGGCACCCAGGAGCGGCACGACGATGATGAACGCGAGAAGGAACTGCATCACGGACTCGCTGATATCGATCACGGCTCACGATCCCGCGTTGGCATGGGAGAGGACTACGGCGGCGATCACCAGGACGACGGAGCCCGCCAGCAGTGCGCTGAGGTAGGTCTGTACGTTGCCGGTCTGGGCGCGCCGGACGAGTTGGCCGAGCCAGTTGCTGCCCGTTGCGGCACCGCGCACATAGGTGTCGACGACCTCGCGGTCGAGGAAGCGGACCAGGTCGGCGCCTGCTTGGACGGGGCGCACGAACAGCACGTGGTAGACGGCGTCGAGGTGGAAGCCGGTGACCGCGTGGCGGTGTAGCGGGCCGAGCAGGATCCGACCGGGGTCGGTGGGGTCGGCGGCGCCCGCGATGTCCCCGAAGACGGGTGCGTGCGTGGCGATCGCCTCTGCTTCGGTGACCGCCGGGGACGCCTCCGGGTCCGCTGCCACCGCGCCCATGGGCGTGCGGGCGGCGAGAGGACGACGGCTGCGCCAGGCTGCGTAGGTGATCAGTCCGCCGATCAGGGAGACCCCGACGCCGAGGACTGCGGTGACGAGGGTGGGCGCCAGGCTGTGTCCGTCGAACCAGTCGTCGAAGTAGCCGTAGGTCAGCCCGAAGCCGAGGGAGGGGACTGCCAGGACCCAGAGCACCGCGGTCATGGAGAGGGGCTCGCGGCCGTGGTCAGGGACGTCGGCCCCCTTGCCGCGGAAGGCCAGCAGCCAGAGGCGGGCGGCGTAGGCGGCGGTGAGGAGGGCGGTGACCAGACCGGCGACCAGGACGGTCCAACCGGCGACGCCCGGTGCGGTGGTGGATTCGCGCAACGCCGTGTGCTCCGCGGCAACGAGGACGGCTTCCTTGGAGAAGAAGCCGGCGAAGGGCGGGATCGCGGCGAGGGCGAGGAGGGCGATGGTCATCGTCCAGTAGGTGTCCGGGATGCGCTTGGCGAGACCGCCCATCCGGGACATCGCTGCGAGCGAGTTGGTGCCGGCGGCGTGGATGACGACGCCTGCGGCGAGGAACAGCAGCGCCTTGAAGGCGCCGTGGGACAGGAGGTGGAACACGGCGGCCCCACGGTCGGCGACGGCGAGAGCGCCGGCCATGTAACCGAGTTGTCCGATGGTCGAGTAGGCGAGGACGCGCTTGATGTCGTCCTGGGCCAAGGCGGCGAGGGCCGAGCCGACCATGGTGATGGCGGCCATGACCGCGAGCACGGTGAGCGCGGCGGCGGAGGCTGCGAAGAGGGGTAGCAGTCGGGCCACGAAGTAGATGCCGGCCGCGACCATCGTCGCGGCATGGATCAGCGCGGAGACGGGGGTGGGGCCGGCCATGGCGTCCGGCAGCCAGGTGTGCAGCGGGAACTGGGCGGACTTGCCCGCGACGCCCGCCAGCAGCAGGAGGGCGATCAGCGTGGGGTGGTCGATGTTGCCCGCCGCGACCGCATCGAGGATTCCGGTGATCCGGAAGGTGCCGGCGTCGGTGGCCAGCGCGAACAGACCGATGAGGAAGGGGACGTCACCGAGCTTGGTGACCAGGAACGCCTTCAGGGAGGCGGCTCGCGCCTCGGGCGTCTCCCAGTAGTGGCCGACGAGGAAGTACGAGCAGATGCCCATGATCTCCCAGCCGACCAGGAGCACCATCAGATCGCCCGAGTAGACCACCAGGAGCATCGCGGCGGTGAACAGCGAGACCAGGGCCGCGTACGACGAGTAGCGCGGATCGTCACGGAGGTAGGCCGTGGAGTAGATCTGGACGCAGGAGGCGACGAGCCCGACGAGCACGGCGACCAGTGCGGCGAACCCGTCGATGTGCAGGGCCAGATCGATGGGGACCGAGCCGGTCGGCGTGAGCTGGGTGGCTGCGTCGAGCGTTTTGTCGCCGCCCTGGCGGACGGCGACGACGACGGCGAGTGCGGTCGCGACCAGCGGCGGCAGGACCGCCAGGGGGCGGATGAACCCGGGGGCGATCCGGCCGAGGAGCAGTCCGGCCACCGCGCCCAGGAAGGGGAGGAGGGGGACGAGGACGGCAAGGGTCGTGGTGGTCACGCGGTGGCCTCAGCCTTCTGCGCCGGGGAGGCCGTGTCAGGGGCGGCGGTCTCGTCGAGGTCGCCTTCGTGGCCCTCGGCGGTGTCGCGGAGGCGGTCGATGTCCGATGTGCCGCGGTTGCGGTAGACCATCAGGACGATCGACAGTCCGATGCCGATCTCGGCGGCGGCGATGGCGATGGTGAAGAGGGTGAGGGCCTGGCCGGCGTGGAGGGCATCGCGCAGCCAGACGTCGAAGGCGACCAGGTTCAGATTGACGGAGTTGAGCATCAGCTCAACGGACATCAGCACCAGGATCGCGTTGCGTCGGGCCAGTACGCCGTACAGGCCGACGCAGAAGAGGAGGGCCGCGAGGACGGCGGGATAGGCGAGGTGCATCAGCTCTCTCCCTCGGGTGCCTTCGCGGGTGCGCCGTCGGGCTGCGCGGAGGGGCCGGTGGCGTGCGAGGCGGGGCCTGCACCAGGGTTCGCGGCGGTGCCCTGACCCATGGCATCGGCCGACGGGCCCGGAGCGGTGGCTGACTGTGCGGTGGCTGACTGTGCGGCGGAGGCGGGACCTGCGGGCCGGGCGGCTGCCGTGGTGGTCCCGGGGGCGCCGGAGGCGTTTGAGCCGGCGGTCGGTGTGGCCGCCTTGGCCCTGCCGGCCGACCTGGCTGGGGTGCCCGCGGGGCCCGTACGGGGCCGCGCGGGGCTCTTCGGGGTGGGCTCCTGGTCCCGCTTGCGCGAGAGGACGATCGCACCGATGAGCGCGGCGAGGAGGAGCACCGAGAGCGCTTCGAAGGGCAGTACCCAGTGGCGGAAGAGGATTGAGCCGGTCACGGCAGTGGTCCCCTGTGGGGGCCCGTCCAGATCGATCCAGGTGGCGCGGAACGCATCGACGACGACCCAGACCAGCGCGACCGCCGCGGTCAGGGCGACACCCAGGGCGACAAGGCGGTTGCCGGAGTCGGCGTCCGGGGACCGGCCGATGGGCGCCTTGGTGAGCATCAGACCGAAGAGGAGGAGGACGACGACGGAACCGAGGTAGATCAGGACCTGCACCCAGGCGATGAACTCGGCCGTGAGGAGCAGGTACTCGACGGCGAGCCCGCCGAGCGTCACCACCAGCCACAGTGCGGCATGCACCAGTTGCTTCGTGGTGACGGTCATGACGGCCGCGCCGAGCGTGACCAGTCCGACGAGGAGGAAGGCGATCTCCACACCGGTCGGGGACAGGAAGCCTTGGGCTTCGGTCGCCTGGGCCGCTGTCAGGGCCTTGGCGGTCGCCGTGGTGGCGGTGAGCATCATCGCGGGCCTCCTGCGCCCTCGGGCGGGGTGGCGGGCCCGGGTCGCCCGTGATCGTTCGGGCCTTCGGAGTCGGGGTCACCAGACGAAGGACCGGAGGACGAAGGACCGGGAGCCGAAGGGTCAGGAGTCGAAGGACCGGAGGATGAAGGACCGGGAGTCGAAGTGCCGGAGGACGAGGGCCCGCGAGAGGAAGAATCGGCAGAGGCGCCGGAGGAGGAAGCGCCGTCGTCCTGGGTCTCGCCGGCTGCCGGGGCTGCCGGGGGCGCCGGCTTCTTCGGAGCTTCCGGAGTTGCCGGGGCTCCATCGGTGGCAGCCTTCTGTGCGCCCTTCGCCCCCGGACCCGGCTGCGCCGCCGAGTCCTGCGGTGCCGCTGCTGAATCCTGCTGTGCCGAGTCCTGCGGTGTCTCGGGGGCTGACTGGGCCGGCTGGGCTGGCTGGGCTGGCTGGGCTTCTTCTGCCCGGGCGGCCTCCTGGGCAGCGGCGAGCTTCTCAGCCGCCTTGCGGGCCGCCGCGATCTCCTTCGGCTCCTCGGCCCCGGGGTCGAGCGCGGGCGGTGCGGGGACCGTCCACATCCACTCGCGGAGCTTGTCCCGCTCATGCGTCAGTTCGCGGATGTCGGTCTCCGCGTACTCGAACTCCGGCGACCAGAACAGCGCGTCGAAGGGGCAGACCTCGATGCAGATCCCGCAGTACATGCAGAGCGAGAAGTCGATGGCGAACCGGTCGAGGACGTTGCGGCTGCGCTCGCGACCACCGGGCGTGGTGGCCGGAACCGTCTCCTTGTGGGAGTCGATGTAGATGCACCAGTCGGGGCATTCACGGGCGCAGAGCATGCAGACCGTGCAGTTCTCCTCGAACAGTCCGATCACACCGCGCGTACGCGGTGGGAGGTCGGGCTGAACCTCGGGGTACTGCGCGGTGACGGTCTTCTTCGTCATCGTGCGGAGGGTGACGGCAAGGCCCTTGGCGAGGCCGGAGCCGGGAATCGGCGCCATGACTAGATCACCACCTTCACGATGCCGGTGAGAGCGATCTGGGCGAGGGCGAGCGGGACGAGGGTGGTCCAGGCGAGGCGCTGGAGCTGGTCCTCCCGCATCCGGGGATAGCTCACCCTCAGCCAGATGACGATGAATGCGAGGACGGCGGTCTTGAGCAGGGTCCACACCCAGCCGAGTCCGTCCGCCCCCATCGGCCCGTGCCAGCCGCCGAGGAAGAGGACCGTGGTCAGACCGCAGAGGACGACGATGCCCGCGTACTCGGCCAGCAGGAAGAGCGCGAAACGCAGACCGGTGTACTCGGTGTAGGCGCCGAAGATGATCTCCGAGTCGGCGACGGGCATGTCGAAGGGCGGCCGTTGCAGTTCGGCGAGCCCCGCGACGAAGAAGACGATGGCGCCCACGATCTGCCAGGGCAGCCACCACCACTCGAAGGCGTCGAGGATGCCGGTCAGCGAGACGGTGCCCGCGGCCATGGCGACAGAGGCGGCGGTCAGCAGCATCGGCAGTTCGTAGGCCAGGAGCTGTGCCGCCGTACGCAATCCGCCGAGCAGGGAGAACTTGTTGGCTGAAGCCCAGCCGGCCATCAGGGAGCCGAGGACTCCGACACCCATGACCGCCATGACGAAGAAGATGCCCGCGTCGATGACCTGGCCGACGGCCCCTTCGCCCGGGCCGATCGGAATGGCCAGCAGGACGAGGAGGTACGGCAGCAGGGCGACGGCGGGGGCGAGCTGGAAGATCCGTCGATCGGCACCGGCCGGAACGATGTCTTCCTTCTGGGCGAACTTCACCCCGTCCGCAACGAGCTGGGCCCAGCCGTGGAAACCACCCGCGTACATGGGACCGAGACGGCCCTGCATGTGCGCCATCACCTTGTGTTCGGTCTGCCCGATGACGAGCGGGAACACCATGAACACGGCGAAGACGATGAGCAGTCGGACGGCGACGTCGAGAGCGTCGTTCACTCGGGGTCGCCTCCGGGATCTGTGGTGTCGTCGGGCTGCTGAGGGCGGGGCTCGTCGTTCTGGCCGGGTTTCTCAGTCGGGCCCGCTGTGCTTCCGGTGGCGCTGTCCGGGCCGGCCCCTTCCTGCGGTGGGCCGGACTTCGTGGCGGCCTCGTCCGTACCCGGGGCCGCGCCGGTGCCTTGGGCCCTGTCTGCCGAGCCGGTGCCTTGGGCCCTGTCTGCCGAGCCGGTCGCGCTGGTGGCCTGGGAAGAGTCGAACGCCGGACGGGCGTGGTGCCAGGGTGCGTCCGCGTTTCGAGCGGCCGGGGTGCTCCCCCGCTCCGGCGTGGAGCCTGCCGCAGCCTCGGCGGTGCCGGCCGACGGGGCGGGCGCGTCGGTGGCGGGTCCATGGGTGGCGGGCGCGTCAGTGGCGGGCGCGTCGGTGGACGGTGCTGCCGGCGCGGACCTACCCGCGCAGGCTGCCGCGTCCCCCGCCGGCGCAGACCTAGCAGCGCCAGTCGCCGCGTCCCTCGCTGGCCTGGTCCGGCTTGTGCCGGCTGTCGCGTCGGGCCGTTGAGCGGCCTGGCTCGCAGACCCCTCGCCGACACTCCTGGAGCGTCGGGCCGGAGCTGCCGTGCCCTCCGCGCCGGCTGCTTGGCTCGTCGAGCCCTCCCCCACCGTGCGAGCGCGACGGGCCGGGCGTTCCCCGGCCGCGGCGCCCGCAGCTCGTGGCGCCCGCGCCGGCCGGGCCGGTGCGGGCGGCAGCTGGCCCTTGAGCGGGCCCCACTCATTGGGGTCGGGCACGCCGGGCGGAAGCATCTGCCGCCGCTTGGGCCCCCCGTGCTCGGACTCGCCCGGTTCCTTGGCCCCGGGCCATGCCTTGGCGACCCGGGCGGCGAGGACGAAGTCCTTGCGCAGCGGATGGCCTTCGAACCCTTCGGGCAGCAACAACGGCACCAGGTGAGGGTGGTCGGTGAACTCCACGCCGAACATCTCGTGGGTCTCGCGCTCGTGCCAGTCCGCCCCCGCGTACACCTCACGGGCGGTGGGAAGGACCGGTGCGTCATGCGGAACGGTCGTGCGGAGCATCAGCCTGCGCACCTGGATCCCACCCGGGGATCCATGCGCGGGCGGAGCCTTCACCTCGGCCCCGGGTGCGCCGGATTCGTCCGCCGCCGGCGGCGGGCCGCCGAGCGCCACCACGTGTGCGCAGACGCGGAAGCCGGTACCGGGTTCGTCCACCGCACTCAACCAGTCGAAGTAGCTACAGCCGAGTTGGTCGCGGGCGATCTCCAGGGCCGCGATCCACGAGGCCGGAGGTACGTCGACGGTCAGGAGGTCGTAGGCGGATTCGGCGGTGGCGTTCGGGCCGAAGAGTTCCGCGACATCGTCCGGCAGGCGGTCGTACCCGGTCACTGGGCACCCCCGGTCGAGCCCGTGGCCCCGTCCGTTCCGGTCGTACCTGTGGTGCCGGGAGTCTCGGTTCCGGCCGTACCAGTGGTGCCGGTGCCAGTATCGGTATCAGTGCCGGGGCCGGTGCCGGTATCAGTGCCAGCGTCGGTTCCGGCTGCGGGCACCGGGGGCGCGGGCACGAGCCCGCTGCGCAGTGCGGCGGTCGAAGCCTGAGCGCCCGACCCCGTGCCGTAGCGCTCGCCCAGCGACTCCCGGGCGATCTTCTCCTGGAGTTTGAGGATTCCCTGGAGCAGCGCTTCCGGCCGCGGCGGGCAGCCGGGCACATAGACGTCGACCGGGATGATCTGGTCGACGCCCTTGGTCACCGAGTACGAGTCCCAGTAGGGGCCGCCGCAGTTGGAGCAGGCGCCGAAGGAGATGACGTACTTGGGTTCGGGCATCTGCTCGTAGAGCCGCTTGACCGCGGGTGCCATCTTGTCGGTGACCGTGCCGGAGACGATCATCAGATCCGCCTGGCGCGGACCCGGTGCGAACGGGATGACCCCGAGCCGGATGAAGTCATGGCGGGCCATCGAAGCCGCGATGAACTCGATGGCGCAGCAGGCGAGCCCGAAGTTGAAGACCCACAGGCTGTAGCGGCGCCCCCAGTTGAGGACGACCTTCATGGGCTCGGGGGCCAGCCGGGAGAGGATGCCGAGCCGGCGCGGCTCGGGAAGCGACTCCGGGATCACGTCCATGTCAGGACGCCCTTCTTCCATGCGTAGAGCAGTCCCACGGCCAGGAAGCCGAGGAAGATGAACATCTCCACGAGCGTCGTCGCGCCGTACCCCGGGGCGGCGAAGATCGTGGCCCAGGGGAAGAGGAAGATCGAGTCGACGGCGAAGATGACGTACAGGAACGCATAGACGTAGTAGCGGACCTGGGTGTGCGCCCAACCTTCGCCGACGGGGTCGACGCCGCACTCGTACGTCATGAGTTTCTCGGGGGTGGGCACGACCGGTCGCAGCAGCCGTCCGGCACCGAAGGCCACCGCCACGAACAGCACGCCGACGAGGGCGAGCAGCCCGACGACCGAGTAGCTCTCGTAGTAACTGGCTGCGAGCGTGGTCACGGTCGGTTCCGTCACGTCCGCTCCTCGCTCCCTGGCCTCATGGGCCTCGTCCGCCTAGTCGACCTTCGAAGGCCGCGTGTACTGCCGCGACGCCTTGGAATCGTCGACGAGCCGTGTGGTGTACGCACGGGAGTCTAGGCCCTGCCAAACGGACCCCAAGCAGTCACGCCCCGTGGTAGGTGGGGTTATCCCCACCTACGTCCCACCCGGGCAACCCCATGGCGCCGGCCCATCCGGCCAGGCAGGCTGACACGTATGACCGTGAGCAGCACCGCTTCCTCCATCGCCCCGCGCACGCAGACCGACGATCAGTTGCCGCCCGTGGGCTTCGCCTTCCCTCTCCACACGTGGAAGGAGATCGCCCATCTCCTGCTCAACCTACCGGCGGCGATCATCGGATTTGTTTATGTGTCGTTCACAATCTTTCTGGGTGCGGGATTGTCGGTGACGGTGGTCGGACTGCCGTTCCTCGCCCTTGCGCTGGCCGGGGCCCGGTTGATCGGCAAGTTCGAGCGCGCCCGGGCCCGGATGTTCCTCGGGGTGCAGGTCGAGGAGCCGAGTTCACTGAGCGGGGCGCATCGCGGGGAGGGGATGTTGGCATGGCTGTGGATCAGTTTGAAGGACCCGGTCGCCTGGCGGACGGTGCTGTTCTCCTCGATCCGGCTGCCTTGGGGCGTGGTCACCTTCACGGTCGCCCTCGTCGGTCTCTTCGTCCTCTGGCCGGTGCTGCCCTATATAGCGCGGGGGCTGACCCTCGCTGACCGGGCCATGGTCCGCGGTCTGTTGTCGCCGTCCGATGAGCTGGAGCGCCGGATCGCGGAGTTGGAGTCGGACCGGGGGGTGGTCGTGGACACCGCCGCAGCCGATCTGCGACGCATCGAACGCGACCTCCACGACGGCGCCCAAGCCCGCCTCGTCGCCCTCGCCATGGACCTCGGACTCGCCAAGGAGAAACTCCTCGAAGACCCCGACGCAGCCGCCGCCATGGTCGACGAAGCCCACGGCGAAGTGAAAATCGCCCTCCAAGAACTCCGCGACCTCGCCCGAGGCATCCACCCCGCCGTCCTCACCGACCGCGGACTCGACGCCGCACTCTCCTCCGTCGCCTCCCGCTGCACGGCCCCGGTGAAGGTGTCCGTGGAACTCGTCGACCGTCCTGCGGCGGCGATCGAGGGCATCGCCTACTTCACCGTCTCCGAACTCCTCCAGAACATCAGCAAGCACGCCCAGGCCCGCCAGGCGGCGGTGGACGTCTGGCAGTCGGCCGACCGACTGCTGATCCAGGTCAGCGACGACGGCCGGGGCGGGGCCCGCTTGGACGGCGGTACGGGGTTGGCCGGGCTGGCCGAACGGCTGAACGCGGTGGACGGGTTGTTCATCGTGGACTCGCCGGCCGGTGGGGGAACGAACGTGACGGTGGAGATCCCCTGGCGCGTCCGTACGACACCACAGCGGTGATCGCCCGCACCCGTGCTCGCCGTCGCACCGGCACTCGCACCCGCACCCGCACCCGCACCCGCTAGGCATGTCATCACGAGGCCGAGGGGGTGGCCCACCAGTCCAGCGGGCCGGCGTCCGGGGCGGATGCACCACTTCCGCACTGACTCGCACCGACCCATACCGACTCACAGCGGCTCACAGCGAGCTTGGTACGGGACAGGGCAGCGTCGACCAACGGCGCGCAGGCCACGCCCGTACCGCCGCCGGCCGCCCGGCGCACTCCGGCGAGTTCCACGGCGCACTCCGGGAGGGTCTTCGGGCACGGAGGCAAAACCGCACCACACCGCATGGTGGGGAAAACCCCCGGGTCAAGAGGGCAACCGTCCTCATGGTCTGCGGCCCCCGGCCCCAGCACCCTTGATGTCATGACAGCCCGCAGCGCAGAACGGATGACGCCCATGGCCACCGACTTCCGACCGGAACGACGGGACCGGCACGAGCACGACCGGAACTCCATCGTCCCCTCGGCCCTGCGGGCCCCGTTCGAGCGCCGCACCTGGCGCGAGTACGGCTACCACCTGCTGAGCCTGCCGATCAGCGCCCTCCTCTTCGTCTTCGCGATCACCACCCTCTCGCTGGGCGCGGGACTGCTGGTGACGTTCATCGGGATTCCGGTGCTGGCCGCCGCGCTGGCCGGCTGCCGCGGCTTCGGGGCGCTGGAGCGCAGCCGGGCTCGGGCACTGCTGCACCATGACGTGGCCGCCCCCGAACCGCTGCGCCCCCGGTCCAACGGAATGCTGGCCTGGGTCGGCGCGGTCCTCAAGAGCGGCGCATCCTGGCGGAACCTGCTCTACGCGGTGCTGCACTTCCCGTGGGCCCTGATCTCGTTCATCGTGCTCACCACGTTCTGGATCACCGGCTGGACACTGCTGCTGTACCCGCTGTGGCAGTGGACCCTGCCCACGTTCGGGGACCAGCCCGGAATCCAGCTCTACGGTGATGGCTCAGGCTCCGAGGAGCGGAGTCTGTTCCTCGACACCCCGCTGGAGATCGCCATGGCCTCGGGGACGGGGCTTGCGGTCGTCCTGGTCTCGGCGTGGATGATCCGCGGCTTCTCCTATGTGGACCGGGTGATGGTCAGCGGGTTGCTGGGCCCCTCATCGCTGGCGACCAGGGTGGTGGAGTTGGAGTCGGACCGGGGGGTGGTCGTGGACACCGCCGCAGCCGATCTGCGACGCATCGAACGCGACCTCCACGACGGCGCCCAAGCCCGCCTCGTCGCCCTCGCCATGGACCTCGGACTCGCCAAGGAAAAACTCCTCGAAGACCCCGACGCAGCCGCCGCCATGGTCGACGAAGCCCACGGCGAAGTGAAAATCGCCCTCCAAGAACTCCGCGACCTCGCCCGAGGCATCCACCCCGCAGTCCTCACCGACCGCGGACTCGACGCCGCACTCTCCTCCGTCGCCTCCCGCTGCACGGTGCCCGTGGCCGTGGATGTGGATCTTGCGGAGCGCCCCGCGGCTGCGATCGAGGGCATCGCCTACTTCACCGTCTCCGAACTCCTCCAGAACATCAGCAAGCACGCCCAGGCCAGTCGGGCCTCGGTGGATGTCTGGCAGTCACAGGGGCGCCTCATGCTCCAGGTCAGCGACGACGGCAGGGGCGGTGCGAACGCCTCCACGGGCAGCGGCCTGGCCGGGCTGGCCGAACGACTGGATGCCGTCGACGGCATCCTGGCCGTCGACTCGCCCGTGGGCGGGCCGACCAGGGTGACGGCGGAGCTGCCCTGGCGCCGCTGATCCGATCGACCCACCGGCCTGCCCCTCGTCCCGACTCCGGGTCGCGGGGCATTCCGACGGCCCTCGTCAGCCCCGTCCGCCCCACCCGCGCTGCCCTTGCGGCACGGTCCAGCCCGCACCGCTTCTGCTGGACGCGTCACCGACCGGGAATCGTCGCAACCGTCCAGGTCACCCATTCGCGCCGCTGCTGGCGTGTCCGGTGGAATCCCCGGTCGCCCGGGGCCGGCGCATCGAATGCGCTGGCGTCGAGACAGGAGGCCACTACACCTCCCTGAGCCCCCGAATCCCCTCGATCCCCCGTCATCACCGCTGTCCAGGACCGCACTGAGGTCCGGATACTGGGATGCTGATGCATACAGGGCGGGATACGGATCGACATGGGGGATACAGGGACGTGAGTGACAGAGTGCGTGTCGTCATCGCCGAGGACTCGGTGCTGTTGCGCGAGGGGCTCACCCGGCTGCTGACCGATCGCGGGCACGATGTGGTCGCCGGGGTCGGTGACGGGGAGGCGCTGGTCAAGACGATCGGCGAGCTGGCCGCACAGAACGCACTGCCCGATGTGGTGGTCGCCGACGTCCGGATGCCGCCGACGCACACGGACGAAGGCGTACGGGCCGCGGTACGGCTGCGCAAGGTCCACCCCGACCTCGGGGTGCTGGTGCTGTCCCAGTATGTGGAGGAGCAGTACGCCACCGAGTTGCTGGCGGGCAGCAGTCGCGGGGTGGGCTATCTCCTCAAGGACCGGGTGGCCGAGGTCCGGGAGTTCGTGGACGCCGTGGTGCGGGTGGCGCGCGGTGGTACCGCCCTGGACCCGGAGGTCGTCGCCCAGCTACTGGGCCGCAGCCGCAAGCAGGACGTACTGGCCAACCTCACCCCGCGCGAGCGGGAGGTCCTCAGCCTGATGGCCGAGGGGCGGACGAACTCGGCGGTCGCCCGGCAGCTCGTGGTGAGTGACGGGGCCGTCGAGAAGCACGTCAGCAACATCTTCCTGAAGCTGGGGCTCTCGCCGAGTGACGGGGATCACCGACGGGTGCTGGCCGTCCTGACCTATTTGAGGTCCTAGTGCCCGGTTTGAGGTCCTAGTGCTCGGGTCGGAGATGCGCCGAGAGCAGGCGCTGACGCCATACCAGATGGCCGAACGGGCGTCGGTCCTAGAACCAAAGGATGAGCAGGGAGCGTCTCGGCTGTACTGCCGGAACGGCCCGGCAATATATACCAAACTATGACATTAGGGCGTCTCAATTTGACGTCCAGCATATGAGCGGTAAGGGGAAGGGCACCCTTACCCACGTAGGGTGGCACGGGACGGCCGGTGGGACGGTCGGACCGAACAGCCGCCTCAAAGGGAGGTCCAGTTCAGTGACCAGCCAGGTCAGTAGCCCAGCCGAGCACGCCGACGAGGCCGATAACACGGCCGAGGCGCTCGTGGGCGGACAACGATCGTCCGCAGCCCCCACCGGAGAGGTCACCAAGGAGGTTCGCCGGTTGGATCGGGTGGTGATCCGGTTTGCTGGTGACTCGGGTGATGGGATGCAGCTTACGGGTGACCGGTTTACGTCGGAG